>NZ_CP031222.1:2400000-3088676 GCF_003351745.1 Aquirhabdus parva | reverse complement strand
TGTGGATGGCGTAAGCTCAAAATAAATAATTTCAATAAGAGCTATATTGAGTGTCGACATTGTGGATATCGAGTTTATAAGAAAGGTTAACAAGTGAATCGCTGACTCCACTATCCTTAGGTCTAGGCGGATTTGTCAATGCTCAGGAAACCGAGGACGATGAACGATAAGTTTGTGACGATAGGTGTTTGGCAGCAAATTGAAGAATATCTAACGTTCAGGTCTCAACATACTTGGGTGAGGATATCTCCTCAAACGGGTCTTTATACCATGGTTGAGGAGAGACCTTACCCGATCAATGGTAATGGCATTATCACGGAGGTCGATGAGCAAGATGAGCTGATTGCGTATTACGGCTACCAGAATCAACTTTTCCTATATTTTCAAGCTAAATCATATCCGCTTGACCCTTACCACTCCACTGTGATTAATGATGATCGCTTATTCAGAAAGGCGCTCTTTACCCTTAAAGAATCTAAGCGTACAGTCGTCAAAATCGCCTACCAATACTCGGAAGAGGATCACGAATTTTTTCAAAAGATCGCCGATCTGTTTAAGTCGCGCAATAAAGAAGAGGTTGCAGCAGCGATCGATTGGGAAATTCGTTCCTGTACTGAAACTGACCCTCTGAAAAGAGAAGCAATCTACGAGTGGTACGCATCTCAGAATAAAGAAAATTTCTTGGCCCGAATCGTACAGAGGATTGAAGCGAGTGGACGTTTTGGAGAAAAAGCCATCCATGTCATGATGTATCTTGTTATGGCTATCATGCTTTTAAGCGCTTTTGCATGCATGATTTCACTGGCATGGTTAATGATTAAGCTTGCTATATTCCTTCTTTCGCAAATCTTTTAATTCACCACATATTATTAAAAGGCTCGTGCACGCTAAACACGAGTCGTTTCCATCATCCAATTAAACCCAAAACCAAGCCCCGATTTTCGGGGCTTTTTTTTATGTGAGTACGTCCATGAGTATGCTTCCCCCGATCTACCGTGGTGATCCCTTTATCTATACCGGCACCTATAAACCGCAAGGCAATGCCGCACCGATTACCAGCGATGTGCACTTAACTGCCAGCGTCTGTAGTCGGCATGGCACCACACCGCTCACCCTCACCGTCAATCCCGACCAAGTCAACAACGTCGGTCAGTTCACCATCAGCAGCACCGACACCCAGCACTGGCATGAGCAAGCTGTGCTGACCTTGAGCATCCAGATAAGCGGGGTGGTGAACCCGCCCGCCCGTGCAACCTTTCGCGTTTTGGAGGCGCTATGTCCAACATCGAATTGCAGATAAGTGAAACCGTCATTGCCTTACAGACCCAAAGCGGCACCGTGATTGATCTGGTTGCCGGTGCCGTGGTGGTTCTCGATCCCTCAAGCCTTGTTGACACGCTGGTGCTGAGTCGCATGTCTGCCATTTCAAGCGGACTCAGTATCGCCAGCAGTAGCGTTTCAACCATCAGCAGTGGCCTCTCTATAGTGGCATCCACCGTGAGCAACACCACAAGTATCCTGTCTGCCCTGAGCAGTGGGTTCAGTACCATTCGCAGTTCAGTCTCTGCCATCTCCAGTGGACTGACCACCACCAACACAGCCGTATCTACTCTCTCGGCAGGCTTAAGCAATATCTCAACCAGCCTCAGCAATACCACATCAGCAGTCTCCGCCGTATCCAGTGGTCTCAGCACCGCACGTTCTTCCGTCTCGGCGGTCAGTAGTGGGCTCAGCAGCGTATCCAGTGGCTTGAGTAGCGTCAACAGTGCGGTGTCTGCCTTGAGTAGTGGCCTCAGTATGACCATCAGCGGTGTCTCGTCGGTATCGAGTGGACTCAGTAGCGTCTCCACTGGCCTCAGCAATAGCACGAGTGCCATTTCAGCAGTCAGTAGTGGTCTGAGCAGTACCATTGCCCAAGTGACGGTCTCGTTGAGCAATACCAATGCAGCAGGCGTTGCGATCAGCAGTGGTTTGAGTGTCACGACCAGTTCTGTCTCCGCCATCAGCAGTTCACTCAGCATGGCTTATGACTCATTTGGTCTTGCGATCAATAACACCAACAGTGCTGTATCTAGTATCTCATCAGGTCTTAGTATCACCACCAGTTCTGTGTCCGCAGTATCGAGTGGACTGGCTGCCCTCGGCAGCATGGCAACGCAAAATGCCAGCACTGTAAACATCACAGGCGGCGCAATCACCACCACGGGAGGCGTCACTATAGATTCAGGAACAACAGGGGCTCTGACTATTAAATCCGGCACCGCTGTAGAAACCAATTTCTTAATGCGGCGTATAGGTGCAAACGTTGATGAAGGTAAGATTCAGATTCGCCATTTGGGAACTGCGGCCTTCGACATCCGCAGTCTGAACGACGCTGGTAGTTCAGCACATAGTATCTTACGTGCGGAACGATCATCGGGCATTAGCTGGTCGATGCTGCAACTTCTACCGATCAGTGGTCAAGTCGTAGTTGGGGCGAATACGGTTCCCTCAGCCGATAAATTCGGCGTCGTCGGACGCGGTTACTTCTCGCAAGGATTGACCTCTGTTGGTAGCACCGATATTGACGGTACTACCAATGGTGGTGCCTTGATCTCCAATGCGACGACTGGACAAGCGCAGTTGACCTTCGTTAAGAAAGGCGCGGCGGTGGATGAAAAGAACGTTGACTTTCTATTGGCACCCTCTGGGTCATTCATTATGCGAACAGCCTCAGACAATTGGGCCAACGGAACCACGGAAATCATGCGCGCAGTCCGAGGTACGGGGATCAATGTCACCGCCTTACAACTCCTGCCCACCATGGGGCAAGTCTTGATGGGGACTTCTAGCGCAAGTGGTGGCGATAAATTGCGGGTCAGTGGAAGTGCATCCTTTTTGTCTCCGACCAGTCTGGGCAAATACACCCTGTCTACCTTACCCAGTGCAGCTGCTTTCAACGGCTATCTGATCGACGTCACCGATGCGACTGGCGGTGCTAAAACGTGCCGCTCCAATGGCACCAACTGGCAAATCTTAAATACAACCACCACCGTGGCTTAAGGAGTCTTTTATGGCGATTTTAGAGCAAACCCGACCTTACGAAACCCTGATCCGGCATCACGCCGACGGCACCATCACCGCCCATCACCAGCAGATCTACGTACTGACCAAAGATGGCACCGTGATTGCGGAAAACATCCTCGATCCCGTCGCCTTATCCAGCGTGGACTTAAGCCAAGCCTTGGGTGCTGCAACAGTTGCCGCCTTGGGGGAGAACACCCAACTGAAATCCACACTCACCAACCTGCAAAACCAACTGGATGCCGCGCAGGCATTAGCGACCTTGCTACAGGAGCAAGTGAATCGATTGAGTGTGCCTGTAGTGACGAGTGCGGATGTGGCTGAGGGATCTTAAATCACATATCCCAAAACACATCCCAAAGCTCTCGCCAGAGGGCTTTTTTTATGCCTGATTTTTATCCCGATACTCAAAGGAGAACCCCATGCAAGACTACGAAAAAAACGGCCTCATGCTCATCGTGATTGGCGCCTTGATTGGCCTTGGCAAAGTGCTCGCCAGCAATGAAATTCTCACGCTGCGTCTGCTCATCGGTCGCACCTTACTCGGCTCCGGCTCATCGCTGGTTGCGGGTGCAATCGTCATGCAAATCCCCGACATCTCACCACTGGCTTTGGTCGGTATCGGCAGTGCCTTGGGGATTGCAGGGGCAAGCGTGATCGAAGCGTGGGTGAGGAAAAAGAGCGGAGTCAATCAATGAGTACCGTCAAAACACCTGCTAAAGCGCCGCTTAAAGCGCTCGTCCAAAGTCCCAAAACCATCGGTGCCAGCCTCGTGCTGGCTGGTGCGTCTCTGATTGCTCTGATCGCAGGGCACGAAGGCACACGCTACAAACCGTATCGTGATATCGCAGGGGTGCTGACGGTATGTGAAGGCATTACCGGCGCTGGCGTCATTGCAGGTAAAACCTACACCCGCGCCGAGTGCGATGCCCTGATTCAAGAGCGCGTCCTGATCGCAGGTCGGGGTGTGCTGTCGTGCGTCAAGGTGCCCCTAAACCAGAACCAATACAACGCCTTTACAGATATCGCCTACAACATCGGTACTACTGCATTTTGCAAAAGCAGCATCGTGACCCAGCTCAACCAGCGCAACTATACGGAAGGCTGCAATCGGATAGCGCTGTATAACAAAGCGGGGGGCAAGGTGGTGCAAGGGTTGGTCACGCGGAGGGAGGAGGAGAGGCGGTTATGTTTAAGGGTTGTTGAGTAATTTAGCAAGGTATGAAACATGACAATAACTGAAGAGGAGGAGTCGAGATCATTCTTAATGCATAGCAATTGTTCCAGTCACTATCCATTTTAGCGGATATGCGTTGATTCATAACTGTATTTATCTATATAAAATCATTGGAGTTATATCATGGCTACAAGCGTTTTTGATTACATGTCAGCAGCTCAAATTGCTGATGTTCAAGCAGGCTCAGCATCAATTGATGTTTCTACTGCAATTAATACTGCTATTGGTGCAAATACAGGAGATTTAAGCTTCCCGCCAGGCATCTATTTATTGAATAGTACAATCAATGTCAATAAAAGCAATCTTAACCTGATTGGATCAGGGAAAGGTGCTACAACTCTCACATCGGGTAATGCAACCCAGGATATTATTACGGTTTCGGCACTCAGTAATAATAATGTTATTCGTAGTCTGTCAATAACATCAAAAGTTGCCAAAACTGGTGGGGCTGCGATATCGGTATCGAACTGTCATGATGTCAGAATATCCGACATTCGTATCGATAATGTCTATAACGGCATTGTGTTTGATGGCGGGGCACAGCAATACTTATATTTCCTTGATAATTTTGAAATTAATGGAGGGTATATTGGGGTCTTGGTTGGTCCAAGCACGAATGTTCAAGATTTATGGATTGATTCGGGAAGCATTGCAAATACCACTAATGATGGTGTTTTATTGCTGCGGGTAACAGGTATATACATGTCGAAAGTTGACATTATGGGGGCTCAAAAGCACGGTTTAGAGATGTATCCGCCAACAGGCTTTTATGTATCTGGTTTTTTTACGAACGTTCTTTGTGATACTTGCGCAAATCATGGGTGGGCAATTGGCACCAATGGAGGCACCACCGCTGAGGTTTTGATGACTGACTGTTGGGGATCGTCTTGTGGCAATGGCACAACTCAGTACCATGGCCTGTATGTCGATGAAGGTGTATCCGGTGGTCGAGTTTCGGTTGTAAAAATCAACGGCGGCTCATTTATGAACAACTGGAACAATGGCATTAAATTGCAAAAGGGTGATGCGGTCACTTTGTCAGGCACTCAAGTGTTATGCAACAATGTCAGTCAAACAGCATCCGTCGGCGGATTGCAAGTTAGTAATGCTTTCGGAAACGTAAATATCACTGGCGGTTTTTATGCAAATGCTGGATTAGAATTTACAAACCGTCAAAACTATGGCATTTCCATTGATTCTGGCTACTCAGGATTATGTTCGATTTTAGGATCGCATGTGACCCCGAACTTAATTGGTGGGATGAACTTGCCGTCTTCTTTACCGTCTGGGCTAAAAGTCATTACCTGTGCCGGTTTCAACACCGTTAACAAGGGTTCAGGCAAACTTTCTGCAGGTAGTAGCTTCGTGATTGTTAATCACAATTTGAATGTGACTCCAAAGATAGAAGAGTTATCAATTGATATCAGTGGCAATCCAACTGCGGCAGGTCTTGGTAATATCTGGATTGACCCATCAACTCTTAATGCAACTAGCTTTAAAGTAATTGCAAATACAGTTGCATCAGGTGATTTGTATTTTAATTGGCAAGCACATACTTTAGGAGCCTGATATTAAGAATTTATATTTTTTGTTGAATCCTTGAATCATATCTAAAGTTAACGACCTCAAAAATGAGGTCGTTTTTTTAACATCGACCATCACGGTTTGTGATGGTCATCTCTCACTTCCGTAACATCCTGTACATCCTTCACCCCCTTTACTTTCCAAAGCGTAAGGATTTATTCCTTTCATTGACTTAGGTTAGCTGGGCTGGTATCTCTGAATCGATGTTTAAAAAACATTCCATTCAATCCCTTTCAGATCAAGGCGAATCGTTATGTCATTGACCATTTACGAAGCACTGCGTCAGAGCCACGAAATTCAACGTGACCTTTATGCCAAATTACTGAAAACCCAAGGCGACAGTACCGAGCGTGATGAACTATTCACCAGTCTAAAAATTGAATTAGCCGCGCATGCCGCCGCCGAAGAAAGACACTTCCTCATTCCCTTACTGGTTCAAGACTCAGGCATCAACATCTCCCGTCATGCTATCGCAGAGCATCATGAACTCGATGAGTTGGTCGAAAAGCTTGAAGAAACCGACTATAGCAACACCGGCTGGCTGGCGCATGCCAAAGCACTGGCGGATGAAATCGAACATCACTTGGGGGAAGAAGAACATGGCTTTTTTCAGTTCTCAGGCAAGCTACTCACTGACAAACAAAAAACCGATTTTGCCCAAGCGTATTTAACCGAATACGACCGCTTAAAAGTGAAATTTGCTGAAGAGGCATAGAGGTCATTTCTCAAAGCCACCTGACTTCCAGCCATAAAAAAAGCCATGTCTTGGGGACATGGCGGAAAATTCCTGTTCTCTGCTAGGGTGGGGGAACAGGATAAGTCATTCTAGTTCAATAAATGAGCGCCTAGCTATCCCAAATATTGAATAGGGGTTATAAAGAAATCACGCGGATTGATACACGTTACTCAACCGTCAGATGCTTATGAGTGCTGCCTTCTTTCTTAGGTAACGTCAGCACCAGTACCCCTTGCTCATAAGACGCCTTCGCATGATCCGCATCGACATCTGTGGGCAGTGTAAAACTCCGCGACACAGAGCCGTAGTAGCGTTCACTTTTTAGCAATTTTCCTTCCTGACGATCTTCATCATGCTGTGCTATCTCCGCTTGGATCGTCACCAGATTGCGATCAATCGCAATATCAATGTTCTCCTTGCTAACGCCAGGAATCTCCGCGTGTATTTCATATTTTTTATTGGTTTCTTTCACATCAACCTTAAACTGACCAGCCTCTGGCAGACCATCGCCATGCAGGGGTTTGACATAAAATGCAGGGGAAAACCCGCGAAAGAAATCATCAAAAATCCCATTGGATTTGGTGAGATGAGTATTCATGACCCACACTCCTCTATAGCAAAATTGAGGGCTTAGGTTCCATACTCACGCAGGTTTGATGTGCCTCAAACCATGAGCCTGAGTACTTAACCTATCTATTAATGTGCGATGTTTTTGGTGATTTTCAAGGGGGGAATAGAGGTGTGATTTTAAGAGAAAGGTTGTCACCACTCATCCTCAGAATAATATCTAAGAGTTTCCCTACCACTTCTTTAATTCTTTTCAATTTTGTCATGATGTGCAAACGCATACATCGCCAAAAATAAAACCACGGCAAAGAGCACCCAACTGAGGATAAAAGATGTAAGGCTTCCTGTTTTGTGGAATGCCAATTGAAGAAAATATGCAATTACGGGTGCTAGGATGATGCAACGAAAATAATATCTAAAATTCATGCTTAACTGACCTCTAAACTCATTCCACCCGAATGAATCCCATAACCACGCCCAACGCCATCAGAAAACACAGCACAATTAAAGTAAAACTGCTTTTATGGTAGCCCTCGATCGACAGCACGGCAGTGATCAGGAGTGCGATGATTAGACCGATATACCAGTATTCAGGAATCGACATGCTGTTTCTTCCGAGAGGGAGGCATCGAACGTGAAACGATACTCAATCATAAGCAATTTACAGACCAAATGGTTAGAATTTTAATGGATGAGTAAATCAGTGTAGGAGGGCAGTGCTTAACGTTTATCAGCTAATCCAACCCCAGTATCTGAAGATTTCCTTGTTGAATCGCCCGTACATATTCGCTTTTTTTACTCAGCACCACTTGCCGTAGATCAAGCGGGATATCTGCAATAGATGCTTCTACCAAACCTTGACACTCATTTGAGCAAGTGCAGTGTTGAATCGAGTCGTTTGCATCTTTTGAACAATCACGCCCTAATTCACAGGTTGCTAACATCAATGCTAAAGCGTTGACCCGTGCGGGTGAGGATGGTGAGTCAGTGTCATTCTGCGCAGCAGTTTTCCAAATGGGTAGCATAAAAGAAGAAATACCGTTAATAGCTTCTGGTTCCTTAGACAGCAGTACGGCTCGGATCAAAGGTTTTATTTGGTTTTTTGATCCTTCTCCAGTTGCCTGTTGTATGGCGACTCTCATTTCAGTTCCGAAATAGCTTTCACCCTGTATCACTTCATTGCTTAATCGCGCTACTTCATCCCGAAATGCCTTGGCAGTGGTAAATTCATGACTAAAAGCCGAACAGCGCGCAAATAGAGTCTGAATAGCCAGTTGGGCTTCTGGACTACGATTACGATTCGGCAGACTTTGGATCTGCAACGTTAAACTGTCTTCGGGTGAGGCAATAAACTGAGCGCAGAGCTCAGCAGCCCTCAATGCAAAAAGTTGCTCATCAGGATTGGTGCTATTGTGATATTTGAGATAGAAACCATGTAAGTCGTGGCTGCTCTGATAAGCTTGTTCAAGGGCAAGTTCATGATTCAGGTTATGTACAAATGGCGCTGGCGCGATATTGGTTTGCACTGAAGACGGTGGTTTTGGAGTTGGTGCTTGCATCACAGGCAGAGGCGCTGATGTTTGGGGCTGGCTAAGCGGTGTGCTCGGCCAATATTGATAAGCCATCACCACGCACAACAGTAGTACCGAGATGATCACTTTTTTCAGCATGAAAGCGCTACTCTCTATTGGGCTGTATGTATTAAACATACAAACGATGCTCAATCATAAGCAAATTACAGACCATATGGTTAGAACTTTAATGGATGAGTAAATCAGTGGAAGATCAATGTTCTTTTAAGCTTTCTTTCGCACACTCAAATAATAATGCCATAAGATCATTGCTGCGATGGTGCGACTGGGCTGCCAGTCTTGGGTGATCGTGAGCAACGTCTCACGTGGCGTCACCTTGGGCAGTCCCTTGATCGTCTTGAGTGCGTTTACCGCAGCCAGATCGCCCAGCGGAAACAGGTCCGTACGCCTTAAGACAAACATGAGATAAACATCCGCCGTCCAGTCGCCAATCCCTTTGAGTCCACACAAGATCCGGCGGACTTCATCATTCGGCAGCGTCTCCAGCGCGATCAAATCTAACTGCTTGGTCATCAGCGCTTCTGCCAGTCCCCGGACATAGGCGGTCTTCTGCCGACTAAAATAACAGGCTTTTAATTCTTCATCACTTAATGTAAGAACCCGTTCAGGCGTTACGATACCAATTCGTGCGCGTAATTGATTAAGTGCTGCAAGGGCAGAGGCGAGCGACACTTGTTGTTCAAGGATGATATGCACGAGCGTTTCAAAGCTGTTGTTGCGTGTCCACATCGGGGGATAGCCGTGGGTGTGGATGATGTGCCCTAAGTCAGCATCACGGACGGCGAGTTCATCACACAGGATTTGAAAATTAGCAGAAGTAAATGTGGGGTACATGAGGGTATACGAGACCAGCTTTTAAGCAGCCTCATATTAACAGCCTGATCAGGAAGTGCGAACCTCCTGATCATGCTGTCTTGCCATTAACTATGACAGAGCTGTCCGTCAGTAAGCGCTTCGAGCTGTTTATCAATCTCAATGATTTTATGTTTAAGCTCGCGTTGTTCCTCATTGACCGGACGGTACATTTCCACCGCCAAACCAATGTTTTCAGTTAAGCCGGTCTCTTGATCAAAGAACTGTTTGTTCTTTGGACGGAACGGCATTGACCAGTGTTGTGTCGCTGTTGAGAACATCAACTCGGCATCGAGTTCACAACGTTTACGGATGAGTTTCCGAATTTCAGGTGTCATCTTATCCCTCCCCAAGGATCAATTTTGACCATAACAAAAAATAGCCTTCTAGCATCATGCTTAGGCTTACGTATTGTTGATCATAATTGTGAGGGAAATTTGAATTTTTGGAAAAAATATTAATTTATTAATTTGTTGTTTTATATAAATAATTTATTTTTAATTAATTTTGTGTGTAGAGTTTGTGGAAGCAAATGGTCAAAAATTGTCAGAGTCTGACGCAATGCTTTTGCATTCGCTGACCGTATGGCATTTGCGCAAGTTTTCCATAAAAAAAGCCCGCAGTTGGGGTATCTGCGGGCATCAAGAGAGATCTTGTTTAAATGTCAAAAAAACAAGACAAGGGAATATAAGCACATCGCAGGGTGTTTGGAATTTAAATTTGACCGAGTGGTATCTTTTTCCAGACGAAAAAAAGCCTACGTTTTGGGTCGTAGGCGAATTCCTGCTCGCTAGGGTAAGTGGCAGGACCCACGGATTTAAACATAAAAGCAACAACTTACCAACATGAATTGACTGAATGGTTGTTTTTTTCGGATGAAAAAAATTCTTGTAAGCTAAAACGTCGAAATTTCCTCAAAAAAATGACTACTCCAGCAAATTTTCAAAAAAAACATTATTTTTTTATCAGAAAAAGTGATTGTTTATATTGACTTATATACAGACAGGTCTGTATATTTTATTGAGTCGATGAACGTACATTGCGTCTAGGTAAAAGATGCTCTAGATTCGGCTGTGTAGAGAGGGTTTCTAGGGCGCATCGAAAACGATTACGGAATAGTAAAAGAATCGATTGAAAGTCGATAAAGAATAATCAGGGAAGTTTATTTAAAAAAGGAATGTCGTTATGAATATCATGAAATGTGGTGTGTGCATGGGGTCAAGTCCAGCCATGAAAACTCGTGTAGCCCAATCCATTATCGCTATAGCAAGCATCATCCGATGACGCTGCGATTTCGTTGTCATTTGATTTAAGAGTCGTCCTTGTAGCAGGCATGATTTATCCATGCCCTTGTCTAAAGGTCTCTATACGGGTCGCTTAGTGTAGAGATCTTTTTTAGGACTCATTTTAATCGCGCATCATGATCATCACTGGATCGTATTGCCAGAAACCACCTGCTTTAACCCTGTCGCCATCCCGCATGACCAATATTTCTGTCTATATCCGTGCATGTTCAAAACAGCCTGAACTCAAGCCCCAGCATCCTATTTTTTGATTTTTTGCATTCACTTTCTTGAGTTTAAGTCATTCAAGAGGATTTGGCTGTGTCCTATAGCCTCACACATCGTCAAGCTTGTGCAGATATGTAAGAATTGATGTCAATTTTTGAATGATTGTGCAAAGCGGCTTTCTAATATACTGCGTGAATACAAAAGGATGCAACTACAGGTAAATATCATTTTGTTCATCTGAAAGGCCAAAAGTGTAGAACAAATCACTAGCAAAAAATCATCTAATTTGATACAAGAGTACAACAAGCGGGGCGCATAACGAGCGAAGGATCTGCTGCGCGCGATTTAAAAAATGAATGTTCATTATTTAGAAAAATAAGTGTCGAAGATTGAATTTTAAAAACCGTATTTTAACAACGTGCCAGATTTTTTTCTTGCACATCAACAATGTAATATACTTTTATTAGGGGATGAGTAATGCCAACAACACAAACGTGGACAGGATCGGGTGGGGATGGGACTTGGGGGAATAGTGCAAACTGGTCTACTGGCACGTTGCCCAGTACTTTAGATGGCGTGGTGTTTAGCAGTGGTCCCGCCGCAACGCTGACTACATCATCAGGATTGGTCAAAATTGCAAGCTTGACCATGAACTCACCAGCAGCATCATTGACTGTTCAAGGCAGTCTGACCGTGGGTGCTGCCCATCTCAACATGGTTCCCAATTTTATCGATTCAAGCCAAGGCTCATTGATCGTTGACGGCGGCAGTTTGACCGCAGGTCAGTATGTGACTTCGGCAACGGGGAATGTACAACTCACCAACGGCGGCACCTATCTCTGGCAGGGCACGGGCGTATCCACCCAAACCATCGATATGGGTGACAGCATCAACGATTCCTTTGTGTTCACGCAGCAGTTTGGCGGCACCATTCAAAACTTCCATGCGGGTCAATTCATCTCCTATAGCGGTGGTGTAAATTCAGTCTCCGTCGGCACGAACACGATTACGTTTAATGCCTCAAACGGTTCGACTTACACCATCAATCTGACCGGTAATTATGACTCAAGCAATCTCATCGTCAGTGGCAACAGCGTTTATACCACCGTGCCAGTGTGCTTCGTATCAGGCTCTCTGATCCGGACTGTACGCGGAGATGTGCCTGTTGAAACCCTGCGGGTGGGTGATATCGTCATCACCGCATCTGGTGAGCAACAACCGATAGTCTGGCTGGGCAATCGTACCTTGAAATTTGATCTTAGCAATGAGCAGCGCTATGAAGACGCATGGCCGATCAAAGTACAAGCGGGTGCTTTTGGTCCTGATCAGCCATATAGCGATCTCTGGTTATCACCAGGACACTCGGTGGGTCTCAATGTAATTGATGACATCTTCATCCCCGTCGGTCATTTGACCAATGGCGCGACCATTGCGCAAATGGAAGTTGATCAAGTGACTTATTGGCATGTCGAACTCGAAAATCATGATACTTTGATCGCCAATGGTTTGGATGCAGAGAGTTATTATGACTCTGGCAATCGTGCATGGTTTAAAAACAAATCGGACAGCAGTAATCCTGATCTCAAATATGGTGTGTTGAGTCGGGATTATGGTCGCCCTGTTATTCAAGGTGGCGCGATTCTTGAGGCGGTGCGCACCCAATTGCGCACACGTGCCGAGAAATTGGGCTGGGTTAGAAGCGAAGACTTGGATATCCATCTCATGATCAATGGCGAGCGCGTCAATCCTGAGATTGATGGCCATGTTGCCCAGTTTTTGATCCCTGCAAATGCGACGGATGTGGTACTGATGTCCAATACCTTTGTCCCTGCTGAGTGGTCAGCCACTAACCAAGGTGATCGTCGCCAACTAGGGCTGTATGTCAAATCCTTCCATATTCATGGCATGAAAGGCAGTCAAGACGTCGCAGTCGATGATCCTTGCTTTAGCTCAGGTTTCCACATCCCTGAGGTCACCACAGATGGATCGAGTCAACGTTGGACAAATGGCCGTCTGCCCATGCCAAGTCAACTGTGGTCGGCCAATGCTGCATTCTTCTCTGTACTGCGTGTCACCATGAAGAGTGTTTCTCATCCGTGCTGGCTGAAGTCCCCTGAAGCGATTCAGGTCAAGCAACCACCTAGCCTCACCCTACGCACCGTAGCCTAAAAGCATCAATTCGCCATAAAAAAACGGGGAAAATATTTTTCCCCATTTTTTTAAACCTCCACCCACTCCTTTTTCACCAACTCCTCGCGCCAACGCGCCAAAAGCGGTGTGTGATCAATCTCTGATGGATGAAAACTCTCTTTATAGAACGCCAGATACTCGGGCAGCAAGCTGACCATCATATGCGCAAGTGTCCCCACGCCCTGTAGATTCGCCCAGATTTGTTTCACGCTCCCCAGACTCTGTTTGCGATTCTGCCACAGCAGTTGACTGGTCATTACCGTATTGCTGATGATAAATCCCAAGCTGATTGTGCGCATACTGCGGCGGCGCTGAGCGAGGTTATTAAATACGGTCTGATAGACATCAAACGCCACATGCTTATGCTCGATCTCTTCTACGGCATGCCAGATCCACAAGGACGCCATATTGGGCGGTAGCTGCTGGACGAGCTTGGGATGAGTCAAAATGTAGCCTGCAATCATCGCCGTGAAATGCTCCAGTGCCACCGTCGCCGCAAGCTGCCGCCGTTTAGAGAGTGTGCGTAGACGCGCCATCTCTTTATCAATCTCCGCATCAAAACGCTTTAAGTGATAATCCGCAGATTGAATCTCGGTATTGAACTGATCATGCGCCTTGGCATGCATCGATTCTTGACCGATAAAAGCGGCGATATCGGCCTTTAAACTTGGGTCTTTGATTTCGCTACGTACGTTCTTGATCGTATCGACAAAGAACATCTCCCCGCGCGGAAACGACATCGACAGGGCTGTCAGAAAGTGCGAAATCAGCGGTGACTTGGAGTACTGCTCCGTCAGATTCGCCGCTTGAAAGCGGGTCTTACGAATCGTGATGGTCTTTGACTTTGCGAGAGAGCGCGGCGTCAGTGTCACTTTGGCTGTGGTTGCCGTATTGCTGATATCCGTCGATGCCGCTTGATTCATGGTCGTATTTCCAAGGTGATAGAGATCCTCTGCATCGCCAATCATTGAATCTCGATTGGACCTGCATCGGGGAGGCTAGAGACAAAGTCATAGCCCATCAACTGCGACGGCGTGAAGTAGCCGCCGGCACGCCCAGCTTCTTTTAGCGCAACCGTCGTGGTGTCACTGGCACTCTCTTGCAATAAGTGACTGACAATCGCCAGCGCTCCATACACAGTCACATCATAGACATTGCCCATCTTGAGGCGCGCGGTTTTCTTCTCGCCGCGTGCATTACTAGACTCACCCCAGACATAGGTTGGTAGCCCTGCACGTTTCTCGGTATCCGGACCGGGCACACGCTTTTCGATCTGGGCTTTGAGAAAGTCGATCACCGCTGGCTTCTTCCACAGCCAGTCCAGACGACTGCCAGTGAGGCGTGCCGAGAGAGCAAAGGCTTTAGGAACGGGGATATAGACACTGATATTAGGAATCTTGGTACTCCAGAAGGCGGTTGAGACATCTCCCCATGGAATCGTCATTGCTGATTTTGGCCCGCGACCAAAATCGATATCGCGGATATCAAAGCCTTGCGGTACCTTCTTTAGCACGCCGTTTTCTCGCACCATACCGCCCAATTGCAGTCCTTCAACCGCGGTCTTGGCTGTGCCGGGTGACATGGGAGAGGCGGTTTTAAACGCCAGCGCCAGATGCGTGGCATCGGGCTGCGCCGCCTTCAACGCCGCCGCCACACAGTCGGTTGGGATCACATCAAAACCAACGCCCGGACAGATCACTGCACCTGCACGTTTGGCTCTGGCATGCAGGCCTTGCGCATGCTCAAACACCGCAATCTCACCGGTGATATCCAGATAGTGAGTCTTGGCTTTAATACAGCCCTCGATCAACAGTGCCGCAGTCGCCGCAAAGGGACCAGCACAGTTGAGCACCACACTCACATCTTTAAGCGCCGCAGCAACCGCCTTGGGATCAGCCAGATCAAAGGCGCGAGCCGACAGATTCAATTCGGCTGCCAGTGGCTCAAGCTTGGCGAGCGAACGCCCCGCAAGAACGGGAGTCAGACCTTGTTTTACCGCTTCGCGGGCAATCAGTTCGCCGCTATAGCCGTTGGCACCATAGATTAACCAGACATTCTTCGCCATGTGACATTCCCCCGCGTAGTCGTTGTGAGTATTGCTATTCGGTCAGGATCGACCACCTATTCTAAGCTTAAATTTGCGCTTGGGAACGGCTAAACGTCCGAATCACGTCAGCCATTACGCTGCATTATTTTTCATTAAGTGAGGGCGGTGCTGCATAGTAGATGTCATTAAGGAACTAAGTCAAGGAGGTAGGAGTGGTGTAGCTTGATTCATTGTTGACGACGCGCAAGAAAAGATTATCTATGCTATTCATTTATTATTGTTTTATGTATTTTGCGATCATGTTATTTATTTGAAAATAAGTATTGTCAAAAATACAATAATTGCGAGCAAGCCGATGAACAAAAGCATCAAATAGCATAAACAATAAGCAATAGGTGCAGTCTGGCGGTCAATCAACGTGTTGCGAATCTGCAAGGGTTGGCCAATGAGATCAAGCAAATCGAGACTGCGGTTAAGGTCAGCCACAGAGTGGTTTTAGATAATTTATTGAACATTTGGCGATGCCATAAATGGGGATCATTCCGCGAGAAGTGGCTTTTCTCGTTACTCAAACCGCATAGCCAATATCAGACAACGTTCATAAACTTAGAATACTCGCATTTGGATGTATTTGATCACATGACCACTCGCCGATCTTTCCTCAAAAATACTACAGCAGGTGGAGCCCTCTTCCTGATGGGCAATGCATTCACTGCGTACGGTGATGCACAAGCTGCCACCGCAAAGACAGGCAATGCCAACCCAGCGGGTGTATTTGTACGCATGCCCGATGAAAGTAGTCTGCATAAGCTGACGTGGATGGCCTATGGCGCCACGGTTCAAGCATGGGGCTCGAACGGCGCTTTTGGTGCCAATCGTTTGATTGCCCGTAAAGACTTAATGCGTATCGCCGCCAATCTTTCACGCTTTGAGCCAGTCATCATGATCGTCAATAACGCCGCCGATCAAGCAGAAGCCAACACCCTTCTTCGCCAAGTTGCACAAGAGCCCGTGAGTGTACAGACCGATCATTATGAAGCGGGCAGTATTTTTACCGGAGGAAAACCGTTACCCGCCATACAAAGCAACCGCATCCAGTTTGTGATTCATCCACTGGATGACTTATGGATTCGTGACACCGGCGCGGTCTTTGTCGTTGATGCCAAGAAAGCACTCTATGGCGTGAACTTTAATTTTAATGGCTGGGGGCAAGTGAACACAGGTGCGGTAGGTTGGAAAAAAGACCCCCTGAAGGCTGTGAATGGCATCGAAGACCAACCGATTGCGCGTGACCAAACCATCGCCGATTTTACCCTTGCGCATGCCCCCGCGACCAAGATCGCTACATGGCTAGTCATGGAGGGTGGTGGCATCGAAGTGGATGGCAATGGCACCGCGATCTGCACGGAAAGCTGCATACTGAACCCCAATCGTAACCCCGGTAAAACCAAAGCTGATGTTGAAGCTGAGCTTTTGCGAACGCTTGGCGTGCGCAAAGTCATCTGGTTACCCGGCAGTAAGGCCAAAGACATCACTGATGGGCACATTGATTTCTATGCGCGCTTTGCGGACAATGGTCATGTGGTCTATACCCTAGATCCAGACCCAGAGTCTCCCGATCATGCCGCAACGCTGATCAACCAAAAAATCCTGCAAAACGCCACCGATGTCACAGGGCGAAAGATCAATGCAGTGCCTTTAGAGAGTCCCGATTTTAGTGTGCTTCAACCTGTCGTTACCGCGCGGAATGGTTGGAGTCGGGGTAGCCGTAACTTCAATAGTCATGCCTTTGCTGCGGGCTATGTCGGTTATTATCTAGCGAATGGCTGTGTGCTGATGGCGCAGTTTGGCGATGCCGACGCTGACTTAGCGGCTTTTGAGACCCTGCAAAGACTTTTTCCAGATCGTGTGATCATGCAAATCACCACTGACGGGATTGCCAATGGCGGTGGTACGATTCACTGTGCGACTCAACAACAAATCGCCGTTTAGTGAGCTTCGCAGATCTCTATCTTAAACGTATACGGGTTGTGGACCATATGCAGATAGAAAATCTATTCCATCTTCACTTGATCCTGTTGATTCAGCGACTTAAATGCACTTTGTGATGAATCGTATCCCTATGCCATGAGCATTGTTGCGAGCGTCTCAGCCACCCATCACCTCCCTGATATCCGCGGCGAGCGCTCTTACGCGTTCTTCTTCGGTATCCCATGAGCACATGAACCGTGCGCCGCCCTTGCCGATGAAGGTATAGAAGCGCCAGCCCTTGGCGGTGAGTGCAGCGATGGCGGGTTCCGAGAGTTGCAGAAACACGCCGTTCGCCTGTACAGGAAACATCAGCTTCACGCCCGGAATATCAGCAACTAGACTACTCAGCAGCTGTGCGCAATGATTCGCGTGGTGGGCGTGTTTGAGCCACGCATTGTTTTCCAGTAAGCCGACCCAAGGCGCTGAGAGGAAGCGCATTTTAGACGCGAGTTGACCAGCTTGTTTACAACGATAATCAAAGTCTTCAGCCAATTCGGTGTTGAAAAACAAGATGGCTTCACCCACGGCCATGCCATTCTTGGTACCGCCAAAGCACAATACATCGACGCCCACTTTCCATGTCAGATCGGCAGGCGAGCAGCCCAGAAATGCGCAAGCGTTGGAGAACCGTGCGCCGTCCATATGCAGACTTAGGCCAAGTTCTTTGCAGGTGAGGCTGATGGCCTGAATTTCATCCGGGGTGTAGACACTGCCGACTTCGGTGGCTTGGGTCAGCGTCACGACACGGGGTTTGGGGTAATGGATATCTTGGCGCTTGAGCGCGATCTCGCGGATGCTCTCAGGGGTCAGCTTGCCGTTTTCAGTGCGCGCGGTAAGTAGTTTAGAACCGTTGGAGAAAAACTCTGGTGCGCCACATTCATCCGTTTCAACATGAGCGGTCTCTGAGCAGATCACGCTATGGTAGCTTTGACACAGTGACGACAATGCAAGGGAGTTGGCTGCTGTCCCGTTAAAGGCAAAGAATACTTCGCAGTTGGTTTCAAACAGTTTACGAAAATCGTTGGCGGCGCGAAACGTCCATTCATCATCGCCATACGCGCGCTGATGACCGTGGTTGGCTTGTTCCATAGCGGCCCATGCTTCTGGACAGATCCCCGAATAGTTGTCGCTGGCAAATTGTTGACTCTTGTCAGTCATGGTTTAGTCCTGTCGTCGATTTAGGCACGTACTTTAGCAAGGCTGTCGAATACGAACCCGTATTGTTTATGTATATCGGTTATCAAATAGTAGAAATAAACCCCGCGGTGTGATGAATGTTATCTCTATCCCGCGAGCGCTACGAATTTTTTTCAATATTTATTGTTTTTAAGATATTGATTTTAATTAAATTAATTTCTTTAACTATGTTGGTCGCACTTATCGTCAACCTCGCGTGACACTGTCATGATCCATTCACAGTCGCTTACCTATAATCGAATTTAACCATCGGGCAAAATTTCTTGCGCCCTATATCACTTTGTACTGACGAGAGTCTTTCCATGCGAAAAATTCATTGGCCGCTGATCATGATCCTGCCATTAGCACTCGCGGCATGTGGTGGTTCAGATAGCACTGATCCGACGCCAACAGCATCACCGACCACTTCATCTGGGGCTACACCGACACCGCCAGTCGTGACACCCACACCTCCCGTGGTCACGCCGCCCGTCATACCGCCCGTCACACCGCCTGTCACACCGCCCGTTGTCCCTCCAACGCCGCCGGTCAGTGTTCCGCCTGTGATCCACTGTGCACCAGCCAATATTTCCAGCGGTGCATCTAAAGCGACCAACCACATCGCCAATGCCCAACCGAATTCAAATGCTTGCCACTAGCGTGTAGCTAGTGGTCTCCCAAATTTTGATATTTTCTGAGGTGAGCCGTGACATCTAGACGCAATTTCTTACGCATGTCGGCGACTGCCGCCGCAGCGGCTGGACTGCCAGCATCCATTCAAAAAGCATTGGCACTGCCAGCGATCTCCAAGACTGGCACGATCAACGACGTCAAGCATGTCGTGATCCTAATGCAAGAGAATCGGGGTTTTGATCATTACTTTGGTACTTTAAATGGCGTGCGTGGCTATGGTGATGCGCGCCCGACTCCACTGCCGAGTGGTGCGCCAGTCTGGTACCAGCCGAATGGCAAAGGCGGCTATGTGCTGCCCTTTCATCTAGACACCAGCAAGACCAGCGCCCAGCAACTGGGTGATATGGATCATAGCTGGACTGGCACCCATAGCGCATGGAACAACGGCAAGTATGATGGCTGGGTCACGACGAAAGGCCAAAACGCCATGGGTTATTTCAAGCGTGCCGATATTCCTTATCATTATGCACTCGCCGATGCCTTTACGATTTGTGACGCCTACCATTGCTCTATCATGGCATCGACAGATCCTAACCGTTACTATCTGTGGACGGGCTGGGCAGGCAATGATGGCAAAGGCAATGGCCCGGTCATCGATAACTCAGAAGCGGGTAACTACGCATGGACGACCTATCCAGAGCGTCTGCAAGCCGCCAATATCTCATGGCGGGTCTATCAAGATCCCGGCATCGGTCTAAATGCCGCCGGTAGTTGGGGATGGACCAGCAATCCGTATATCGGCAACTATGGTGATAACTCCTTACTGTATTTTCAAAAGTATCAAGATGCCAAGCCGGGTTCAGCGTTGTATACCAATGCGGTCACAGGCTACAGCCTCGCTGATCTTAAAAAAGACGTGATCAATAACACTTTGCCGCAAGTGTCATGGATCGCTGCACCGGAAGCCTTTACCGAGCATCCATCGTGGACGCCGGGCTACGGCGCGCGTTATATCTCCGAAGTGTTGGATGCCTTAACCAGTAATCCAGACGTGTGGGGCAGTACGGTGTTTTTCATCAACTATGATGAAAATGATGGCTTCTTTGATCATGATGCGCCGCCAGTTCCACCTGCTTCGAGCAATCAAGGCAAATCGACTGTGGATACGGTGAATGAATTTTTTGCCGGAAACAGTAAATATGCCGCAGGCGCTTATGGGCTGGCGCAGCGCGTGCCGATGCTGGCAATATCACCGTGGTCTAAGGGCGGCTGGGTCTCTTCAGAAGTGTTTGACCACACTTCTGTTATCCGATTCCTTGAAAAACGGTTTGGCGTGATGGAACCTAATATCACCCCTTGGCGCCGCAGCATTTGTGGTGATTTAACCTCATTGTTTGATTTTAAAAATCCCAATGGACAGGTGCCCACACTCCCCAATACCAGTCTCTACACTCAAATTGCCGACAGCCAGTCTCTATTGCCAAGCCCTACTGTACCATCGGTGCAAGTCTTACCCGTCCAAGAGTCGGGCCAGCGTCCCACACGTCCAGTCCCCTATGAGCTCTTTGTCCAATCCCGCCAAGACCCGATTCAGAAAAAGTTCTGGCTGGATTTTGCCAATAGCGGCTTGTCGGGTGCGGCATTTCGTGTCTATGCGGGCAATCGCTCTGATGGTCCTTGGTTCTATACCGTCGGCGCAGGCGCGGTGACATCGGATTACTGGACAGGGGACGACTATAATCTTGCGGTCTATGGCCCCAATGGTTTCTTGCGTGTCTTTCATGGCAATTTAGCAGATACTGCGTTGCCCAAACGTGGCAATCCTGACGCCACGCTTTGCTATGACGTCGCCAATGGCAATGTCATCCTGACCTTAAGCAACCGCGGAACCGTCGCGTGTACCATCACCGTGCAAGCCAATACCTACAGTACTCAGCGCCGGAGTTATACCGTCCAGCCGGGAACAGATGTACAAGACATCTGGGACCTAAAGAACAGTCATGGTTGGTATGATCTGTCGGTGGTGGCATCAACGGCCAATGGCTTCTTGCGTCGTTTTGCCGGTCATGTTGAAGACGGCAAAAACAGCATGAGCGATCCCGCCTTCGGAACCATGGTTTCATTAAGTCCAATGCAATGTAGCTAATGATGGATCAATCGTCATGAGCTGATGAAAGGCCTCAAGCGTAGTCGGTATGACTGCGCTTGAAGCGTCTTATTCTTGTTTAAGACATTTTCAACTTATCCGGATTGCGTACCACATACAGATTACGAATCTGCCCTGATGCGCTAAATGCAAAGGTCAACGCCATATTCACCTGATCCTGTTGATCAGTGCAGATAAAACCCGCTCCGTGATGAATCGTATCGCCATGCCATGAGAGCTGTGACCAGTTGCTAAACAGCAACCGCTCAAAGAAACGCAGCACCGCTTCTTTACCAGCCAGCATCGCCACCGCAGACACCTTACCGCCGCCATCAGCTTGTAACTGGATATCCTCAGTGAGCAGTTGTGACAGTTGCTCTAAATTACCGGTCTGCACCGCATGCTGAAACGCCGCAAGCAAAGCCTGCTGGCGATGCGAGGGGAGGGTCGTGATCTGGCTTTTCTCATCCGCGACATGCTGCCGTGCACGCGCGATCAACTGCCTGCAATACACCGTCGATATCTCAAGGATACGGGCGATCTCGGCATACGGTTGATCAAATATCTCATAGAGCAGGTAAGCGGCACGCTCTTTGGGCGACAGCCGCTCAAGCAATAGCATAAAGGCTGTAGACAGGGTCTCATCCGATTCCTGCTCCGCCGACAAGTCGTCACTGATGAGATGGGCACCATCAGCCGACTCATAAAACGGCTCAGGCAACCACGTGCCGATATACTCAGTACGAGATTTATGCGCAGCACGCAGCAGGTCGATACTCTGCCGCGTACACACCGTGGTCAGCCATGCTTGCGGGTTATCGAGTTGGTCGATAGCAGCTTGGGACCATTTTATAAACACATCCTGCACCACATCCTCGGCATCGCTAAACGAGCCGAGGATGCGGTATGACAAGCCGAGCAAAAAGGATCGGCGTTCTTCAAACAACTGGAGATGTTTTTCGGGGTATGTTCTGGTTTGCATCAGTGCTGTGAGATTTGCAGTCGATTCCATAGGTTAATCAATCCGATGGTGACCGTTAAAGCAGAGATTTGTTCTTCGCTAAAATATTTCACCAACTCCTGACGCAGCGGCTCTAAGTTCGCTTGAGTATTCACGACAGTCAGTGCTTCGGTCCACGCAAAGGCGGCTTTTTCTTGCGCGCTATAGTCATCGCAATGACGCCACACAATCAAGCGGTCCAAGCGCTCTTGCGTCTCGCCATCTGCTTTGGCTTCGCTGATATGCATTTTTACGCAAAAGGCGCAGCCATTGATTTGCGATGCACGCAGCACCACCAGATGATGCAACTTACGCTCGATCAGCTTTAAACCGTCCAACTTAACGTGCGCTTGGTAGAGTGCTTGAATCACAGTCGGGTGGTTTTTGAGGGGGTCAATGGATAGGGTGGTGGTCATGGTCTTGCTCCGTAAGTTAGCCCTTCTTCAAAACTGATAAGGGGATACTAACTTGACGATTCAGGACAGGGTGGTGTGACAAAGGAAGAAATATTTCTTATGAAATATTTATAAATTTCTGTTTTATATAAAATTATAAATTAAGAAAGCTCAACGCTAATCTTCAGGGAAACTCAAAATCGTAACTGTTGGGCGCTCCTTCACAATAAAATCAAAAACCTCGACCGATGTCACAATCAACAGATGCTCAAATCCCAGATGATTATGCCGCTCGCCAGCATCCTCATAGAAATCATTTAAGAAATACGAATGTGTTGAGAAGAAAAAGTTACCGCCGCCGCAATCATCCGGCAATGCACTCAAGGTTCTTTGTCGATAACTTTCCGAACCGACCCGATAGGAAATCGGGCGCGGTGCAAACTCAATCACCACGCGATCGGTGGGATTAAGGCGGCTCGATGGGGAGTTGTAGATTTTTTTCAAGTAGAGCTTCAAGGCACCGACTTGATTAATCTCGATAGAGACATAATCAAGTTCAGGCAAATCCTTACCGAGCGGGAACCACGTCGCATATTGCTCTTTCATGATCTCACCTATCTGGCCGTGATGGACTACGGCCTTTAAGGTAACATCAAAAGGATGATCAGCGTCACCCCATCCATGGTGTCTTTACAAAGTCATGGCTAGGCCTAAGGCCTAGCGTCGATCGATATATTCGATATAGCCTCGGCCTGAGATTGCTTCACCATTACGCTGTCCAGTATAGGCATAGCCACCGACATAACCACTGCCTAAACCATAGGTAAATGCCGTATCCACCTCAGCATGAATCGTTAATATGATCCGATCCTGATCATAGACCTGCCACGTAAAGGTCTTGGGCAGTTTCATCTGTACGCCATCCGGTGCAACCGCAAGCTCAGGCTGATAGGTCTGGACCTCAAATTCAGCTTTATAAGTTTGATTGTAACTATCCATGCTGCGTAGAAAAGCCTGACTCAGGGCAGTCACGCCATTGATTTGCGTCTGATTGAATAGGATCTGTGTATCTTGATCTAAATTGATGATCTGATAAGTAAAGAAATCTAATGGAATTTTCAGTGCATCATTTAGCGGTTTATCCTGCAATAGATAAGGACTGACACTCGCTGCATACTCAAAGGTACATAGACCCGAAATGGCTTGCCGTTCCCCTTGCCAAGTCAAAAATCCAGTATAGGTCGAGAGTAAGCTCAAATGGTCGTAGATCGGGGTCTTAACAAACCAAGTCACTTTGTCGGTATTGTGAATATCAATCTCAAGCTCAAAACCCGCATAGTTCGCACTGACATGATAATCAGGATAGCTGCCGGTAATCGTGAGATCTTGCCCAAAGCGAATCAGGCTGCCATCCGCCCGCATATCGCAATCACGATCAATGGAATATCCACGGAAAAGGTTGGGATGCGTGGCTGCGGTACCCGTCACCACCGTCGCATTGCGGCGAGGACTGCCGACTAAAGCATGATCGGTATCAAAAGCTAAAGCCCCAGGCATCCCGATAATCGACATAATTGAAAAGAAGCGATGAGGTGGGGCTAAATCAGGAATCATCACGCCGTAATGCGTCCAACCAATCTGCTTAGAATTGATATACGGCACCATTGGGTAAGGCTGGATAAATGGCTTGCCCTCTTGCTCGGGCGTCTTATCTAGCAAGGGATAAAGATGATTAATCGCAAATTGAGTGGCTGACTGCGTCAGTTTCTTTTTCGTGAAGAATTTTTCTTTGATCTGCATAATTGCCTCGATGTTGAGTAAAGGGAAAGTCATCGGCGTGCTGCATAGGTCATGCAGAGATGATGAGCGGATGGATTGCCAAAAGATAGTTTTATGGTTCTTTAGGTACAAAGCGCATACCATGAGGTTTGCAGCGATGCTAGTACGAAATACGGGGCCATGTTTGACTATAGAGACGTAAATCATCATGCCTCTGGAGTCAATTTCACTGCTCTTATTGTGAATATAGTCGATAAGCAAGCTATCCTATCTCAACAGGCTTTCATTCCAATATCTTCAACAGCATGTACTTTTTCCTCATCAAAAAACTTAAGCCGATACCCCCTTAAATCTGCGTAAATCCGCCATCCACAGTCAACTCTACGCCATTCACATAACGGGCATCGTGTGATGCCAAGAACAGCGCTGCACCAGCGATATCATCAGGATGTGCGACAAAGCCGAGCGGCACAGCGCCTGCAGCATATTCGGTTAGCGCGGCGATTTGCGCATCATCCAGTTTCAGACCATTTTCCATGATTGGCGTACGTGTAAATCCTGGACTCAATGTATTGACCCGAATCTTACGTGATTTTAGATCATTGGCCCATGTCCGTGCAAAGGAACGAACGGCAGCCTTAGAGGCGCTGTACAGACTTAAGTTTTCCATGCCTTTATTGGCGACAATCGATGCCGTTAATACGATGGATGCGTCATCTTTAAGTAAAGGCAGCAGCGTTTGAACCTTAAAAAAGACCCCTTTAACATTGATATCAAAGGTCTTCGCATAGTCATCGATGGTCGTCTCGCCTAACGTATTCTTCTCCGCGATTCCCGCATTGGCAAATACGGCATCCAGATGATCTCCACGGTTTTCGATTTCGCGTTTGAGCTTTTGCAGATCGGCTAGGCTTGATACATCTGAGACGACTGCAACTGCATTGCTACCGAGTTGAGCCGCCGCCGCGTCAAGGCTCTTTGCCGATCTCCCGGTGATATAGACGCGTTTAGCGCCTTCGCTCAGCAATGCCTTGGCGATGGAAAAACCGATACCTGTGGAACCGCCACTGACAACGATGACTTGATTTAAAAAACGATTGGACATGTCAGTACTCCTGATTGTGGTGATGTGTGAGAGCGTCTGTGAAAAAAGAGAGATGCACATGCATCTCTCCTAGGGTTCAGCGATTTACTTACTTATCAGAAATCAAAGTACCGCCTTTGGCCCAAGCGTCTTTGGCATATTCCGTGATCAAGACATCTACGCTTTCAGGTGGGCAGTTCAGTGTTTCTACAGTGACACGGGTGACTTCACGGACAAAATCACGTTTTTGATCCAAGGTACGACCCGGAAGCATTTCTAAATGTACGGTAGGCATGGCCTTTCTCCTCAAAGAACACCCCGAGATAGAGTGTTGATGGGGCCAGTATTGATCAGCATAAAAATAAGATAAATGTGCTAGGATTTGGATGACTTTAAACCTGTAGGTTTGGAATGATGGATAAACTGGCCAATATGGCGATGTTTGTACGCGTGGTTGAGCTGGGCAGCTTTAGTGCTGCCGCTGAAGTCTCAGAAGTCTCTGCGACCATGGTCGCCAAGCACATCCGCATGGCAGAGGAGCGCTTGGGTGCACGACTCTTACATCGCACCACCAGACGCCAGCATCTGACCGAGGTCGGCACGCTCTATTACGAGCGCTGCAAGCAAGTCTTGGCGGAAGTTGCACTGGCAGAATCCAGCGCGTCCGAGTTACAGGCTACCCCTAGAGGTCAACTCCGCATCGTGGCGCCCGTCAGCTTTGGCTCTCATAGCCTTGTGCCCGTACTCACCGAATTCATGGCGCTCTATCCTGAAGTGACTGTTGATCTGACCCTCAGCAATGGCAAACCTGATTTGATTCATGAGGGGTATGAACTGGGGATTGTGATCGGTACGGTGGATGATCCTAATTTAGTTGCACGGCCTCTATGTTCCTATCGACGCGTACTGGCGGCATCGCCTGCCTATCTCGAACGCTATGGACAGCCTAAGCATCCTGAAGAATTACAGCAGCATTCCTGTCTCGGCTTATCGTATTGGCGGCACCATGATTCTTGGCACCTGCTCGGGCCAGATGGCGAGCGATTTAAGGTGGCGGTGCAGGGCAGATTTAAAGCCAATGGCGGCGATGCTTTGCGCATTGCTGCAATCGGCGGTGTAGGCATCGTGCTGCAACCAGAAACCTTGTTGACTGAAGATCTCCACGCAGGCCGCCTTGTTCCGGTACTACCTGACTGGTCATATATCCCATCGCCGGTATCTCTGGTCTATGCACAGGACCGACGACCCACGGCGAAGCTACGCCATATGATTGATTTTTTGATAGAGCGGTTTGGGCGTTAACTTTAGCAATGCGGTTTTTCTTCTACGCTACTATCGGCGTTCACGTGAAAGCAGGTCCCTGCCATAAAAGAGTAAGTACCGCGTAGACCATAGCTTACTGAACCACTTGCACTTACCCGATACGTTGTATTGATTTGAAGCGGCAGTGCTTGAGCAGTTTCTTTAAAACCAGAGGGAATTACGCCGTATTGAATTTGGTTTAGACCTTTAGCATCGCCATGCAGACGCCATAAAGGATCAACCAGTCCATTGGAACCTCGTTCAACAGTCGTCACATTAATATCATAGAGATGCACAGATTTTATGCGATGCTCTTCGCCTTTTGTCGAGACTCCAAAAAAGATACCATGGGTGAGGTCTCCGTTCACAGTCATATAACCAAGAGCGCTGCATGAGTAAGTCAGTATGGAGAGTAGAATTACAGTCAATTTACTCAAATTAGACATCTTTCATCCTTTTTCTTGAAGCTTATATTTAACGTGATTTGAAATTGAAAACTTACCCCACATGCTTAAACTGATAGCGATACCGCGTCGGCGTGGGGATGCCATGGATTCTAAAGTGTCGTCTCAAGGATTCTGTCGAACCAAATCCTGCCAGCTCTGCCACCTGATCAATCGTCAATTGCGCTTTGGATTCGAGCAACTCTTTGGCAAAAGCAATCCGCTCCTGAATCAACCACTCAATGGGGCTTAAACCTGTCGAGTCTTTAAACTGGCGCTGGAGTGTGCGACTGCTGATATGCGCCTGCCGCGCCATCGACTCGATAGTGTGGGGAAGGGCGAGATTCTCCAGCAACCAGTCCATCAGTTTGGCAATGCCATTGATCTTGCTGACGGGCATCGGACGCGGGATAAACTGTGCCTGACCGCCATCACGATGCGGCGACATCACCAGTCGCTGTGCCACCTGATTCGACACCTTCGCGCCATAATCCTGCCGCACGATATGCAGCAACATATCCAGCCCCGCCGCCGAGCCCGCCGAAGTAATCACCGAATCCTGATCGATATACAGTGCCGAGGCATCCACAATCAGATCAGGAAACTGCGCCGCTAAGGCTTCCGCATAGCGCCAATGCGTCGTCACCCGCTTACCTGTCAATATCCCCGCATGGGCAAGGACAAACACCCCTGAACAGATCGTGCAAATCCGCACTCCACGTAAGTGTGCCGCCCGCAGTGCATCGAGTAAATCTTGGGGAGGTACTTCATGGGCATCTCGCCAACCGGGGATCACAATCGTATCGGCATCAAGCAGCACCTCAAGGCCATGTGACGCCTGCACCTGTATCCCGCCCATCGCCCAGAGTGGCGAGGGCTCAATGCCACAAATCACATGACGATACCACTCGACCCCCAGTTCAGATCGATTGAGGGCAAAGACTTCAACAGCGCAACCAAACTCAAAGGTACAGAGTCGGTCATACGCAAGGATCGCGACGAGATGAGACATGGCGTGATCTTACCGAATGTTGTCATAAGCGTCTATTTTATTTCCCCCACCAAACCGCCAAAATCCTCTCACACCCTGCCACTTGGATGAATGAGATGCTCGAACTGCGACCCAGCTGTGAACACTGCAATAAAGCACTACCCCCTGACGCAGCCGATGCCCGCATTTGCTCTTTTGAGTGCACCTTTTGCGCCCCTTGTGTCGATCAGGTCTTGGGTAATGTCTGCCCGAATTGTGGCGGTGGCTTTGTGCCTAGACCGATACGCCCCCAGCACAACTGGCGGGGTGGCAATGACTTGGCGCATTATCCGGCAACAACTTCGGTCACCTATAAACCTGTGGATGCCACGGCACATGCCGCATTTGCCGCATCGATCAAAGACATCAACCCTGCAGTCCGCTAAGCATTCACTGAAATCTTAAAAAAGGAGCCCATCATGCCTTCAACCGTCAGCCTAATCCCAGCCGCCCCAAGTGATGTGGCCCTTGCCCACTTTGAAGCCGCCTTTGGCTTTGAGACTGACTGTTGGGATGTGCACCATGCCCTGACTACTGACACCCAGGATTTTGTCCTGCTGGATGTGCGCAGTCATGAGCTCTACAACCAAGGTCATTTGCCGCAAGCGATCAGCTTGCCACATGGCAAAATCATCGCTGCTAAGATGGCGCAATGGCCACGCGAGACCCTGTTTGTCGTCTACTGTGCTGGACCGCATTGCAACGGTGCCCATCGCGGCGCAGTCCGTCTTGCGCGTCTGGGCTATCCGGTCAAGATGATGATTGGTGGGGTGATGGGGTGGATCGATGAGGGGTTTGAATTGGCGAGGGAGGAGGTGATGGTGTAACCATCACATCCGCATTTTTTAGTCAATGGCAAGTTAATATCAGCTTAATAATTTGCTATCCCACTCCTATCTAACGTGTTATCTTTTTCTTTTGGGAAAAAATCGGCGCAATCAATGAACTTTCAACAAAAGCTTATCATTTTAACATTATCAATATTGATCACTGCTTGTGGTGGTTCTTCCGATACTGCTTCAATCGCACCGTCACCAGTTGCCCCAGTACCAGTAACGCCAGCGCCCGTCACGCCAACGCCCATCACGCCAACAATATTGGCGTCTGGAAGTCATGCGACCCTTGCTGCCAATGAGCAGTATTTAGTGCCGAAAGGCACATCGGTGACAACACCAAGTGGGAGCATCATTTTTCTTTATGGCTCTAATTCAAAGCCCATCGTTCCTCTAAATTCGATAATAAACGTCCCATCCAGTGCAACAGGTGCTGCGACATACACAGTTTCATCGGGTGTAGTAAATGTTGCCCCCCTAAACGCGACGAGTCAGTTTATTGCTGGTTCGGCAACGAGTACTGGATCCTTGGATGGTGTGGGTAGCGCGGCAACCTTTTTTATTGTTGGAAACGGAATGGCTGTTGATGCAACAGGCAATATATTTATAACCAATCAGAGTAAGGTCAGGAAAATAACACCAGAAGGCGTCGTGACGACACTGACTGATTTTAAGGTCACAAATATAGATTTAAACCCTTCAATTACAATTGATAAGAGCGGTAATGTATTTGTTAGCCTACAGACTCAAGGTTTTATTATTCCAGGATTCGGACCTTTAGCGAATCTTGGAGGGTATTTTAATTCGAACAATATCTTTGAATTAACGGCTACAGGACAATCTATTGCTTTTAAGCAATGGGGAGTTACCCCTCCATCATCATCGCCTCCATCGTTGACAACAGGAGGTTTAGCGCTAGATAGTGCTGGTAATTTCTATATAGCAGATACGACTCATCATCGGATTGTTAAGTTTGACCCGACTGGATCAATGTCTGTATTTGCAGGGAGTGGTACCGCGGGTCTGGCCGATGGGGCGGGTGTAGCGGCAATGTTTAATAGCCCTTCAGATGTTGCAATTGACGGTCAGAATAATCTTTATGTCGCTGATTCTGGCAATTCCGCACTGAGAAAAATAAAGCCCGACGGCACAGTGAGTACGATTACTTTACCATCTGACCCCTCTTTTGGTTTTTCATACAAGATAGCGGTTGATCCCGCTGGGAATATTTTTTCTATTTATGTCAGGCTTGTTGGCACTTCAAAAAGCAGCGGCATCTATCGTTTGGATACATCAGGCAACATCACGAACTTTCCTATATCAGGGATTACTTTAGGAAGCACACTTACAACTGATAGCAAGGGAGCTTTGTATTATACGAGTGGCGGTGATGTGTCCTCAACTGAGCCAATCCCAGCGATGATTTTGAGCGGCGCTGGGGCACAGGTATTGAAAATGACGCTTTCAAATTAATTAGATTGAGGTTTGGTGCAATGCGCTTTAGCTTATTGCACCTTACGCTTGCTAAACATCTATCTACTTCTTATTCACCCCTCCAAAAAGCACTCTGCAATATAAGGTCTTCTGGGAATACGGTAGAGATATGCGTGCCTTGCCTCTCTGATTGCCGTCAATATCTCAGAGTTCTCATCGGACCCAGTTACAATAATCAATGTGCAAATATAAAACCCATCTATAAATGTTTGATAATCAGATTGAATACGACACATGTGTGAAGGACGGTCTGGTTTGGGGTAATTGTTGATTTGTGCAAAGAATTGATCATAGGTTCGAGTGATTTTGCCTTGGCTATATTCGGCTTGCCAAGCCGCAATTTGCGGACCTATGAACTCGGGATCAAAGCGTACTCGTGCAGTCAATGTATGATAGTAGAATGGATCATCATCATCTTTTACAACTTTCGTGGTAACCATCACAGCCCTTTCTTTTTATCCCGTCTGGCCTGCTTACACCAGTCCTTATCCAGTGGGTAGTAGCGTCCGCGCTGCACATCGGCGAGTAGTGGGGGATACTTCTTGGTCGGTGCTTGATAGCGATAAGCAGGGATCGAGTTGAGTTCCTGATCGGCATCACTCAGTGTAAAGTTCTGATCCGGTGAAAAACTTGCAAAGTCACGGCAAACTCCAATCAGCACCTGTTGGATGTCTTTGTGTGCCAGTGCATCTCTTTTTAAGAAAGCCGAATGAATCGTCATATCTTGAGCGCCCGGTGCTGGCGGTGCGGATATGATCACATCTGCATTTTCAGTCGGCGGAGGCAGTTTGCTATTGACCCCTGACCCTGCGCATCCCGCTAGGCTTCCAAGGAGTAGGGTACTGATCAGCAGGAGAGGCAGGTTGTTTTTCATCGTGATGGAATGTCCGAACTTAAAGTGATTGATCATTGGAACCTTAAGCAGTTAGACATTCGATCTGCCTATAGACATCCAAGCTGAGAAGATTCACAAAAGCTACATCACTGAATTTGACTTGATTCACCAGTCCTGAAAGTGGCTCGGGTAGAGTATTCCATTGAATAGGATTGGTCGGTGCTGCCGCTAACTCGTAAGCACTGTTTAATTCAGAGGTTGTCTTATGAATATCACTCCAATCATACACATAGAAGCCGCGAGTTGCGAGCGCAATAAAGCTGTCTGGACGTGGCACTTGAACAAAAAGTTTAGCTTCTGAGACCTGAGGTAATTGAAAGATTGCTTGTTCGATTAGCTCGATACCTTGGAGTTCTGGGGTGAAAGCATTTATTGGGATTGGCCCCGATCCAGCAGTGATGAATGCCGCAATATATCCATCACGATCTGAAGCAATCCAAACACAGTCGTAATCTGCGGGGTATTCATATTTAGACATATTAATTTTCCAAAATGAAGTCTAGTCTTTCTAAATAGGAGGGTGAAGGAAATAGGCATTGCCCATCAATAGAATCCACAGAGCAAGCATTCCGAAGATGATGATACGAAGCCTTGGAATTCCATGCGGTCGAAAGAGTAGATAGGTTGTTGTGATCAAAAAAACATAAAACAAAAGTGAAAAGAAAGTGCTAAGCATTGCGTGATTCCAACATCAGGTCCCCTGATCATGCGGTTATTCATCTTATTTTGTCAAAAAAAACGCCAGCGGCTTCTCTCCATCACTTAAAATTGATCAACAGGTCAATGGCTGTTTAACAAAGCATTACTTTAAGAGGCACTGCACCTACCAACCTTATCCAGATTAGTCACAAATCGATTACCTCGTCTTCATACCCCATCAATCTTAAGTCGATATCCTGATCCACAAAGACATCTGATCAGAGATACCAATGCTAAAACCCCTCTTGCTCACCACGCTGCTGATCTCCACAGTCGCGCTTGCCGATCCTCAAATTTACTATACGACCCAAAGCCCCAGCAGCAGCGGCTTTGACCAAATCCAGTGGCCCGTCACAGTCAATACCGCACCCAGCACGGGCAGTACTTATTATTTTGCCCTGCAAGCCAACTTTATTGGCGATGCCAAAAGCGCCATCTACATGGGATTGCAACCGCGTCAGGCGAATAAAAATCTCGTTATCTTTAGCACCTTCGGCACAGGAACTGCCGCACTTTCCCCGAATTGCCACTCGGGAGCAGACGGTGGTTCAGGCACCTCATGTTCAATCCAATATAACTGGAAAAAGGGCACGCCTTACCTGTTGACCATGAAACGCAATACGGCTGAATCCACCGATATCCTGCAAGTCTGGGAGGGCTATATCAAAGACACCACCACCCAACAGCAAACGCAAATTGGACGTTTCACTGTCCCCACCACTCGCCAAGGTCTGCAAAATTCCAGCCTGTTTTTTGATGAGTATTTCCCGTTTAATGCGGGTCCTAAAGACCCGACACAGCGCGTCTGTGTGCCCTATGCCAAGCTATTGGTGCAGTCACCGATTTATGGTTTCAATCACGTCAGCTATCCAGCGACCAAAATCACAGGTAGTCGAGTAGAGGCGGGCAAAGATAAATGCGCTATCGCCGCAGGGACGCCCAATGCGAAGCTGACAGCCGTACCCAATAGCTTGGATTATGTCGTAGAGACAGGCTTTCTCTCTAACCCAGCGCGTTAAAGTGGATTATCCGATAAGAATAGCCTGATAGCATAGACCAAGAAACATCAGGTATTTTTTTGCATGTCAATAAAGTGTTAACCCTCTGGCATATTTATTGCTGATTTCAATAGAAGAATCAGTGATAAGAGGGTGCCATGATAAGTAAGCACGAGATCCAAGCCGAACCTTACCCTCTGCAGTTTGATCCCAAGTATATTGCTTTGGTGATCATCGACATGCAGCGTGACTTTCTGGAGTTGGGCGGCTTTGGCGCGATGCTGGGTAATGACGTCTCACTGCTGCGCTCAGCCATCCTCCCTTGTCAAAAGCTCCTGCAAGCCGCCCGCGCTGCTGGGCTCTTTATTATTCATACCCGCGAAGGGCATCGTCCTGACCTGAGTGATGCCCCACCTGCCAAATTAAACCGTGGCAAAGGCACCGAGCGTATCGGGGATATCGGTCCCATGGGCCGTATTCTGATTCGTGGTGAGGCCGGGCACGACATCATTCCCGATCTGGCACCGATCAGCGGTGAGCCTGTGCTCGACAAACCGGGTAAAGGCGCGTTCTATCAGACCGATCTCGAACTTCTCTTAAAAAACAAAAACATATCCACGCTCATTGTCTGCGGGGTGACTACCGAAGTCTGTGTCCATACCACCGTGCGCGAAGCCAATGACCGTGGTTTTGAGTGTGTGGTACCTGCGGACTGCACGGCATCTTATTTTCCAGAGTTTCATGAAGTTGCGTTACGCATGATCGCGGCACAGGGGGGGATATTTGGCTGGGTTTCTGACTCAAACGCCATTATCCACGCACTTCAAACGCCATAAAGCTTGACGGTTTGATGTGCTTTTAAAAATGGGGTGATTGATTCGATAAGAGAGAAAACCATGCAAACCACACACAAACCTGTCCTCTGGGCAGTGGGGGATTGGAACGCCTTTTTTGGCTTTGGCACCAATATCTTGGTCAATATGCTGACCCTCACCGCACTCTTAAAATATGTCTTAAAGCTGCCTGATGCCTTGACCTTCGGGCGCATCCTCCCTGCTGCAGGGTTCATGCTCTTTCTCTCCACCATGTACTACGCATGGATGGCCTACCAACTTGCCAAGAAAACCGGACGCAACGATGTCTGCGCGTTGCCCTCAGGCATCAGCGTGCCACACATGTTTGTGGTGGTGTTTGTGATCATGCTGCCGATCGGCGCGGCGAGTGGTGATCCGGTCAAAGGTTGGGAGGCGGGCCTTGCGTGGGTGTTTGTGCAGAGCTTTGTGCTGATGATCGGCGGTTTTATCGCACCATTTATACGCAGGGTGACGCCGCGTGTGGCGCTATTGGGTGCATTGGCTGGCGTGTCGATTGCCTATATCTCACTGCGTCCTGCGCTAGACATGTTTATGGACCCAATCGTTGGGGTAGTGTGCTTTGCGATTCTGCTGGCAAACTGGTTTGGCGGTGTGCGCTACTTTAAGGGCATGCCCGCCGGTCTGGTGGCTATCATCGTCGGCTCCCTGATTGCATGGGGTAGCCTTGCCATGGGCTTTCATATCGGCGGTATGAGTTTAAGTCACCTCGGTGACTCCTTTGCCAGCTTTGGCTTCTCGATTCCGATCCCTGCTTTTGGTCATGTCTTTAATGGTTTTGACTACTTGGCCGTGATTCTGGTCACCGCAATTCCCTTCGGGATCTATGACCTTGTAGAAGCAATGGACAATGTCGAAAGTGCCGAGGCAGGTGGCGACCACTATCCAACCACGCGGGTGCTGACTGCGGATGGCATAGTCAGTCTCATCGGCTGCTGCTTGGGCAATCCGTTTATCAATGCCGTCTATATTGGACATCCCGGCTGGAAGGCGATGGGCGGGCGCATTGGTTACTCCGCCGCAACCGGGGTGATGATTTTAATCCTGTCCTGTTTTGGTATTTTGGCGTTCATGATGGCGATTATCCCCATCGTCGCGATTTCACCGATCCTGCTCTATATCGGACTGTTAATCGGTGCGCAGGCTTTTCAGGAGACACCGCGTGTGCATGCCCCTGCGGTGATCGTCGCCTTGATACCGCAAGTGGCGGGCTGGGGCAAGTTGCAAATTGACAATGCCTTGGGCGCCGCAGGCACCAATGCTGCCGCCGTCGGTATGGATAAACTCGCCAACACTGGGGTCATCTATCAAGGGCTGGATATCCTTGGCAGTGGCGCGATTCTGGTCAGTTTGATCCTTGCCGCGATCACGGCTTGCATCATTGATAAAGCCTTCCATAAAGCCTCGGCATTTGCGTTTGCCGGTGCGGTACTGACCTTCTTTGGCTTTATGCATAGCCAAGCCATTGGGGTGATGAAATCACCTGAAGTGGTTATCGCGTACCTTATCGTCAGCATCTTTTTGTTCCTCTGCCATAAAAATGCAGGATTGCTGGCCAAGAGCCCTGTGGCATCAGTGGATGGTTAACCTAAAAAATAATAGTTATCTTTTAAAGGAGTTCACATGACCCGGTATATCGAATCCTCGCCCTATGCATGGCCGTACAATGGCGATCTGCGTCCGGAAAATACTGCCTTGATCATCATTGATATGCAGATCGATTTCTGTGGTGTTGGCGGCTATGTTGACAAGATGGGCTATGACTTGAGCCTGACCCGTGCGCCGATTGAGCCGATCAAAGCGCTGCTGGACGTGCTACGTGCGCAAGGTTTTTTGATTATCCATACCCGCGAAGGGCACCGTCCTGACCTGACTGATCTTCCTGCCAATAAACGCTGGCGGTCGCGGCAGATGGGCGCCGGCATTGGTGATCCCGGACCCTGCGGCAAGATCCTGATTCGCGGTGAAGTCGGCTGGGATATCATCGACGAACTCAAACCGCTGGACGGCGAACCGATCATCGATAAACCGGGCAAGGGTTCATTCTGTGCCACCGACCTTGAGTTGATCCTGCGCACCAAAGGCATTGAAAACATCATTCTGACGGGCATCACCACCGACGTGTGCGTACATACCACCATGCGCGAGGGCAATGACCGTGGCTTTGAGTGTGTACTGCTGGAAGACTGCTGCGGCGCGACAGACCACCAGAATCATCTGGCAGCGCTGAGCATGATCAAAATGCAGGGCGGGGTATTCGGCGCGGTTTCAAACTCAACCGCCTTGATCAAGGCACTGACCGCATGAACCAGATCATTCAATTACAAGGGCTGTTTGATATCCTGAGCACTCAGCATCAATTGCAGTGGCAACCGTTTCACGACGGGATAGATTGCTATCCCATCTATGAGGCGGTCAACCAAGGATCAGCCGCCATGCTGCTGCGCTATCAAGCCGGAGCCAGCGCACCTAAACATCGCCATGCGGGCTATGAGCATATTTTGGTGCTCTCAGGCAGCCAAACCGATGATGTCGGTCATCATCCCACCGGCACCCTGCTGATCCATCCACCGGGAACTGATCACAATGTCCACAGTGTCGATGGCTGTATCGTACTGGCGATCTGGGAAAAGCGAGTCGAGTTTCTCTAGCAAAAAAAAGCGCCGGCTCCTTTGAGACAGCGCTTTTGATTTCATTTTAAAAGCTTAATTCTTCGCCTCAACCCAGCGCAGTAGATCATTCGGCGCTTTGTAGAGATGATGAATCAGCGGTTTTAAAAGACGAATAACCAGCGGCGGCATCTTGGCAATCTGCGCCAGTGATTCATCCAGCATCGCCAGTACATGATCCAGACTCGCCAGATCAATTTGCAGTGGGGGATAAAGACGCAGTACAGGATTAGCTGCCTTCTCATTCATGGAGTTGCCCGCATGGATACCGCGCTTGCCAAGCTGCATCGACAGCAGCGCCTCATACACAGCACCGCGTAGACGCAGTCCCGTCATCAGACCAATCGCGGGAGCATCCTCAATGATCTGGGGGTACTTGGCGGCAAGGCGCTGTAAACCCTCACCAAACTGACGACCATGACGATCCGCTTGCTCCACCAGATGCTGATCTTCAATAAACTGAATCGCAGCCAGACCTGCCGTACTGGCAAAGGGATGTCCGCCATGACTGCGCTGATCGGGTTCAATCACATCAGTCGGGTGCGTTTGGCTGAGCTTCTCGCTATACAGCACACAGGCAATCGAGGCATAGCCACCGGTCAGACCTTTGGATAGGATGATCATATCTGGGGTGATCGGACCGTATTCGATGGCAAACCAGCGACCACAGCGACCAAATGCGGTCTGAATTTCATCAGCGACCAGCAGGGTGTCGGTCGATTTACAGATTGCTTCAACCTGTTTGAGGTAGCCCGCTGGTGGCAATCGCAGATGTGCACCGCCCAAGATCGGCTCCAAATACACCGCACGCACGCCATCTCCCACCGCAGCACGCAGCGCTTCAACATCGCCATACGGCACGAACTTCACTTCGTCTGCGATCTTGCCGTAAGTGTTTTGATGTTGATGCTGGCCGAGGATGTTCATCGCCGCCAAGGTCTTGCCGTGATAAGAGTCCAGCATCACCACGATTCCTTTACGATCCGCTTTGACCTTCAGTACATAGCGTAAGGTCTGCTCAATGGCTTCCGCACCCGACACCATATAGTGCACATCGCCCCATGCGCCGGGAACAAGCGCTTTGAGCTTATCCGTCAGGGCTTGCTGGGCAGGATTGATAAAGCCTGTCGGTGTCCACGCCAGCGTCTTTAACTGACCGACCGCCGCCTGCTGTACCGCAGGGTTACGATGACCGACGATGAACACCCCATAGCTACAGGCGCAGTCGATAAACTTCTGACCGCGATGATCGTAGACATGGATGCCATCCGCTTCCTGCTCTACCGAGTTTTGGCTGATACGGTACAGCTTGGCGGCAGAAGCGCTCCAGTGTTGTTCACACTGATCAAGCAATTTTGGCAATGAAATTTGACTGGTCATGTTGCAATACCTCATGAATGATAGTGGCGGCTTTTTGGATGGATTCAGGACGGGCGATGATCGGTGCACTGATGTTTAGAATGCGCTGTATGGGCGCGTTGACATAGACGCCGCGTGCATAGAGATCAGCTTGCAGCGTGGCGCTATCAATCCCATCTGGAATGACGATGCTGACCCAAGACCCGGCGACCGTAGGCTGATAATCCTGCAAAGCGGTACGCAGGATTTGGCTATGCGCCAGACAGCGGCTGGGAATATCGCGGTGGTGGAGATAGTCCAGTACTGCCAGTGCTGCGGCACACGCGAGCGGATTCCCCGCAGTAGTACTGCCGTGTTTGGCGGGTGAGCTACTGCCGTAGACGCCATGAGCAAGCTTGGCGCTACAGGTATACGTGCCGATGGGAATCACATTACCGCCCAGACCATCGCCAAGCACTTCAATGTCAGGCACCACGCCATAGAGTTCAAAGCCAAACGTCTTGCCCGTACGACCTAATGCCGTGCGTGAGTCCATACAGATCACTGGGGCTTTGGCTTGCTTGGCAAATTGACTCAAGGCTTTGACAAGAGCAGCATCCAGAGTACGAGTCCGACCCTCGGCATCGATTATCAGCGGCGTATAGCACACCGCAAAGCAATCCTCCACGCGGGAAATCGACTTTAACTGCTGGATGTTCTGAATACCGATCAAGCGCATACCCAAAAATTCGACTACTTCAGGATACTGTTCAGGATGGCTTAGACAGCGACCGTAGGTCAGCGAGCCATAGTCCCCGCCAGTGATATAGACGAGGGTCTGACCCTGCGGTTTTAATCCTTTACACAGTTTGAGCGCACCTTCAAAGGCCTCATCGCCAGAGTTACAGACATAAGACATGTCGAGCGGTTTAGGCAGTACTTTGGCAAGCGTGCTACAGAAGTTTAAGAGGGGGGCTGAGATCAGTACACGATTCGACAGCCCCATACGCTTGGCTTGTTGATCGACCGCATGGACGACGGTCAGTTCCTGATAGCCAAAACCACCCGTCAGATCTATATGCTCTGCGCCAGCTTGATCGACAAAAGTCTCATAGCGGGCGCTGACAATGGCAGGTTGTAGAGATAAATTCATGAGGCCTCCTTAGCGATAGCTGAGTGCATTAAAAATTTGACGATTCATGTCCAGAATCTCCTCGCGGCCATGCATCACCCGACGGTTGTCGATCATGGCGATGTCATGATCCTGCCAGCCGATGGGGTGGGTATGGGCTTGGGTAATGGTTTCGATTTCATCCAGATAGGCTTCAGGAATCTCGCGTCCATCCGCCATGTCGATGATCGGTTTTTCATAGTTATAAGATGGCCCCAAAATGCTGTTGGCAAAGGCGGGCAGGGCGCTAAAGCTTGAGGTCTGGATTGCCGACACGACATAGGCGTAGTGAATATCATCACTCTCGGCGTCATGCGTGATCGTGGTATGTGGATCGTGCTGGGTCAGTTTCAACAGATCATGAAAAGAGACCAGCGATGGATTATTGATATCCGGACGATAATGACAAACCAATCGACGCCATTTGTCTCCCGCCACACGGCGGCGATAGCGGATTGGCGCATCGGCAAAGAAATTACGGCAGCCTTCGGACAGATGCCAGTAGACATCGGCACCATTGCAGATGGTGGTTTGTGAGCCTTGTGTGGGCGCGCGGTGGCAATAGAACCATGTTAGGTCAGGCCAGAATGGCGAATTCCCATTTTCACAGTGCAGACCCACCGCATGCGTGCCAGCATCCACCAGTTGCGCTGCGCCACCGACCATGCTGCGTGCTGGGTCTAGACTCAAACGACTGCTGTGTTTTTTGACAAACGCGCTGAATTCCTCAACGGTGTTGATACAACCACGCAGGATAATCACGCCAGATTGACCCAAAATGGTAAACAGTTCGTCGCTTTGGATATCACCGAAGTGATCGCGGGAGATCACAGCAACCGACGTCTTCGGATCAAACTCATATACAGTACCCACAGTGCTACTCCTTCTCATATGATTTTTCGTGGCTAAAGGTCATGTAAAACATTGAAAATGCTGCGCTGCACGGCAAACTCAACGCGCAGTGCGCTACCTCGGCCTGATAGGATCAAGCCGAAATAGAGGAAAAACTTAGACAGGGAAAATCAGGGTGTTGCAGTTTCTTGTTGTTATTGTTGTGCCTGTTTGGGCATCAGCAGTGCCAGCACCAGAGCCGCAATGGTCAAATACAACAGCACCGTAAAGCTGTTGGCAAAGGACAGTGACCACGCATTGGCGCTATGGCTGGTTTCCAGATGACGCAATGACATGATCTGTAACGCCGTCACTACATTGATCCCAACCACCGCACCCAGATTGCGACAGAGCTGCACGGCAGACGTAAAGCCACCGATACTGGCCAGCGGGGACTGGTTCTGCACCAAAACCAAAGTGGTCGTAGCACAAAAGCCAATGCCTAAACCGATGCACACTTGCGCAAAGGCGAAGTAGGCATTGCTGGCAGTACTGTCGAGCAGATGCAGCACACCCACGCCGATGACAAGCAGGACCGCACCGATGATCGCGGTGATGCGGAAGTTGGTTTTACTGATCAAGCCGCCACACACTGCCGAACCGACCACCCAGCCGAGTGCTGACGCCATCACCAGAAAGCCGCCTTCAATCGCACTCAAGTGTTTACTACCGCTTAAGTACAGCGGCAGTAAGGTTACTGTGGCATATAGCGCAATACTGGCGAGTGCCGTCAGCAGTGCCGGAATCACAAAGCGGCGCTCCCGCAGGAAAGCGACAGGCACCAGACTACGACTTTGGTTGCCGCGAATCCGCACCACTTGAATGATCAGGCTGACCAGCACAATCACCGCCAGAATATGACTGACCAGTGGTCCCAGTTGCAGCGAGTGCGCCATGATCAGCAGCAAGATGCCGCCCAAGAGACCCGCAAAGCTGATCAGGGTCAAGGCATCAATCTTGGCGCCTTGCGAGGCCACTGGTTTATTCGGATAGAGCAGCGCAATCATCACGATGATGACCGCACAGAGTGGCACATTGAGCAAAAACACCATCTGCCAGCCCCAGTACTCCTGAATCAATGCACCGAGCATTGGACCGACAATCGCCGCCACACCCCAGACCAGACTCAGTAAGCCTTGCATCTTGCCGCGCTCTTGGTTGCTATACAGCTTGCCGATGATGACATAGGTCGTCACCATGATCGCCCCTGCACCAATCCCTTGCAGCACGCGTGCTGCAATCAGGGTACTGATGCTGGGTGCATAACCAATGGCAATCGAGCCGATCAGAAACAGGCCGAGCGCAGTCTGCATGGTACGCTTCTCACCCAAGCGGTCGGACAGCACGCCCGCCACTGGGGTCACCAGCACACTGGCGAGAATAAAGCCCGACAGCAACCACGGATATAAGGTTTGATCCTGAAACTGACCCTTGATATAGGGCAGCAGCGTGCTGACGGCGGTACTGTCCATCGCCGCCAGAAACAAGGCAAACATTGCCAATGCAGTCAGCAAAGGACGAGTCTGCAATGCCGATTCTGATAAATGACTTTGCGTGACGCTGGTCATGATAGAACTCCTTTAAATCTGACGAATACGGGGTTAGACGTGGATCGTCTCAGCCTGAGAAAAGCGCTGGAGTAGGGCACGGCCTTCATCATCCATCGCGTCATCCACTTTAGAAATGCGCTCACCAAACACGAGGCTGCGGAATTTGCCAGTCAGTTCCAGTTGGGTGTGATGGGCATAGTTGTTTTCGGTGTAGTCAAAGCCAAACTTCTCTTTGGTATAGGCTTCAAAGCGGGTAGCAAGCTCACCATTTAACGCTTCGGTGATGTCCAGAATCTGACGCATACGGCGCTGTTCAGCCGCTGTCAGGTTTGGCACGATATGCTCAAACACGAAGTGGTCAGTCTGCACATGGCGGGCTTCATCCAGACCATGCCAGTAGAGCAGGCGAGTGAAGAAGTACTTCATCTCTGGGTCCAGTGCGCGGGTTTTGCGCTCAAACACGGTGATGACTGACTCACCGATATAAGCCGAGCAGCACAGTGCCGCCAGTTTGATATACGGAGAATCTGTGCCTTGGTACGGGGTCAAACGCGCTTGAAACAGGTTGTTGGCATATTTAAAGTCGTCTTGTGACAAGAGACGCACATAGCGGTAAAACAGATTGGCATGTTGCAGTTCTTCTGCCGCAAAGCAAGTCAGCGCATGATGCAGCTCGAAGCCTTCCGACAGGCGATCTTCTTCCCCCTGCAAGTCAGCAAGCACAATGGTCATCACTGCTGATACATGGCGCTCGATCTCAGCCAACTGCGCCAGTTCTTTGGTCAGATAGGCAATCGCTGCACGCTCATGGCCTTCTTCATTGAACGCGACGCGAGAGAGGAATTTGAGTTCTTCATCATCAAAACGCTCAGGCCAATCCAATCCAGACGGATGGAAGGTGTGGATATGCGCTTCTTTGTTGATCTGGTTTAAGTCTTTAAGAATCATGACAGTCTTCCTGTATTGAAATAAGTTTTTATAAAAGATTGATGGTTAAGGATTAGGGTGATTTAAGACATCGCGTTCATAGTTACGAAAGCCATCTTCAATGCCCAGAATCACCTCTTTGAATTCCACGAGGTTGTCCTTGAACAATTGGCTCTCACGCAGCGTCTCGATCATGTAGTAGTAATCTTTGAGATCTTCGGTCTCAAGCAGCATGAAGTCGCTGTAGCGCGTGCTAAACGCTTCGGCATCAAACAAGCGCACTGAGACCTTACCGGCGTAGCTGGCGAAGATCGGCTCGACATGGATGCGGGTATAGTCCTCGCGCTCCTGCCATGTTTTTTGCAACCATGCCGGATGGAAGCTATAGGTAATAACAATGGCGTATTTCATCTTGGATCTCCTATACGTACGGGGAATATCCCGTCTTTTGTTTTAAGCATCCACCAACTGCGGTGCTGGATGTGTCGCGGTGGTGGCCGCACGACTTTCATTCATCCATGCCCATATCCGATCGCGCAGTGGGCGTCCGGTCACGGTAAAAAAGTCGGCATAGATCTGTTCACTGCTCTGCACCACACTGATCTGTTCCACCCGTTCAATCTCGGACAGGTGCCGACCAAAAGCCTGAATTTCGGTTGCCGCATGGTTCAGATCATGTTGCGGCGCAATGACAAAGAAGCCATGCAGCGACTCCAGCCCATCACCAAACAGCACCGCATGTTCCACGGCATCCAGCGACTTGTAGCGTGACTCCACCCACTCCGGCGACACGTTGCGGCCATTGGCTGTGATGATCAGATTCTTCTTGCGACCAAAGATGCGTAGATAGCCTTCGTCATCAATCTCTGCGATATCTCCGGTATGCAGCCAGCCCTCGCTGTCGATATCACAGCTCGATGGATCTAAATTGGCATAGCCGGCAAACAAAGACGTACTCTTGACCAACAGTTCTTTGTGCGCGTTGAGTTTGATCTGCACATGTTCGAGTGGCTTACCGACCGTGCCCAGCTTGAAGCAGTGCGGAGAGTTCCATGCCACCACCGAACTGTTTTCACTCAGGCCATACCCTTCATAGACAGGTAGGCCATAAGCGATCAATTCCAGTAGCACTTTGGGATCAGTCGGAGCGCCGCCACAGGCAATGAACGGCACCGCCGCTTCACCAAACAAACGGCTTAAGCGTGCTGCGACCGACTCGTTTGGATGTAAACGGCACTCGGCAAGCAAGGCTTCGACCATCGACGGGGGCAGGGTTAACGCTGCCGGTTTGGCACGGGCAAGCCAGGTCAACATTTGCTTGGTGGTGGCATTTGACTCACCCAGTAGCGGCTCATTGGCAGGCAAAAACACCAGCGTGCCGCCATCCAGAAACGTCAAATACACGCCAACCACTTGCTCAATGAGCAGGCTCAGTGGCACCAGCGATAGATAGCGGGCATACGTGCCTTTGGCGACACGACCATGCAGCGACACCAGTAAGTGACCAATGCCTTGACTGCGAATCTTAACGCCCTTGGGGCGACTGGTCGTGCCTGAGGTATGGATGATTTTGCATAAAGTCTGTTCATCATCAGCAGGCGCATGCACCGCGCTGATGTCCGGCACACGGTGCTTGGCAAGTGCCAGCAGCGTATCCATCTCCAGCAAGTGATAGGGCGGGCAGCGAAGTTCAGGATCATTCTCTGGGAACCAAGCGTTTAAACGCTGTAGCCCTTTTTGATCGACCAGACACAGATCAACATCATGCAGCAAGTGCGCGGCTTGATCAGTCGAGAAGGCGAGGGGTACTGGCACTTCGATGCTGTTTGAAAGCAACAGTGCAAGGTCAGCCACCACCCACTCCACGGAGTTGTGTGTCACCAGCCCAATCTTGAGTGGACGACCGCGCAGGACTTTCGACTCATTTAGCCATTGGCTGAGCGCCTCTGCGGTTGCCACGATCTCCTGACTGCGATAGACCGTCGATTCCCCCGCACTGGACAGCACTTCCACCATCGGATGATCGGGATTGTTCTGGCAGTGGGTCAGGATTTGATTAAGCCATTGCATAGTCGTCTTCCTTGTCTTTTTTTGCAGTAACTGGGTTTTGTTTAGGTGGCAACTTGGCTTTGATCACCAAGTTTTCAAACATAAACAAGCCGGTATGAGAGCCAAAGTTAGTCGCATGCTGGGCGATACAGACATAGCCGGTTTCGGGTTGTTGTTCGTAGTAGCTACCCCAGCGCTCTACCATGTTTTCACTGAGGTTCTGCTGCTCAACCACGAGTAGCGGTTTGAATGCAATATTCAGCTTGGTTAGTAGCTTGCGCAGTTGTACGGTAGACGTACAAATGAAGTAGCGCATACCGATACACCAGCAGATCAGCGGCATCAAACGCGCCAGTTCACTGCCGGCTTGGGGATAGACCGAGGCCAGCGAACCCACCTCGACAATCGCATTACGCTCTACCGACTGGTTCTCGGCCTGCTGAATATGCTGTTCAATCGGCAGCGGCAGATATTGCTCGGAGAACAATTGCCGTGAATCCGCAAAGGTCAGACCGGCGCATGCCGCCACTGTTTCAGTCCCTGACTCATCAGGCAGAATCCCCACCACAAAGCAGGTTGGGTTGGGACTGGTTTTGGCATTAAAACTTTGCACATATTTTTCTTTGGCCAGACGTACCGCATCTTCCCATTCACGCGTATTTGGCCAAGCAAACTTGATTTTCATCTCAACTTCTCCACCCCATCAAAAATGAGTAATCGACAGTCTTAAATCAGCAATGGTTTAAAAAGGTGCTACGCTTTAATTGATCTGAATGGTAAGTTTGAATTGTTGTCAAATTATGACAGTTTGTCAAATAATGTCGATATTAAACCAAAAGGTCAAATTTAATGGATGAGTGGTGAGTTTTAGTTAGTCCTTATAAATGCATTTCTTTCTTGATTATCTATATGAAATATAATAATAAATATGCGAAAAACATATTCATTCCGTGGAGTTGAGGCCAAATGACCTCGTTCCACGCATGATGCATCTTGGGCACAGGGCGACAGATTTATTCACTAATAAATAACTATTTGAATCATTTATTTTTTACTAGTCTTTTAAAGACTCTTTTAAGTCAAATTGAACGCCCATGTCACGCAATTCGAGTGTGTTAGGCTTGTTTTTTATTCAAAAATGACATATCGTCAGATTTTGACGGAATATAAAAATTATAAGACGAATGGTCGATTTCCGGTGACCATGTGCATCACTACAACAATAACGGAGGACATTTATGGTTGCCCCATCACCGCGATAAACGGACAGGGGCTTAGGTTTAAAACTTGGCTGGACATGAACGATGAGTACGATTGCGCGTAAACAACGTGAACTGATGCAACGCAATACCCTGCTACTGGATATTGCCCAAGAGATGCTGGAAGAATCAGGCTTTGCCAGTCTATCTCTAGATAAACTGGCAGCGAGAACGGAATTCTCGAAAGGCACGATTTATAACCATTTTATGAGTAAAGAGGATCTGCTCACGGCATTGTGCGTCCGCGCCCTGCAAATCCAATTGTCCCTCTACTTACGGGTCTTCGACTTTCCTGGCAACTCACGTGAGAAGATCCTAGCGCTGCACTATGCCTACAATCTCTATGCCCGTCAGCATCCGGCACTGTTTATGTGTGTGCTGAGCGGCCTTGCGCAAAACATCGTGGAGAAAACCTCGGCACATCAGATGGCAGAGCGGCACACCTATGAGCGCCGCGTCACCGCCGTACTTGATGAGATTGTACAAACCGCCATGGATGCGGGGGATATCCAAGCCCCTCGCGCCGATACCGTCGAGATCATCTCCTTTGCCAATTGGGCTATGAGCTTTGGCACCACAGCCTTGCTTCAAGCCGCAGGACGTGCCAGTTCCATTGAGCGTATTGATGCCGACACCGCTTTCATCCGTAACATCGGCGTCATGCTCGACGGTCTCCAGTGGCGTCCACTCTGCAAAGATTGGGACTACGAAGACACTTGGCAGCGCCTGCATGAGTTCTTTGGAGTGAAGGCGGGGGAGTCGGTTGCTTAAAGTTTAAGAGGGTTTAGGCAAAAAAAGGCCGTTTGACCGCACCGATGTTCAGGGGAGGGCAAACGGCCTTTTTTTGAGGGAAGGGGTTATTGTGCGATGAAGCTATATATCGGCGTTGATTGGTCAGACTCACCATCAGTATAAGCAACAGTCACTTTTGCCCCGACATATAACGGCAATGGAGTCGGTCCCAGCCACCACCCAGTCGGCGAGATCGTACTGCCATAGGTTGTTGCTGGCCCGAAAAGAGCTGAACTGATCCGAGTTGATTCAAGGATATAACCTTGATCAATATTGAGCCTAATTACAGGGTAGTTTTTACAAGAAACAGGGTCAACAATGACCCATTGTGTAATGTTGATCGTATCTTTTCCAAATATGGCATTCCATGTATCTGCCGAAATGGTCATCGGTTTGGTGGGGTCACAAGTGACGACAAACGATGGTTTGGCTACTGGCGCAATGGATTTTAATGTTAAAGCAACAGACTTCCCTTTATAGCTGGCTGTGATTGTGGTAGTACCTACGCCGATCACAGCTAAATTCCCTTTAGCATCAACGGTTGCAACTGATGTATCCGATGAACTCCATGTCGCAGTCACGCTATAGCTCTTATTGCTATTATCGGAAAACACCGCAGCAGCAAGAAGTGATGCCCTATAGTTTAAAGGGAGACTTGTAATGATGTCGTAGCCTTGGATTCTAAGTGAAGATAGCGTTCCAGTGGAGATCGTCACGGTTACGGATCGAGATATCCCGTCATATGTGGCCGTGATCGTAACTTTACCAGCCTTTAAACCAGTAACCATTCCTGTTGATCCTACCGTAGCTACCGAGATGTCTGATGACGTCCAAGTCGGGTTGAAATCGTGATATGTACCATCGCTAAATTGTGCTAGATCAATATAGGCTTTAGAAGCAAGATCAATTGGAATCGTTGAAGATGTCGGAAATACAATTGGTCCAGTCGTTGTTGTGAATTCTGCAAATGGTGGAACCAGTACAAACGAAACAAGCTTTGCCGCCGTAACCGTCAGCGTTGCACTACCTGCTACGCCACCAAAGGTCGCGACAATGGTTGAGCTTCCTGCTTTAAGCGTTTTAACCAGCCCATTTGCATCTACCGTTGCTGCAGTCGTATTTGTCGAACTCCATATGGGCGTGGCAATCGCTTGAGTAGTCCCATCTGAGTAAACACCAGTCGCCGTCAACTGCTGTGTAAGTCCCGCTGCAATACTCGGAGAAGCCGGTGTGACATTGATCTTTTGCAAAGTCGCTGTAGTCACGGTCAATGCTGCACTGCCGCTAATCCCACTCAAAGTCGCGGTCAGTGTTGCGCTGCCTGCTTTGATCGAGGTCACAAGGCCAGAAGCATTCACCGTTGCTGTAGTGGTATCTGATGAGCTCCACGCTGGTGTGGCAATCGCTTGCGATGTGCCATCGGAGTAGTTCCCCGTAGCCGTAAACTGTTGAGTCAGTCCTGCCGCCACACTGGATGAGGCTGGCGTCACCGTAATCGACTGGAGTTTAGCCGTGGTCACCGTAAGAGTGGTACTTCCGCTGATGCCATTGAAATTGGCAGTCAGGGTTGCCGTACCTGCTTTACGCGAGGTGACCAGACCCTTACTGTCAATGGTTGCAACCGTCTGATCGGATGATGTCCATGTCGGCGAAGCGATAGCTTGCGAGGTGCCGTCGGAGTAGTTACCCGTTGCGGTGAATTGCTGAGTCAGACCCGCAGCTACACTGGCTGAAGTCGGGGTCACTGTCACGGATTGTAGCGTTGCTGTCACCACGCCGCCATCACCACCCCCGCCGCCACATGCGGCAAGGATGAAACTCATAAAAAGGATTAAAATACTTTGAATTGTATATTTTGTAGTAAGGGGATGGAGCGAGGTCGCGTTCAAGAGAATTTCTGCACTTATCTATGGATAAAAGATCAGCAGAGCTTATCATCCAAATGGTCAGTAAACAAAAAAATTCAGATGAATTTAGAGTGAAAAAGAGGTGAATTTAACAGGGCTACTCATGGTGTTTATTTAACATATGAGTTACTCGACATGCCGCAATCTTCCTACCGCCTTCTGTAAGAAAAAAAGTGCTTCCTATTTTGAGTTTGGGCAGCGCGAGTTCTGGGCATAGAAACTGTAAGGTCAGCGTGTATTCTTGCCCCAGTTCCAACACGTGATCATAGTAAACGCGGACATCATGAAAAGCGTCGCCAATCTGAGCTGTACATGCAAAGTAGGGTGGCAAGAGAGAGCTTTTGCGTCCGCTGATGTGCGTTGCATAGAGTTTGACGGTTGCGGTGATCTCGGGTTTCATTAAATTCGATCTGCTAAATTAAAATAATCTTTTTTTAAAGCAGTCACTTTTTTCGAGTCTTCCCCTAAAGCTTTCAAAAACTCGATAAACCAATCGAGATGATCTTGCAACGTGTCACCTTCGTTTACTTTAGTCATCAGTAAACAGACTGCCAATCTAGCCATGAGTAGATTTCGGTCTTGAAAGTTTGTGATTCCATTATGATCATCGATATAGTCCCACCATTGAACTCTTGCACTATCTAGGCTTGCGAATGATAAATGACCCGCCAAATATTCTGTGGCGAGAAGCTGAGGGTCATTGACCTGACTGACTTCATTTGCAATCTGAATATTAAGTTTTTCCAACACGTGGAGTTGAAATTTTAAAAATAAATGTAAAGCCACATGCTTATCTAATGGCCACTGAATGGTGACAGGGAGTGAAAGGAAGTTGGGCTCATTGAAATCTCTGCATTCATAGTTGGTTAAATGCTTAGTAGAGATTAACATCTAAAAGGTAGCTAAGGAGAAGGATTGCCATGCTTTAAGGTAAAAAAAACAAGGAAAAAGAGAAATTGCATACTGATGTAAATCATGGTTATGCAGATACAGGAAATAGGAGTAAAGGAGGAGAAACTTCAAAATTTTTTGATAAGCCATCATGTAAACTTGCGATCTCAATTAGTGAAGATTTATCCTGATTTATTCATGGAAATTTAATTGTCCACATGTATAGTTGCGAAAAAGTCATTAAGAGAAAAAATTAAATGAGTATATTTTCCAGTACGATACTCCCTGAATTAATGAGGTTTATGTCAAAAAACGATATAGGATTTTTGATTAACACTGAAGAAAAACTAGCAATAATGACTTTAACTGACCATTTTAATTGGCTAGAAGTATCAGGGAATAGTCAAAAAGAAAATGAAGCGATGGAAGCAATGCATGAAGCTATAGAATATGCTTTAAGTTATCTAGCGAATGGTGGATTTATAGATGACTACCCTGTTGTCAAAAATTCTAATTTTTATTTGAGAATTTTGCCGACCTCTAATTTAAGCGATTTCGCTTATCGGTTTTATGAGCACGTAGCCGAATTTTCTAAAAGTATTGGTGTTAGTTTTATATTGGATGTCATAAGTCAGGATGCTCGTATCTTACATCCGGATGTTCAAGCAAGGCTATAGAATATAGTCTGCAACACAAAAACATAGTGCACAATATGAATTAGATCTATTCATAATATTTGGTTGATATTCCATCACGTAAGTGCTTAGTCGCAATCATTGAGATTCTTTAATATATAAGCAAACCATTCTAGAAAGTGGGGGATAGAAGCGAAGCTCATACTAGAAGATACCCCACCAAACGCTTATAAGCATTCCAATTATCACAATCCCATATGACGTTATCATTAAGAATTATTCTCATTAACATAACAATAAACAAATGGTCCAAGAGGGCTACAACTCCCTACATGAAGCTCATATTGTAATGAGCAATAAATCCATAGGATGAATTAACCCCCTGTTTTATCATCCTTGGAGCATTAGCCCTATGTCAGCCATTACCGGAAATACGCTCGTTACTAAAGATCCTGTCGCCAACCAAATCCCGGCGCAAAAGCCGGCACAAAGCGCCAGCCAAGATCAATTCACCTTTAACACGCCAACCATTGCTGACTCTTCAATGAAGCGCAGCATCTAAGTTTGCTCAGCCAAATAATCAAAACCCGCACCATGCGGGTTTTTTTAGGGTCGTGATTTGAGGCTCGATGTCTATCGCGTCTGATGGGCCATCGGTTTAAACAAAGGTGATTTGAAAGATTGAGCAAGGATTGACGTTGGCTGAGGATGAGGAATCGGCTCAATCAAAATCTCATGCCCTGCCATATCATAAAAAATACAGCGCAAGTGCGTCACATCGATACGCCAGTATTTGACTCCAGCACTTGCGGCCTCATGGCAGAAGGTCAGAAAGTTGATGCTGCCGAGCTGATGTAGACTGATGGTACGGCGTAGGGCATGGGCATCGCCTTTGGATGCAATACCTATAGTTGGATACTTCTTCGGGGATTCCAGCCGCTCGCGACTGGTGGAGTAATACTCGGAGTGACCATCACAGGCAAAGACGTCGTAATACGCCATACCGAGGGCTTTTAGGTCCTGCACATATTGGGGAAAGTTTGATCCCAATTTGACGCTGGCATGAATCTGGGAAATATGATCGATGGTAAACATGATGTTCTCGGCAGGCAAAATTGAGCATTGCAAATGGATCGTGTCAACACTCCCCCTTGCCTGAAGGGGGAGCATGTTTTTAGCTAGCGGTAGGCGGTGTATCGGCTTTGTGGTGGTGATGCTTATGCGGCTTTGCGGAGTCTGCAGATGGCGCACTGGTTGAATCGGTGGGTGGTGGGCTAGGGCTGTCCGTAGGCGCAGGACCGGTATCGGTTGAGGTTGGCATTGGGGCCGGATCATCAGCAAACGCGTTCAATGAAAAACCCAGCAAAGCCACCGGTAGTAATCGTTTCATCATCGCTCCATTGATTTCGTCTTGAGATATGCCTAAAAAGTTGGCTTATGCACTATCTAAAGAAAATGTGGATGAATTCGGGCAATCCTATTGCATTTGTCGCTTGTTAAGTAAGCGCTTTGTTAAGTTTGCAAGCGGCCTGTTTCTATAGAGTCAAGCGCACCCATTAGAAAACTCGCCAGCAACTGCGTCCTCGGCGGCAGCGCCGCAAAGTCTCTTGCACAAACATAAAGCTGACGCGTCGCCCACGGTTCTTGTAAGGGAACAATCACTAGATCAGGTCGCTGGAGGGACTCAATGGCGGATGCGGACAATACCGCGATGCCGATTTCTGCCTCCAGCATCATGCAGACATTCTCAATACTGCGCATACGAATCCGATAATCAATCTTGCGTCCCAGCAGCGAGGCACGCTCACCCAAGTGTCGCTCCAAAGCTGCATCCGACAGACCGATAAACTTCTCATCAACAATCTCAGCCAGTGTCACAAAGGGCAGGCTGGCGATGCGATGCGTGCGCTTGACCACGACCACCAGCTGATCCTGCGCAATCACCTCTGCCTGTAGCGCGGCAAGGTCGATAATATTCGCGACAATCCCCAAGTCCGCATGCCCTTTGGCGACGGCAAGCACAATATCCGTACTGGGTTTCTCATCCACATCGACAGACAGATCGGGATAACGAGCAAGAAAGTCACAGAGCTTTTGCGGCAGAAAAGAACTGAGCGCAGCGGTATTTGACATCAGCCGCACGCGGCCTTTGAGTCCTGACGCATAGGTATCCAGCTCACCGCGCATCTGCTCGACTTGACCCAAGATCAAACGCGCATGACGAATCAAGGCATCCCCAGCGACCGTTGTCCGCACGCCGCGTCGGACGCGTTCAAACAGCGGCGTGCCCAAGATCGACTCCATATTGGAGATGCGTTCACTGACCGCCGCCAAGGACAGGTTCATGGCGACCGCGCCTTGGGTTAGACTGCCATGTTCCACCACCAGTAGAAACAAGCGTAGATCCGTCAGGTCGATACGCATGATCATTCCCCTATGTGCTGAGGCTGTTTTAAGCCTCTGGTTTTACCGAAGTCTAGCATTGGAAATGCCCGATTGTGTGGATAAATGATCGGCGTAGACTGCGGGTCATTATATCGGTTTAGAGGTGGCGACAATGGATCATTTTTTCTTGATTGCTGGGGCAGGGCTTTTGGCAGGGGCGATGAATGCCCTAGCCGGTGGCGGCTCGTTCGTCACCATCCCTGCACTGATCGCTGCTGGGGTGCCATCGGTTCAAGCGAATGCTTCAAGCACGGTCGCACTGTTTCCCGGTGGGCTTGCCAGTGCATGGGTTTATCGGGATGGACTACAACCCTTAGGCAATGTCTCCATGCGTCTGTTGCTGTTGATCACCCTGATCGGCGGTATCCTTGGTGCGGTTTTACTGCTGTTGACCTCAGCGCAAACCTTTGATCATCTGCTGCCTTGGCTCTTGCTCATCGCAACCATTGTCCTCAGCTTTGGTCGTCAATTTGGCGAATGGTTACGCCGTCATGTCCATATCAAACCTGCGGCGGTCTTGATCGCGCAATTTATTTTGGGCATCTATGGCGGGTATTTTGGTGGTGCGGTGGGTATTATGATGATGGCAGTATGGAGTGTTCTGACCAATCGCGATTTGAAAACGTTAAATCCGCCGCGCACGATCATGGTCAGTACCGCCAATGGCATTGCTGCATTGACCTTTATTATTGCCCATGCCGTGTATTGGCAGCAAACCCTGATCATGCTGGTTGCTGCGATTATTGGTGGCTATGGCGGGGCTCGTATCGCCCGTTTTGCCTCACCTCAGGCGGTGCGTGTGGCGACGCTGATGCTGACCTTTGGCATTACTGCGGCGTTCTTTGTGCGGGCCTATGGATGAGGGGAGTCGTAGAAGTTTTTCACGGCATTGAAAAAAAAGGTTTTCTGGCATATAACTTAAAGCATCCATTGAATCCCCGCTTTGAGCCCACTCATGAGTCAGCCGATATTCATCCCCGAACCCTATATCATGTTGGCGGAATACAACCAATGGATGAACCAGCGGCTCTATGCCCTGATTACCACCATCCCCGATGAGCTACGCCGTCGTGATTTGGGTGCATACTTTAAGTCCATCCATGGCACGCTGAGTCATATCCTCTATGGTGATCTGGCGTGGATGGAGCGGTTGGCGCTCGGGCAGTACACCCTGCAAAAGATTGATCAGCATCGCTTTGATGACTTTGAAGAACTACGGGCTGAACGGGTCAAGGTGGATACATGGATTTTGGCATGGGCACAAACGCTCACTGCAGAGCAACTCGCCGCCGATTTCACCTATATCAGCAATGTCGATGGTGGCACGCGGGTCAGACCTACATGGGCATTGGTCAGCCATTTATTTAATCATCAGACCCATCATCGCGGACAACTCACCACAATTCTGCATCAGCAAGGATATGATGTTGGCGTGACTGATATTCCGTGGTTACCGCGGTGGGTGTGAGACACGCCATCTTTCTGTCATGATTCATCGCGATGATGTGAACTACCATCAGGGAGAGTAAAAGTGGTTTTGTGCTGGAGAGTGACACCGACCCGATGAGTCAAAAAGACACCGCACGCCTCATGACCTATGCCTATGCATACCGCCGCTGGATCGCAAGCATTCTGGCCGTCACCCCGTGGGTGTTGATTGTGATGTTTCCCACTCAACAAAAAATTAAACCACCCGAGCAAGAAACTTATTTGCTCAGCGTCAATATTCAAAATGCGGCACCTCCTGCACCTGCAAGCCACGCAGCATTATCGATGCCACCATCACCCATGCCTGCGCCGATCCCTGTACATATCGCACCATTGGTGAGTGACTCCACATCCACTGTGCCTGCGGTTGCAGAGAGTACATCAATGCCCAATCCTATCCCAGACTCGCAGTCCAATGTCGAGCGTCCAGAAGAGGTATTAGCGGATACACCACAAGTGCGATCACACGATCCGGCGTCACTGTATGTCGAAGGCGTGCAAAGCCAGTTTGGTCATACCGGACGCTTTAAGGTGATTACGGATGGTGCCCCCAGCGATCCAAGCACGCCTCAAGCGGCGCTTCGTGTGGTAATCGGTTTTGACCTGAATCGTGACGGTATGCTGATCAGCAAGTCGATAGTCCAGTCCTCAGGCGATGCCCAAGTGGATCATGACGCGCTAAATAGCTTAAACCGTACAGCCTTTGCTTCCTTCCCACCTGATGTCTGGGCGACAGAGACGGATCATCATTTTGAGGTCACGCTAGAGTTGATAAAGTCTTAGCGTTGCCAGGTCATCTCATGTATAGATAAAACAAACGACCCCCGCATGATGAGTGCGGGGGTCGTTTGTTCATAGTGCTTTAAGCGTTGAAACTCTTAGTAAAGCGGCGTACCTGCATTATAAGCAGACACAAAGCTCTGCCAATCCAGATTCACCTGCGCTGCGTAGTTAAAGGCAAAAGTAGAGATTTCAGACTTTAGACCGCTGGTGCTGGTGATCGCATCCGTGACTTGCTTGTCGATGCTATACGGCACGATGCTGCTGTTGTAGTCCTGATCAGATATGGCATGAGCGGCAGCCAAGGCTTGACCCAAGTAAGTCGCAGCGGTATTCAACTTGCCCGCCGTAGACAGCTTGGTCGAATCAAAGTCTTCCGCATACGGAGACTTCTCATGGATATAGTATGGCAGACCATTGATGGTGGTATAGCCGATCAACACGTCGGCATTCAACTGCTGTGCCTTGGCGCTCATTGCTACACGACCCCCTTCATGATTGCCGTAGTAGCTCGATGGAAGCTGACCATTATCCACGGTGGCAACCGCGCTGTTGACTTCTTGCTTCACTTCCAAAATTACATCATCAGTCGTTGATGATGATGGACCTTCAATGAGCACGTAGTAACGTAGTTTTCCCAAACTGCCCACACCTGAGCCGATTTTTTGGTGAACATCTTTTACGGTATAGTAGCTTGCAGCATATTGTTTTGAAGCCGAGATGGTATTGATATAACTGCTCATCGCACCTGCAACATTGTTGTAAGTCGTGCTGTTGACCGCTATCAAAGAGCCTGCGATATTCTGGAAGGTGCGGGTGCTGCCAGAGAGCTGGGTATATTTGCTGAGTAGGCTAGAGCGGCTGTCGCCACTGGATGCACTGATCACATCCTGTACCGCACCTGAGGTATTGCCGTTTTTAAGCTGGAAGCTTAGTTCATCGCTGCTGCCTTTAAACGTGCTCATTTGGCTGACATAACTACCGACCATGGTGCTAATCGCAGTCGTGATATCGGTGTTCGAAATGCCATTGGCTTGACCCGCCAGCACCAGACTGGTTGCTAGACGACGCAGATCCCACACATACTGACCCAGGTAGGCTTCATCAAAATCATTCACAGAGAAGATTGAGTTGCCACTGCTGTCGCGCAGACCGCCGAAATTGCCCACATGCACATCACCGCCGACCCAAGTGTAGCCTGTTTGTGAGGTGACATAGCTTGATGCGGGAAGGGTTAAGGTATCTTGGTAGAAGATATGGTTGGTGCCACGATAGAAGTTGAATGCACTGGCAGCCATGGTAGACATTTTGGTCGCAAGATCAGCGCTGTCAGTCGCTGCAAAAGGATGGTTATAGTTATAAACCTGATTGACGACCCAACTGGTGCGTGAGGTTGCAGCATGGGCTGTGGTGATGCTCACTGCGAGCAGTGTTCCCATCAGAATTGATGGCAATTTATTGATGAACATAGAAAAAGTAATCCGACGGTGAATGAATCTGCGCCAGATTTAAACACCCGAATATGACATTACCGTGTCACCTTAGCCCAAACTTAGCCATACAGGACCAAGGGGCGATTGTTCCGATGACCCTTTGTTAAACCGTATGATCAAATGGTTTTGCAGTCATAATTTGTAGACCTAAGCCGTGCGGCAAATTTCACGAACCGTTTCTTCAAATTCATTGAAATGATAAGGTCGGGTGGAGAGCTGGAATTTTTTGTATTCTCATACAAGCCTGTCAGTCTTATTACGCCAGCTCTGGTACCTCATCCAGATGTTGCAGCAATTGATTAATGGCCCAGCTTCCATCCCAGTCACGCTTTGGTCGCTCACCCATACGCAGCATCAACAGATTGTGGCGCGGACTGACAAATAAATACTGGCCTCGCATCCCTTCAAAATAAAACATCTCTTCATCGACATGTGGCGCTTTAGCATGCGTCGCTTCAAACCACGGAATACCGCGAATCAGACCGTAATCATGGGCTTTGAGCCAAATCTGATAGCCGTAGTCGCCTTTGCCGTCTTTTACACCGCGTGCCTCCGTATTGCGCGGGATGATCATTTCTTTGAGCCAAGCCTCCGATACGATTTGGCGACCCTTGTAGTTGCCTTTAGTCAGAAAAAGGCTGGCGACGCGTAGCCAATCTTCAGGGCGGGCAAACAGTGCGCCGAAGGTGCGTGCTGTACCGTTCTCTTGATCCAGCCACAGTGAGGCATCATGGCACTCCAGCGGCTGCCAAATGTACTTGGAAAAGAACGCCGCCGAGCTTAAGCCTGAGACTTGTTCGAGGATTAGCCCAAGTATTTGGGTATTGTAATTGTTGTATTCAAAATAGCAGCCGGGTTCTGCGACAGCGGGCAGTGCCAGCGCATGCTTCTTGATATTGGTACCCAAATACAGCGGTACAATCGCTGGAAAAACGGTGATGCCTTGTCGGCTGAGGTCACTCTTTAAGCCAGACTGCATGGTGAGCAGGTGTTCAATGGTAATCTTGGCGCGCTCATCATTACGCCACTCGGGCAGATACTGAGCGACCGAATCATGCACACTGCCGATCAATCCCAAATCAATGGCAATGCCGATCGAAAGCGCTTGTACCGTCTTGACCATCGACATGGAGTTAAAGGTGTAATGTGGCTTGAAGTTCCAGTACTTGGCGTGGACCAATTGATCCTGATGCATGATCAATAGGGCATGGCTGTTTTGCCGCTGCAAGTAGTCATCAATGCTGTCCAAGACTGCTTCCGCAATTAAGCCTGAAGCGCTTGCGGGTCTGGCATGAAGGGCAGGGGCTGTACTACCGCTGATGATCACGCGCGGCTGATACCAATTACTCTGGGTAATGGGACGGATGGTTTGCGAGCCGATGAGGCGCCGTAGGTAAAGTAGCCATAAGCGCCAAGGTTGTGATTGAGCATTCATTGAATCTTCCCTATACAAAATGCAATCCAAGCAGCACAAACGACTGACCTGAAGTCTGGTTTTGACTGCTGACGAATCCGTCCGTATTGCGGTGTCTTTTACTGAAGTCTTGTGTGATGACGCGTTGCATATGCCGTTAGATATACACAGCATGTCAAAAGTGACGACAGCCATCTTCACTTTACATGTGACGACAGATGTTGTCAAATACGCTCATGAATAAAGACCCCCAACAAATTCCATCCAGTCGTGTCTATGGCGGCGAGAGCTCGCAAGACCGTACCCAACGTCGCCAGCAACAATTCTTGGATGCAGGTTTAGTACTCTTTGGCACCATCGGCTATCGTGCCGTGACGGTACGCGCACTGTGTAAGCAGGCGGGGCTGACGGATCGCTATTTCTATGAGTCGTTTAGCGATACTGAAGCGTTATTGATGGCGGTTTATCAGCATTGCTTGGTCAAGTTCCAGCAGACGATTTTGGAAGCGATCAGTGGTCTAGCCCCTGATGCAGATGTGCGGACGCTGGTGCAGGAGTGTTTAGCGAGTGCCTTCACGCTGATCGAAGATCCGCTTGTAACGCGCGTCAGTTGGCTTGAAGTACTCGGCGTGAGTCCAAGAGTTGATCAGTTCTATACCCAAAGCGTGCGTCAGCTTGCGGGCGTGCTGTTGGGCATTCTTCGCAGTAAGTATCCGACATGGAAAATTGAGGATGCCGAAGGGGAGATTCTGACTATAGCCCTGCTTGGGGCAGTGGGTCAGACCGCAATTGGCTGGATGCTAAGTGGCTATGCTACAAACCGAGAGACGATCTTGAGCGCCATGTTTAGTGTGTTTTTGGGGTTGATCACGCTGGTTGAAGCATCACAACATTCGGACGCATCTTAAACGAACATGCAAAGGAGGGAGTAGTCTCTTTTATAATCTCTCCAGTCCCATCTCCTGCACTTGGTGAGCCACTCCACCCTCTCTCCACCTTCTATACCTAAACGTTACAAACCTAGGAAATATGGATAAAAATACAATATCCGGTATCGCTTTGTAGGATCGATTGTGAGTCTGCTTAAAACCGTGATTTTGGGGGGTATAGTGAAGTCTCAAGATTCTAGAAGAAGAGGTGCAACATCATGTTTAAGAAACTTCTCATGGGCGCAGCCCTCGTTGGTGTGATGGCGGTTCCAGTGGTTTCACAAGCCGCAGTGGTCGAGCGCGTGGTGTATTATCCAGCGCATCATGTCCACCATCATCACGGTTACTATCGCCCAGTCGTGTATCGTCCACACTATGTCCGTTATTACCATGTGCGATATCACCCCGTCAGATACCATCATGGCTATAGACATCATCACCATTGGCGCTAAGTGGGCTGTTTAAAGCCTCGCTTTAAAATCGAGCCTAAAGAAACCCATCCCAAGCGATGGGTTTCTTTTTTTTAATTAGTGGCGCGCCACGCCGCCATGGGGTGCACAGCTTAGGCGCAGATGTTGATATGAACCATCATGACACTTTACTGCTTTATAGGGTTTGTGGTCTTTACGTGGGGTTTTGACGTGTTTGCCCGCTTGTTTGGCCGGATGGTTTTTAGATAATTGTGGATGTGATGCCACAGGCGGCACCGATTGATCAGCAGAGTAGTTCAGTGGATTGGATGAATCGGCAGGCGTTGCAGCAAAAGCAGGCAAAGTCAGCAGGCACAGCGTAGCAAGAATGATTATTTTCATGGTCGAGTTCCTCGTCTTATTATCGTTTGAGGATGCCAGATGTGTCGAACAAATCATAGCGATGAAAACTGTTTTGCGATGATTATTTTATCCCCTCGTTTTTACTCCATTTTCTTTACTCAAATCTATAACTACTCTGAAATGTGGATAAAAAGGCAAGGGCGGGTAGGTCTTTGATGTGTCGCGTGTGAGTCTGCTTAAATCCGTGATTTTTCGGGGGTATAGTCAAGTCTCAGGTTTAAACAAGTGAGGAAAGCATCATGTTGAAGAAACTATTAGTGGGTGTAACGTTGGTTGGTGTAATGGCAGCCCCAGTCATGTCACAAGCCGCGATTGTGGAGCAACGGGTCATTCATCATCCGGTGCATGTTGATCGCCACCATGGCTATGTCCAAAAACGTGTGGTCTATACCAAGCACCACGGCAAGCATCACCATGTCTACAAACACAAAAAAGTGGTGGTCGTGAAAAAGTATCATCACTAAGTCATCAAGCATGAGCCATCAGGCCGTTTGACTGCTGAGATGAAATCAAGAAACCCACCATCATGGTGGGTTTTTTTATGGGTCATCAGACCTTAGTGAGCATTTACGATGCCGCGTCCTTCGCCGCATTGATTGCTGCATCGCAGATGGGTTTAAACTTTTCCTTGATCTCACTGTCGGTGAGTCCACCCTTGCTGAAATACTGATTGCCAAACAAGATGCGGAAGTTTTTTTGTTTTTCTTCTGAGACCTTTAAATTGACGGTTTTCGGGCAGTAGTGGCTATATTCTTTTTCAAAATCATTTAATTGTGCTTTTGATACGGCACCTGCACACAGACTATTGGTTCCGATCATGGTGACATATTGATTATAGGCGGCTGTACAGGTCGCTTCATCATCAAGTTCTTCAGCAAAAATGCAGCTTGAAAGGGTCAGTAAAGAGAAGAGTGCGACCCATTGTCTTGTTTGCATTGTCCATCCCTTAAGTGAATCCAGACCTAAGGATGCCTAAAATCAACGCTTAAAGCAAAGAAACCCACCGTGATGATGGGTTTTCTTCTTGTAACGCGCCTCCAGAAAGAACGCTTCTTAGACATCAATTTCCATTTCCGTCAGACTGGGTTATTTCGCTGCAAAGCCTTCAGTAATATAGACTTGAAAAGAAGCCCCTTGTAGGCGGGTTTTGCTGGCCTCTTGATAAGCAGGGCTGTTATACCAATTGGATGCAGCCTCATAGGAGGGAAATTCCAGAATCAAGATATCATCGACAGATTCGCCTTCTAACGTTTTCTGCGGGCCATTTGCCGCGATTAACTTTACCGGATGATCTTTAAAGGTGCTGCCCACGCTTTGTCGATATTCCGCCAGTTTCTCGGCATCGATGATTTTTTCACGAATAAAAATGACGTACGCCGCCATAGAGCGCTCCCTGAAGTCTTGAGATAAAGAGCAAACAGATTGGCAGAAATGATCTATTAAAGTAAAGAGATAGACACAAAAAGCCCGCATAACAATACGGGCTTTTTTTAGGGCCATTCAATTGCGCTGCAATGAGTAGCTCTACTTAAAATGATGTCGGAATACTGGTTTGTTGCTTTAGGAAAGCATCCAGTTTGGCAGTATCGAAGCTACCAAATCCTGTTGAAGCATCCCAACCAGCAACAGCGGTATAGCCTGGATAGGTGCTCGTACCATTATTGCCTGAAGTGACATCATGCAGCAGTCCTGCATTGGCAGACTTGGAAAAGTAGGAGTAAAACGCTGCTGCGGGGAAGGGTAATGAGTTACTGTTGTTGGACTGCAAGCGTGCCCAGAGTCCGGCAAAGATCGGTGCGGCAAGGCTTGTGCCACCCCACTGCTGAATTACACCGTTCACATACACTTTCACGCCGCTGTTAGGATCTGCATCAAAACCAACATCCGGTAAGCCGCGCCAAGTTGATGATGCCGTGATCCCACTTTGCCACGCTGGTGCAGCCTCGATCTTGCTATAGCCACCGCCAGTGGCGCCCAGTTTTCCTTTGCTTAAGCCCTGATTCCAAACAACTTCGCTGCTATAAGCTGTTGTGCCTGTCGTATACAAGGCAGTACCGCCAACTGCAATCACGTAAGGTGAAACAGCAGGCGAGGACACGGTATAATTACTCGTAGGTTTGCCACTATTGCACTCAAAGGCACCTGAGTCGCCGCTAGAAATCGAGAAGGTCTGACCTTGGGTAATGGCTTGTTTAAAGATGGCATCGTTGACGGCAATCGTATCGCCTGACTCACATTCGCCAAACGAGCCATCAATAACCTTGGCCAGATTATCCGTTACCGCACGATTCATGGCGTTGGTCACGTTGGCATTGGTTGGTGAGTCCGGTGAGGTATAGAAAATAATCTTTTGAATCGCACCACCAGCGGCACCCAAAATCGTCTGGCTATCCATATCCCACTCAGCATCGGTCAGTGTATAGCTGTCAGAAGCCGAACCGGTTTTAACCACGGACGTTGCGACAGCCCCTAGGCCATTGGCCGTGGTGTAAGTGCCTAGATCTTTAACCGCACCTGTGCCATCTCCCCACATTACGACAGCTGCTGTGGTATTGATTGCTTTAGGTAATGAAGCTGCATCGTAAATGGTGGCGAAGTCCAACGGGTTATGTCCAACTTTGGCGGGAGTCGCATTGGTTGTTGAACCGGGTTTTGCATTGGTGGCGATGACTTGATGGTTGAAGGTGCGATATACGTTTGCCGTATCTAGCCCAAGTACTGTTTCCACGATACCGCCCAGAGATTGTGGCACCTGCGCATCAGTGCTATTGGCAAAGACATGGTGTCCATCTTTCTCAAAGCCTTTGAGTTTGGTGTTAAAAGCACTGTTTGCATGAGCCGCGGTACCTGTAGCGGTTACCAGCAGATGATTTGGTGAGACGGTGATATTGGTGTAGCCGGATTTCTTGAGATAACTGACCACTTTATCGACTTGTGCTTGTGAGGGGCCAAACTGCTGAGTGAATTGTGCAGGAGTAAGGTATTGGCGTGCAGAGCCTGAGAGATAATAAGACACCAGCTTATCCAACTGTGCCTCATTCTGGAGTTTAAGGCTCAAGGTGATGGGCACGGCAGTCGTTGCTGAGACATCGGATACCGCAGTGCTTGCAGCCCCCGCAATTGCCGTTGTTGCACTTGGGGTGGCCCAGTCAAAATGTTTAAACGCATGCGTCTTGGTCGATACCCAAGGCTCTGCAGCCTGTGCAGAAAGAGACATCAAAACGACAGAAACCATCGATGACAAGAGCGTCACACGACGCACCGCAACAGCAGAAAACAGATCCGAAACTTGCATAGAAGACTCCATGATTGAGAAACGACAGCTGGCTTTAAGATGGATTGAGAATGACCGGGCAGTGCCCAATTTATTCATATGGCATACAACATGATATTCATGATGCTGCGTATTCATATTTAAGGGACAAACATCAAATAATGCTTGAATGTCGAATATAGGTTTAAGATTTATGATCAATTGTATTTTTTATGTAATCGAGTAAATAATAATATTTCTTTTCTTATTTCTTCTTTTTTTGCGCGGTTTTGGCTATTGATGTTTGAGAGGTTTATATTGATTTATCGAAAAAATATAAAATTTAGATGATATAAAACAATGTTTTATTTTTATTTTTGATTAAGTTGGATGTAAATGTTATTACTGGTTTTCTCAACGGTTATTGAGTTTATATCCTTTGAATATTGTGATGGATTGTGCGTTTTATAATCGATAGTTATATGAATTTTATTATGAGTGGGTCTGAAAGTATATTAAGTAGAACATAGGCTGTGAGCTTTAATTATGTATATTGTATGGAGGTTATATGTAGATTATATGGATATTATTCAAAGTTGACCTTGGAGACTCATCATTGTGAGCCTTTAGGCTGTGAACATTGCCCTGATCCAAACTGCCTAAAAAGGTCAATCTGGACAGGATACACAGACAATAGTTTAAAAATTAAAAACGCAGTTTCTTTAGCCCACGTGCCACACCATCTTGCAGTGCAGCTTTGATGATAGGACCAATAAACGGTACACGACCTTTAAAGGTGATGGTGTATTCCAGACGGGTACGCTTGCCATCCAGATCAATAAACTTCATCACACCGCGATGTTCCTTGATGGGTGCAATACCGCTGGTGATTGCGTATTCGATCAGCTCATTTTCCCGGTAGACCAGATTGGTTTCTACAAAAGACGGGGTCAACGGAATGGATAGTTTCCGTGCTGAACCCACGCCATTACGGGCATCTTTACCGTCGTTTAAACGGGTGACTTTGGCCGGGGCAAAGATCTTGCTCAAGTTCTCATGTTCGCTCAAGGTCGAAAAGACTTTGGCTACTGGTGCGTTAAACTCATGGATCACATATACTTTCTGGGTTTTCAGCATTGTTTTTCTCCGTTATTCGCACTGGTTTGTTGATGGGGTGTTTGTCAAATTGTCTAGCTGACAATTATTGTTGTCAATTTTTTAATTCTAGCATAGGACGATGACGAGTAAGTGAGATTTTGAGCAGACGTATCGAAAAAGGCTGTGGCTACAATTTAGCGGTGAATAATACTTAAGCTGAAAAGGGCCGTGACTGTTTAATCGATTTAAATGCAAATACCCCCTGCTAAGCCCCGATGTATATGTGCTAATCTCGGAGGACTTGGGGAGAGGCTATGAAAAGATTTGCGTTACTCGGTATGTTGGTTTTGGCGTGTAGCATGAGTGCGAGTGCCCATGCCGGTGTGTACGCACAGCGGCTGGTCGGTTGTCTGCTGAAGGAAGCGACGCCACAGGATAAACAAGTCTTTATTCAGCGCTTCTTTTTGGTCTTTTCACCGACCAAGCCGCTTAAGGATCTGGTGAATATCAGTGATCGTAAACGCCATGAGATTAGCGATGAATTTGGTAAAGTCTTTAATCGACTCTTCACCGTCTCCTGCCAAACCCAGACTGAAGACGCCGTGAACTTTGAAGGTAAGGCCTCTCTGGGGTTGGCTGGACAGGCTTTAGGTCGTGCGGCGATCAAAGAGTTTCTCTCTGATCCGAATATCAATAAAGGATTGATTGAAGTCGGGCAGGAAGTGAATAGGGTTCAGACTTCAAACCCACAGGTTTTTGATGCAACGCCAGATTTTGCGCCACTGGTTCCTCAGTAAAGGAAATCTCTTCTAAATAAAACGTAAAAAATGCTAAAGAAGCCCACGATCATGTGGGCTTTTTTGTGGGGCTTGCAGCCATCAAACGAAAGATCGGCATAGGCTTAAAAGTTTATTGAGAACGATACGTAGACCAGAAAGGCTATACAGAGAATCAAAAGGGCTAAACAAACATATAAATAATTAAACATCTGCGCGCACAGTGTGAAAGTGTGAGAAAAGTATCATTATTATTGGTTTAATCATATGACCGCAGGGTAGATATAAAGGTGGAGTTCTGTAAAAAGATGCCATCGACAATATCAAGTCCAAAGACAACATTCCTACTTCCACACCGATGAGCAATTAGTGCTAAGGATAAACGCTAAGCTCTCCCCCTATAGCCACTTTCAGCGGCTTTTAGGCCTAAAAATCATTGATTAATAAAAACTTGATGTCCATCTGGAGGGCTAGGTTCTGAGAGGCTACGACCGATCATGTCGTGGCTATCTGTACCATAGCCAAAATAAGTCTGGCTAACACATCAAATATTTGTGTTTTTTTTGCACATTTCGTTTGACAAACTATCTTAAGATATATATCTTTTAATATATCTTAAGATATAAAAAGGAACATGTGTCATGCATTCCCATACTCGTTTTTCGCGCCAGCACGGCGCTCGTGGTTTTTCAATTCATCAGCTCTGGCATGCGATCGGTCATGGTCGCCGTGGCGGAGGAGATCGTTTTCAAGGTGGACCTGGTGGCTTAGGCGGTTTCGGCGGTTTTGGTGGTGGCGGCTTTGGCGGTGAGGGGGATGGTATGCCGCGTGGTCGTAAGTTTAGTACGGCCGACTTGCAGCTCATGCTGCTTGCGCTGATAGAAGCCCAACCTAGCCACGGTTATGAACTCATCAAGGCACTCGAAACCCGTTCCAATGGCTTTTACGCCCCCAGTCCAGGCATGGTTTATCCGGCATTGACCTATCTGGAAGAGTTGGGTTATGTCACCGTTCAACTAGAAGGTAACCGTAAACGCTATGAGCTGGCGGATCTTGGTCGTGAGAATTTGGAAGCCAACCGAGCACATGTCGAATTGATGTTCGCCAAGCTGACGCATATCGCGCGTAAGATGGACTCGGTACGCCGTGCCTTTTCTGGTGAAGAACCTGCCGATATCAGCGAAGGTGGCTGGTTGCCTGAGTTGATCACCGCGCGTCGTGCGCTGAAGCATGCTTTGCTCCTGCGCAGTGATGTGCCTGCCGATGAGCAGCGCCGTATTGCCGCCATTTTGGCGCGCGCCACAGCCGAGATCGAAGGTCAAAGTGAAAAGGGCAGTGCAGAGTAAAAGCACTGCGCGGTACCGCCCGCTAAGTATTGTTCCACTCTGAATTCTAGAGAAATATTGGAGTCGTATTAATGTCAAATACCCCAGATTTGAGCGTGACTCGCGTACGCCACCCGTTGAAATTTCGCTTGCTTGAGGCTACTCATGTACAAGCATTAACCCCACATTTGATTCGTGTCACCTTTACCGGTGAGGACTTAAGCGACTTTGAGTCCGCATCATTTGATGACCATATTAAAGTCTTTTTTCCCACGGGCAGCGAGCCACTGGTCATGCCGACCATGGGACCCGATGGTCTGGTGTTCCCAACTGGGCCTAGACCTGTCGCTCGTGATTTTACGCCGCGCCGTTTTGATCGCGCTGCGCGTGAACTGGATATTGAGTTCGCCATCCATGAAGCCGGTCCCGCCGCGACATGGGCGAAGCAAGCACAAGTTGGACAGTCGCTAGGGGTTGGTGGTCCACGCGGATCACTGGTGATCCCCACGGGTTTTGATTGGCAGGTGCTGATCGGGGATGACACTGCGTTGCCTGCCATCGCACGTCGTCTCAGTGAACTTCCTGCGGGTACCCGTGTGACTGCGATTTTGGAAGTAGCGGATGCATCAGGTCATCTGGAGTTTGACACTCAAGCTGATCTGACCGCTATTTGGTGTTATCGCAGTGCTTCGGTGTTTGAGAGCAATGCGCTCTTGCAGGCCGCGCGTGAGCTGGCGTTGCCCGCAGGCGAAGGCTATGTTTGGGCGGCAGGAGAGGCGAGAGCGATGCGTGCCATCCGTGACCATTTCCGTACTGAGCGTGGCATGGATAAATCCCGTCTAAGGATAGCCAGTTATTGGAAACACGGCGACGCCGCCGTGCACGAAAATCTAGAAGATTGACATCGGCAACATCGATGTCAGAATTACTAAAAAGGAATACGTCGATGTATAGCATCAGCACGACCCAAGAGCGCAGCCTACTTTGGCTGCTTGCGCTCATCCAATTTACCATCATCATGGACTTCATGGTCATGATGCCGCTCGGTCCGCAGTTGATGCATGCCTTTAACATCACCCCCGTTGCCTTTGCGACAGCGGTGTCGATGTATTCATGGTGTTCTGGGCTGTCTGGATTACTGGCGGCGACTTATATCGACCGATTTGACCGTCGGCGTTTGCTGCTGATTGCCTATGCGTTATTTGCACTGTCCAATCTGATTTGTGCGCTCGCCAATAGCTATGAGTTATTGCTGTTTGCCCGTGCATTTGCCGGAATAACTGGAGGCATGCTCGGCTCAGTCGTTATGGCGATTGTCAGTGATGTGATTCCCCCGCAGCGTCGCGGTGCGGCCATGGGCATCATCATGACCGCATTCTCACTGGCTGCAATCGCGGGGGTACCCGCAGGTGTTTTACTCGGTGCGCACTTTAGCTGGGCCGCCCCTTTTGTCCTCTTGGTGGTCTTGTCAGCATTGATCTGGATTGCAGCCATCAAGGTTGTACCGTCGCTGACCGAACATCTCAAAGAGAACCCACCCGTGCTCAGCGAAGTGCTGCCAAACCTGTGGCGTTTGTTTAGCAATGCGCGACATCTCAACGCTTTTGCCTTTACCTTCACCATGATGGCATCGCAGATGATGGTGATCCCGTTTATTTCTCCTGTGCTGGTCGCCAATCATGGTGTAGCGCCTGCGCAGTTGTCGTGGATCTATATGGCGGGTGGGGCTGCGACCTTCTTTACCTCGCGTGTGGTGGGGCGACTCGCAGATCGCTATGGCAACAAACGCGTGTTTCGGATTGCGGTCATCTTGTCTGCATTTCCGATCCTGTTTGTCACCCATATGCCTGCACTGCCGTTTATGCTGATCGTGCTGTTTTTCCCGTTCTTTATGGTCACGGTTTCTGGACGCATCATCCCGATGCAGGCGCTTTTGACTACCGTACCAGAGCCTGCCCATCGCGGTGCATTCTTGAGTGCCAATAGTGCCGTTCAAGCACTCGGTACAGGCTGTGGGGCATGGCTCGGTGGACTGATGCTGTCGAATACAGCAACAGGTCAGATTGAGGGTTATGGCATGGTGGGCTGGGCTGCGGTAGGACTTGCTGTCTTGGCGACGTTATGGATTGATCATGTCCGAGGCGCGCGAGTTCCCGTGCAAGTCGCGAAACCGCTGGAGACAGAGCAAGTGGGGTGAGGAATCAGTCTTCTATATGCAATAAAAAACCACCTTAAACGGTGGTTTTTTATTGCATCGATTCGTCCTTAACAGAACTTTAATGTCCCATAACAGTTACGCGTAGGTGATTGACCTAAATCCACAGGATCAAGATTGATCGGGATCGTTAGCAGATTGCCAACCACTTGAAGCACATCGATCGGAATGTATTGCGAAATTTGCAGATTATTGACTTGTAGGTTAGGCAGATTAATCCACCAGCCCTTCTCAGTGCCTGTGGTTGGATAAGTACCATCCCCTTTTTGCCATTTGATGGACTGATTTTGTAGGGACAGCGAAACGTCTTTAGATGGAATCGTGCCTGCAGCATTGCCAGCAAGCACCAATTGATGCGCTGCTCTCAAGGGTTCGCCATAGATATTGATATTATTGAGCGTAATCCCTAAGGGCAAGTTAATGACCCCCAGAATAGACACTCCAGTCGTTACTGCGGTGAGTCCAGTGATATCTAGACTGTTTCCGCGTGTGACACGATATTGCTTACTATAATCATTCAGGTTTGCCGTCACGGGTGCAACGCAGAGCGTGAGTAGGGTGGCACAAGCATTGGTAATTTTGGCATTGGTAATGTTCAAGCCGATATCGCCGCTTAGACTGTTAATCCCCGTATCATCACTCAGATTACTGGTATTCGGGTTCTCTCCGATAGAGAGCATGCCCAGCACCCCTTGGGCGCCAAAACGAATCCCAGCCACAGAGCGTGTCGCCAGTTGCGTTGGATTCTGGATCGCGATTTGCAAAAAGGGATTGGTCAGGGTTGCGTCGGAATCCGCATAGGTGCCACTGGCACCGGGGTTTACACCGCTTAAACGTGCATGCGTCAAATCGATATCGCACCCCGGTCCATTGACCCCGCCACAGCCGAGTTGCAAATGCTCAATATTGGCGTTTAAGTCGACTTTGCCCTCTAAGCCCAAAGTAAAAAAACCGATATTGGCATTCGGGTTAGCACCACCAGTCGGAATGTAGTTGGTATAAAAAGCGGCTTGCCCAGAGACTTCTCTTAATGATTCGTCATCCAAGACTTGCTGTGCATAAACACTGCATGTACTAAAACAAAAAGTGATGAGGCTGAGAATAGATGTTGAATATTTCATGATATTTAAAATCCATTTGTTTTTTATGACCAGTCCATATGGTGAATTTACCTATTATCTAAAGGGTAAAATCTACATTAAGTCACTGTTAAGTTTTAATAATTTAGTGATAATCGTCTATCAGTCTGTAAATAATTATTTTGTAAAATCTATCTGAATAATTATTTTAAATTTCAATTATTTACACTTGAGTGAGTGTTTCGATTCTATTAATTTGTCAGGTGTAAATATACTGATGACGAAGCCACCGTACCCTTGTTATCAAATGTATACAAGTATGCATTTCGGTACACTTTGGTGCTTGGTCAGTTGACTAAATATTAAAGAATCATTTTTTATTTAATATTGAACGAGATATGGCTAAATATTTTAAATGTTTTGTTTTGTGTAAGGATTGTACGGTTTATATAATGTCCTATTCAGATTATCGTTTTACCTACATTTGAATCATGCAAAAAAAAGCCTTTATCTCGGCTTATTGAGATAAAGGCTTTTTTATAGCGGATTGAATACGTACACGATCCCAAGATCGTGTTAAACGATCTGTGTCGCGATGTGGCTAGAGGTGAACATGCAGCCAGTGATCACTGGACGGGGCGACACCCGTCCATGCGCCTTCACCCGATAGGCCCAAGACCATCAGTTTCTCACCGTTTTTTAAAGCGGGAACGAGTTCGGCGTGGATACTGCCTGCATCGCCATCATGTTTGATAATCCATTTGGCGTTTTGATATTTAAAGGTCTGGGTGGAAAGCTGCTCAATCGCCTCTGCGATCACTGAGTCATCGCGATGAGGCAAAAGCTCGGCGCTAATCAGATAGGTTTTCATATCCTTACTCACCTCATTTTTCGTTTATGGGAAGACGGCATCCGCTTAAAAACTGAGCGGAAGATCAGCATACTGGGATCTTCAAAAAAAGCTTAAAAAAAAGCCTGCGTTTTGTAAGCAGGCTTTGCAATGTTGCTGGGTTGTTATTCACTCAAGCATCGTGACACACCGCTTCGATGTTATGCCCATCGGCATCATGTATAAAGGCGGCATAATAATGAGCATGGTAGTGTGGGCGCAGACAGGGTGCGACGTTATCTATACCAGTCGCAATAAAAAAGACACCCATATGCTTATGGATGTCTTTTTTGAATCTGCTTCAACAGCGTAATGTCTTAGTGAGCAAAGTCAGGCGTGGCTTTGATAAAGGTATTGAGCTTGGTCACATCAAAGCTACCAAAACCCGTTACCGCATCCCAGCCTGCTTTTGCAGTAAAGCCGGGATAGCTGCCAGAGCCGTTATTACCCGTGGTCACGTCATGCAGGAACGACGTATTGGTTGGGAAATACTTATAAATACTGGCGGCTGGGAAGCCAAGCGCGTTGTTATTTGCCGATTGAATGCGCGCGTAGAAACCGACGAAGAGTGGCGATGCAAGACTGGTCCCACCCACTTGGTTGTAGTAGGTACTGCCACCTTGTGTAAACGTGGTACTGCCGTTGATATACAGGATTGCACCGCTGTTGGATGCAGCATCAAAAGCGATATCAGGAACTGCACGTTTGGTTGAGCCTGTAATCGCAGAAGTCTGCCAAGTTGGTGCGGCTTCTAAAGTACTGTAGCCACCTCCCGTTGCCCACAGACGTTGAACCGAGTCGGTCGGACTTGCAGCCGCTAAACCTTCATTCCACGTTGTTTCACTGCTGTAAACGCCCGTGCCTGCAGTATAAAGCGCAGTACCGCCAATGGCGAGGACATAAGGAGAGCTGGCAGGTGCGCCGACGGTGTAGTTGGTGCCATTAGGCTTACCACCATAACCCGATGGTGTGGTGCTGCACTCATAAGCGCCTTCATCGCCGCTTGAAACCGAAAAGGTCTGACCTTGAGCAACCGCTTGTTTAAAGATGTTGTTGTCGGCCACGCGGACGCTGGTGCCAGAGGCATCAGACTCACACCAACCGAGTGAAACGTTAATAACCTTGGCAGTATTGTCCGTTACAGCACGGTTAAAGGCATTGGAAATATCATCTAGGAATGCAGCGTCTGTCGTTGCATCATCGGGTGCAGTATAGAAAATAATTTTCTGTACGGCACCGCCTGCTGCTCCCACAATCGATTGGCTATCCAGATTCCACTCAGTTGGATCTTCAGCACTATAGGTACGACCTGTTGCGCCTGTTTTTACGGTCGAAGTCGTTACCGCGGCCAAGCTGTTTTTAGTGGTAAAGGTTTTGAGGTCGCTAATGGTCTGGGTGAGTGTACCTGACGTAATAATCCCGACAGTAGTTGCCGATGCAGTTGGAGTAGTGCCGCCGCCATAGAGCGTAGAAAACTCAAGCGGGTAGTGCCCTTTTTCGACAGGCGTGGTCGCCGCTTTGGTAATCAGCGTTGAAGCGCCGGCAGTCGCTGAAGGAGAGACCAGCACAGGGTTTAACTTATGGTACGTATGAGCCGTCACCACGTTTTGCAGACCCAATACCGTTTGCACGACGTTGCTTAGCGAAGACGGAACTTGTGCGTCGGTCGCGTTAGCAAATACATTGCGACCATCTTTGCCTTTAAAGCCCTTTAAGGTGGTGTTAAATGCACTATGTACCGCGCTTGGTGTACCGTCAGCAGTCACGAATAAACGGTTTGGGGCGACATTGATGTTGGTGAAACCTGTTTTTTTCAAGTGCGCAACCACCGCATCCACTTGTTGCTGAGTCGGGCTGTACTGCTGAGCAAACTGAGCTGGGGTCAGGAATTGACGAGAACCACCAGATTGCAAGAAGCTGATTTCCTGATCCAGTTGGTTTTCATTACGGAGTTTTAAACCCACAGTGACATGCACCACTTGGCTGGCAGCAAGGTCAGTGGTCGCCGCTGATGTTGATCGAGTCGTTGCGGCTGTAACGCCTTGTGTCGAGCTTCCAGATTGTACCAAGGGTAAGAATGCTTTGGTTTGAGTCGAAACCCATGGGTCTGTAGCATATGCTGATGATGCCACAGCAAGGGATAATGCTGTGGTGGCAAACAAGATACCGCGAGCCTTGGTAAGGCTTTTAGGTGTAGTCAATTGCATGAAAATCTCCGGAGATACCGTTATTAAAGTTTGAATGTCTTCAGTCAGAAGATTGCTAATCTGAAGCATTTTTATTCGTTAAAAAAACAGCTGATGGTGCAGAGCATCGTGTCCACAGCGCATCATTGGTCGGAATAACCTCTCATACCAACCACATCGCCATACCGCACATCCACATCGCTTGTGGCGACTCTTATGCTGCTGGCGGTGGGTCATTTAACCGCTTTGGATATCTGCGAATTTATATACAGCTTGAGATATTTATATCGGTTTTATATGGATATCAACCGAATCTGAAATATAAATGCTGGTATTAAAATCAGCTTTATCGCTGAATTAATGTTTAGCAAGTAGTATGCCATTTATTACCTTTTGGTAAAAATAGTTGGGTGAGTGCGATGAGTTGCGTTTTAAAGCAGATAGACGGCTGAGATTCTTTGAGCGAAGGTGGGCGATGCCTATGAGGATGGTTTACTGCGTATTGGTCGGTGTTAATTTTTTTAAAATACAATAAAATCATTATCTTGAGTTTTGAGTAATAGAAGATATTTCACAATGAAGTCGTATCTGACGTGGTCTTTAAACATGTTTAAAACGTGCTTACGAGGGGCTTTTGTTTTTGTATTTTTCTAACGGATATGCGCTATTTATCTCAGATTTATTATCGGGAGTGATTATTTTTATGTTTTGTCTATCTATTATGTATTTTTGATTGATATATTATGTAGATTGTGTGGAGATATTATGTCTGCATGGTGAGTAAATAAGATTTTTAAATTAAATATGATTATTTTAGCCATCCGAGCAAAATAGTTGCTCAATTTTTTAGCAATGACTGCTGCTGGAGCAGCAATCCATCAACAGTTGTCTTATTATATACATATGCTCATGATAATATGGAGCTTTCATCGGGTATGGGTGAGATCTGCAAGGAAAGCGGATGCTCAAACAGTTTTTTGCGATATCGACGTGGCTCAAGAAAAGTTAAGACGCAAAAAGTCGATATTCCCAAGAAAATCCCTGCATGTTGGAATGAATTTTGAATTTTTATCCAAGTGGAAAAAACGCGTAATGATTTGATCCTTCAAGGAAGAACTGGAGAGAATTAGGTGGTTTTATGGCTGAAAAAGGTTCGATGTTGACATTGGGGCAGCGCCTCTCTGCGGGAGACTCCTTAATCTCCCCGTTGGGGAACTTTCGTTTGCTCATGCAGCTAAATGGCAATCTGGTGATTTACGCCAGATCTAATCATAGTATCGTCTGGCAGTCGCACACGACTGGTGCAGGCAATTGGGCATTACTACAAAGCGATGGTAATTTTGTGGTCTATGATCCCGAGGGTAGCCTGCCGCTGTGGCATTCAGAAACAGGACGTGACAAAGTCTCAGCGGAGCGCTTTATCGCTTTGCAGGATGACAGCAATCTGGTGATCTATGATCCCTCACTTGCTCCGGTCTGGAGTAGTTTGGGCGGGGTCGTGCCTTAGTTAGGACATTAATGCTGTGGTTACGGATATGAATTGTTACATCATCACGTCTTCTTTCGTGATGATGTATTTCATGTCATGAGTAGATGGTATATTTTTGACCTGTTGGTAGTTAAAGATGGAACTTTACATTTAACCAAAAGGTGAAACCTATGCGTAAACATACTGTGTCTCCGAATGCCTTTAAAATCAATTTACTATTAATTTTAAGCTTATCTCTCCCATCCGCGTTCGCGACACCACCACTTCCTGCGGATCTGGTTGACAACAATCTCGCATTTCTCAAACTGGATAAGGTCAATACTGCGATTGGAGGGGCATTTTCGATGCACTTCATATCTACAGTCACGATCAATGGCACGATTTGGGCGTATTACATCAAAGGGGATGGCAATGGCAAGATGGGGGTGGGGCTAGCTAAATCGACGGATGGTGTCACATTTGCGGATCAGGGCGTGGTATTGCAAGCGGGAGCCGCAGGAGCGTGGGATGATCGCATGGCTTCTTTTCCTGGCATTTGGTATGACAACGGAACCTTTTATTTAGTTTATGAAGGTGCTGGGCAAAGCACCAGTTCACCGGGCGATATAGGTCTTGCAACATCGTCCGACGGTGTTCACTTCACCAAGAATAGCACTCCAATTCTTTACCATAATCAAACGGGATGGGAAGCTGCCAACATCGGCACACCCAGCCTCTATAAAGAGGGGGCGACGTGGTATCTTCATTACCACGGTTTTGATGGGGTGACTTGTCAGATTGGCGTTGCCACAGGGACGAGCCTCACAGCCTTGACCAAATTTTCTGCCAATCCCATTATTAAGAGCGTACCCAATACGTGGCAAGCGGGTACTGCGGGACATCGTGGGATTGTAAAAAATAACGGTAAGTATTATATGGCTTATGAGGGCAGTGGTGTACAGCCCTATGGCACGGCTCAGTGGTCTTCGGGATTTGCCTCATCGACTGATCTCTTAAACTGGACAACATTTTCACAGAACAATGTTCTTCCTCTAACGACAAATACCATGGGTAATGATGGTTCGACTTTATTTAGTGTAAATGGCTCAAATTACCTGTATTACCGTGCACCAGGTGCCAATGTTACACGACGTGCATTAATTGCGGATGAGGCCAATGGTGGCTTTGATCAACAATGGACGATGACCAACCCTAATATCCAACATGTAGTAGGTCGGGCAGAGGTAGATGGTTGGTCAGTTAACGTACATGATACTGCAAACTATATGCAATTTGGTCCGTATACCACGACATTGCAGGCTGGTAATCAGATTGCTACATGGAAGCTTCAAGTAGATAACAATACAGCCGATAACGGTAAGATAGTACGGCTTGAGGTCTATGATGTTGATGCTGGAACCGCACCTGCACTGATTGGTCAACGCGACATTACCCGTAAACAGTGGAAACAAGCCAATCGTTTTGAATACTTCTCAGTGCCCTTTAATTTTGATTCAAGTCGTGTTGGCCATCGGATTGAGTTGAGGGTCTGGTGGTATGGAATTTCTTATGTGAAAGAGCAAGTCGTCGGTATCAGTTAAAGATTGCTATGGAATGATCTCTATAAAAAAGACCACCTTTTCTGGGTGGTTTTTTATGGGGGATGCGCACCGATTAATCGGATGGCCTTATTCAAGCCGATAGCGTCATGTTTTCAAAATGGTGCAAAACGGCGCTGGTTTTCAAGATGCCTAATTGCTGGCGTCGTTTGCGAATTTCGGATGTTGGTTTATGGAGTAAATCCGCCAGCAGTGCAAAGGGCAAGTTCGCATTTTCTTTCAAAAAAAGATCATCCGCTTCACACCAGAAACTGGCTTCAAAATGTCGAGGCAGTGCTTTCACTGTATTCATGATTGTCATCCTTGAGCAATGTGATTAAAAAAAGAACAGCGGAAATATAAAAGCATGAACCATGCCAGAAGTCAAAAATAAAATCTTATAATTCATTGATTTGTGATGTGGTGTGCACTTTTTAAGCAATGTCTTTGCCACGGGGAGGGCGGCCCTTCCAGCGCTTAAAGGCATGGATGAAACTTGAGGTTTCTGCGTAACCGAGGCGCATTGCGATATCGCCTACGCGCATACCTCGAATCGCCAATAATTCATCGGCTAACGCTTCACGTACCTCATCCACCAATTCCCGATAACTGGTCCCCTCTATGGTTAATTTGCGGCGTAGGGTTCGCGATGTCATCGCAAGATCAGTGGCCATTTCTTCCATATCAGGCAGCGTCATTACTTTATGAAGTAAACGTTCACGGACTAGAGCTGCTACACCTTCGTGGATGCTGCGCTTACTGAGTAGTTCACGACATTGTGCTTCGCAGATCTCTTGCGTATGGGGGTTGGCTTGTGGCAAAGGTGCATCCATCCATAACGCATCCATTTCCAACAGATTTGCATCAGCGCCAAATTCTGGAATCACGCCAAAGGTTTCCAAGTAGCGCGACACATCCTGAGGTTCTGGCAAGCGCAATGTGATGCGCTTTAACGGCATTCGTCGACCGAGAAGTTCATGCTGCAGGGTCATCAATACCGCGGTATGACGCTCAACGATAAACCGACGCACATCCTCGGGAATGCCTTGATCATCAAGTTGTAGGCGTACGCAGTCCCCCACGTCCTCTAACCGCATACGACAGAACGCATAAGTCAGATCCATATAGCGGATACTGAGCTCAATGACATTGCGTAAGCTTGGGCTACTGGTGAGAGCAAAGCCAAATACGCCATAAATGGTAAGGTGATAGCGCTCACCGGCGTCAAGTCCGAGTGCCTCGACAGGAATCGAACGGATCAAATTGCGAATTAAACGAATTTCTTGATGAGCGGTGATGACAGACTGCGGATTGGAGAGCCAATCGGGCTCTATTCCAGTTTCAGCAAGGCAGTCTGTAACGCTCATGTCATGGCTTGATGCAAGATCAATCAGCAATTTGATGCCCATGATACTGCGCGGATAGTCCCAATCCGTCATATTCGTTGTCCGTTTTTATCAACTTATTGTCTGACTTTACTATACGAAATCATCCCCAGAGTGTCTAGACTCCCATCCAGACTAATGTATGGCGCTAAAGTCAATTCATGATCTAAATCTGCAAGGATGCAGTGATTAAATGAGTTCTAAGCGAAAAATCAAATTAGTGAATTTGTATTTATTTGATTTAATTGGTATTTAGTTTAAAGAATATTATCGAATGATCATCAGCGAATAAGAGCATCATCATGGAAGGTTTGATTCAACGTAAAATCGTCGGCATTCTCATGGTCGTTGTCTTGGCGGCAATGGCTATCATCGGCATGGTTTGGTTTTTAAAACCAGCGCCTAAGTCTGTCGTCGTGACAGCCGCCACCAGTGTCGGCCCAACACCAATCACGGCGACCGCAACTGCAAGTGCGATTGAGCCCAAACCCTTAAAATTTCATGGCGTCATGCCCGTCTTAGCGAACTCGTTACAGGGTACAGAGGTGGATTGCCCGCTACAGGTAGATGGTCAAGGACAACTGGTTCTGACCATTGGGATTCGTAACTGCTTTGATTATTTTTTTTCGAGTACAGGGGAGAAAACCGAGAGTCAATTGACCGCGGATATCCGTCAATATCTAACCGGACTACTTCCAGAGACTGCGCAACCCTATGCCTTCCAGTTATTGGATAAATACATTGCCTACTTGCATGGTCGCTCTACACTGCCCAGTGCTAAAACCAATGCGCCAGATGGTTTTAATACAGCCTTATCCGCACTGAAAGACTTACGTCGCCAAATCTTTACAGTCAAAGAGGCAGCAGTCTTTTTTGGCAATGAGGAGCTCTATGATCAGTACGCGATCGCTCAGTACAACATTAATAATGACAAGCGTTTAACTGCCAAGCAGAAAGCGGATAAAAGCGCAGAGCTTATTAGTCAACAGCCTGCATCCCTAGTCGCCAGCATGCGCCCGATTTTGCAGTATAACCAATTGCAACAACTGACCAGTGAGATTCAGGCCAGAGGTGGCTCACCAGCGGAACTGCGTCAAATGCGTGAAAGCCTCGTTGGGGCAGCCGCAGCAGACCGCTTGGAACAAGCTGATGTGGAGGAGGGCAAGTGGCAAAGTCAGGTCGATCGCTATCTTGCCGCACGTGATCAGATTGCTGCTAGTGGTGTTGACCCAGCGCAGCAACAAAGCGCGATTTCGGAACTGCGTAATCAATCATTTCGTACCCCTGAAGAGCGGATTCGTGCTCAGACATTTGAATCCATGCATGACAGCAGCCTGAAAAAGCAATCTTAGCGCTAACCCATCCATGAATTTAAGTTTCCCCTATTTTTATGAATAAGGAGCCCTTGTATCTGAAGAACGATTACGTCGAGTTAAAGTGGCAATAGAAAACAACGATAACCAAAAAACGTGTGGGATATGAAATCCTGCATGATCAATACAGTATGGAGATTGTCTAAAATGACAAAAATAGCCTCAAAAATAGTGCCTGCATTAACGTTTGGTGCCATCTTGCTGACCCCAGTCTTGGTTTCAGCAGTGACCGTACCCAACAACATTTTTAACTGGTGGCAAGGCCCTCAAGCCGTGCATGAGAATTGTGCGATTAACAATGGTCAAGCCGTGTGTCAGCAAAGCAGTGCTTTGGATCAGGTGACCGTGACCAGCAATTATGCACAAACCAAATATCCCATCGTACTCGCACATGGTCTGTTTGGGTTTGGGCAGATCGGTCCGATCAATTATTGGCATGGTATTCCTCAGGATCTTGGCAGCAATGGCGCCAATGTTTTTGTGACCACCGTATCCTCAGGCAACTCTGATGCGGTGCGTGGAGAGCAACTGCTCAAGCAAGTCATTGCGATACGCGCATTGACGGGTTCTGACAAAGTAAATCTGATCGGTCATAGTCAAGGTGTACAGTCCGTCCGTTATGTCGCCGGTGTGCGACCTGATCTGGTTGCTTCTGTGACGGGTATCGCTGGGTCAAATACTGGTTCTCCAGTAGCTGACGCTGCACAACTGGTACTCATTAACCCACTCAAAGCGACTGGGCTGGATTCTATCGTTGCAGGGGCTGTGAACTTTTTCTTGTCTCTAGAGGGTGTTGCATCTGGTGCGGCTGCCGATGCCCCGCAAGATATCGTCGCAGCCAACTATGGACTCACCACCAAAGGTGCGGCTGAGTTCAATGTCCTTTTCCCACAAGCGATTCCAACCACACCCTGTGGACCCAGTGAAACCCAAGCGAATGGTGTAAATTACTATTCATGGGGTGGTACGGGACTCATGACCAATGCTTTCGATTCGACCAGCTATGGCATGGTTGCCGCGTCCTTGCTGCAAAATGGTCCAAGTGATGGCTTAGTGCCGAAATGCTCAAGTCACTTAGGTCAAGTTATTCGTGATGACTATCCACAAAACCATTTGGATGAAGTTAATCAGGTTTTGGGCATGGTGGGTTCAGGACCAGGCGCTGATCCTATTCCCTTGTATCGCCAGCAAGCCAATCGTTTGAAAGTTGCAGGTTTCTAATAACCTGATCTTTTGAAAAGCCTTGTTACCAAAGCCAAAAACAGGAAAGTTGCTCTCCTGTTTTTGACCTTAATGTCCGTTAATATCAATTTATTGTCTGAAAATGCGCTAGTGAAATAAGTTTGATCTTTCTAATATGCGGCTTGACCAACATCAAGCCCTTTTATAGCCAAGCTTAAAAAGTTTGTATTCAAATCTGCTCCAGTGATGGACAAATATTATCCCGATGACATGGATTGTTTAATAATGACAAAGTCACCTCTTCAACAAAAGGTTCTTATTCCATTGTTGCTCATCCTTTTGGGCTGCGTGATCTGCATAGTATTTCGACTGAAGTCTCAACCCCAACAGTATATAAATCGTTTGAAATCTGCTGGTCTATTATCTGCTCTCTCTTTATAATGAAAAAGCGGACTATGTGGTCAAAAATAATGCGGCGCGACACCCTGTTATTTTTGATTTAATTTTTTATAACTCCATCAAGGACCGATCTCATGAGAATGAAATCTCTCTCTGTTGCTATTGTTTTAGCAACTCTTCCTACCACCAGTCTCTTTGCAGCAGCACTTGATCGTTCAGGTCAATCCATTGGCGCGTTTTTGCAAAAAGGGAATTATGCAGAAGCGGGCTTCACCGTACTTGATCCAACAGTTTCTGGTCATGACAACGGTGGCAATGGCACTGGCGACATGGCGAACACCTATCGCTTCCCAGCGTTTGCGCTCAAGCTGCAACCCTTTGAACAGTTCTCGTTCGGCTTACTCTTTGATGAGCCGTATGGCGCGGATGCCAGCTACTCAGGTAACAGCAACTTCGTCGCTAAGCCAACCGATAAGGTATTGGGTTCATTGCCGATTACCACCGGCAGTTTGAAAGCGGGTATCGATGGCGGAACACGCGTTCAAGTTGAGAGCCGTGATTACACGGCGATCTTTGGTTATCAACCGACCAAAAACTTCAACTTCTATGGTGGTGTGGTTTATCAAGAACTGCGCGGTAAAGTAGACCTCCGTGGTTCAACGTACAGCCTGTTTAACGGCTATAGCGCTAACATCAAGCAAAACAATGCCTACGGCTGGTTGGCGGGTTTTGCTTACGAAATTCCAGAAATCGCGCTGAAAACTTCGATTACCTATCGCTCTGAAATTGAACACGAAGTTCAGGCTGATGAATCGACACCATTGATCAATGCCATTCAGAGCATCCCTGCGGCTCAGTTAGGCGGTATTTTAAGCCTTGTTCCAGCAGCACAACGTGCTGCGATTGCTGGTGCATTGGGTAAAGCCAAAGGCATCAACACCAACGCGTCAGGCGATACCAAAATCACCACCCCGCAATCCGTCAACTTAGACTTTCAGACCGGCATCATGGCGGACACCGTGGCGTTTGCCAACGTACGCTGGGTCAACTGGAAGAGCTTCGCGATCCGTCCTTATCAGTTTGGTCAAGTGGCAGGTGCCGTGTCGCCAATCTTGGGTAAAGGTGGCTATGCCGGTGGCTTTAACCTCGTGGATTATGCCAAAGACCAATGGTCTGCAAACTTAGGTCTAGGCCGTAAGTTCAATGATCAATTCTCAGGTACCGCTTCTGTAGGTTGGGACAGTGGTGCAGGTAATCCGATCACTACCCTGGGACCGACCGATGGCTATTGGAACGTGGGCTTAGGTCTACGTTATAGCCCTGTGAAAGACTGGGATATCTCGACTGGGATCAAGTACTTCTGGCTAGGTGATGCCAAAGCAGAAACCGGCGCGCACTCAGTACCGGGTAATGAAGCAGCTAGCTATGCAGGTGACTTCAAAGACGGTCATGCCATTGCTTACGGCTTTAAAGTGGGTTATCACTTCTAAACAGCTACTTAGCTAAGTAACTTCAATAAAAATGGCAATCCACGGATTGCCATTTTTTATGGGTAGAATGACTCAAAAAGGGGAGATTTGCGAGTTGTTATAATCCGCTAACGATTGAGTCATTCCGCTATGACTTTGCTACGGGTGCGGGAACTGGAGCTGCTGCTCTGGGCGGATTAACATGCAAAAGATAGACATTCTCTAGTCCCAAGACCGCATCCACGATATCAGCCAGAGACTGCGGCACTTGAGCATCCTTGGTGTTGGCGTAGACCTGACGACCATCATGCGCGGTGAATTGATATAACGGGGTATTAAATGCCGTTTGCACGTTTTCAGCCGTGCCCTCAGCATTGATCAATAAGCGATTAGGCGCGATGCTGATATCGTGAAAGCCCGATTTTTTGAGATAGTCGCTGACTTGATTGGCTTGCTGTTCTGTCGGGCTGTACTGCTCAGCGAACTGGGCAGGGGTTAAAAAGTGATGTGGTGTACCACCGTCGAGTTTTTTATTTAGATCGGCTTCATTGCGCAGTTTCAGGGCCACGGTGATGTGAACTGGCATATCATTGGCAACGGGTGTTGTTGAGGTCGGGAGCTTTCCAAATGCAGACGCAAAAGCCCGAGTATGGGTGGAGACCCAAGCCTCATCCGCATAAGCGGTGGCAGAAACCACAGCCCAAACACAACAGGCGACCAAGACCTTTAGAGGGGATGTGTTTACAGTATGATGGTGTACTAAAGATCGCATGTGGGTATCCACGTCTTGGCCTTAGAGAAGTATTCTTTAGTATCGGATACTTAAGCTTGACTGAGAACACACTTTTGTTGGGATTTAATGGGGTGAACTGTAATGATTCACTGTGTTCGATCAACACTTTTTAACATTTCGTCCATTGCACCGTCCGGTCAAAACTTTTAACGTATCTGTGTTGATGCAGGTTCCCAGCTATCTTTAGGGATAGGCTGGGTGTGGTACGTGCATCAACACCTATTTTGCTTTTCATAACAATTTTTCCAATACGCATCCCACATCGCACGCTTGTTGCGATCAGGTCTTGATGCTGATCATGACCTGTTTATCACGTTGTCACGCGATCTATTTGGTGAGCCTTTCATGACCCATTCTCCATTACGCCGCACTCTGTTATTGGCTGGCGTGGCGTTGCCTTTTGCCAGTCTCACCGCGCGCGTTCGAGCCGCAGACACACCCTCTGACATACTTACTCAAGAATTGACAGCATTGGAAACCAGCAGCAAAGGGCGGCTAGGCCTAGCACTGATTAACACCGGTACCGGGCAGGAGTTTCAATATCGCGGTGATGAGCGTTTTCCCTTTTGCAGTACCTTTAAGCTGATGCTCGCCTCCGCCGTGCTGAAAAAAAGCATGACTCAAGCGAGTTTGCTGACCCAGCATATCGCTTATAGTGAAGAGGACCTCTTATCCTATGCCCCGATCACGCGTAAAAATCTGGCGCAGGGCATGAGTGTCTCTGAGCTCTGTGCTGCAACCTTGCAATACAGTGACAATACCGCGGCTAATTTACTGATTAAACAAATTGGTGGCTTAGAGGCGGTCAATCACTTTGCACAGAGTTTGGGGGATCGTGACTTTAGGCTGGATCGCTTTGAACCGGATTTGAATAGTGCACTGCCATTTGACATCCGTGATACCACCACACCAAAAGCCATGGCAAACAGTCTGAAGAAAATTGCACTGGGCAATAGCATCCTCGCGCCAAACCTGCGTGCACAACTGATCACATGGATCAAGGGCAATACCACGGGGGATGCTACCATCCGTGCTGGTGCGCCGAGTGGCTGGAAGGTCGGGGATAAAACGGGCAGTGGCAACTATGGCACCACCAATGATATCGGGCTGCTCTGGCCACCCTCAGGTGAGCCTGTGGTGCTGACGATCTACTTCACCCAGCTTAAAAAAGATGCGGATAACCGCCGCGATGTGCTGGCGGCTGCAACCAAATTGGCGCTCTCGCATTATCCTGATTATTCTTAAAGCGCCTCTTGTTCAATGACCATAAAAAAAGCCACCGTCATGAGGTGGCTTTTTTTTATAGCCTCTCAGATTTCACAATCTGGCAGATTTGCAGGTCATCAGAACTTAAAGTTTAAGTTGGTGATACTGCTTGATGTGATATTGATCGGTGTGGTTTGAACCGCACCGGTCACGGTTTCATCCGCTTCGATCTGATACTGCCCAGCAGCGATACCATTAGAAGTCAATGCAATTGGTAAGGTGCTGCTATAGGTACCCACATAGGTTGGCGTGCCCGCTGGCAGGGTGAACGAGAAGCTACCATTGGTGACCATCGAGGCGATTTCATAGGTTCCGCCATTTACTGTTTGCAGTGCCCGTACCAATATGCCATCGCTGGCTGAGGTCGCACTACCACTAGCGATCTGGACGCCTGAGGCTGGTGTAGAAATTGGAGCCGCGGCGGTGGAGACTGTTGTATCTGCATTCGCGGTGACCGGGACTGCACGAATGATTGCATCGGCGTAGCCTTTATCAACGACCACGACATCGTAATTGCCATTGGCACTGCTTTGAACAAGCGGGGCGAGTGTGAAGCTGCCATCGGTGTTGACCACAGTGCCTTTAATCACGTGCCCATTTTGTTCCGCATAGACCATAGCACCGACTTCAGTGGGGGAGACGTAGCCTTTGATTCGACCACTGACCACCACAGGAGTCGCTGTTACCACAGGTTTCAAGCTGTAAGCGCCATTGCCTTTTTGCACGATTGAACGGCAAGCATCAAAGTCCAAAACCAGATCGGTTAATGTGTTGGGTTGAACCGTGAAGTTCCCAATCACTTTATAGCCGCTTTGTGTCGCGCTCGGTGTTGAGAGAGCAACTTCGGTACCATCCGCGCCTGTAGCGGTGGTCGGAACCACGGTATTACCATTCGCGACTAGCACTAGACGAATCTGTTGATATTGTCCTGCGGACAGCGGGAATTGACCCAACTGTTGCAGCACGCCATTGGTTAAAGAGAGTAGGTCGATACGCTGCGGTGTAGCCAAGGTGAGGGTTTGCCAGCCTGCATCATTATCACCCGCCGTGGCACTGCCATTGACGCGGATTTGTTGAACGGTCACCCAGACATGGTTAAAGCCGCATGACGGATTATCGGTGATTGCGACATTCACCGTCCCTGAGTTGCTTGCTGGTGCATCATTGCCGCCCCCGCCGCCTCCGCACGCTGTTAAAGCAAGAGCCGCTGTAACCAGCGTCACTGGAAATAAAATTTTCATGATTATTCTCATCCGTTGTTTTTCAGTATTAAGCGAGCGGAGGGTAAGTCTCATCATAAAAAAGAAGAAGTAACAATTTGTATCAAGTGTAAGAAGACTGAAACTAAAATTTATTAGTGTATTGAAAAACAAAGAAATGATGGGGTGTGTAAAAACGTTAAGATGACAAAAATGTAATCTTATATGCGATCTTTAGCCATTATGGTATGGATGGATCACCGAGAATGAAATAAGAGGGTTGGTCAGAATTTAGCATTATCTTTAACATGAGGGGCTATATCATGAAGTATTTATGCGCGGTTTTACTCACAGCGGTCTCAGTACCTGCTTTTGCAGCAGGACATCATTACCACCATCACTATGCGTATCATGGCAGTCATCATGGTACTGGTTATGTCCATGAAAAAGCGCATGGCGATCACGGCTCGGATGTCCATAGTCATGGACATGGGCACAAATAATGGGATTAAAAAACCGCTCAACATGAGCGGTTTTTTGTAGGAATCAGCAGTTGCCTTTTTTGGCTTGCCCTGGTGGACAGAAGCCTCTACCGCCACCATCACGACCACCGCCGTCATGATCTCTATCTACGACAACACCGCCTGGAATCACAACATCACCAAATGGTGTATAAGCGGCACAGCCGACCATCCAAGTACTGATCGCCAATACCAAAAACATTTTAGTAATTTTCATAGATTGCCTTAAGCTAACGTAGGGTTGGTTCTTTAAGTCTATACCATTCCAATCATTTGTATCTGATGACATGCATGAGCTTATCGTTTAAGACGATAAGCGCGATAGTGATGGGGCATATTAATTAAAATACCAAATCACATAACCCACAAAGACCCCATACAAGAGACCCACCGAGACCAGAATTCGGCTATCCATCACCCCGCGACGGAAGAGTGCAAAGAGTGCAACGACCGCAAGCATCGTGATCACTGCTGCACTGATCAGCGGACCATCAAACAGCCATGGGGTAAAGAAGATTCCCAAGGCACTGGGGATGGTGGCTTGAATCATCATCGCCCCTGAGATATTGGCAAGCGCCAAACGTTCTTTGCCTTGCTTGACCCAGATCAAGGCATTCATGATCTCCGGCAACTCGGTAGCAATCGGGCTTAAGAGTAAAGCGGCCATATGCGGTGCCATACCAAATGCCACGCCTATCAGCTCAATCTGTGCAACAAAGGTATGTGCCGCAATCGCTACCACCGTCAGTGCCGCAACCGTTTGCAGCGCAACCCAAGCCATCGTCGGGTTTGCGTCATGCGGGCGAATTTTAAGGGGTTCAAGTTCCTCTTCCTCATCATCACCGTCATCGCGTAGTTCACGCCATACGTAAGCGGCATAGGCTGCCAGAAACACTACCCCTAGCCACGGCTTAAAGCTAAAGATCACTAAGCCGAGCCCTGCCTTCACGACAAAGATCGCCAGAAACCAAGCCTGATCACGACTCAAGCGCTTCTGATCGACGGTAATGGTATAGCGCTCAGCAAGGCTTTTTTTTCGGCGATTCATAAGCAGAGCCAGTCCAACCACGGCATAGGCAATCGTTGCCAATACCAGCGGACCACCCATGGCCGCGCCAACGCCGATGTCTCTTTGCTCGGGAGAGTTGCCAAATACCACGGCAATAAAGGTGACCGCACTCTCGGGAAGCGCAGTTCCGAATGCGGCAAGCACTGTGCCGGTTGCAGTTGCGCTGAGGTTAAGCCTGCGGCCTAGCCATTCAACACCATTGACAAAGAATTCGCAGGCGAAATAAATCGTCGCGGCAGAGATGAAGAACAACAAGAAGGTGATAAACATAAGTGGGTTGCATAGCCGGACGAACAGTGAACCATTGGCGCAGCAACATGGTTCGCCCGGCTTGGGTGACATGTTGATGGCCAAAGGTCTCGCTGATCAAGCCGAAGGATCACAATCTCTGCAAATCGCTCCGGTTGCTGCTCACGCCATGGGATGCTTAAACCCCAAGAATGTTGACATGAGCCCCTTTTCGACAATGTACATAAACGATGCACAGAAAAGGTTAGCTACTCCCCAATGACAGGAGGCTTCATGGTACTGAATGTTGCCCGTCATGACAAGAAGGCGGGGCATAAATCTACATTTCATATAACGGCAGAGAAAAAAATTGTGCTAGTTTTAACGTCAATCACACCTGTTTTATGTCGGCACAATGTCATGATATGAACGCAGTGAATGTGAAACTGAGAACAATAATTTTAGTGCGAGGATTGCCCCATGAGCCAAGAAAAATGGTCAGCCGTAGATGCCTATCTATGCGACAGTCTGATCCCACAAGATACTGTTTTGTCCGAAGCACTGCGCGATAGTGATCAGGCCGGATTGCCTCAAATCAACGTTGCACCCAATTTGGGTAAGTTTCTACATCTGCTGGCGCAGATTCAGGGTGCCCGCCGTATTCTGGAAGTGGGGACGCTAGGCGGCTACAGCACCATTTGGCTGGCCAGAGCACTGCCTGAAGACGGACGTCTGATTACGCTGGAATATAGCCCTGAACATGCCGCAGTCGCCAAGGCTAATATCGCACGGGCGGGATTGTCTGAACGGGTCGATATCCGCGTGGGCCTTGCGGTCGATTCGTTGGCGCAAATTGCACAGGAAGGGCTAGCTCCATTTGATTTTATCTTTATTGACGCTGATAAACCCAGCAATCCATACTATCTAGACTGGTCCCTTAAGCTTGCACGTGTCGGCACCATCATCGTGGTGGATAACGTGGTCAGAGACGGTGAAGTGGTGGATGCCCATACTACCGATGAAAAGATTCAAGGTGCCCGCGCGGCGGTAGCCTTTGTCGCCAGCCACCCAAGACTGTCAGCAACAGCCATACAGACTGTAGGCAGTAAGGGTTACGATGGGTTTTTATTGGCGACGGTCGTGGCTTGAATTGATCGGATTAAAGGAATAAATATACGAAGCCCCCTTTGCTTTGCATAGAGTGCTTCCTTGTCCATTATTCAAAAGATGAACTGGGTGTATAGCGGCGCTGGCGATCAGCAGTCACATAATCACGACCTTCTTGTAAGAGCCGTGTGCCGTATTCATTAAAGGCGAGCCAACTGCCATGCAAGGCAACTTCATCGTTACCAGCGGCAGTGGGTTTTAAGAATAAAAAGCGTTCAAGTTTGATCTGGATCGTTTTTTGGTTTTGATCAACCATAGCGATATGTTTGTGTTCGATATTAACGTTCATGTTAAAGGTGCTTTAGCTAAATCTAACGTATTACCTAAAGTTTCTAAAAAACCTCAGGCTCCCCCTAATGTGCAAAAAGTATGCAAAAAAATCACGCCATAAAAGATGCTGCGCGCTGTATAAAAAAGCTCAGATCCTTTAGAGAAATGAGCTGAAAATTTCAGGCACTAATTATCGTGCCAATGATCAAAAAATAGCACTTTTGTAAAATTAAAGCAACCAGTTCTCACTTTTCCTATCTATTTATTTCTAATATGTATTTTATGTGAATTAAGTCTCACTTTTTCTCGAAATGAGTACGTTTTAAATCAACACGGTCTTCACAACTAAACCGACAACCGCACACGCCACGATCACATGGATCACATTTCGCTTATAGCGAAATAGTGCAATGGCTGCGGCAACGGTAATCAAGGCTGATACTGCATCAAAGCTGCCAGAGAATCCATGTGGCCAGAGGACGTGATAGCCAAAGAACAAAGCCAGATTGATAATCACCCCAACCACCGCCGCCGTAATTGCCGTGAGTGGCGCGGTGAATTTCAGGTCGTTGTGCGTGGTTTCGATCAGCGGACCGCCCGCCAGAATGAATAAGAAGGAAGGCAAAAAAGTAAACCATGTGACTAGGGTTGCTGCAGCAGCACCAGCCAGAAACAGGCTATCCGGTCCAAACACCGCTTTGACATAACCACCGACAAAACCGACAAACGCGACCACCATGATCAGCGGGCCCGGCGTCGTTTCACCGAGTGCCAAGCCATCGATCATCTGTGTCGGTGTCAGCCAGCCATAGTGTCCGACTGCACCTTGATAGACATAAGGCAGGACTGCATAGGCACCGCCAAAGGTCAGCAACGAAGCTTTGGTAAAAAACCAGCCCATCTGAGTCAGGGGATGATGCCAGCCGTAGGTCGCAGTCATTAGGCCCATTGGAATGCTCCACAGCAAAGCTCCAATGATCGCTACCCGAATCAGCCCTGCCCATTTAAAACGTGCATGCTCAGGTGTAGGGGTGTGGTCGTCAATAAGGGCTGCGCCAAAGGATTTATCCGCTGACCCATGCCCACCGCCCAGCGAGAACTTCTCTGGTAAAAAGCGTCCGCCCAGATAACCGATCAACGCCGCCACTGCAACGATCAGGGGAAAGGGAGCATTTAAGGCAAAAATTGCGACAAATGATGCAGCGGCTATCGCCCACAAGATGCCGTTCTTGAGCGCCCGCGAACCGATGCGATGCGCGGCATGCAGTACAATTGCCGTCACCGCAGGCTTGATGCCATAGAACAGCCCCGCAATGATCGGCACATCGCCAAAGGAGATGTAGACCCACGACAGTCCGATCAAGATCAATAAGGAGGGCAGCACAAACAGCACACCTGCAGTAATGCCGCCAATTGAGCGATGCATAAGCCAACCGATATAAGTCGCTAGTTGCTGCGCTTCAGGTCCAGGCAAAAGCATGCAAAAATTCAAGGCATGCAGAAAGCGCCGCTCCGAAATCCAGCGCCGATTCTCCACCAACTCCTGATGCATGAGCGAGATTTGACCCGCAGGACCACCAAAGCTGATAAAGCCCAGTTTGAGCCAAAAGGCGAAGGCAGCCCAGAAGCTGACAGGGGGTGGTGGGAGGTCAAGTGGGTTAGTTAAAGGTAATTCTGAATGGTTCATGGTGTGCTTTCCCCGTTTTCAAATGCAGCCAACAACCCATCAAAAACATGCAGGGCGGCTGCTAAAAGTTGATCATCATTGTGAATAGTTTGCCGGAGTCCGGTCAGAACACTTTCAATACCTATGGCTTCAGCAGGCTGTACACCGCCGACATCCAAGTAATGCACCAATGCTGCAAGGCGCTGTAAACCCGATTCCATCAGTTCGAAGCTGGTGAGTAAGACTTCAAAAGACACTGCGTTGCCCACATGACTAAATGTCGCGCCGTCAAAATCAAAACCCAGTGCATCAGCGGGGCAGTCGAGCGGCGTGCCGAGCCACAGAATATGGGCTTTGGGGTCAATATAACGCTTGATGAGCCACGCACACGCCAAGCGGTCCACCCAAGGATGTTGCCGCGTCGCCCAGACCTTGCCTTGATAATCCGCAACCACACGTCTTGGAATAGCTTGATCGACGGCCTGCGGTTCATCTGGAGATTGTGCGCGGGCGATGCGTAGTTCTAGTTCTTGTAAAGCTGCGGTAACTTGCGGTTGTGACTGGGTAGGGAAGAAGTCGATCTCAATCAAAGCGCTCAACTGTTTACGCAGTTTGCGCGTTTGTTTGATCGTTTCTGAAAGTTGATCGAGGATCAGTTGCTCCTGCAGTTTGACGATCTCATTGAGCAGTGCGGCATAGTCAGTACTGCGATCAAATAGCGATTCAAAGTGAGCATCTTGAGGGGAATTCGCATCCAGTACATAAGCACTGCCTGCATGCGCATTCACATCAACCGCAACGGTCTGCAAGGTTGCGCGACAAGCATCCAGATCCGGCAGGATATACACACCATCACGCAAGACTGCGGCACCCGATGCCTTAAGCGTGCGCCAAGCGCGCATCCGCGCTGTTGCATTTTGCGTAGGCAGAGTCAGGATGAGTAGAATAAATGTCATAATGATGTAGTTGTTTCTACTGGTATGTAGTGATAGTTACATCATAACTTAAGTTCATAGAATGGCACAGACTGGCGAAATTAAATTTTCCGCTAATCTTATAAAAATAAAATTATTTAAATACCCGTAACAACACTTTGAGGTTATCTTTTATTTAAATTTTTATTCCATGTAAAATTTTGATTATATGGTGAGTATTGTCATGTGACATGCAATTGAAATGAGTTATAAACCTCTCCGCGGTGACCATGTCGCATGACACCCTGAGCGGAATGGCGCAGATAGATAAAGAAAGTTATTCTACAAATTTAACATGATGCCTCTTTCCCAGCCAAATATGTAAAGGCAATGCGCTTGCTGCGCCGAGTCCAATGATCCAATGAATTAAACTGATCCAAGGTCGAGTCTGTTCGTCACCCATGTAATACAGCCCATATCCGCTCAGGATCAGCACGCCGAGCAAGATGAGCATCGACAGTCCACTGGCTCGGTTTTTGCGCAACCGCCAAGCTCTTGCAATATGCCCCGGAAAGAGTGAACCGAAAACAATCAGAAAGCCCATTGCTGCAGCGCCGTGCAGTCGTAACCACCAGGCTTCTGAGGGGTGATGCGCATCACCAAATTCATTAGGGATTGCCAGAAAAAAGTGAAAAAATAACCAACCTAAACCTGAAATTAATAACAGACCGCCAAAAACATAGACCCATCGTTCATGCTGCTTACTCAAACGGATCTGCAAACGCTGATGTTTAATACTCATGAATGTCCTCGTTTAAACGGGTTGTGCCACAGGTCATCATGCCTTGCGGAGTGATCGAGATAGCTTGTGCATTGAAGTGCCTGAGTAGTTCATGGCAGCCTTCTGGCAGGAGTCGAACGACTTTGGTGAGTGCATCAGCCGTCATGCAGTTGGATGCAATGACACTGATACTCTGGTTCCATGCGGCACAACGGCGTGTATGGGGATCAACAATCGGATTGATCTCGCGTTGATCTTCAATCTGCGATGAAAAGTATCCTGCAGAGGTCGCGATGGCCGCATCCGTCAACGATCCCAAAGCGATTAATGTCATATCGTCCTCGGGATGACGCACATGAATCCGCTGAGATGAACCTATACAGCGTAAATCACCACCGGCATTGACCACCGCATCCTTGATGCCCCATTGCTTTAGGGAGGTGATGGCGGCATCTATGGCATAGCCTTTCGCGATACCGCCTAAATCAATCCATCCCTTGCGCAACCAGCATACGCTATGGTTCTCACGTAAAACGAGGTCTTGGTATGAGCCGCGAAAGGGGGGGGGGCTCGCGTCAGAATGTTCAGGTAGGAAACCACTGCGCACTAAAACATCGGCAACGGTAATATCAAAGGCCCCTCCAGACAGGGTACTGAGTTGATTCGCAAATTGCAGAACGTCATAGGTCTCAGGAGCAACAGTGACGAGGATGCCCGCATTTGCCGCATTAATTCTGCCGACATCACTGCCCGGATCATGAAAGCTCATGATATTCTGGACATGTTCAATTGTAGAGAAGGCCGCTGCCATAGCATCAGATGACAGCGACTGATCTCCCGTGATTTTGATTTCAACAAACGTGCCCAGAAGTGGGCGGGCACGTTGCAGGCTGTTACTTAAGGGCGATAGCATAAGTGGCCAACACGCGTTTGACCCCGTCGGTAACATGCTTACACGATAGGGTTGCACCGCTAATATTGGCGATATCATGCTCAAGTTTTAGCGGGTCAGCCGAAGTCTTGCTCACAAATTGCTTACGCCATGCGGGCTCTCGAACCCCATAACCGTAGGATTCTAGGTAGTTCATAATCTCGATTTGTTTTACGCTGCCGTTGGCGTTTAAACCTACGGCATAGGTAATAAATTCGTGCTTACCGACTACTTCATCAACAATCAGCCAACCTCCGCCCACCACTTTCCAAGCCTTGATCTCTTTATGGCGGACATTGACGTCCGTCATCTTTTCAATCTGTTTCACCTGATCATCAGTGAGTGTCACCGTGTCTGGCGTAAACTTTGCGCCGGGGAAAATCGCCTGCTGCACTTGTTCAGTGGTGAAATATTCAGTTGCATAAGCAGAGACTGAAATAGCTGCGAGAGGGAGTAAAGGGATCAATGTCCATTGGCTACTGCTCATGCAAAACTCCTAAAAACTATAGCCCAGTTTGACACGCACACGGTATTTTTCAAAGTCATCAGCAAAGGTTCTGCCATGCGCAATGAAGTCATGATCAGGATTGCCATAGTCTACGGCACCTCCCAATTGCTCTAGGAACGTCATCGTGGCAAAGAAGTGCTTTCCGCCATAATGGATGGTTGGTCCAAGATAGTTAGCAAGATTGGTGCGGAATTTATTTTGCACACTAAAGCTTGAGTATTCACGCTCTTGTTGAAATTCCATGCCAGCAGACCAGTTAGGCGCAAAGCGATAGGAGCCCGCCACACCAACATTCATATCGGTCTCATGATCCCAATGTCCACGTGCTTCCACACTGTCTGGATCTGCTGCGGGGTCGGCAGGCAAGAAACGACCTTCTTGTTCGGCAGTAATGTTGGCTGCCAAGATGAGGCGATCATCAAAGAAATTTTTCTGGGCGATGATGCGGGTTTCCATTTCACGCAGGCCATTGCCAATGGTCGGCTCGAAGTAAATCGCTAAACCGAAAGGATCAGTGTACGGGCTCATGAGGCGATAGATCCCTTCGACTGATACACCAACAAATTTCTTGTCATGCCAATTAGAGTTTGGATCAACCTGAACTTCAGCGAAGGTCTCAGGGGGTACCGTTTCCCCACCGACATCATGACTCGCACGTGTCCACGCATAATTGAGATAAGCAGACATTTGTAAACGATCACTAACCCCATACTCGAATTCGGTGCGACCCTCAACAAGATCAAACTTGCCACCGTCTTTTTGATGGCGCCATGTGGCGTGTTGTTCTATTTCTTTTGCACCAGCTGGCAGGAGGTCGGTGGTATATACATAGCCAAACTGACTTTCCTCAGCATAAGCAGCAGTCCCGCTAAGTACACAAATCACAGCACACGCAATGCGACAGAGAGGCGTCACTTTGTTCATAGAATATCCAATAGTATTAGGCAAATTGCGAAAATTAAGTTCGGTTGCGAATCATTACTTTTTGGTATTGATAACGGTAATGACTATTATTTGCAAAATGTAACATTTGCGTCACTGCGATGCAAGCCTAGTGTTTGGCTAGGCAATGCGGTAAATGGAGGTGGGGATTTTTTCTTTATGCGTGATTCGCGTTTGATAATAGCTGACAGTGTTTTTAAATCTCAAACCGCAACTGCACCGACTGCGATTCAATACCGAGCAGATAGCCAAGCCTGAGCCACGCGGCACGGCGCGCAGCAGGGATGTTATCGAAGTATTTGTTCTCAATCACAAACAGACAATCTTTCTTGGTGTAGTCTTCAGCGCACTTCTCAGCCACCATTAACCGATAGTTCTCAACCGACTTTCTTTTGCGCTCGGCAGGCGTCATCGCAAGACCAGTCGCAGGGCGTCCGCGCTTCTTGGGAATCGGTTCGAGCAGCTCTAAAGTCTTGGTATCGTAAATATCTTTCATGCGCTGTGAATAGTGTGACGATCACGTAAAAATAAAAAAATGATTTTCGTGATATTCACGCTTAATCGCAAGAGGGGAAATGCAATTAATTCATAAAAAATAAGCCTTAGGTCGTATTCGGAGCATTTGCCAGATCAGGACTTAAGCATTTTCAGTGTCTGCATCTTTACACGCGGAACAGGCGGAGCTCTGTGGCCTTCCAATGACAGCCTCCTGATTCATCAATACATTCGTATTTTCATATAACTAATGCAGATTTTATCTCCGTAATCAAATTCACTCTGGCATATAAATTGCCAGATAGAGAGGTATTGTTGACCGGTTGGTCTATTTATAAAGAGGAAAAATCAATGCGCAATCGACACACTATGTATTCTTATTACAAGCTCATTCCCATTGTCGTCATGGGTCTACTGTCAGCTTGTGGTGGAGGAAGTGGCAGTAATGATCTGTCCTATGCGTCAGACCGTGCCGTGGCAGGTGTGGTGGTTGGTAGTGGAAATGTGCTAGTTGCTGATCCAACTGTGACACGCCCAAGCACCACGCCATGCAGCGTTGATTTGTTCAAAAACATGACTTTTGCCAATTTTGATCCTAAGGCCATCAACTATGCGCCACCCAGTTGCCAAGGGCCATGGGCGAAAGTGGTTTTGGAAGCAGACTTCTCGGTGACCCAAGGCCGCCAGTTTGATCGGTCTGCCTATATCGATTTAGGTGGAGTCAATCTTTATACCGGTACTACTCAAGAGCCGTCGGCAACTGTTGCACCCAGTTGGCATGTCGAGCGGGATGTCACGGACTACTCGTCACTGTTTACCCAAAGTCAGCAGGGTCGGGTGGAGTTGGCCAATCTGGTCGATCAAACTTATACCGGAGTGATCACGGGCAGTGCCAAATTAGTCTTTTATCCTACCAGCCCTACAACGGTTGTACCGCCTACAGCTGATGCAATTTATGCGCTGTCATCAACAGGTGGTCAACATGTGGATGCCAAACAGGACAGTTTGAGTCAAACGTTGACCTTGCCGACAAACATCGTCAGGGCTTACTTGGATGTCTTGGCTCAAGGGCAGTCGGATGATGAGTTTTGGTATACCTGTGCGCCAGATGATTTGGCGACGCCTCTTTACACCTGTGGTCATACGCCATTTCGTGAGACCGAAGTCAGTATTGATGATCAACCTGCTGGCGTTGCCCCCGTCTTTCCGTGGATTTTTACCGGTGGTATTAGCCCTGCATTATGGCGGCCAACACCGGGCGTGCAGACATTGAACATGAAGCCTTATCGTGTAGATCTATCCCCTTTTGCGGGGATTTTGAGTGATGGCAAACCGCATAAAGTCTCAATCCGTGTGGCGAATGTCAGCTCATATTTCTTTGCGACCGCCACATTACTGATTTTCCGCGACCCAGTCCTCTCACAAGTGACTGGGGGAGTCATCAACAATACGCTAGACACTTCACTTGCGCCCAAGATCGACTCACAACTCACGTTTGATTCGGCAAACAATGCCAATGGTCAATTGTTGACGACCAGTCATAAAGACTTTGTGATCTCTGGCTTTATTAATAGCTCCAAAGGCTATGAGCAGTTGGATGTGAAGCAGACCGTGGATTTTAGCAATACCCAGAAGTTCACCGCGACCACGCAGGACTTTGTGCAGAGTAATGATGTGGATACCACCTCAACCGTCACCGCTGGGCGCAAAACGTTTTCCTTGCAGCGCAGCAGTCATTTCCCCTTGCACTTTAGCTATGCGGCTGATGGTTCCAAAACGGCTATCGGCATCGACTTTGCTGATCAATACACCCACATTCTCAGCAATGCAGGCAAGGTGGATTATCGCCGTCAACTGGATAATGCCATTAGTAGCCAAACCAGTAGTGCAGGCACACCTGTGGTTTCAACACGCCACAGCACCCAGCACTATGTGACTAGCGATAGCCTAGGGAGTTGTTTTGACCGTCGTGTGGAGGCGATTGATATGAAGGCGAGTCTGGCGCTGGATAAAGGGGGCTGTAGTGGCGTGCTATTGGATAAACCATGGCTGCATAACGTGCGACCCGATGCATCACAAGCCATCGTGAATGGCTTGTTGATACTGGCGAATTAAGTGGTCTAAGGCGTGAAGTTATTGTGGAGAATATTTCTGCAATAATTTCACGATTAACAGCTCTAAAGTCTTAGTGCTAGGATTGTTAAGTTGTTTCAGATTAAGGCAGTCATTATTCAATGTTTAATGGAGTGGGTGGACGTCAAAGTCGCCACCCAGATTTTGGTTGAATATGCAGTAAGAATTGATCAATGATCAATTGAAGATTATGTTGATCATCTTCAATTGAGGTTGAGTTATATTGACTTGTATTACGATTAACCCATGACTCTACGACATGGGCACCCATAGAGTCGAACATGAATTTTAAAGTAAAGATACAAAATCCAGTCCAGCTTCGATGAAAGAAAAGAGTGTTGTCTTGAAAATAGATAAACCATTTATCTTCCATTTCCTTTGGAATTACGCCAAGTATCATTTTTTCAATTTCGTCATTGCTATAAGACGCTGAAAAATTTAATTCCGTCCGCTCTTCGGGGAGTGGTTGAGTTTTCCACATTGATATTGTTGCTTGTACCATTGTACAGCTCTCAGAAATAAGTAAAGTTGCTCTTACTCATTATGTTTAATAAAACAGCATAAATAAATGCTAGATAATCAAAATTTACATCATACTTTTTTCTATTCAACAGTTAGTTTTACCTCCATCGCCTCCGCAATTACATTCGCATCGTGCTGACTGATCGCCAGAATCCCAAAGCGGAATTGATAGCCCCAATTGCGCTCGCCCATAGAGAAGTCCAGCACATCCAGCAAGGGATGAATGGGCGCTTCTGTTGCAGGCAACCACAGCACATTGCGTCGATACGGTACGAAGCCCCCACCCATATCAAAAGCATAAGGCTTCTCGTCTGTAACCATCCCGATCGCAGTAAAGGTCTGGAAGCGATCTTTACTGCCAAAGACTTCTGAAGGTGAGTAATAGATCACCCGATCATCAGGCTTGATGCGGCGTAGTGGCGCCGCCTTGCCATGACAGACTTGCATAAAGCCCCCAGCACGCCCACGTCGGACGTGCTCAGCCGATGCTACCGCGATCCAGTGGTTCATGATGCATTCGGCGCAAATACGCGTAGGCGATGACCATCTGGATCAACCGCCACAAAGGTATAGCCAAAATCCATCTCGGTGGGCACTTGGGCAATCTCAAGACCGCGTTGACGCCAAGACGCATATGTTGCATCGACCGCAGCATGATCGGTCTCGGGGATGATCAGTTCACCACCCGTACCAAAGTTGGTGATTGCTGGTTGCACATCATGCTTTGCCCACAGGCCAAACTTCAGACCTGATGGCAGGATAAATAGGGCAAACCCGGGGGACAGCTCTACAGGCTTTAAATCAAATAAATCTGCATAGAATGCGGCACTGGTTTCGGGTGCTTCGACGTACAAAATCACGAAATTAGGGCTGGTCATTTTTAAAGACTCCATATCAGAACTTGCATCAGTGGTAGAGAGGAGATGATTGTCATCTCTTGATCTCAACATCGATGCTAAGCTGACCTACTGTCAGATTCTGTCAGCAGTGAATCTTTAATGCCATTGAGCTTGCGCCATTCTTTAAGCAAAGCCTGTCGGCGGCGTGGATAGCGCTGATCAGTAATTTCCAGACTTGAGATGCGGTCAATACGGAAGTGACGGAAGCCTTCGCGCAGCTCGCACCACGCGGCGAGGATATGGACATGATCAAAAAAACCCAATACAAAAGGCCAGACCGTACGTACTGACTGCTGACCGTTTTGATCCTGATAGGTCATCGTGACTTTGCATTCAAAGCGAATGGCCTGACGAACAGGATACAGTTCAAGGTGACTGGTTTGCGGCGTCTGACTTGGACCCGCAAGCAGGGGCGCGGCATCCAGCGTGTTGCGCAGATCACTGGGGAGTACCGCCGATATTTTACTCAGTGCAATTCTCGCTGCCGCACTTAAGCGTTCATCACTGCGCTTGGTCACCCAACTGACACCCAGTACCAGTGCCTCAATCTCATCTTCCGAAAACATCAGCGGTGGGAGCATAAAACCCGGACGCAGTCGGTAGCCGATGCCCGGCTCACCGTCTATGTGCGCGCCTTGTTCTTGCAAGGTGGCGATATCCCGATACAGTGTACGCAGACTGATATCCAGTTGATTGGCCAAATGCGCGCCTGTCACCGGAAAGCGATGACCACGCAGAATCTGGATCAAATCAAGTAGGCGTTGGGCGCGGGACACGAGTCTGAATCTCTGTGAGATGGTGCGTCTATCATGCCAGTTAATGCTCAGAGTGCCTATCACCCAATTGAACGCTCTAAACCTCGACATGCACAGCCCTTTACTCATCGTTACACAGTCCTTTGAAATCTGGCTTGACGAGATCGGTTTATTTTATATACGATAAATAGGAAGTTTAACTTGGTAGTTAATCTTCCTATTTGCTGTTCCGTAATACAAAGACAAGGCGACACCGATGAGCAAGCAACCTGATGATTTGGATACCGAGCGTGCCTTAGAGATGGCGAGTGAGTTACGCATTACGATTGGCAAACTTAGACGGCTATTACGTGAGCAAGTCCATATCGGAAATCTGACGTGGTCTGAGGTTACCGTATTAGGTCGTTTGGAACGTGACGGCCCAGCCACCGTCACTGAGCTTGCCCGTGCTGAAGGGGTTCGTTCGCAATCCATGGGTGCAACTGTGGCTGCACTGGTTTCTGCGGGTTTAATTGTCGGAACCCCACATCCTAGGGATGGTCGGCAAACCATTCTGACTCTGACCGATGCTTGTCGTATTTTGGTCGCAGAGAACCGTGCGGTGCGCGATGACTGGTTGTTACACGCGATCCAAGCCAAATTGACCGCCAAAGAACAAACGCAACTGGCACAAGGTATCGCACTGCTCAAACGCTTAGCCGACGATTAAGTCCCCCGTTTTACATCCCTTACGCATACGAGGTATTCCCATGGCTTTTACTCAGCTTGATCCAAAGACTGCTTTAATTGTGATTGATCTGCAAAAAGGCATTGTCTCCCTCCCTGTGGTGCACGACCCCCTTGATGTGATCGCCAAGGCACGAGCAATTGCTGAGCAATTCCGCAGTCATCAGCTTCCTGTCATTCTTGTGAATGTTGCAGGGGGTGCCCCGGGACGTGCCGATCAGATGGCAAGGGGTGAGCGCCCCGCTGATTGGACGGATTTGGTGCCTGAACTCGCCGCACAGCCTGAAGATTTGCGCCTCACCAAACGCACATGGGGCGCATTTAGTACCGATTTGAATGCACATCTCAAAGGGCTTGGTGTGACGCAAGTGGTGATTGTGGGGATTGCCACCAGTATTGGTGTCGAGTCCACAGCCCGTCAGGCGCATGAGCTGGGTTATCACGTCAGCATTGTGACCGACGCCATCACCGACACGAATTTGGATGCACATCACAACAGTATCACTCGCATTTTCCCGCGTATTAGTGAGACGGGTTCAACGCAAGACTTGATCACGCTGCTCAAGGAGAGGGCGTAACCATGCCCATATCTCATGCGGTATCCTACTTCTTTGCTGGGGCATTCCTGACCAATTCCATCCCACATCTGGTGAGTGGCGTCATGGGTCGTCCTTTTCAGACTCCCTTTGCTACACCGCGCGGCGAGGGTCTTTCCTCATCGACAATGAATGTCTGGTGGGGCTTTTTTAATCTTGCTGTGGGTTATGTACTGATCAGCCGCGTAGGCAATTTTGACCTAAAGGCGACATCTGATGCACTGCTACTGGGTACAGGTGGCTTGTCGATAGCGCTATATCTGGCGCGTCATTTTGGTCGTTTTAATGGTGGGAATCTTTCCCAAAGCTCATGAGTGATTCTCAAACAGGCCTTTTTCGTTCGCTTGCGGGTCATAACTATCGGATCTGGGCAGGCGGGGCGCTGGTGTCCAATATCGGGACGTGGATGCAACGTGCTGCACAGGATTGGCTCGTACTGACAGAGCTGACGCATACCAACGCCACGGCACTTGGCATCGTCACGGCCCTTCAGTTTGGTCCGCAGATTCTACTGCTGCCGCTGACTGGCTATGCGGCGGATTATTTTGATCGACGCAAACTGTTATTTGTGACGCAAGCCTTGATGGGGCTGCTGTCCTTGGGACTCGGTCTGTTGACACTGACAGGACTTGTGCAGTTATGGCATGTCTATGTATTCGCTTTTCTGTTTGGCAGTGTCGTCGCTTTTGATGCCCCAGCGCGGCAGACTTTTGTCTCCGAGTTAGTCGGGGAAACCGATCTATCCAATGCCGTCGCGCTGAACTCCATGTCATTTAACTCTGCACGGATGATCGGTCCTGCGGTGGCAGGTCTCCTCATTGCGGGTGTGGGAACGGGCTGGGTCTTTTTGATCAATGCACTCTCATTTGCGGCAGTATTGGGCGCACTCTTTGTGCTGCGCGTACAGGAACTGCATCGTAAAGAAGTCACCGCACAGACACGTGGTAGCTTTGCCGATGGCTTTCGCTATATCTGGCAGCGCCCAGACCTAAAAGCCTTGCTATTCATGATTTTTCTGGTGGGCACCTTTGGACTGCATTTCCCGATTTTTATCTCGACCATGTCGGTCACGGTCTTTCATGTCGGCGCAAGTCACTATGGTCTTCTGACCTCGATCATGGCGGTCGGGTCGGTGACTGGTGCGTTGCTTGTCGCCAAGCGTGCCCGTATGCCCATCGCACTTTTGGGTGTGAGTGCGTTGATCTTTGGCATCGGTTTTACCCTAGCCGCATTCATGCCCAACTATTGGCTGTTTGCCGTGGTGCTCGTCATGATTGGGATTTCTGCTCAAGTCCTGACGACGGGATCGGTCAGTATCATCCAGCTCTCTACAGAACCTGCCATGCGTGGACGGGTGGTGGCGATACTGCTGGCGATTGCCTTTGGCGGCGCTCCGATAGGGGCGCCCATCGTGGGTTGGGTGGCGGATACTTTCGGGGCTCGTTGGGCACTGGGGATTGGGGCGGCGGCTGGGTTTGCGGGGGCGTTGACGGTGCTTACGTATCAGGTGAGGTATCGGCGTGAACGTGAGATAGATACTAAAGGGCTGCTTGCAGAACAAGAATGATGATAGCCATCACGAGATCAAGATCGTATTTTGGAAACCAGATTCAATACTCATTTCTTGTGATTTTAGATTTTTATATTGTATTTTCGTATCATTTTCTAGTATCTTTTAATAATATTAATTAGATAGTAAACATATGATGGAATTAAAAACTTTAGCTTTTGTGGGACTCATTTCTTCTTTACTTACTGGTTGCGATACTACACCTATATATAAAAATCCTACGGGTCAAAATACGGCGAAGTTTTATTTAAATAATCTCTCATCACGTCCTGTAGCATTACAGATTCATGATTCTAGTTATCAATGTAAAGGTCGGAATCTTGCTAAAGGAGAACCTGCAGGAAGTCGTTCAGTTGAGCCGATTTTGTTAGATACAACATTTGAAGTCGCCCTGAGTGCGGTCACAAGCGACGTTCATATAGGCTATGTTTCTTTATGCCAGCTTGGCTTTAGCTTTTTCCCAAAAACAGGTCACTCTTATGAGTTAAAAATGATTGATCCTCCTAAAAGAGATTCGTGTCTAGGAGGCATACGAGACCTAAGTGGGGAAAATGTCATTGTGCAACATAGACAGATGACGTCGGCACCATTCTTTGAGTCAGGAAGCTGGTGTGAGTAAAGAGGCTATGCTTTTGTAAGACGTTGATAGCCCATTTTTTGTGAGATGGTGAAATAAAGTAAAAAGTAGGTATCGTAACTTACGATACCTACCTAATAAATGAAAACTTAATATCGATAATTGATTTTAGAAACATGCTATTAAACGTTATTTCAACATCCAGCATCCATTAATGTAAGTTGCAATCACTGGTACGCCAGCTGTAGATGTGTAGTTATTGCAAATAGCCAATCCTGATGAACCCCCTGTTTGGAAGAGGATTGAATTCGGCGTAGCAATAGTAAGCTGGCGATTTTGCCAGCCTTGACGAATACCATTTACGGTTGCTGAGCCAGTCAAATTAATTGTTGAACTTGCTTTAGGGGCAATTATTGAGGCTGATGTAATATTGGGGATTATGTCGTCTACGCCTAAATTATCTTTGATGACATAACTGCTATCTACAAGGCTACCAAGATTCAATGGCTCTGTATTGGCACGAAGATCGTTGCCAGTAATAATACCGCCGCCGTTATTACTGACAATGGTTACTCCCGATGCCCCAGTTGATGCATAGCCATCACAAGTACCACCAATGACATTATTTCGTATTTGGAAGTTCTGAACACTGTCTTGAATGTAAACACCAGTTCTTGCCGAGTTATACCCACAAACTTGGCTATCAACGAGACTAAAATTGTTAACACTGCCAGCAACATCAATAGAGTTCCCTCCACCGCTGTTTCCTTCAGATCGATGAGAAACAAAATGAAGGCCATTAACTAGGCCTCCCGCTGAGTTTCTAATAATGATATTAGTTCCTCCGCTATTAGCAACGCCAGCATTTGAAGCCCAAGTGCCTGTAAATTGCAAGCCTTGAATTTTTGCAGTTGAATCGGCGGTATCAATAAATACGCCATTTAATTTGGGGGTATCTGAAAGAACGGTATCAACAAAGTTTCCCCAATCTACGTGCTGGTTCAACCCAGGGATGATCCATGTGTTATACCCCGCCGCACTTAAGATATCATTACGACCTACCCAGCACCCCCCGCAGTCCTCTATTCTCATACCAAAGCCAGTTCCGGATGCTTGTATCAATGAGTTGGTGATATGGGGATCGATAGTCCCTCCTTGTGTAGTCGTGTGCCCGATTCGTATTCCACCACAAGTGAAATCTGAACTTTGAGGAGGCATTCCCATGACCTGAATACGATTCAAAGAAACATTATTCCCGGCTACATCAAAGCCAATACAAGGACCAGCTATCAATACATCTTCAATTGCGGTAAGTGTTCCTAATGCAGATATCGCAGTTCCAGCAGTAGTAACGCCACCATTGCCAGCATAAATGAACACATTCTTGAGAATAGCCCCATTAGAAGTGGTTGCAAATGTTAAGATATTTTGATTGGCTGCACAGTTTACGAACCCAGAATTACTAATATTTTTTGTTGGGCCAATAATGGTTACTGATCCAGTAACGTTTAAATTAGAAACACAATAAGTATAATTTCCTAAATAAAGAGTTTTATTGCTTGACGCATTAATAGCATTTTGAACAGATGTACTATCGTCGGTTGCATAGGTATAAGGGGTGTTCGTCACCGTAGATTGTGCTGGATCAGCAATCGTAATATTTGTGGGACTGCTCACTGACACGATCTTAGAAAAAAAAGAGCCGTTAGAAGTTCCTGCGCCATTAATACCAATGGTTTTCCCAATGTCACCAGAAACAAAGCTCGCTGTCGTGCCCGTAAATGATGTACTACCGGATGTAATTGATCCTCCATTTGCGATAACAATACGGTCAGCTTTAGCACCAAAATCTTTTGGTGTGATCAGCCTACCAGTTAGACTTCCGATCGTGCTAGATACGCTGCCACCTGCTGGGATAGCCGTATCATTTGTAACGTCTGCTGCTAAAGTTAAACTTGATATAAGAAGTGCAGTGAGTCCAATAATAATTTTTTGCATGATTATCTATCCTTAATATTTGTTAGAAAAACATTAATACGCAACGTATATCCATAAAGTTGCACATTGATAATGTCATTTCTTTTTATAAAAATTTAATTAATTAGTAAGAATTGATTTCTTAATCAGCAAATATGGCGGATTAGAAAAGTAACTCTTGGAGGAGAGGGGAATCAAAAAAATTAAAAAGAAACTTCAAGGTGTCCTTGTGGAGTAGTGCCATGAATAGAAATACCGTTTTTAACGTTATTATTGAGTCTAGGTATTCTCTGATTAGCTTAAACCAGTATTTATATCAAATTTTTCTGTGAAGCAATAAGGTTTAAGCTGTTCTAGACGTGATGCATTTCCCTGCGGCGCCGATCATTGAATCTACAATTATGCAAATGACAAGTGCTATAATGCGCGACACTTTCATGCTGTCTACGACCTTAAATCTCGGGTAGCGTTTATAAAATTGATGTCCGCAGCCGGATATCATCATTGAAAACACCACATTATGAATCAACAAATCCTAGATGAAATAAGGGTTAGACGTACGTTTGCTATTATTTCTCACCCTGACGCGGGTAAGACCACCATCACAGAAAAACTGCTGCTGTGGGGCAAAGCCATCGCGATCGCAGGGACCGTCAAGAGCCGTAAGAGCGACCGCCATGCGACCTCCGACTGGATGGAGATGGAAAAAGAACGCGGAATCTCGATCACGACTTCCGTCATGCAGTTCCCGTATCGCGACCACATCATCAATCTGCTCGACACCCCGGGCCACGAAGACTTTAGTGAAGACACCTACCGCACTCTAACCGCCGTGGACTCAGCGCTGATGGTGATCGACGGTGCAAAGGGTGTGGAAGAGCGCACCATCAAGCTGATGGACGTGTGTCGTATGCGCGATACCCCGATCATCTCATTTGTAAACAAACTCGACCGTGAGATTCGCGAGCCGCTAGAACTGCTCGATGAAATCGAAAACGTGATGAAGATCAAATGTGTGCCGATCACTTGGCCACTGGGTAAAGGCCGTGATTTTGTCGGTGTGTATCATTTGGCGGAAGATCGTCTGTATATGTACAAACCGGGTCATGGCTCAGAAATTGTGGAAATTGAAACCCGCCAAGGTTACGACCATCCGGATATTCGTGAGCGCATGGGTCAAGAGTTTGCGCGTTTTGAAGAGTCGTTGGAGTTGGTGCAAGTCGCTAGTGATCCGCTCGATCTTGATTTGTTCCTTAGCGGTAAGCAAACCCCCGTACTGTTCGGGACTGCGCTCGGTAACTTCGGTGTGGATCAAGTGCTGAATGCCTTTGTCGATTGGGCACCCCGTCCAAAAGATCACCCGACGGTTGAGCGTACTGTTGAAGCCAGCGAGACCGGTTTTAGCGGTTTTGTGTTTAAGATCCAAGCCAACATGGACCCAAAACATCGTGACCGTATCGCCTTTATGCGCATTTGCTCAGGCAAATATGAAAAAGGCGTCAAGATGCAGCATGTCCGTGTCGGCAAAGAGATTCGTATTGCCGATGCGCTGACCTTCCTTGCGGGGGAGCGAGCGCATCTTGAAGAAGCATGGCCGGGCGATATCATCGGTCTGCATAACCACGGTACGATCCAGATTGGTGATACGTTTACCTCTGGTGAGAAGCTACACTTCACCGGAATTCCGCACTTTGCGCCTGAAATGTTCCGCCGCGTACGCTTGAAAGATCCGCTGAAATCCAAGCAATTGCAAAAAGGTTTGAAAGAGCTTTCGGAAGAGGGTGCAACGCAGGTCTTTATGCCGTTTAACTCTAACGACCTGATCTTGGGTGCGGTTGGGGTACTCCAGTTTGAAGTGGTCGCATTCCGCTTGAAAGAGGAATACAAGGTCGACTGCGTGTATGAGCCAATTACGATTTCGACCGTGCGTTGGGTATCATCTACCGATGAGCGAAAGTTTGAAGAGTTCAAGAAAAAAGCCCATGACCAATTGTCGCAAGACGGCGGTGGCTTCCTGACCTACCTTGCACCGAGTCGAGTGAACTTGCAGATCATGCAGGAGCGTTGGCCGGATATCCAGTTCCGCTCAACCCGTGAGCATCGCGAGTAATCGTTTAAGTGAGTTGATCATTTTTTCAAGGTTTCGCCGTTGGGGCGGAACCTTGAGTGTGGTATCGTGTATTGTTACTGTTTTATTTCAATAAATACTCCTCATAGAGCCAAGGATTGGTCATGTCTAAAGCGTTGTCGTGGTCTAGCATCGTTGTCGTTGTTCTGCTTTGTGGTTGTAGTAACTCAAAAGTTGCCAGTGATAGCAGCATTAGCGCTGCCGTCAAACACTATCTCAAAGAGGATGGTGCGCTGTGTCTAGGATTATCCAAGTGGCCTGTCGTTGTAGAGCCAGATGATTTAAAAATGATTCAGCGGTTCCCCAGCAGTATTGCAGGTCAAATGCAGGTGCTGGAGCAGGCAGGTCTGGTCTCCAGCATCAATGTCGCGCTCAAGAATGCAGACATCGGCGGCTCCAATATCGCAAAAAGTTATCAACTGACTGATTTAGGGCAAAAGTTCTATCGGGATGTTGGGCAGGATGTCAGTGGTGCTGTTCGTCCAGCCGACGTGTGCTTTGCCAGTCGCTCACTCAATCAATTGCTCAAGTGGGAACCCGCCCAAAATGGTCTGGGGCAGGAGGTCACCGCCACCTATTCCTATGATGTGGCCGATATTGCCGATTGGGCAAAAACACCTGCCTTTAAAGTCGCTTTTAAAAATGTTGCAGCACAGGCCTTTAACCCCACGCACGAGCAGCGCAGTGTGGTGCTGATGGATTCTGGCTGGCAGGTGAAAACAACCTCTTAAGGGAATTGGATCAGCACAGCATGGTCAGATGACATCGGTATGACATGACCTTGTGAATCAGGATGTTAAATCGCTCTCTGCTTACATAAGGTCACTAAAAAACATGCGGAGCAAAACGGTACAGATCGGCAAGTTGTTATAAGCTCACAGTTCGTATTTAGATTTTGACTGGGGAGGTGGCGATGAAAAAGCGCATATGGGTTGGGGTATTGATTGTCAGTAGCGGCATGATCTTGAGTGCCTGCGACAAGAAAAAATCCGACACCGATTCGTCATCTGCCGCCCAGCAGAAAACAGAAATACAGGGCAGTGCTCCAGCGTCTTCACCGGCACCCACAGCCACACCGCCGCTGACGGCAAAAGTAGAAAAAGCCCACTACACTTTAGCCGCCTGCCAAGGCGATCAATGTCCCAAAGTCGATATTCATCGTCTGGAAACCAACAATCCCTGGGTCAACCAGTTTTTAGATCATCAAATTCTGAAATTCAGTCAGGGCTTCTCCGAGAAACCCAGTGATCGCACCAGCCTTCAGCAGAACATCGATGCCTTTGTAAAAGTCTCCAATGAAGATGCGCAAGATGGCGGTATGGGCGTGCCGTACACCATGTCCATCAATGCCGAAGACATCGGACAGCGTGGGACCAATCTGGCGCAGTTTAAAGTCAGTGGCGATTACTACACCGGCGGCGCGCACGGCAGTGCGGTAAACAGTTATTTTGTATTGGATCTGGCTCAGCATAAACAGCTGCGGCTGGATGATCTGGTCATCAAAGGCCAAAAGCAAAAACTCTATGCAGTGGTCTATGCGGAGTTCACCCGTTGGGTGAAGGCCAGTGACCCTACTGCCAATCTCAAAGAATACGAATCGATGTGGAAGTTTAAGCTAACCCATAACTTCGCGCTTGACAAAAACGGCCTGACCTTCTACTACGGTCAATATGAGATCGGCCCTTATGTGGTGGGTATGCCGGAATTTACGATTCCCTACGCCAAATTAAGTGGCATCCTCAAACCTGAATATCTTTAAAACAGCATCAGACCTCCCTTGAGGCCTACGACCGATACCGTGCATTTCCTGTCGATGTGCACGGTATTTGCATTTAATCACTGGAACGCTCTTGAAGAGAGTTTTTTAGTGCGATAATTTACACAAGTTCATCAAAAGTAATTTGCGTAATAATTCTACACATCAATGATTTATTATAAGCTAGCGTCGGATAAATTTTGAGCAAGGCGGGTTTATGAAAGCGATACTGGGGATGGGTGTATTAATCGTCAGCGGTAGTTTTTTACTGACCGCATGTAGCACAGAGAAAACGGATAGCGTCCAACAAAACACAACTGTCATTCATGGGACGCCCGCAGTCAGTCAGGTGTCTGGGACAGCACTCTCGCCGCAATCATCAACCCAGTATTTTAAGGTGAAGTCAGAACAGGCGCATTACACCTTGCCCGCCTGCGAGGGCAAGCTCTGTCCAGACATCAGCATTCAGCGCTTAAACACCAGCGATGACTGGGTGAATCAATTTTTAGATCAAAAAATTCGGGGGCTCAGCCAAGGTTATGGCGAGTTCAATCCCGATTTAACGTTGCAGCAGATCGTTGATCGGGTCGTGGCGGGCTCCAATGAGAGTGTTCAAAAAGGCTGGGCAGGTGCCCCTTATACCTTGAAAGTTCAGGCAGAGAGCTTGGGTCCACGAGGGCTCCGTCTGCTGCAATTCAAGATCAACAGTAGTTTTTATACGGGCGGTGCGCATGGCGGCGCCATTAACCAATATTATTTACTCGATATCGTTCAGCAAAGACAAGTCCAACTGGATGACTTATTGATTGACGGGCAACGCCAATCCTTGCGCGACTTGGTCTACGATGCCTTCACGGCATGGGTGAAAAAGACCAGCCCTGAAACTGACCTGAAAACCTATGAGACAACATGGAAGTTTATTTTGACGCAGAATATCGAACTAAATCCTGCTGGATTGGTTTTTCATTACGGTCAATATGAAATCGGTCCCTATTCATCAGGCATGCCTGAATTCACTATCCCTTACGCCAAGTTGAGCGGTATCATCAAACCTGAATATCTCTAAAGCAGCTATGGTATGCCTCCTTGGTCATTGATCGATACCCACACCCACTTCGATGTTGAAGACTTCGATCATGATCGCTCGCAGCTTGCGGAGGAGGCATCGGCGCAAGGTGTCGAGGCGCTGATTTTGATTGGTTATGTGGCGCGTTATTTTGAGCGTCTCACCACCATTCATCACCAATTGAATGCACAGTCTCACAGTCCAGTATCCCTGCTTGCACCCGGTCTACATCCTTTTTATATCCAGCAGCATCAGAATGCTGATTTGATTCAATTGGATCAACTCCTGCGTGCAGAAACATGCATTGCGGTGGGGGAGATCGGCTTGGATACGTTCACCGCAGAGATGAAACTGCCTGCCGTCTATGAGCGGCAAAAAAACTTCTTTAGTCAGCAACTGGAAATCGCCAAAGCGCATGATCTGCCCGTACTGCTGCATATCCGCCGTGCGCATGCTGATAGCCTTGCGATCCTGAAGCAACATCGCTTTAAACGCGGCGGCATCGCCCATGCCTTTGGTGGGGGAATCGAGGAGGCCAAAGCGTTTATCAAACTCGGCTTTAAACTCGGTATCAATGGTCTCGTCACTGATCCCAATGCCAAGCGTTTGCGCACCGTGGTGCAAGCGGTGGGGGCGGAGCATTTGGTGCTAGAAACCGACTGTCCGGATATGACGCCGATCTGCTGCCGTGTCGCAGGCGAAGCGCATACTCGCAATACCCCGGTCAATCTGCCTGCGGTCTTGGACGAGTTAGTACAGTTACTCGGCATTGAAAAAAAGGCATTAGCCCAGATACTTTGGCACAATACGCAGCAATGTTTAGGGTTGAATTGGGAATATGGTCATAAAACACGCCACTGAAGTGAACACCCCTGATGTGGAGCAAGCGTCAGCTTTGGCGCAGGATGATCAGTACGATCGTCGCTTTGGCGGGGCGTCAAAAGTCTATGGTGATAAAGCCTTTGCCCAGTTTGAGCAGGCACATGTCATGGTTATTGGCATTGGCGGGGTTGGTTCGTGGGCGGTCGAGGCGCTGGCGCGTAGTGGCGTCGGTGAGCTGACTTTGGTGGATATGGATGTGCTTGTGGCGTCCAACATTAACCGCCAGCTTCCTGCACTGACCGAAACCTTTGGCTACGACAAGATTCGTGTTATGGCGGATCGTGCTCGCGCCATCAACCCACGCATCAAACTTAATCTGATTGATGACTTCCTGACACCGGATAACGTCAAAGACCTGCTGGCCAATAAGCCGAATGTGGTGCTGGACTGCATTGATGATGTCAAAGCCAAGATCGCCCTGATCTGGCATTGTCGCTTTAACAAGATTCCGCTGATTGTCTCAGGCGGCGCAGGCGGTAAGCTGGATCCGCTCAAGGTGCGCGTGGCTGATCTCTCCCAGACCGAACAAGACCCAATGCTGGCCAAGATTCGCCGTGAACTGCGCACCAATGGCATGTGCAAGAAGCCGAAAGAGAAGTTTGGCATTACCTGTATCTACTCGATTGATAATCCTTTTGTACCGGACTCCAGTTGCAACACAGGCGGTTTGCAGTGCGGTGGCTATGGTTCAGCGATGACCGTCACGTCGGTGTTTGGGATGGTGGCGGCGGCTGAGGTGTTGAAGCGGTTGGGGCGCTAATTGAATTGAAGGAAACAACCAGATGAACCCAGATCGATATCGCGGTTGTTTAGTGGGATTAGCTGTCGGCGATGCGGTGGGTACGGCTGTTGAGTTTATGCCACGCGGCACGTTCCCGCCTTTAACCGATATGATTGGTGGTGGTTATTTCAAGCTTGAAGCAGGGCAATGGACGGACGACACATCAATGGCGCTGTGCCTTGCCGAGAGTTTGATTCGAAATCAGGGTTTCGATGCCGCCGATCAAATGCGTCGTTATGTGAATTGGTATCGCTATGGTTATCTCAGTAGTACAGGCGAATGCTTTGATATCGGCATGACGGTGCAAAAGGCATTGATGGACTTTTTGCAAAGCGAAAATCCTTTTTCAGGCAGTGAAAATCCAAATAGTGCAGGCAATGGCTCGTTGATGCATTTAGCGCCTGTGGTACTGTATTTTTCTGCCCAGCCTGAACAGGCCATCCATTTTGCGCGTGAAAGTAGTCGTACCACGCATGGTGCGCCAGAGTGTTTGGATGCCTGTGCATTATTTACCATCTACCTATTACGGGCGCTGGCGGGCAAAAGTAAGGATGAGATTTTAGATGCGGTTACTGATGTGAATTTCAGCAGCCCGAAGATCATCGAAATTGCCGCAGGTCGCTATAAAACAAAATCGATCGAGATGATCAAAGGTTCAGGCTATATTGTCGAAAGCCTAGAGGCGGCGCTGTGGTGTTTTTATCATACTCAAAGTTTTGAGGCAGCGATCTTACAAGCGGCTAACCTTGGCGATGATGCGGATACGACTGCAGCAATATGCGGGCAATTAGCTGGGGCTTTTTATAGTGAGCGTCAGATCCCAGAGACGTGGCTTACGAAGTTATACGATTGCCGAGCCATTCAAGCCATGGCGGATTCGCTGTTGAGGGAAGGCGGAAACAGCCAATAAGCGATAAGCCGTCCTAGTTTCACAACTCCCGCATCATCGTCAATGACACCTGCTCAAACCCCTGCTGCTTAAAAAACGTATGCGCGCCATGGTTATTCACGCCACTTTCCAAGAATAAGCGTTGAACCCCCGCCGCTTTAAGTTGCCCGGCAATCCACGCGACCAGCTTTTTTCCCACACCAAGACCGCGCATGTGCGGAGACACGACGACATCATCAACTCTGGCAAATTTGGTATGCTCGAAACGACGATCAGGAAAGGAAATAATGACGAGTCCAATCAGTGCGCCCGAATCGTCTCGTGCTGTTGCGATGCTGGGTGTCGGGTCGTTGTTTACGATCAATGCTTCGATAAAATCATTTCTGATGAATTCAGAAATATTGCTATGCCATTCATTAGTCGTGATGGCTCTACCACTCTGCAGTTCTGAATGTGAAATATAAGCCGGGTTGATATGACTCACAAAAAAATGAGTCAACGTATCGATGAGATCTGGGTCAGCAGTTTGACACCACTCAATCACAAGGCTAGTCATGCCGATTTATGCTCTTCCATTGGGGTGTCGCTAATATACGGCGTGCGTATGTAAACGCTATAGCATTCTTGTTATTAATGATATTTTTGCATGAGACGAAAAAAACGAGCCATTCGGCTCGTTTTTTACTTTAGCGCGTTAAGCCGATTAAACCAACTCAATCGCGACCGCAGTGGCTTCACCGCCACCGATACACAATGCTGCGATCCCTTTTTTGCCGCCAGTACGCTTCAGTGCATGGATCAGGGTCAGGATGATGCGTGAACCGGTTGAGCCCACTGGATGACCGAGTGCACAGGCGCCACCGTTGATATTTACTTTTTCGGCATCGAGGCTGTATTTGTCGATAGCGGCCATGGTGACCATCGCAAATGCTTCGTTGATTTCCCACAGATCCACATCACTGGCTGCCCAACCGGTTTTTTGCAGAACTTTAGCAATTGCGCCCACTGGAGCAATCGTGAATTCGCTTGGGTGTTGTGAGTTCGATGCCGTGGCAAGGATACGTGCTAGCGGGGTCAAGCCTTTTTCTTTCGCGGTGGATTCGCGGGTCAGAACCAGTGCTGATGAACCATCGCTGATGGAGCTCGCGTTAGCTGCAGTAATCGTACCGTCTTTGGCAAAAGCAGGCTTTAATGTAGGAATTTTGTCGAGTTTGGCATTCAGTGGTTGTTCATCTTGAACCACTTCTACATCACCTGCACGACCTTTTACAGTCACAGGTACGATTTCATCTTTAAAGTAGCCTTCATTGATTGCCGTTTGCGCGCGCTTTAGTGAGCGAATCGCAAAGTCATCCATTTGTTCACGGGTATAGCTCAAGGTGTTTGCCATGTCTTGAGCAAAAGAACCCATCAGGCGACCGGTTTCAGCATCTTCCAAGCCATCCAGGAACATATGGTCTTTGACTTCACCATGACCCATACGCAGGCCAGTACGTGCTTTAGGCAGGATGTACGGTGCATTGCTCATGGATTCCATGCCACCCGCAACCACGATGTCTGCACTGCCTGCAGCCAGCATGTCTGCGGCTTGCATGACGGCTTTCATGCCTGAACCACAGAGTTTGTTGATCGTCACGGCACCAGTCGTATCTGGTAAGCCTGCTTTACGCATTGCCTGGCGCGCAGGGCCTTGCTTTAAACCACCTGGGAGTACGCAGCCCATGATCACTTCTTGAATATCGGTTGGTTGCAGGCCAGCACGGCTGACTGCTTCGCGAATCGCAGTTGCACCCAGTTCTGGCGCGGTAACATTGGCAAATACGCCTTGAAAACCACCCATAGCAGTACGTGCACCGCCAACGATTACGATAGATTCACTCATGAGAGCTCCAGATGATGACTATGAAAGTTTGGAATAATTAATAGATGCAAACACTTTAGATTAAATCTGCACAACAAAAGAAGAAATAAATAGTAGTTACATCGCCGTGAACTTAACGGGCGTAATGATACAAAATCTACACGCACGCTGTCGCTATACATTTTGACTGACGAGGTCATGATGGAGTCAATAATAGGCGATATCAAGGTGCTTAAATAGGCGATATCAAGGTGCTTATGAGGGGAGTTTAATCATAGAAGACTGATAAAGTAATTCGCTAAGATTATGATGATTCTGTTAAAAGTGTGTATTGATTGGCTTTTGGTAGATGTTTATTTCGTAAAAAAATGAGAGCTGCTGTATTATTGTTCAGTAATTTTGGGGTGGTTTAAAAAAATGTCGCTTTGAGGCAAAAAATGACAGGTCTAACGTATTTATTTTGTACATTGTGACGTTTCACGTCGGTAAATTTAAGCATTTCGTCGGTAAAAATGCTTAAAAATTAGGCGTATTTGAGGTTAAAGTGGTAAGTTGATGCTCATACAATGTGCGTGTATTGGTTTTATGAAAATATGGGCTTAATTTTAATATAAGTTTATGTTTTTATTGATTATAATTATTCGTTGAGTGCGGTATTTGAGGGTTTTGGTGTTCTTGGGTGCACTGATATGGAACGTTGATGCTTGACTGGGTTTGGGGTGATGTTGAATTAAATAAAATCGTTTTTTATTAATGGTTTATTTGCATATTTTGTCCGTAAGTTGATGGATGTGACTGAGCTTTTGTTTTTTTTGATGCGCTCAAATTCGGCCGCGGCTTTTCTGGTGCAGATGGATTGTTATACAATATCCCTAGGATATGAAAGAAATTACTTGCAGTCCTATGGAATTGGATGTTTACTAAACATCAACAGATGCGAGCGCTAGGTTCGTTAACAATTGAAACAAGATGTAACGCTCGCTTCGTGTGAAACATCGTGATAATGTGTGAATCAGTTTACAGAATAATATTGTAATTTGAGTGGTTGATGTATATTCGACCTGATTTTCTGAAGTGTGGCACCGGTCGATTTAATTACTGTTCTAATATCCTTTTGGAGGAATTTATGAAACTAAATCGAATTGCGCTAGCTGTTTTAATAACGGCTCCGCTATCAGTTGCTGTTCATGCGGATTCTACTGATCCTGTGGATCCAGTAACCAATTCTTTCCCAGGTCTTTTTGGCAAGACAACAGGTTTGGGCCTGAGTGTCACACCACTAGGTGGTTGGTCCGGTGTAATGGACCATACTGAAACGACCAAACATTTAAAACAATCTGGCAGTCAAGCACAGTTCCCAACGTATGGGCATGCTTTAAACCCGTACGATGATGTTGTATACGGCGTAGCACTGGGTTATGAACTGACTCCATCTTTCAGTACTGAGTTTAACTACTTAGAAAAGCAAGGTGACGGTGCGGTTCATTACACCAAGAGTGATGGCGGCGTGATTCAACCGGGCAAGGTGGATGTGCGTACGCGTTCTTATGAGTTGAATGGCTTGCTAAATAGCGATTTCATTACTCATGATTACGACGGCAAATTCAAACCTTATGCCTTGATTGGTACGGGTTACCAGAATTTAACGTCCAATGATAAAGGCTTCCGTATCCATGATACGGGTGTGATTATCAACGCAGGTCTGGGTGCGTTCTACCGCCTGAATGATACTTTCGCACTGCGTGGTGAAGGTCGTGCAATCAGTGAACCTTCTCATGGTACATGGGACTGGAAAGCACTGGCTGGTTTACAAATCACACTGGGCGGTCACAAACGTCCTTATGTAGAGCCACCACCACCTGCTCCAGCACCAGCGCCAGCTCCAGTGGTTGTTCCACCACCTGCACCACAAGAGCTGACCGAAGACTTGAAACTTGAATTGCGCGTGTTCTTCGACACCAACAAATCAATCATCAAGAAACAGTATCAACCAGAAATCGCAAAAGTTGCAGACAAGCTGAAAGAATTCAGCAATGCATCTGCTGAGATCAAAGGTTATACCGACAGCACTGGTTCACGTAAACTGAACGATCGCTTGTCACAAGCACGTGCTGAAGCAGTAAAAGGATCATTGGTTAAAGACTACGGTATTGACGGTGGTCGTTTAACTGCGAAGGGTTATTCATGGGATGATCCGGTTGCATCGAACAAAACTAAAGAAGGCCGTGCACTCAACCGTCGTGTGGTTGCAGTGATCACAGGTAGCCGTACAGTTACGAAGTAATTCGTATCTGACGTTACTTAAAGGTTTTCCTCAGGCATCTGGTCCATTCCAATGGACCAGATGCTTAGTTTTGTAGGTTGAAATAGTTTTTTTTGAGTTAAGTTTTTTTTTCAATTGGTTCTAGATACTGCGGTTTAAAGCTAGAAATATTTGAATAAAAAAATTTTTGCAATAGTTACGTGCAGCGGTTTGTTGTTGATAACAAAAAATTTGCTCAATTTTAATTGAAACAAGATGTAACACTCGCTTCAATTCAAACATCGTGCTATTGTGTGCGCTACAAGCAAGAAAGTATTTTTTCATCCTAAATACTTGAGCGATTCTCGACCAAATTCTAAAAGTGTAGCACTGGTCGATTTCAAACTGTTCTTACGTCCCTTTGGAGGAATTTATGAAGTTAAATCGAGTTGCGTTGGCTGTTCTATTAGCGGCCCCGCTATCAGTAGCTGTTCATGCTGAAACCACAGGTCTTGGCCTGACTGTAACCCCAATGGTTGGTTGGCAAGGTTTTGATAGTTCAGCTCCTGACACTATCAAACAACCAGGCAGCCAAGTTGGCAAATACGCGCCTTACGGCGAAGGTTTCAAGCCTTACGGTGATGTACTTGGCGCGATCGCGATCGGTTACGAGTTGACTCCATCACTCAGCATCGAAGCTCAGTATAACGAAACCCGTAACCAAGGTTCTGTTCACGTTCCAGGTGGCACCATCAATGGTGAACACGACGGCCGTGTACGTTCAATCGAAGGTAACTTCTTGTTGAACAGCGACTTCATCACTCATGATTACGATGGCAAATTCAAGCCATACATCCTGATCGGTGCGGGTCATCAAGAACTGAACGTTAACGATAAAGGCTTCCACGTTAAGAGCCAAGACACCATTGCTAACTTGGGTCTCGGTGCGTTCTATCGCATCAACGACGCATTGGCACTTCGTGTTGAAGGCCGTGGCGTAGAAAATACTGACCATAGCTTGCTCGACTGGAAAGCATTCACTGGTTTGCAAATCACTTTGGGCGGTCACAAGCGTCCATACGTAGCTCCAGCACCAGTTGAAGTGCCACCACCAGCACCAGTACCAGTTGTTGTTCCAGCGCCAGCACCACAAGTGTTGACCGAAGACTTGAAACTTGAATTGCGCGTGTTCTTTGACACCAACAAATCAATCATCAAGAAACAGTATCAACCAGAAATCGCAAAAGTTGCAGACAAGCTGAAAGAATTCAGCAATGCATCTGCTGAGATCAAAGGTTATACCGACAGCACTGGTTCACGTAAACTGAACGACCGCTTGTCACAAGCACGTGCTGAATCTGTTAAATCTTCACTGGTTAAAGATTACGGTATCGATGCTGGTCGTTTGACTGCAAAAGGCTACTCATGGGATGAGCCAGTTGCATCAAACAAAACCAAAGAAGGCCGTGCTCTGAACCGCCGTGTGGTTGCAGTGATCACTGGTAGCCGTACCGTTACTAAGTAATTCGTTACTTGGTGAGGCGTCACAGCTACACCCAAGCGTACTCAATGGGCTGATTCTTGGATCGGTTCATTGAGTGTTTGGTAAAAAAACAGCTACCCATTGGGTGGCTGTTTTTTGTTTTTAGAGTTTTTTTTACGCTTGTTACCATATAATTTGATTAAATCGCATACAGTTTGAACCGCTAGTCATCAAACGGTCTTATTTTCCTGTATAATGCCGCGTCATTTTTATTTATTCGCGGCTTTTTCATGTCAGAGTTACTGCACCTTCGCAATATCGCCATCATCGCTCACGTTGACCATGGCAAAACAACACTTGTTGATAAACTACTTCAACAATCAGGAACTTTCGGTGACCGTGCTGCTGAAGTTGAGCGCGTAATGGACTCTAACGCCCTTGAAAAAGAGCGCGGCATTACCATTTTGGCGAAGAACACCGCCATTCGTTGGACCGATAAGAAAACCGGTCAACTTTACGATATTAATATCGTGGATACCCCAGGACACGCCGACTTCGGTGGTGAAGTAGAGCGCGTGCTGTCAATGGTTGACTGCGTATGTCTCTTGGTTGATGCAGTTGATGGCCCAATGCCACAGACTCGCTTCGTGACTATGAAAGCGTTCGCACAGGGTCTAAAGCCAATCGTTGTGATCAACAAAGTTGACCGTCCAGGCGCGCGTCCGGATTGGGTCGTTGATCAAGTATTTGACTTGTTTGATAACTTGGGCGCAACTGAAGAACAGCTCGATTTCCCAATCGTTTATGCATCTGCGTTGAACGGGATCGCAGGTCTGTCACCTGATGATTTGGCTGACGACATGACCCCACTGTTTGAAACTATTGTTTCAAAAGTTGCTCCACCTGATGTGGATCCAGATGGTCCGTTCCAAATGCAAATTTCCAGCCTTGATTACTCCAGCTACTTGGGTGTTATCGGGATCGGTCGTATTCAACGTGGTGCGGTAAAAACCAATACCCAAGTTGTGATCGTTGATAAAGAAGGCAACAAGCGTAACGGTCGCGTGCTGAAGATCATGGGTTACCACGGTCTGGATCGTATTGATGTCGACAGCGCACGCGCTGGTGATATCGTCTGTGTAACCGGTATGGAAGGCTTGAACATCTCTGATACGTTGTGTGACCCACAAAACGTCGAAGCGTTGCCACCACTGACCGTGGATGAGCCAACCGTGAGCATGCAGTTCCAAGTCAACAACTCACCATTCGCAGGTAAAGAAGGTAAGTATGTGACCTCACGTGCGATTCGTGATCGTTTGGATCGTGAATTGATTCACAACGTGGCACTGCGTGTTGAGGATACAGATTCTCCAGACCGTTTCAAAGTATCCGGTCGTGGTGAACTTCATCTGTCTGTTCTGATCGAAAACATGCGCCGTGAAGGCTTCGAGTTGGGTGTAGCCCGTCCTGAAGTAATCATGAAAGAAATCGATGGCGTGAAGTGCGAGCCATACGAAAATGTCATGTTTGATGTTGAAGATCAACATCAAGGTGGCGTCATGGAACAAATGGGTCTGCGTCGCGGCGAAATGACCAATATGGAAGTAGACGGTAAAGGTCGTACCCGCATCGAGGCAACTGTGCCTTCACGTGGTTTGATCGGTTTCCGCTCAGAGTTCCTGACCATGACTTCTGGTACTGGCATCATGACCTCGAGCTTCTCGCATTACGGCCCGGCACAAACCGGTTCAGTCGCGAAACGCCAAAACGGTGTGCTCGTGTCGATGGTACAAGGTACTGTACTCGGTTATGCGCTGTTTACCCTGCAAGAACGTGGTCGCTTGTTTGCGTATCCACAGCTTGAAGTGTACGAAGGCATGATCATCGGGATCAACTCACGTAGCGACGACATGGCGGTTAACCCAACCAAAGCCAAACAGCTGACCAACGTGCGTGCAAGTGGTACTGATGAAGCGATTGCGCTGGTTCCACCAATCCGTCATACCCTTGAACAAGCACTTGAGTTCATTGAAGATGATGAGCTAGTTGAAGTCACACCGAAGTCAATTCGTCTGCGTAAGCGCTTCCTGACCGAAAGCGAGCGTAAACGTAATAGCCGTGGCAATTAATTAACCCACGCATAAAAAAAACCGTTCGCATTTGCGAGCGGTTTTTTTTATGTCTAAAAATAGACCGTTTGTGCTCTTTTCTTGATGTCATACATGAAGATACTCGAATTTTTCAAAAAAAAAGTGTATACAGTGACTCATAGATTGGCAGTCAAGCAATCTGAAAGATGTCAAAATTGATAACTGTTTAACATTTTTGTTCTAATAACTGTCTTTGGAGTCTCCCTCATGAGTATCGTACAAGAATTTAAGGACTTTGCCGTTAAAGGCAATATGGTTGACCTCGCGGTGGGTGTGATCATCGGTGCGGCTTTTGGTAAAATCATCGATTCTGTGGTTAATGACCTCATCATGCCGATCATTTCTTTTATCGTTGGTGGCAAGATTGATTTCTCCAAGCTCTTTCTGGTTTTGGGTGATAATCCGCAACACCTCACTACACTCGACGCGCTGAAAAAAGCTGATGTTGCCGTACTGGCTTACGGTAACTTCATCACCATTCTGATCAACTTCTTCCTACTGGCATTGGTTGTATTCTTCATGGTCAAAGCAGTGAACAAAGTCCGTAAGGCGGAAGCTGCTGCACCAGCCCCTGCACCAGCCCCTGCAGAAGATGTGACCTTGCTGCGTGAGATCCGTGACGAACTGCGTCGCCGTCCATAATTGCATTAACGATGAACATAAAAAAACGACCCCAAGGGTCGTTTTTTTATGCAGTTCTAAAGCATGAATAACTATTACAACAGTCTAACGATAGACCGAATAAATCGCTTAACGCAAAGTCTTATTGCGCATCATCATGCAGTTCATGAGCCGTAGTATTTTCATTGTCTTGACCGGTGGTGCAGCCGAGGCAGCGATAAAAGGTCAGACGGGCAGGGTCGCCCACAAGTGTCTTGGCACTTTCTTTGACATTGCCGCCGAGCAAGCTAAACGGCAAGGTTGCCACGAATAAGCCGACACCAATCACCGTTGCTGCCAAGCCCACAGGACGAACCAAGCCTGCATCCAGACCCATGGCATACACGGTCGGACGGCTGCTTGTGGTATCGTCTTCGACGATATCGGTTGCGGAGGCGGGAAGAGATACGGTCATCATTGTGACTAAAAGCATGGAAGCAATTGCACGTTTCATTATTTGTCCCTGTAATAAAACCATTTTGTTGTACTCCTGTGTCATTACTGTGACTGTAACGCGCCTCAGGCAGTCGTGCAAGTGCTTAAGCCTCGTGAATGAGGGTAATTTTTTAATCAATAGAGGCGACTGTGCCAAGCGGTTGACACTTTGGACAATAGCTACTCGCACGCTGTCCAATTTTGACTGTTTCGATCAGTGTATGACATTGATGACAAGGCTGTTTTGCCCGGCCATAGACATCCAGCGTTTGCTGAAAGTAGCCATTTTCGCCCATGCCATTGACGTAGTCACGCAAGGTTGAACCGCCCAATGCAATCGCTGCAGTAAGAATACGTTTAATCTCACTGGTGAGTGAGATTACTTCGTCTTTAGATAGGCTTTTAGCTGGCCGCAGGGGGTGGATATGGGTGTGAAACAAGGCTTCGGTCGCGTAGATATTGCCTACACCCACCACCAAATGGTTATCCATGATCGCGGCTTTGATCGCAAGATTCTTATTTTTCAGTTTATCGAACAGGTAGTCCGCATTGAAGTCGTCGGTCAGCGGTTCGGGGGCCAATTTTGCTAACAGGGATTGTGAGTCCTGATCCAGCCACATCACTGCGCCAAAGCGACGTGGATCGTGGTAGCGCAGTTGCGTGTGTTCAAAGCTGATCAGCACATGGTCATGCTTGCGCAGCAGTTGTTCTGCGGGTACCAGCATCAAACTGCCAGACATGCCGAGGTGCAGTAGTAAGCTATTCCCAGCTTGATCAGTCTGTAGATGCTTAAAATGCGCCAAGATATATTTGGCGCGTCGCTCCAGACTCACCAGCGTTTGACCTTGCAGAAGGCCTAGATCACTCGGCACAGGCCAGCGCATGCTGGGCTGCCTGACTTCAATTGCAGTCACGCGTTGACCAATCAGCGGTTTAAGGCTGGTCTTGGTGGTTTCGACTTCTGGCAGTTCAGGCATGAGAGGGCGTTCTATCAGAGGGTGTTGTCGCGCGTGCTTAGATCAGCACACGCCACAAAACCAGAAAAAAGGCGACGACAATCAGAATGCTGGCAATCGGCCATGGCGCGTTACTGGCTATCGCGATCAGCGCAATAAAACCACTACCAGCCAACCAGTCGCGACGGCGGGTCTGAACGATGTCCATGCGCAATTGCTGTAGTTCACGCCATTGACGGTCTTGCCAAGCCCCTTGCTGACGCATGCCATGCAGACTGTCGATGAGCAGCGCGGGCAGATCAGTTGCACCCATTAACAGGTCTGGGATTTGCTGACCAAAATCGCGCACTGCTTTGACCGGGTTCATGCGATGACTAACCCATTCGGTGAGGATGGGCTTTGCCAGTTTCCAGATGTCCAGTTGAGGGTACAAATCGCGTCCCAAGCCTTCGACATGCACCAGTGTTTTGATCAGCAGCATGAGCTGCGGAGGAATATCTAAACGATAGCGTCTGGCGATGTCCATAACTTGCATCAGAATACCGGCAAAGTCGAGCTGATCCATGGGCTTTGAGATCATCGGGCTGACCACACGGCGCATGTCCCGCGTCAGGGCATTTTGATCAGTGCCTTGCGGAATCCAGCCGGCTTGATGCACGATCTGAATAAGCTGTGAGAAATTACTTTGAATTACGGCGAGCAGCATGCGTGCGATGGTCAGGCGGTCATTATCGGACAGTTCGCCGACAATCGCGCAGTCGAGTGCAATAAAGCGCGGTTCAGCAGGATTGATGGTCTCGACAAAGACATTGCCTGGGTGCATGTCAGCGTGGAAGAAGTTGTCGCGGAAGACCTGAGTAAAGAAAATGGTTAGACCTTTCTCGGCGAGCCTAGCGCGATCCATGCCGAGTCGCTCAAAAGTCGCAAGGTCCGAAACGGGAGCCCCGACGATGCGCTCCGCGATCATGATGTCGCGCGTACTGCGATAGACTTCAGGGACATACATCATGCTGGAGCCTAAGAAGTTATGGCGCATCTGCATGGTGTTCGCCGCTTCCTGATCCAGATCGAGCTCGTTTAGGATCACTTGGCGATAATCATCAATCACTTTGCTGAGGTGCAGTGCGCGTGCGGCTTCGACGCGCACTTCGAGCCAATGACCGATCCACGCCAGAATCTCAAAATCCTGAATAATCTGCGGGCGTATATTGGGGCGCACAATCTTGACGATGACTTCACGACCATCATGAAATGCCGCGGTATGCACTTGAGCAATGGATGCTGCAGCCAGTGGCATAGGATCGAAACGGGCAAACAAGGTTTCAAGAGTTGCACCCAGAGAGCTTTCTACTCGAGCTTTGGCCTCTGCATAAGGAAAGGGCGTGACGCGATCTTGCAACTCAGTCAATTGGTCTAGCAATGCGGGTGGAATCAGATCACGACGGGTAGACAACAGTTGTCCCAGCTTGATAAACAACACCCCCATGTCTTGTAAGGCATTTTTTAGACGCAGTGGGTCTTGGGTATGGTTATTCCATGCTGCGGGATGCAGGCGAATCGCTGTCATTGCAGGACGGGCTTTATCGGGAATCTGTTCGGGCGGAATCAGGGTGTCAAGGCGATAGTGAGCAGCGATGCGCCAAAGTTCAAGTAAGCGTTTGCGATGAGGAATCATAAGGTGTCTAGATCCAAAAGGGTATTCGCTAAGAAGCGCGTACTGAAGGCTAATATTATCTCGTTTTTAGGCATGATTGGTGTGGTCATCAATTCTGTCATCACCATCATTGCTGACTCTGCTGGGCTTGCAGCCGTGCGACACGAGCCTGCAACCGCTCCACATCGCTTTGCATATCTTGTAGCCCTTCGGTGAATTGTTCATTCTGCCATTTTGCTGGAAACAGTTGACTGTCGTCTTTGACCCATTCTTCACTGTTGGCTAAGAAGGTTTTGCTTGCTTGCAGGACTGCATGCTTACCCTGCTGGAGGAACTGACCGATCTGCTGGGCAGGCATATCGCCGATGAGCGGGGCGAGCTTACCCGCCACATCGGGTTCGGCTTGCGCCATGATCTTTTGCAGAGATTGCAGCAGCGACATATCACCTTGGATAGGAATATTCCCCGTACTACCAGCCTCTGCACCCAAGAGCTTCGCCAAGGCAATCAAATGTGGCACATGCAGCGTGGTAGTCGCTTTGACTGGTGCCAGTGCCTTGTCATAAGGGCGTTGTTCAAAGACGGAGTAAACCGGTTTTTCAGGTTGCCCCAATGCTGTTGGTGACAGGTGGACCCGGCCTTGATCAAACAGCACATCTACCGACAAGCTTGGCGCATCAATCACCACCCGCAGTAGCTTGGTCGAGGGCACTGTGCCTGCGAGTTGGTCAAAGCCGAGGCGCGTTGCGGCATCGAGGTCGATCCAATCATTGAACAGACGCTCAAAGGCTGCAAGAGCAAGCGTTGCGATCATGCCATGTACTCCGTGTTGAATCTCAAAGGGCCGATGTCCTTGTTATCGGGTTCTCTACTATTTAAAGCCGCGATGCAGGGCAACGATACCACCGGTCAGGTTGTGGTAGTCACAGTTTTTAAATCCGGTGCTTTCCATCATCTGTTTGAGGGTGCGCTGATCGGGGTGCATGCGGATTGATTCAGCCAGATAGCGATAGCTCTCGGCATCATTGGTAATCAGTTTGCCCAAGAAAGGCAGTGCCGTGAAGGAGTACAAGTCATAGACCTTGGACAATGGTTCAAACACAGGCTTCGAAAACTCAAGGACTAGCAAGCGACCACCCGGTTTCAATACACGATACATCGAGCGCAGTGCCGCATCTTTATCGGTCACGTTGCGCAGACCAAAACTGATGGTCAACAGATCAAAGCTCTCATCCGCAAATGGCTCTAGCGTCTCAGCATTGGCAAGGACAAAGTCTACATTGCTACAGCCGGCATCCAGCAGGCGATCGCGACCCACGTTTAACATGGATTCGTTGATGTCTGAAAGTACCACGCGACCTGACGAACCCACTTCACGGCTAAATACTTTCGCTAAATCACCTGTACCGCCGGCGATGTCCAGCACATGCTGACCACGGCGCACACCGGACAGGGTAATGGCGAAACGTTTCCATAGGCGATGAATGCCCATCGACATCAGATCGTTCATCAGGTCATATTTGGCAGCGACCGAATGAAACACCTCAGCAACCTTGGCTTGCTTCTCTGCGGTCGGTACGGTTTTGTAGCCGAAGTGGGTGGTTTCACCGATATTGCTGGTGGGGGCCGCCGTAGTTGCTGGAGTCGCTTGTGTGGATGCCCCTTGTGGCAAGCTGCTTTGTTGACCTTGTGGTGTCCCCGTCGGCAACGCGCCTGTATGGAAAGGGCTTGTACCCGTCGCTTGAGGTGCAACTGCGGTTTGGGCTTCTACTTCTGGTTTTGAGTCAGTCATCTTCTATCTTCCATACTGTCTAAGTGGCGCTGTGGACGGTCCGTTATGGATGATCCGTTAGTGTAATGGGTTGATGCCTTGATCTGCATCAACATTGGATCTTAGCGTTCAAAAGGATTGGGTGTCCCCGCATGAACACGTTCAATCACTTGTCGTTCTTGCTGAGTAAAGACACCCACAAATTCTTCCGCTGATTTTAGCGGTTTCATTGCCGCAAATCCTTCGTCCAAAAAAGCATACATCGGTTCAAAATCATGGCGTTTTGCTGCGCCCTTTGCCATTTTAAAAGCGCTTTGCAGCACGAAGGAGCGCACATATTTATCGAGACTGTATCCCAGTTTATCCAGTAGATCCAACTGATGTAGGCGAGCTTCGACTTGATTGGCTTTATGGTAGAGCGCAATCACTGCATCATCATCCAATTCAAGCGCGGTATTATCTAAAGGATCTTGCAACAAAAGCTCTGCAAGTTGTTGATCTAGCTCAATGGCTAGTACTGCCAGTTCGATACCATCACATCCGGTACGAATGGTACTTGCGGGCACCAGTTTTTCAAACTTTTGTGCTTTGGCAATCACGCGTTCAAATTGATTGGCCAAGATTGCAAAATCTGGGCCTGCATAGAGACGGGTCAAAAAATATTGTGTCATCAGTTGATGTGCAGGAACAGCAAACAACGCTCTATGCGTATGTTCCATACGTTTCTTTTGCCAATTTTGTACAGCTAATAGTCGTGCGGCAAGTTGTGGATTATGATGGAACTCAAGGGCATGGTAACGTAACAGCAACGCTTGCATCGGAGCAAAACTAGACATAGTTATTTATTCAAATCAGATGAGTTATAAATGGGTTCAAAAGAGACCTAAGCATACTCTAAAACCATGACAGTGATGAGTCGTGCGGGCTGGATGTTGAACAATTGGCGTGCAGTTTTAGCGAAAACAGGGTTAAAAGACAATATATTCTTCGTAAGTCGATTGAGGGAAGTGACAAACATGGGCAAATCCACAGTGGAAAGTACAGCACAAAAGACTTTAGATACAAGCCTGGACCAAGCCGTCGTGCAAGAGGATGTGGTGACTGAACCCTTAGATGTGGCGCATGAAGTTGCCAGCATTCAGGCAGTGCCTCATGTGGGGCAGCATACCCCAGATAGTCTCAGGCTGGCTCTGATTGAAGCCCAGTATGCCCTGCGCGATACCCGTGATAAACCGCGTGGTCGTGGAGTGGTCATTCTCATGAGCGGTATTGAGCTGGCAGGCAAGGGTGAGGCATTAACCCAACTGCGTGCATGGGCTGATCCGCGTTTATTTAAAGTTCATGCACGCATGCCCGTGACCCCCCATTCTCCCGTATGGATCAAAGATGCTGCCTTACTGCCAGAAAAAGGCGAGGCGGTGATCCTGTTTGGCAATTGGTACGGTGATTTGCTTAAAGCCCATATGGCATATAAACAAGAGAAAAAATCAGACAAAAAGAAGAAGGATAAAGACAGTAAAGACAGCGATGACTCACAGAAAATGACAGGTGCGCGCTTTCAACGTGAACTTGAGCATCTGCATGCCTTTGAACAAGACTTACGTGCACAAGGCATTACGGTCTGCAAATGCTGGTTTGACCTGTCTTGGGATGGGCTGCAAAAGCGTCTGGATGAGGTGGATAAAAGCGAAGAGCGCTGGTTAAACCTGCATGGTTTAGATTGGCGTGATAAAGAGCAATATGATCAGTTGCAAGTGCTTCGCACCGAGTTGGGTTCGGATTGGATCAATATTGATTGTAGCGATGCCAGCGAGCGTAATCTGAAGTTTGGCCATATCGTGCTCGATGCTCTGAAAACTCCACGTCTACCCAGCCCTACAGCCGCACGCCGCTGGCAGTTGGCAGAGATCCCTGCACCATTGCTCTTGCCGGATAGCAGCGTGATGGAAAAGGAAACGTATAAGGCGCGTTTAAAGGATGCGCAAAAGAAATTTGCTTCATTAATCCGCGGACGCGGTGATCGTCCCATCGTACTGGTTTTTGAAGGTATGGATGCGGCTGGCAAGGGCGGCGCAATTACTCGCGTAGTTGAATCGCTGGATCCCCGTGAATATCAAGTCTTCCCCATTGCTGCTCCTGAGCCCCATGAGCTGCGTCATCCTTATCTCTGGCGCTTTTGGTCGCGCCTACCCGAAAAGTTCAATGGTCATGTGGGGATGACGATCTTTGATCGCTCTTGGTATGGGAGAGTCTTGGTTGAGCGCATTGAAGGTCTTGTCAAAGCGGGTGAGTGGCAAAGTGCTTATGCAGAGATCAACCGCTTCGAGCGTGATCTGACATCAGGAGGGGTGATCGTACTGAAGTTCTGGCTGGCAATCAGTAATGACGAGCAGGCTCGGCGTTTTACCTCTCGTCAGCAGACACCACATAAGCGCTTTAAGATCACCATGGATGATTGGCGTAACCGTAAACGTTGGGATGATTATCTACAGTCAGCGGCCGATATGTTTGAGCACACCAATACCGCCGAGGCGCCTTGGGTCATTATTGCATCGGATGACAAGTTAACAGCCCGTTTAGCGGTGCTGGAGTCCCTCAATCGACGTCTGGAGTCGGTGCTTTAACAGAAAGTGAGGACTATAAGGAGACTTTGAAAAACAAGGATGTAGTGGATTGATGGTGGATATTTTTTAGCCGAATAGTTCTGGATTCGGCTGAATATATTTAGTTACAAAATAGAGGTGGTTTTACCAAATGGTTTGCATTATTGGTGTGACTTAGTTCACGCTTTTATGTATTATTGTAAACAAGTAAGAGAGTTATGTGTTCTTTGTAAAGGATTATAATAAACATATTAAAATCATGATTTTAGGTGATGATTGTATCTGCCAGAACAGGTGCCATGATGAAAAAAATATTTTTCCTGCAATACATGATGATTGGTTTGTTCGTAGTGACCTTTGGTCTTTGTCTTGAAAAGCTGGTTTATTTCAGTCCATCGATCAAATGGATGATCTATTTAGGCGGTGGTGTGCTAATTATCTTGGCGTTCACCTTGCTGGATCATCTCTACCGTTCAGCGCTCAGTCCACGCTCTGAAGAGTCTCTGTCTCGTGAAATGATGGACATCGAGATGCAACAAAAGACGCACTGAGTGTAGTCTTAGAGACGACGTTGACACTGCGCTCTTCATCATAAAAAAGGCGTGATATCCATCACGCCTTAAAATACGTCTGACTTATTTGGTCTTTTTTGTCCGGCCTGCCACCACTTTCTCGCTTTGTTTGTTCTGCAAGCCTTTGGCGAGGTCGTAGCATTCGTTGATGTGATCTGTTGCGATTTTCTTCATGACATAATAGCCCATCGTTGCGGCCACAATTTGCCCACCGAGCGGGATAAACTTAATCACTTGTTTAGACAGTATACGGGTCGCCATGCCTTGAATGGACATGCGTACCACGCCGCGAGTGGCGACCAAACCCGCAAACTCAAGTCCACGAGCTCTCATCTCGTTCCAATGTACTTCACGAGTTTCTAAATCAAAAGCGGGCATCCGCTCTGCAGCCAGACCAAACATCACATTGATTTCAGGGATCAATTGAGTGAGCAAGCCAGCGTCAACCATCACATCCAAAAACGGCACGGGTACTGCCGACACACCCGCCGAAATATAGGCGCGCTTTTTCACCATGGCCTTGGCTTCGCGACGGACTTGGTCGAGGTCAAGGCTGGGGTCGATTTGACCGGGTAATTTATCGAGTTTCATACGTATCCCTTTTCCTTGTTATATGGGTCTGAGCTTATCTATCACATGGATCTGTGAGATGGCTGGTGTGAACAAATCGAAAATATTGATCATTCAGGCATCATACCCAAAACATAATAGTGAATCGAGAGTGAAAACATGTTTAGATGTCGAATCTCTGTGTGGCAATTGTCAGCGATCCATTGAGTCAACTGCAGAAAAAGCGATGTTTTGTAAAGGAATTTGAGCGTTATCTATGCTAAGAATAGTGCAAAGCCAGCGGATTGAGCGTCTTTTTGAAGAGATGCTGAGCTTCTTTGCCGATCATCCACTTGGGGTGTTCGAGTCGAGGCAAATCCTGATTCCGTCGCATGGGGTCGGGGTGTGGTTAAAGCTTTACTTGGCCAATCAGCATGGCATCGCTGCCCAAGTCTCGACCGATTTTATCGGTGCGTTTCAGTGGGAACTCTATGGACGTCTAGCGGAACGCGATCCCAATGACCTATCGCAAAAAATCCAGCAGCAAGCGCCACTGTCCGGCAGCATCATGCGCTGGAAAATCTTTGCCTATATCTGGCAGGTTTACCTAAGTACCTTTACAAGTGGTGGTAGCCAAAGCATTGATCCCGCCGCACGGACGGCACTCAGTTTTTTACTCCAAAAACTGATGACTCACCAAGTACATCGGAGTAGCACCGATCAGCAGGCGCGTAATGACGCCGAGGTGAAAAGCAAAATCTGGGTGCTGTCAGCACAGATCGCACAAGTTTTTGCTGGTTATGTGACCTATCGACCTGAGTGGTTACGGATCTGGGGGCGCGGTGGATTGCTGCGTCTATCTGGTGAGGACAAACCGGACTGGCTGGTTGAACGTTATGCCGAAATGCAGACGTGGCAAGCATGGCTATGGAAGACCCTGTTTGCCGAAACCTTTGAACGGCGAGAAGCCGAAGTTCAGCAGTTCTGGACCACCCTGCAAAAAGATCCTACGCAGGCGAAAAAATTACCCAAAAGCTTGACCATTTTTACCGTGATTCAACTGCCGCCGGCCGAGCTGATGTTTATCCGCCAGCTAGCTCAGTATGTGGATGTGACCTTACTGCACTATAACCCCTCGCAAGAATACTGGGCGGATCTGGTCGATAGCCGCTGGCTTAAACGTCGCCAGAGTGAGCGTGCACTGGATGCCCAAGGTCGCGAGACGCATCCACTGCTGACCCGGATGGGCAAGCAAGCGCGGGAAGTCTTTAAACTGTTGGTCAATTTGTCGGGTGGTGAGTTTACCGAGCAGGTGCAAGAGGTCTGGAAAGACGCCTTCGTTGAATCGACAAGCCTTAATCAACCCACTGTTTTACAGCAGATTCAGCAGCACGCCTTGGATCTGTCCAATGTCAAAGATTGGGACTTTGATCCACAGGACCAGTCACTCGCGATCCATGCCTGCCATTCCGCATTGCGCCAGCTTGAGGTGCTGCGTGAGGAGATTATCCAGTGGCTTGGGGCCGATGTTGCTAAAAGTGCTTCGCGTTTGCCTTCCGATATTCTGGTCTTGGTTCCGGATCTTAATGATGTCGCCCCGTTGATTCGCGCGGTGTTCAGCAGCCCTAGCACGCGTACGTTTGAGAGCGATGCCGAGATCAGTGTGCCGATTGAGATCACAGGGCTTGCGGCTCCTGAGGTTGAAGCCTTGTGGCAAGCCTTTGCGGGTCGTTTTATGTTGCTGGCAGGGCGTCTATCTTGTGAGACCTTGCTGGATTGGTTAGCACTCACGCCGGTTCAGCAGAGTTATAACTTAAGCGTGCCGCAAGTGACGCGGATCGGTGAGCTATTGGTTGAGGCGGGTTTTCGGCGTGGTTTCGATGGCGCGCACCTGGCGCAGACTTTAAGTGCAGCCGATGTGGATGTGCGTTTCACCTTGCGCTTTGCGCTGGATCGTTTGATTCTGGGCATGGCGATGCCTGTGGCTATGCTTTATGCCGACACCTTGCCCATGACGACGCTCATGCGTGATGACTTTGAGTTGATCGCGGTGATGGAGCAGTTGTATCAGGACTTAAACCAACATCGCGGCGAACTGACGACGCAGCGTAGTATTGCAGAGTGGTTGTCGATTCTGCGCGCGGATCTCCAGCAGGCCTTTAGTGCGGAGCGCGATACCCGCGGTTGGGCAAGCCTCATGCAAGCGCTAGATGATATGGATAAAAACACTCAGGCCGCACTCATCCACGCAGGCTCAGAGGATGGGTTTGTTGGACTGCCATTGCGCTTTGTTCTTGAAGAGCTGCAAGCCGCCCTGACCGCCAGTATGCAGAGCTCCACGCCGACAGGTCGCGTGACCTTTGCCCGTCTCGGCACCATGCGTCCGCTACCGTATCGCGTCATCGCGGTGCTCAATCTGGATACTGGGAAATTCCCCAAACGTGAACAAAAGAATACCTTTGATTTGATCGGCGCATTCCCATCAGTTCTGGGTGATCGTTCACGTACCGAAGATGATCTTGGTGCATTTCTGGATGCTTTGTTGCTCGCATCGGATGCCTGCTGGCTGTTTTACAATGGACAAGACGTGCAGGATGATCAACCGCGCCTGCCTGCGGCACCCGTGCAAGAGCTGATGGATTTTCTACGTGATCATTTAAGTCCGATGCCGAGTTCCAGCGACCCTGAACAACGGGTATCTCCACTAGATCAGTTCATTCATCAACGACATACCCTGCTGCCGTTTGAACAAGCCAACTTTGACCCGCGTCAGCCTTTGGGTGCACGCGGTGTCTGGTTTGAAGTCGCGCAGCAATTAAATCAACAGACGTTGCAATCTGATCCGTTGGTCTGGGCGGATCTGTCCACGAACAAAGTACAGGATGCAGACGCTGAAATCGGCATGATCAATGCCAATCAATTGATTAAAGACTTGACCCAGCCAGCGCGTTATTTCATGGCAGCGGCGCGGATCGGACGGATTTATCTGGAGGAGGGCTTATCCGGCTATGAGCCACTGACCCTCAATAAACTCGATGAGTATCAACTGCGCCATCAGTTTCAACTTGCCAAGCAGAGTGCACAGCCTTTGCAAGCCACGCAGTGGTCTGCGGCACTGCCGATCGGTGCGGCAGGCAAGGCGTATTGGCAAAAAGGTGAGCGAGAGCAAGTCAGCATTGAACAGCGTTTGCAGCTCTACGGCGGCTTTGTGAACCCATTGACCGAGCGTTTGCTTAAAGTCGCACTCCCTGAAACAGATATTTTGCGGCATTCAGAGCGGGCAGAGGTGCAACTTTCGATTCGTGTACCGACCGATCAGCAGGCGTCCATGTGGCTCAGCCAGTCAGCCAGTAGTGGGCGCGGTAAGCATTTACTGCGCTTCTGGATTGAGCATTTGCTGTGGCAAGTATGGCGCAAGACCACCGCGCAAGAGGTCGAGCAAGGGATTGGACAGCGCATCGGAGTGTATAGCGCGCAGACGTTGATTGCCCAGCCAATGGCGATGGAGGATGCGTTGAAGCATTTACAAGATTGGCTGTATGTCTGGCAACTCGCTGCAAAGCGGCCTTTTGTACTGCCGCCAGCGCTGGTCGTGGATGCGTTCAAGATCGATAAAAAGACTGGTGAGGTGAAGATCACCGCACTCGACGAGCTGCTGCAAAAGTGGCTGACTGCCGATGATTTCAATGCCTTTGTTCCACCGCAGCAAAATGAAGACTGTGCTCTACATCCCGACTGGCAGTTAATCCTCCAAGGACAAGACCCCGCACAAGCCTTTATGCGTGATTTTGAGCGCTATGCGGAAGTGCTATATGCGCCGCTCGTAGAGCAGATCAGTATTGCGGATGAAGAGATCGGGGGCGCCAGCAAATGACGACACCAGCTTTAAGTCTGAATTTATATGGTATGCACCTGATCGAGGCCTCGGCAGGTACTGGCAAGACTTGGGCACTGTCCGCACTGATCGTGCGCCTGCTGGTTGAGCGCAAGCTGCAAACCCGCCAGATCGTCGCCACGACCTTTACCCGTGCCGCTGCTGCTGAACTACAAGATCGGATTCGTCAACGAATTCAGGAGGTCTGGGCGCTACTCAATGAATCGATCACTCATCCTGAGCGGGCTGTTCAGCGTGCGAGTGACAACAAGGATGTGCTGGGGTTGTATTTGCTGGATAAGCTCACGGTCACCGAAAAACAAGCCGCGTCGAACCAATTACGATTGTCGTTAGAAACCTTTGATGAGTTGTTTATCAACACGCTAGATAGCTTCTGCCAGAAGATTCTGCGCGAGTTTTCTTTTGACGTCGGGCAGGGCGAGCCACGCGAGATCAGTGAACAAGATCAACAGTTGATCCAGCAGTTGATCCATGATGCCCTACGCGAATGGCGCAGCCAACAAGACCCGCGTCTGATCGAGATGCTCGTGCTGAGCGGTGCGATCACTGACGTTGCGGATCATGAGCGGGTTGTGCAGACGGTCATGAACTTTCTGAGTGCTCAGATTGCCCCTGTAGCGGATTTTCAGTTTGATTATCCTGCACTTGAACATTTTCAAAGCCAGCTTCAGGCCGAGGATTGGACGGGGTGGCTAGAAACATGGGCTAGGGCCAAACCTTATTTTTGGGGTGGGCGCATTTTTGCCAATTTTCATGAGTCTTTCCCAGCGCTGATTGACTGGATAAGTCAGGCCAGTCTGGAAGATGTCCTCACCATGGCAGACAGCCGTCCCGAGATGAAGTTACTGAGCCTGTTTGAACAGCAAAAATTCAATACCAACTTCAATAAGTCAGGCAATGAGCTACCGTGGATTCAGGACTTACTGAATAGCCCACAAACGCAACTGGTCACAGACTTTGCATTATTGCGCCGTCGATTGCTAAACAGCTTAAAACAGGCCAAAGCGCACTTGCATCACCACATTGTGCTGCATGTTCGTGAGCAGTTTCCGCAATTGCTTGCAGAGCATCGTGAAACGACCTTTGCCGAGCAAATGCATATGCTGGCACAAGCGCTGGAGGGGGAGTCGGGGCAGGCACTCGCACAGCAAATTCGTCATCGCTATCCGGTCGCGCTGGTCGATGAATTTCAGGATACCAATAGCGATCAGGATCGCGTGGTTGAGCGGGTTTACCGTCAGTTCATCCAGAGCGAGATTCAGCAGAATCGTTTTAAGATTGATGATCCTGATGCGCCGTGTCTGATACTGGTTGGGGATCCCAAGCAAGCGATTTATGGCTTTCGCGGGGGTGATATCCATACTTACCTTTCTGCCAAGAAACAGGTCAGTGATGCAGGTCATGTCCATGCGCTGGATCAGAATCAGCGTTCAGTTGCCCCTCTGGTGGATGCGGTCAATGCCTTCCTGAGTCACAACGACACTTTAGGTGATGGTGTCGATTACCCTGAAGTGACCCCAGCTCCGCGTGATCATGCGCCACTGGTTGATCAGGGTATTGAAAATCCTACGCCGTTGCGTCTGGTGCAGTTGACTGAGGACAGTGATGAACTCTCCCAGACCGCATGGCGGATTATGCAGTTGCTGCAAGCCAGTGATCAGGGGCAGCTTCAGATCAAGGGTAAACCCGTGTTACCGCAAGACATCGCTGTACTGGCATCCAGCCATCGTGATCTCAATACTGTTGAACAATACCTACAAGCCGCGAATGTTCCCGTTTGGCGTCAGTCCAAAACCAGCGTGTTTTTAAGCCCGTTAACCTACGATCTCGCCGCAATCATGCAATTGATGCTGTCACCCTATCGCGAAGATTATTTCCGCCGTGCACTGTCGGGGCTCATGATTGGCAAGACACTGACAGAGTTGGACGCGCTTGAACAACAGGCGATGGATTTTGCTGAGCAGCAAGCCGCCTTTGCCATTGATGCACAGGTCTGGGCCAAGTCGGGATTTCTGGCTGCATGGCAGCGTATCGCCGGGCGCTACCAGATTTGGCAGCGTTTAGCGCGGGATCAAGGCGGTGTCTCGGGCGTGAGCGGCGAGCGGCATTTAGTGAATTTACGTCATTTGATTGAACTGCTACATCGGCAGAGTGAGCGACGCGTGGGGGCGCATCATTTGCTGGCATGGCTGCTGCGTCAAGTCGCCAAACCCAGCGAGCGCGGCGATGAAGTCGAGCGTGCACTGCCGAGTCAGAGCGGTGTCCAGATGATGACTATTCATGGCTCAAAGGGGCTGGAGTTCCCCATCGTGTTTGCCGTGGGCATCAAAGACAAGGCCTTGGCAACACGGACTAAACAGCCCGAGGTGGTATTTTATCTTGAAGATGAACAGCGCACTTTAGGCTTTGATAGTCAAAATGAAGATATCCTTGATCAGCATGCAGAGCGCGAAGTAGGCGAGGAGCGCCGTTTGCTCTATGTTGCACTGACCCGTGCCAAGTATCGCCAGTATCTGTTCTTAAAGGCACAAAAGACCAATTCCAAAGGTCAAACATCACTGCCGTCCTTTTCGCATTGGTTCCCGCAAGGCGTGGCTGATTTTGTAGCCCAGCATAGCAGGCTGGTGCAAATTGAAGCTCCACTTCCGGAATCTGCTGATTGGCGCTATCAACCGCCCAAGATTCAGCATAGCGAACTGGCGACACGACATATTGCCCATCGCCACTTTAAAGCATGGGGTATGACCAGCTTTAGCGCGCTGGTACGCGATGTCGAGCCGGTCAAGTTAGAAGTGATGCTGTCGAATGATCTGGTGGCGCCTGAGTATGCCGATGATGAGTTAGAGGGCGAATACTTTGTGGAAAGTCGTTTGTCTACACCTGCCGCTTCTGTGCCGCTCACCGCAAAGCAACTCAAGCAAGAGCAAGCCAAACAAGCGCTTGAATTGCAAATGAAACAAGGTTCGCTATTGCTGCCCTCTCTCGATTTTGAAGAGGACATCCCATCTGACGATGTGCGCTTTCGTTTCCAGCGCGGTGCCAATGGCGGCAACTGCCTGCATAAGATTCTGGAGTATCTCGACCCGCGCTATGATGACAATGCGCGCAGCAAATGGACCGATACCTTCACCAAGCAAATGCAGAGTCATGCCATCCCCGATGTAGACCCTGAGTCGATGGTGCCGTGGTTCCGCGATATCGTGGATGCGCCATTGCCCGATGGGGCGAAGCTGTCGAACTTAAAATTCAATGCCCGCGTGCGTGAGCTGGAGTTCCATCTCTCGCTCAAAGATGAACGCATTGATGGCGATGCCCTCGTCAAACGTCTGCATGAGAGCGGCATCCAAGTCCCGCAGATTCACAAGACTCAAGCCATTCGCTACCTCAAAGGTTTTATCGATCTGGTCTACGAGCATCAAGGGCAGTTCTATGTTGCTGACTATAAGAGTAATTATCTAGGTGATGGACTACAGTACTACACCGATCAGGCCATGAAAGATAGCATGACTCATTCCGGCTATTGGCTACAAGCCGCCTTGTATCTGGTTGCGTTGCATCGTTATCTTAAAGTGCGTTTGCCCGGGTATGACATAACCAAACATTTAGGCGGGGCCTGCTATATGTATTTACGCGGCATGCAGGCCAAATCAGATCAAACAGGGATCGTCTATTGGCGTCCAGATCCACAGTTGGTACTAGACTTAGATGCGATCTTAGGTCAAGCGCAGATTCGGAGTGGCGTATGAGTGATAGGATTCTTTTAAAGACGCCTCAACAGGACACCCAAGATGAAGTCCCCGCATGGTCACAGGTCTTGGCGCAGAATCTGTTAGGCAAATTTCCTGAGACTCAAGCGCATACCCGAGAAACCCTTGCGGGGTATATCGTGCAGCTTGGAACTGCACTTGAGCTGGGTGATACTTGCCTTAAACAAACGACCAATCATTTAAACCCTGAAGAGGCGGAGTGGCTCAGACATCCCCTCGTGGCAAGCGGCGAACATGCCTTAACTCAGCCTGCACCGCTGGTTGTTGAACAGGCGGACGCAGAGTCGCGCTATGTCTATTTTTATCGCCACTGGCATCAGGAGTGGAAGCTTGCTGAGCGCTTGGCAGCTTTACTCAATCCAGCGACTGCACCAGCCGCAGTTGCTGTGGATCTAAGTCAAGAAACATCCCTAAAAGACTTACAGCGCCAAGCGATTGAGCTGGCCGCGCGTCACCCCTTCACCCTGATCACTGGCGGACCCGGCACAGGCAAAACCTATACGCTGGCGCGTATTGTCAAAGCCTTACAACAAGCGGCGCCTCAACTCCGCGTTGCATTGGCCGCGCCGACTGGTAAAGCCGCGCAGCGGATGCAGAGCGTCCTGTCGAATGAGTTTAAGCAGGCGGGGGTGAGTGGTGCCCAGATCCAAACTGCGCAAACTATCCATCGCTTGCTCGGTTTAGGTGGGCGTAGTACGCCGCGTTATCACCGCAGCGAGCCGTTGCCATTTGATCTGATCGTCATTGACGAAGGTTCGATGCTGGATCTGGCACTGGCAAGCCTGCTCTTTGATGCCATTGCAGTCGGTACTCGCGTGATTATTTTGGGCGATGCCAATCAATTGGCCGCCGTGGATGCAGGCGCGGTACTGGCTGATCTGGATGCAGTGCCGGCTCTTGCCCCCTATCGTGTGGCGCTGCAAGAGAGTAGCCGCTTTAAAGCTGATGAAGGGATTGGTTTATTGGCCGCAGGGGTGTTGAATCAGCAGGAAGATGCGGTTCTTAAGGCACTGACCACCAGTGCGCAGGTGCAATATATTAATCTGGCCAAAACCCCAAATAGCGCCGTGTTTCATCAACTCTGGCAGGGATTTCAGCCTTATTTTGAGGTACTGCTTAAGCTGAAAGGGGCGAGCCATCCCTTGACGGAAGACCAAGTAAAAGCCCTGTTTTTAGCCTTTGATCAGTTTCGAGTGCTCTGTGCCCAACGTGCAGGCGATCTCGGTGCCCATGCAATTAATCGTTCTATCGGTGAAGCCTTGCAGCAGGCGCTGGGCCACAGTCTGATTAAGCGTGAGGGCTGGTATAGCGGTCGTCCTGCCATGATGACCCGCAATGACTACGGTCTACGCATCTCCAATGGCGATATCGGTGTTTGTCTGGTCGATCAGACGGGGCGGGAGTGGGTATATTTTCCTGATCGTCCTGCTCCGATCGCCGCCACACGTTTACCACCGGAGCAGATCGAAACCGCTTTTGCATTGACCATCCACAAGTCACAGGGCTCAGAGTTCCGTCAGGTGGCGATGGTTTTGGATGACAGTGCGGAGGAGATGCTCACTCGGGAGCTCATTTATACCGCGATTACGCGGGCGAAAGAGGGTGTACAGGTCTGGTCAAAGCAAGCGCTGCTATTGCAAGCAATTCATAAAAAAAGTAATCGGATCAGTGGATTAATGAATCAGATTGCCAGAAAGATTGCAGGGTAGTGTCGGCGTTATATGTTCTTGTAGTCTTTGGCTTACATGAGGTGACGTGAATTGCTCTATGTTGTCAGACCGCTTTTCGTAATAATAGCTGCACGGCACAGGGATGTCGGCATGGATTGCCAAAAGGAAGGACTGCCGTAGGACGTAAACGTAAGTGGTTCATGATGAACTACAAACGGTATGGAAGCAATTGACAGGATGTTAACATGTGGAACCCGCGCTATCAGGATGATACTAGTGCGGGTTTTTTATTGCGCGTTTGAAAAGTTTTGGCAGTTCAGATTTAATCAATCTCAAAATCTCAAAATCTCAAAATCTCAAAATCTCAAAATCTCAAAATCTCAAAATCTCAAAATCTCAAAATCTCAAAATCTCAAAATCTCAAAAGAAGTCTCTTCAGAGCGGTGCGGTTGGCTATTCGAGTAGGACGTAATTGGCAAAGTGTGTACGGGGACACATATGGTTCTAAACATCTTCTGATCTTTGGACTGATAAGGAATAATAGTGAGATGCAATTCTCACAATTAATAATATTATCAATATCTTGTGAAGTTTAACCAGATTGTAGTAAAGCCGTGTTATTGTGCTTAAATCATCTGATGTAGTCTTTGGCTTACATGATGAGACGTGAATTGCTCTATTTTCAAAAGGGAATTTTGATAATAATAGCTTCACGGCACAGGGATGTCGGCAAGGATTGCCAGAGGGAAGGACAGCCGTAGGATGAAAACGTAAGTGGTTCATGATGAACTACAAACGGTATGGAAGCAATGACAGGATGTTGACATGTGGAACCCGCGCTATCAGGATGAGATTAGCGCGGGTTTTTTAATGCGCGTCGTTTAAGCAACGCTTTTAAAAGCTCCCTTATTATTTCTTCAGGAAGACGCTCAGTATATCGAAGTGCTGGATACCGGGGTTAAGAACCGCATATACGCCAAAAAATAACAACGCGCCAAGCAATAGTCCGCCCCAAACCAATCCAAAAATCCCCTCCCAAACGCTTGCATCACGCGGGCGACCATAGCGATTGCGTTCAGTTGAGCCGTGCGCAACGACCAAATACAACCAAAATAAAAAACCAATCACGGGCAGATACACAATCAGGGCAAGCCAACCCGTACGATTTAAATCATGCAAGCGGCGGATCATAAAGACGTTACTTAAATAGAAAGAAATGATCAGCACGATCCACGATGGCCAAAACAGATAAGACAGTGATGGCGGCTGATCCAGTATCGCTTCAGCACTAATGTTTCGGGACACCAGTAGTGTATTGATCATGACTACGATCAGGGTAACAAGAGAGAGTAGTCCAGCCCAAGCCAAGTAGGACAGTCTGGAAAACCGCCCTTTGATTGAAAACGGATAATCTGAAAATTTATTCTTCTGCCACATCTCTAAGCCCCCAAAAGCCATGATAGTCAATTCTTTGATTTTTATCGCGTGATTGTTATTAAAAGCGCCACGCGTCATTCATTATGGATGAATTGTGTGAATTTTATCCATTTATATTCGACGTGGTAAAGCACCAAACACGATCATTGCCACATTATTTTTTGATGATTGTGCCGTTCTAAACGGACCATCAATCATACTGCGCACTTCCTTGCACGTTAGTCTATTTTGCAATACACATTACTTTGCAGACGTAGCTTAAAAGACAGACCTGATTTTTTTGTGTTTGAGAAATGTCGAATATTGAGCCGAGATGGATTTGATATGGATAAAAAATATTCATTTTTAATCCAAACATGAACTCTGTGATGCGTGTCTCAGACTGATTATTAAATATTTTTTGAGGTGGTTTATGACACCGAGCTGTCATAAACCACGGGTTTAATACTCAAATTTTAATCAACAAGGATTTAAGGGATGGACAAGTTTTCACGTCGTCGCTTTTTAGGAAGTTCAGCAGCGGTAATGGGAGCGGGCGTATTGCCGAGCGGTATTCAAGCCGCACTGGCTGCACCTGCCATAGGCAGTTCACTGTCTGCAGTCAAACATGTCGTGATCTTCATGCAGGAAAATCGCTCGTTTGATCACTATTACGGCACTCTCAAGGGCGTGCGTGGTTTTTCTGACCGTACCGCGTTTGTGCAAAGAAATGGCACCTCCGTGTTTAACCAAAAAAGCGGCACCAGCGTGGTGATGCCGTTTCATCTGGATACCGCAACCACCAGCGCACAGTGCGTTGCAGACTTAGATCACTCATGGTCAGGCACCCACAGTGCATGGAACAATGGCAAATATGACAATTGGGTACCTGCCAAATCGAGCCTGACCATGGGCTATTATCAGCGTGCGGATATTCCATTTCATTTTGCACTGGCCGATGCCTTCACGATCTGTGATCACTACTTCTGCTCGCAAATGGGCCCAACCAATCCCAACCGCCTATATCTTTGGTCAGGTATGGTTGATCCAACAGGCACAGGTGGTGGACCCATCACTAATAATAATGAGCCTGGCTTTACTTGGACAACCTATCCTGAGCGCCTACAAAACGCAGGCGTCAGTTGGAAGGTCTATCAGGATACCGCTGATAACTACGATGACAATGCCTTAGCTTGGTTTAAACAGTACAAGAACGCACCAGCAGGGAATCCACTGCATGACCGCGGCATGGTTTCTGTGCCCAGGATCGCAGGGAACACCACTGTGCAAAACGTCGCCGCTGCGATTAAAGCCGATGTGTTAAACGGAACATTACCGCAAGTGTCATGGGTGGTCGCTCCTGAGTCTGCCTCTGAACATCCAAGCTCTTCGCCAGCAGCAGGTGCGGACATGATCAATCAGGTCTTAACCGCACTGACCGCTGATCCAACGGTATGGGGTTCAACCGTGATGTTGTTGAACTACGATGAAAATGATGGTTTCTTTGACCACATCGTGCCCCCTGTGCCCCCTGCAGGCACTGCGGCAGAGTTTGTCGGCGGAGTGCCAATTGGACTCGGACCTCGCGTTCCGATGACTGTTGTTTCACCGTGGAGCAAGGGTGGTTATGTCTGCTCGCAAGTGTTCGATCATACCTCGGTGATTCGTTTCCTTGAGATGTGGACAGGCGTGCAGGAGCCGAATATCTCTGCTTGGCGTCGTCAGGTGTGCGGCGACTTAACCTCAGCGTTTAACTTTACCAGCACCAGCGTAACCGTTCCTGCGATGCCGAATACCAGCACGCTGGCGACCCAAGCCGCAACGCAGTGTTCAACGTTGCCAGCGCCGAAAGCACCAACCACGCCGAGCATGCCCATTCAGGAAAGTGGCACTCGCCCTGCACGTGCGATTCCTTATCAGCCGAATGCGACTTCACGTGTGGAAAAGTCCACCGGACGCTTCTGGATTACCATGAGCAATATCGGCAACGAATCGGTGCATCATTCAATCTATCCTAATAACTACCGCAGCGATGGCCCGTGGCAGTACGATGTGAAGAATGGTTCGCCAGTTTCGGATTATTTCAGCGTACAGACCTATGGTGCAGGCAAGTACGACCTGTCAGTCTATGGCCCTAATGGCTTCTTGCGTCGCTTTATTGGCGATATCAATGCCGCAGGCGCTGCCGTAGAAGTGACGTCTTCTTATGACTTCACCACCTCCGGTCAAGCCAAGTTAATCCTGACCATGACCAACAACAGCACCAGTTCAGTCACCTTTACGGTCCGTTCAAATGGCTATCGCAGTGATGGCCCGTGGACTTATACCCTGACTGCGGGTTCGACTTTGACCGATTACTGGAATGTCCAGCTCTATACCAACTGCTGGTATGACTTCACGGCAACTGTGAGCATCGATCCGCTCTTCTCACGTCGCTTTGTAGGGCATGTGGAGTTGGGGACTGAGAGTGTTTCGGGGTAATAGCTGATTCGGGTAAGTTAAAAAAGGATGGGCAATTGCTCATCTTTTTTTATTTTCTGGGGCTAAATGATGTATGTTTACTTAATAGGAGAATGTTTAATGGGATAACCATCAGTGTCATTTCATTCTATACTTGATCTCAACATGAGGGTTGATGTGAGTGAATTCGTAGGTTTTAAACCCACGCCATGACCAATGACGCGTGTATGCCCTTAATCATTGATGGTATTAATCCATGACGCCGATGAATTTTAAAAGAACACCTTCTATAAAAACCCTCTGGCAAGAAAAAAAATGGTTGGGTGTTTTGTGGACAATAATCTCGCTTATCTTTTTAGCGGTCTTTATTTATTTTTCGATGCAGCCTTCTACTGGGGAGCCTGTTCGAAAAGAATTAGAGAAAGAATTCAAAGCGATTGCCCCTTTGCCGCACGCGATCAGTCAAGATTATCAATCGACTTTTAAAGACCAGCATGCCTTGGTTGAAGGTTATTACTTATCAACAGCGAGTTATCAGCAAATTCGACAATACTACGTCGATGAGCTTGCGAAACATGGCTGGCAGTTTAAACAAGAGTCAGAGCTGAGAGATTTAGGACGCGGTTTGGGTAAAACAATGATCTTTTGTAAGGGCACGTTTAACGCAGAGATTGAGTATTTTGGCATGGATCGGCAACCCAACGATTGGGCTTATGCTTTTGGTTTAAGCTGGGGGCTAAGACCTGATTTGTGTCGCAAGCAGTCATAGGTTTAACTCCAAATGTCCCACCCCGCCATGACCAGTGACGCCGGCATCTTCCTGTGGATGACCTACCAAGCCATGCAAAAAGCTGGGCTGGATACGGCTGCGATCTTTTCGAGTGTCAATCTGCCGGATGAACCACCAGATACGAGTGTACGCCGTAATAACTCCACCCAGCGGCGCTTTTGGGATGCGGCAGAACGGATCAGTGGAGATCCGGACATTGGTCTGACGATTGGTGGATTGATGCCGCCGTTTCGTGGGCAGGTGCTGGAGTACTTATTTTTAAGTAGCCCAACCTTTGGCGAAGGAATCATGCGGGCCATGCGTTATCACCGCTTACTGACCGATGCCCTAAAGTTTGAGCTTCGGATTGATGGTGACACCGCGATTCTGACCGGTTTTGATCATCCTGTACGCCACTATCAAGAATGCGCTTTTGCTATATTTTTACAGTTTTTCCGCTATATCTCCGAAGGTGCCTTTGCACCCAGTGAAGTCTGGCTGCACTATGAACACGGTGCAGATGCAGCACGCTATATCGAGGTTTATGGCTGTCCAGTTCTCTTAGGTATGCCAGAAAGCAGTGTGCGGTTTGCAGCGCATCAGCTCGAACGAGTCTCGCCTGCGGCAGAGCCCAAATTACTGCTGATGCATGAAGTGGTTGCCAAGCAGTATTTAGGCGACCTTGAGAAGCGCGAACTGATCTATCAGGTGGAGCGCGAGCTGGGTGGTTTGCTGGAAGAGCGGCAGGCCACGCTGGAAATGGTCGCAGCCAAATTGGATAAAAGCGCACGGACTTTGCGCAGTGATCTTCAGCAGATTGGCACTAATTTTAATGACGTCGTGGCGGCCTATCGCGAGCGTTTATCACGGCGCTTGCTGTCCCGGACACAGTTGCCTCTGGATCAAATCATTTATTTAACGGGATTTTCAGAGCCTTCGGCATTTACCCGTGCGTTCAAGCGCTGGACTGGAGAAACCCCTACCGATTATCGCCATCGTAAGCAAAATTCAAACGAGGTAGACTGATCTGACATCTGCATGAATGGCTCTAGAGTCAAAGCGAATGGGCCAAACACTCCTAAAATGATCCCATCGACAATGATGAGGCCATGATGATGTTGGGTTTTCCAGTTGGGGTTTTTGCGGCGAATGCGTTTGAGTGGTATGCCCACAAAGTATGGTTACATGAGTACCCGAGCAAATTTCGTAATAGTCCGTTTTTCACCCATATCGCCCACCATAAACGTGCACGACTGAATCAGTTTCATGATGCAGGCTATGCCGAGTCGATGTTTAAAAACAGCGAAATGTACAATGAAAAAACGGCGTTGATCGGGCTTGCGGTGACGAGTACGGTCTTTCTACCTGTTGCACCGTTCTTTACCATGGGCTTATATTACGGGATTTCACGCTACTGGCGCCTACATAGCAAAGCGCATCTGGATACGGAGTGGGCCAAGCAAAATCTGCCATGGCACTACGAGCACCATATGAACAGTAATCAAAACGCCAATTGGTGCGTGACCCGTCCATGGTTTGATTACATCATGGGCACGCGGGTGATCGGGGATGTATCGATTGCCGAGACCAATCCGCTGGGCATGAAACTGCACCCGTGGGTGGAACGTCCTGTCAATCGCATCGCGCGTCGTTTGATTCCAAAGGCTTATGTCTTATTGGATGCTCGCCGAGAAGAAGAGCAAGAAAACCAGCGTTTAGGTATTGAAGTGCCGATCATGGCGTCCTAAGATTTGATGAATAAAAAAGCCCTCAATCATGTGAGGGTTTTTTTTTGTCGCTGAAAAGGAGGAGGCAAGAGGTGGTTTATGCCACCTCAGACAGCGCCGCTTCACGCACGACTTTGATGTCGAGTTCAGAGTTGCACAGTTCGATAAACTTATAGGCAAATCCGCGTAGCACATGGTTACGGCGTACCGCAAGCAGGGTCACGTTTTCACCAAACAGCGAGGTTTCGATCTGCTGTAGACGACGGTCACGCTCAGGGTCAAAGGCGATAGATGCCACGATACCTACACCCATGCCCAGTTCGACATAGGTCTTGATTACGTCGGCATCCAGTGCTGACATCACCACATCAGGGGTGAGCTTGGCTTGTCTAAAGGTCTCGTCGATCTTGGAGCGACCGGTAAAACCGCCGTGATAGGTGATCAGTGGCCAGTTGGCAAGGTCTGACAAGGTAATGGTCTTTTGCTGTGACAACTGATGACCTTGCGGCACGATCAAGCTGTGTTCCCAGCGGTAGTAGGGGAACGATACCAACTGCGGATAGCCCGTCAAAGATTCGGTCGCAATACCAATATCCGCTTCACCATGGGAGACCAATTCTGCAATTTCAACCGGACTGGCTTGTTGTAGGATCAAATGTACTTTCGGGAACGCTTGTTTAAAGCGCGCCACGATCGGTGGTAATACATAACGCGCTTGAGTGTGCGTCGTGGCAATGATCAATTCACCTTCATTGGTAGAGGTGAAGTCGGCGGATAGGCGCTTGATATTGTCGGCATCAATCAGCATGCGATCCACGATGCTCGACAGTGCCTGACCCGGTTCGGTCAAACCCAGCAGACGTTTACCCTTGCGCACAAACAGTTGCACGCCCAGTTCATCTTCCAGATCCTTGATGTGTTTACTCACACCCGATTGCGAGGTATAAAGAGCCGCCGCAGCTTCGGTGAGATTAAATTTTTGGCGAATCGTTTCGCGAATAATCCGTAGTTGTTGAAAGTTCATAATGTTTTGCTCTCATCTTATTTCGGTGGTTCTTTAAGCCGCACATCACGTCGATTGTTTGATGAAAAACATGCCACGTGATGTGCGGCTGCACAATCTACTTAGAATATAAAGTGCTTATAATCAATTTTCTTTATAGTAAATGATAATAAGCAATATTCTTCAAAAAATAATATTTCTATAACAATCTTGCATTTAACTGCTGTTAAAACAGGCGACTCATATTAAAGCGATGTATTAATGAGGCTTGTTTTCAAAAACATGCAGGTTACGCGCGGTAATCCACACCTGCTGCTGGGGTTTTAGGTCCAGCTCTTTCAAGCGTTCTGCATCCAGCGTGATTTCAATCACTTGCCCTTTGCTGTCGAGAACTTCGACATGGGTCTGTCCTGCAACCCACACCTCACGCAGCACGGTTGCTGCAAGGGTCGGCGTGCTTTGTGCCGTGGTCAGAATCTCCAACTCATGTGGACGCGCAAACGCGATCACATTGCCTTGCTGATAGGAGACAGGCAGTGCCAGTGAATCCTGATTGATCTGCAAGTGATGACCATCCACCTGACCTTCAAAACGATTGGCTTGACCCAAGAAGTCAAACACAAACGGCGTGGCTGGCTTCTCGTAGACTTCACGCGGTGTACCGATTTGCTCAACCTTGCCCTGATTCATTACGACAATCTTGTCGGCCACTTCCAGCGCTTCTTCCTGATCATGGGTCACGAAGATCGAGGTGATGTGCAGTTCGTCATGCAGGTTACGCAACCAGCGGCGCAGTTCTTTACGCACTTTGGCATCCAGCGCACCAAATGGCTCATCAAGCAGGAGTACACGGGGTTCAACAGCCAGTGCACGGGCAAGGGCGATACGTTGACGTTGTCCACCAGAAAGCTGGGCAGGGAAGCGATCGGCCAGAAAGCCTAATTGCACCAAGTCCAACAGTTGCAATACACGGCGTTTGATCTCGGTTTCATTTGGACGGGTACTGCGTGGGCGTACGCGCAGACCAAAGGCCACGTTGTCAAATACAGTCATATGGCGAAATAGCGCATAGTGCTGAAACACAAAACCGACTTGACGTTGGCGCACGTGGGTCGTGGTGGCGTCTTCACCTTCCAGCAGCACTTGTCCGTGATCGGCACTTTCAAGGCCCGCGATGATGCGCAGCAAGCTGGTTTTACCACAGCCTGATGGGCCGAGCAGGGCAACCAGTTCTCCTTCCGGGAAGTCGAGGGAGATGTCTTTTAACGCGTGAAACTCACCAAAAAACTTATCAATATTCTTAACTTGTATGCTCATAAGATTCTCTTCAATTCATTACTATCATTAATGGCGTCAGCGTCGATGCTGTATTGCTAATCCAGATCAGGTCTTATTCGGCTTTGGCATCACGACTAGCGCGGCTTTCAACCCAAGTTTTAATCACCAGCGTCACCAGAGCCAAGAAAGCCAATAGTGATGCCACGGCAAATGCAGCGCTGAAGTTGTATTCGTTATAAAGAATCTCAACTTGCAGCGGCAGGGTGTTGGTCTCGCCGCGGATGTGTCCGGACACCACCGATACCGCACCAAATTCCCCCATCGCTCGTGCATTACACAGAATCACCCCGTACAGCAGACCCCATTTGATATTCGGCAGCGTCACATTCCAGAAGGTTTGCCAGCCACTTGCACCCAATACAATCGCAGCTTCTTCTTCTTCATTGCCTTGCGACTCCATGAGTGGAATCAGCTCTCGTGCGACAAAGGGTACGGTGATAAATACAGTCGCCAAAATGATACCGAGCGGGGTATAGATCACTTTAAAATCAATATGGCTGAGCCAGTCTCCGAGCCATCCACGGGTCCCAAACACCAAGACCAACATCAAACCTGCAACCACGGGTGACACCGAAAACGGCAAGTCAATCAATGTGGTCAAGAAGGCCTTACCGCGGAACTGAAACTTGGCAATGGCCCAAGCCGCGGCAATTCCGAAAATCACGTTCAAAGGCACGGCAACCACAGCCGTTAGTAACGTCAGTTTGACTGCCGACATCGTTTCAGGATCGACGATGGCTTGCAGATAGGTTTGCCAGCCATTTCTAAACGCTTCGACAAACACCAAAATCAGTGGCAACAGCAGACAAGACACAAAGAACACGAGGCTAATGGTTAAAATCAATCCGCGTAGCCACCCGGCTTCCCGTGTTGCGTCACTGCGTTCAAGGCGCTTGGCTAACTCATAGCTACCCAGTGAAGAGTTGATACTCATGGTTTATGCTCACAATTCACAATAATTTTATTTAATCAGTCGTTTATGGATTATCTTTTCTGCTTACGATACGGCAGTGCGGCCCGTTTTACGGCTAGCCCAGTTCTGCAGCACGTTGATCAGCAGTAGCAAAATAAACGAGATGATTAGCATGATTGCAGCGATCACCGTAGCGCCAACATAGTCATACTCTTCCAGATGCGACACGATCAAAAGCGGTGCGATCTCGGTCTTGAGCGGAATGTTGCCCGCGATAAAAATCACCGAACCGTATTCACCCACTGCACGTGCAAACGCCAATGCAAAACCTGTCAGCAGGGCAGGGAACAGGACTGGCAAAATCACATACCAGATTGTCTGCCAGCGCTGAGCACCCAGTGCTGCTGCCGCTTCTTCCAATTCCACTTCAAGGTCGGCCAGAACAGGCTGTACGGTACGCACCACAAACGGTAAACCAATAAAAATCAATGCCAAAGTCACCCCAATGCGTGTGTAGGCGATCTTGATGCCCCATGGCTCAAGGAAGTGACCAATCCAACCGTTGCTGGCATATAGCGTGGTGAGCGCAATACCGGCAACCGCAGTAGGCAGCGCAAACGGCAAGTCAATCAGGGCATCCACCAAGCGCTTACCCGGAAAGGAATAACGCACCAAAGACCACGCAAGCAGCAAACCAAAAAAGACATTAATCAGTGCCGCAATCAATGACGCGCCAAAAGTCAGATAGAACGACGCTTGTACACGGGGTGAATTCACCAGTTTCCATAAATCATCTGCACTGATCCCCGCAGCTTTAATAAAGACCGCCGACAGCGGGATTAAAACCACCAATGATAAATACACGAGCGTAAAGCCCAGTGACAAACCAAACCCAGGTAAAACGCGGGTTGAACTCATTACACCACCTGCTTATTCAATAATTTTAATGTGTCGATGCCATGCGACTCTTGACCAAAGGCAGCCTGATTTGAAGCGGATTGCTCGATAGGCGTTGCCGTTAAGGTTGTGTCAATGGGCGAAGTAGGGAGCAGCTCATTCTCATCTGATGCTGTGCTACTGGGCTCATCTTTCGTTAAACGATCCGTCAGCGAATTATCTTTGGCAATTACGCTGCCGTCTAAGTGACGTGTGGCAAATTGCTTAACGGCTTGTGAACCATATTTCAACGTATTCAGCTCTTTGATCACTTGTGGCCATGCCCCAAAGCCTGCCGCAACATTGATGTGACCGGCATCGCCAAGATCAATCAGCTTTGCGCCCCAACGGGTTGCCCACCATTCTGCGGCTTCAAAAGTCATCCACGGGTCGGTGCGACTGGCGATCAGACGGATCGGTACCCCAAGCGGTGCACGGGGGAGGATACGACTGAGCAGTGCTGGCGCTTGCGGTGCATGGGGATCAATCGCTTGATCTTTACTACGCGCAAAGCCTTCCAGTGAAAAACGTTCTGGTGATGCCGGTGCAACCAGCAACACGCCTGCGACTTTACTGGCTAGCACACGACTAGAGAGTGCCGACATGGTGACCAGACAACCAAAGCTATGCGCCACAATCCAGACTGGCTCTGTGGCATTTAACAAGAGTTCGCGGTCTAGCGACTGGCGCCATGTATGCAGCACCGGACTATTCCAGTCCGCTTGCTCCACACGTTTGGCATCCACAAGCTGGGTTTCCAGCCAGCTCTGCCAATGCGCAGGCTCACTACCACCGACACCCGGAAGGATAAGCGTAGTCATGCTCGTCACCTTTGTTTTGCGTTTGGTTGTATGGGTAATTCGTTGTTATGGGAGTTCAGGCTTTTGACGCTCAAAGACTAAAAAAGTTTTGAAACGATTCAGCTTTTTGTTGTGGGAATCACTCCCCTTGATCACAAGGGGAGGTTCTGTTTAAGGGCTTTTAGCTTATTTAGTACCATTTGCAGTGATGATTTGGTCAAACACACCGCCGTCACCAAAGTGAACTTTCTGTGCTTGAGTCCAGCCACCGAATTCTTTATCAATGGTGAACAGTTTCACAGGCGCAAAAGTCTTGGCATATTTCGCAGCGATGGTTGGGTTACGTGGACGATAGAAGTTCTTCGCCGCGATGTCCTGACCTGCTGGTGAGTACAAGTAGTTCAGATAACCCGTTGCAAGGTTACGCGTACCATGTTTGTCTACGTTTTTATCAACGACTGCCACTGGTGGTTCTGCCAAGATTGATTTGCTTGGGGTGATGATTTCAAACTTGTCGCCAGATTCGCGTACTGCCAAGTAGGCTTCGTTTTCCCAAGCCAAGAGCACATCGCCTTGACCGCGTTCAACGAAAGTAGTGGTTGCGCCACGTGCGCCAGAGTCGAGTACTTTGGTGTGGGCATAGACTTGTTGTACGAAGTCACGAGCGGTTTTATCAGAGCCACCTGGTTGTTGTTTTGCCCAGCCCCAAGCTGCCAAGTAGTTCCAGCGTGCACCGCCAGAAGTTTTTGGATTTGGCGTTACGACTTCAACGCCAGGCTTGATGATATCGCCCCAGTCTTTGATTGCTTTTGGATTACCTTTACGCACCAGAAACACGATGGTTGATGTGTATGGGGTAGAATTGTTTGGTAAGCGTGCTTGCCAGTTTTTTGGCAGCAGGTCAGTTTTGTCTGCGATTGCATCAATGTCATAGGCCAATGCCAAGGTCACTACGTCTGCTTCTAGACCATCGATTACTGCACGGGCTTGTTTGCCTGAGCCGCCATGAGATTGTTTGATGGTGATTTTTTGGTGAGTCTTGCTTTCCCAGTATTTAGCAAACGAATCGTTAAAGGATTCATACAGCTCACGGGTTGGGTCGTAAGACACGTTGAGTAGTTCGTTTGGTCCTGCGGCAACAGCAGCAAAACTTGAGGTGAGCAGGCTGATCGCGAGCAGCGCTGGACGGAAGGCTTTATTGAATGACATGTTGTTTGACCCCTTTGTTAACATAAATTGACTAATGACAAAAAATGATGAATGGAACGCTTTATATGTTGGTATCGTAATAAGAAGCTAATCCCAATAGAACGATTAAAAAGTAAATTACTTATACGAAAAAGTGATTAATAAGGCTGGGGCGAGTGCGGTGTGGTCAGTGTTTAGAAAAAATGCGAATGCCCACCTCAATACGTTGTCCTGACTCATCGCTTCCGCCCAAAATGAACCAAAAGCTCAAAATGCATGAAAAATAAGTCACAGGGGAAGGGCTGCTTTGTTTTATAATATTGCGCACTCGAAAATACCTATAGCCAGAATGATTTTTAAAAAGCGTTTAACACCCACCCTTGATGCGATGCGTTTAAACGGACGATGGCATCAAGGCTTAAATGGTCTTAACGCGCTTTTGACTTATACCAGCCAGCATTGAAGAAGATACCTATACATGAGACGTAATCAACGCGAGAAACTGCGCGAGCAGCCCGCTTTAACTTTTAATATTGAAAAGCTCTCCCATGAAGGACGCGGCGTCAGTCACTACGGATCACAACCGACTACGGGTGATGAAGGCGTGACGGTCAGCAAATACCAGCATCCGATTGAAAAACTGGGCAAGAAAGTCTTTATCTCTTTTGCACTGCCGGGTGAGACGGTGGTTGCCAAAGTACATGAAAGCCATAAAAAGTATGAAGAAGCGGATGCACTGTCGGTTGAAAACCCATCGCCTGATCGCGTTGAACCGATTTGTCCGCATTTCACCGTGTGTGGCGGTTGTAGCTTGCAGCATTGGTCTACCGATGCGCAGATCGCGTTTAAGCAAAGTGTGTTGAGCGATCACTTCCTGCACTTCGGTGGACTTGCGCCTAAAGAGTGGCTGCCCGCTCTACGTTCGACTCGCACCGACTATCGACGCAAAGCGCGTCTGGGTGCTAAGTACGTGATTAAGAAAGAAGCCATGCTGGTCGGCTTCCGTGAGCGCAAGAGCAGCTATCTGGCTGAGCTGAGTGAATGTAAAGTTTTAGATGCACAGATTGGCGGTCGGATCGAAGAACTCAAAGCCTTGCTTGGCACCTTGCAAGCACGCGAACAGATTCCGCAGCTTGAGATTGCTGTGGGTGATGAGCATGAAGACGGCAGTGTGGCGATGATTGTGCGACATTTGTCACCACTTCATCAAACTGACACAGAAAAATTGCTTAATTACGCCCGCAATCTCGGCTGGCAGTTGTACCTACAACCGGGCAACTACGACACTGTTCATCGCATCGATAAACCTGATGCTCCGATGCGTTTGCACTATGAGCTTCCTGACTTTGGTATAAAGTTTGCTTTCTCACCCCTTGATTTTACCCAAGTGAATCGCGATATCAACCGCCAGATGGTGACGTTGGCGTGCGATTTGCTTGAGTTAAAAGAAGGCGAGCGCGTTTTGGATCTGTTCTGTGGTCTGGGTAACTTTTCATTACCTCTAGCACGACGTGTTGGCAGTACAGGTCAAGTGGTTGCGGTGGAAGGTAGTGAGGAGATGGTGCAACGCGGCGGTGAAAACGCAGCGCTGAATGGCCTTGATAACGTCCAGTTCTATGCACAGGATTTGACCAAGGACTTCTCCCACCAGCCGTGGGCAGCCCAAGGCTTTGATGCCTTATTGATTGACCCACCACGTACGGGTGCTGAAGAGGTGATGCATTATCTGTCCCGCTTCAACGCCAAACGGATTGTTTATGTCTCGTGTAATCCAGCGACGCTGGCACGTGACGCAGGTATACTGACCGCTGCAGGCTATGTGATGCAGCGGGCTGGCGTGATGGATATGTTTACGCATACAAGCCATGTCGAGTCGATAGCATTGTTTGTGAAAAAGTAAGCTGTAAAAATTGCTTCTTTTGCACGGGCACTTTGACCGACTCTATCTATAGATGATGTTTATGTTTATAGAGGGCAAGGGTGCGGCATCTTCATCACCAACACGCTTTTTTGTAGAAGGCATGCTAGGGATTGGCAGATTGGTTTTATGGGAAGTCTTTGGACAGCACGACGTGTTTTATCGTGTTGTTTTAACAAAAATAATGATTTGGAAGTGATTTAAAAAGTCGCGCTCATGGCGAGAGGTTGATATGGTCAGAATACGCGAAGATTTACCGCTGCGTATGGATGAAGCAAGTCGTGCACTGGTGTCTGGTGCAGGGCCGGCGGTATATGGCGAAGTCGAGTTGGATATAGAAGGTTGGTTAAAACGCCTCTCTAAACAACTTAGTAAATCGGCAATCCGCCAATTGCATCAAGCCTGCGAGCTGGTTGCAAGTCGCGCATTTAATGCGGCGCATACCCGTATCGAACAGCGTTCCAACGCCTATCATGCCGGTGTGGGCATGGCGGACATTCTGACGCATCTGCGTGTGGATGAAGAAACACTCGTTGCTGCCGTTCTATTTCGTAGCGTGCGTGAAAACCTCATTACCTTAGAAGAAGTCGGTACGGTTTTCGGTCCCGATATCCAAGCCTTGATTCGCAGTACGCTAGCGATGGGGGGCTTGTCTGAGCTGATTGAGCGCAATCGCCGTCTGGAAGATCATTTCGAAAATAACCAGCGTGAGCATTTGTCCGGCATCTATAAGATGTTGATCTCGGTCACCGAAGATGTGCGCGTGGTGCTCATCAAGCTGGCCGAACGTACCTTTGCGGTGCGTGAGCTCGCCAATGCGTCTCGTGAACGTCAAGAGCGGGTTGCGCGTGAGATCCTCACCATCTATGCACCGTTAGCCCATCGCTTAGGGATCGCCCAACTCAAGTGGGAACTCGAAGACATTGCCTTTCGTTTCCTGTCGCCTGAGCGCTATAAAGAAATTGCGACACTCCTCAGCGAGAAGCGCCTTGAGCGTGAGCAATACATCCAGAATATGACTAAAAGGCTGCAAGATGCCCTCGCGGAACAAGGCATCAAAGCAGAAGTCACTGGACGGGTAAAACACATCTATTCGATCTATCGCAAGATGAAGAGCAAACAGCTCAGCTTTGATCAGCTCTATGATATTCGTGCATTACGCGTGCTGGTCGATTCGGTGCCAGAGTGTTATCACGCTTTAGGTGTGGCGCATCAACTCTGGCGTCATATCCCTGATCAGTTTGATGATTACATCACCAATCCCAAAGCTAACGGCTATCGCTCACTACATACCGCTGTCTTGGCTGAGAACAAATCGCTTGAAGTGCAAATCCGTACGATGGATATGCATAACGAAGCCGAGCTCGGCGTTTGTGCCCACTTCAACTATAAAGAAGGCACCAAAGCCGGCAAGAAGAATGGCGATATCGTTTTCGATCATAAATTACATTCATTGCGTAGCGTCCTTGAGAATTATCAAGAGAATAAAAACAAGCAAGATGGAAAAAAATCGAAGAATCAGGATGATCCTGATTTTGATGAAGGCGAAATCGATCCGCTGAACGACTGGGGCGAGTTTGAAAAAATCTACGTCTTTAGTCGTGATGGCGACATCAAAGAATTGCCGAAAGACGCCACCGTCCTCGACTTTGCTTATCACGTACACACTCAAGTGGGGAACCACTGCTATGCCGCACGCGTCAATCAGCGCTTTGTGCCGCTGACCTATAAGCTAAAAACCGGTGAGCAGGTCGAGATTCTGACCAAGAAAGACCGTGATCCGAGCCGTGACTGGTTGGTGAACTCGCTGGGCTATATCAAGACCGCTCATGCGCGTGACAAATTGCGCTATTGGTTCCGTCAGCAGGATCGCAGCAAGAATCTTGAGATTGGCCGTGAAACACTGGTCAAAGAGCTGGCACGTCTGGCGATTCATCCCAAAAGTATCGATCTGGCCGACTACGCCAAAGCCTTTAATGTCAAAAGCGGTGATGACATTCTGATTGGTCTTGTGACGGGTGATATTAGCCTGCATCAACTGATGAATCAGATCAACAAACAGATGCAACCAGATGAGGACACGCCTGAGCTGGTGTTAAAACCCACGCTCAATGCCCGTGCCAGCCGTACGCTGTCACAGCATGGCATCTTGATTGATGGTCTGGATAATGTCGAATTGCATGTTGCCCAGTGCTGCCAGCCAGTGCATGGTGAACCCATTGCCGGTTATATCACCCAGCATCGCGGTGTCAGTATTCATAATCTCAACTGCCCTGAATATGGCCGTTTGATTGTGCAGGATGCAGATCGTGCGGTTGAAGCAGGCTGGGAGATGCAACCGACCAGTGGTCAAGTGGTGCAGATTGTCATCGAAGCCTATGACCGTCGTGGTTTGCTCAAAGACCTGACCGCAGTCATCTTCTCAGATCAAATCAATATCCAGCAAGTGAATACCATCACCGAGTCGAATGGTATCGCCAATATGAAGCTGCAAATCGAAGTGAAAGGTTTGGCGCAATTGTCACGGTTACTTGCGCGTCTTGAACAACAGCCGGGCATCATGAGTGCACGCCGGTTAGTGGTCGGGATGAAATAGCTATTTCAAAGCAACTGTTTTAATATCGTTTTTTGCACGACTGATGGGGTTCGATCAATCAATGCAGTCGTGTGTTTTGTAGCTAGCGCTTAAAAGTAGCGCTTGTAGAGTAGCTTTAATGGATAACACCTTTGTCTCAGCAACAATACTCTTGTTGCTGATCACCGACCCTTTGGGCGGCGTCCCTGTTTTTGTCAATGCACTCCGTGGGGTCGCGCCTAAGCGCCGTCCCAAGATTATCCTGCGTGAAGTCTCCATCGCCTTTTTCATTCTGCTGATGTTTATGCTCGGCGGGCATCGCTTTTTGGAGATGTTCCAGCTTAGTGATCTGTCATTGCAACTGGCTGGCGGGATCATCTTGTTTTTGATCGCGATGCGCATGGTCTTTCCTGCGGCATCCTCCCATGGCAATCAAAATGAAGTCTTACCTGAAGAACCCCTCATCGTGCCCTTAGCAGTGCCGATGTTGGCGGGTCCTTCAGCAATGGCAACGGTGATGCTGATGGTATCGCAAGCGCCAGATCGTAAGCTAGAGTGGATTGCAGCACTCGCGGTGACCATGTCAGTCTGTGCCGTGGTACTGTTGCTGTCGGGTCAGATGCAGCGCTTACTGGGGGACAGTGTCCTCAAGGCTTTCGAGCGTTTGATGGGTTTGATTCTGGTCGTGCTGGCGGTGGAGATGATCTTAAAGTCGGTGCGGATTTTTATTCAGAGTTTGTCTTAATCTATTGCATCTTAAATAATAGTGATTGTTTGGCGTTCAGGATAAGTATACTGAAAAGCAGTTATGAATATGAGTTCCTTTACTCTCAAAAAAGAAACTCATATTCATCGGCTCACTTCATTGCTAACATCGGATGCTAGGAAGTAGTCTAGTATTTAAGTAATTAATTTTTATTAATTTAATATTATTCAGCAATAAAACCTCGGGTTCGCCAACGTGCTCTAACATATGATTCGAATACATTTCCATTACCAAGATCCAGCCGATCGGCATGGTCTGTGACTATAATCTGAGGCTCAACGTTGGTTAGCTCTTCAGTTTCTTTGCAAAATCTAATTAGTTCATTGTACATTTTAACGACAGCATTTAGGTCTTCATCTCCTTGACGACCTATCAGCTCTGAGAGCTTTTTAGAATCGAATTCTTCCTCGTGATCATTTAGAAAAGTCGGAAAGTAAACTTGAGTTGGTTGATCTAAAAAAAGAATTGGCGGTATTTTGCATATTCGGTTATGTATAGCAAATATTCTATGCAGTGCTAAAAATAGTGTTAAGTGGCAATAAAGCCAATTAGCGCCACTTCCCATAGCTCGTAAGAGTATTCTATTACCATCAATATCTTCGTGCCAAAGATCGAAAGTTTCTAATGAAAATTTCAAGTTGATAGGCTTATATTCAAAATCAAAATTTTTACCAATTTCTCGCATTGATTCAACTATTTGATCTTGAATCACTTCTAGCTTTTCTTGAACATTAAACTTTTTGAGTTTCGTCAAGACTATATTTTTTTCCCTATTTAGATTGTCTTTCTCCATATCTAAGTCTGAAGTTGAACGAGAAATTAAGTCCTCCAACATTATTTCAATGTGAAGTTTTGCTTTTGTGGCAAGTTCAGGTAATGATCTTTTTTTTTCTAAATGAATGGTTTGTTGATCTAATGCTTTAATGGCATTATTAATGGAAGACAATTTAAGTTTTATTGTATTGATTTGATTATCAATATTTTTTTTATCTTCATGAAACGATTCGCGCATATATGGTGTTAAACGAAGTTCCTGATTAAGCCAATGAATAGCATTTTCAAGTTGATTTACCTCATGTTCAACAGTATGTGATTTGGATGAACAAAAAGGGCAGGTAGCAACTGAAATGTCAATTGAACTTGGTATCTCAATAGATTCGATTGAAAGTTTGAATTTATCTGCATAATTAATCGACGCTAATAAAGCATTACTTTTTTGTTGTAGTTCCCTCAAGTTAGCAAGAGTACTAGATTGTTCTTGTTGAAGTAAAAATCTTTGTTTTTCAAATGTTGTGCTGAGAGCATCTACTTGAATTGGAATATTTGCAATAAAGTCTAGTGTTCGCTGTGGGTTTCTCACTATGCTAACAGCATCTGAATCTAAGAGCTGAACACCACTAATAGATTGATATTCTTTAAGTAGTTTTGAAATGTGCCGTTCAGTACGTTCTTTTTCATCCGCTCTTTTAGGTAATGCAATTTCAATTTGTTTTAAGCGCTGATTGATTTCGTCTAGTCTTTGTGAGAGTACAAAATATTCTTGCTCAGCAATTCCTAAAAATATTTTAAAATGTTCAATTGCTTGATCTTTTTTCTGTTTCTCATCGAATCTATAAAAAATTGCATGCTTATTCGCTACCAAATTTTGGTGTTGAAGCATGAATGAAGTAAAGCTTCTGACTGATGGGGTAGGTGATCTTTTATCATTGTAAAGGCGTCTTTCGATAGATTCATCAACCGAAGTAAGCGTTATTTCAAAATATCTTCCTAATTCTTTTTTAAAATCTTTTAATGGCATAAAGTATTTTTTATCAAAGAAATCTATGTCCACAGACGGTAAGTTTTTTATAGTATCGGTATCTGAGATTTCTTTAATAAAGCAAGATTGTGATTCGCCACGCCTAGCAAGCACAAGTGTAAAATTTGAAAACTGCAGGGCTGTGAAATAAATTTCAGTTCTTCGAGTTATTAATCCACCTTTTGGTACTGTGTAATCTTCACTTCCAAAACAATAGTCAAATATTTCGATTAGTGCGCTTTTACCTGTCGTAGACTTACCAGTAATAATATTCAGTCCTTTGAAGAATTCGATGCAGTGAGTTTGATTTTCTTTATCAACAATTCCTATAAATTTTATAAAACAATTCATAACTCTTTAATTCCAAGTAATTTATATATGGCAGGAACATCATAAGGTTCAAATATAAAAGCCAAATTTTTTGCAGCTTTTTGTTGGTTTTCTAGAATGGATTCTGGATTTTTATTAGCAATAAAGTCCAAAGATAGATCTGGGCCGAGCTTGAGTTGTTCACAGTCTAGTGAGTTTTGTATAGCAAGATTTGTAATAACACGCATTGCATTTATACGTTGGGGAAGCCCTGCAAGTAGCTCTCTGTTATTACAAAATGTTCTTATGGAGCTTGTTTTTCGTGCTTTTCGTAAAAAATCTTGAGATGCAGGATGTAAAACTATAGGAAGCACTAAATATCCTAATAAGAAGCTTTTATCTTTATTTGGTAAATGCTGGAAAAATGCATTTATGATTCTGGCTAAGACTAGCGGACTTCTTGTAAGTGTTTCGAAATGTTCTATAGCGTTGGTCAATCCCATAACCTCCACTCAAAATTACCCAACTTATCATCAGCCAATATATGAAATATACCATTACGAAATGCAATAGGAGTATCTCTAAAAACAGGGAAGGGCAAAGGGTTTTCCCCAGTCAGGTCATCATAAAAGTTCTGTGATGCTATCATCGGATCTCCGAGCAAATTTCTTTTAGCTTTTCTATGTTGAGTTTTATGTATTTCTTTGAGATTATTTTTATAGATGTTATAGCTTGACATATCAACTTCAAAATTTTTGAATTCTTCCAATACGGTCAAACTTGCTATTAGATAATGAGTTATTGCATCAGAAACCGCATCTAAGTGATTTATTTGATATATTTTTTTTATAAATCTTTTGGTGGAGTTTTGTTGTATTTGGTCAGCAGAGGCCTCACCAATTAAAAACTTGGATGGGAAAACTTGAGTGTTCTTTTTATAAGCTTCAGTTAAAGAAATTATTTTTTCATTGAACCCTTCATAAGTTATCTCCCAACTATTACTAATTTTTGATGGAGTGATTAAATAACCTATCAAACCTTCAAAAAAATCATTTTTTTTTGCTTGAAGAATCAGTCTTGCATGCACATCGGAGATTCTTTTATAAATTTCATCCATCTCAGGATATTCTATAGATATATATATTTTGGGTATGATTTCTTTTAACTTGTCTTGTTGCTTATTGAGTATAGTTCGTTGATTAATTAAATTCTGTGAAGGTGACTTCGATCCTTCGATATTAGTATGTCTTTTTTCTGAATCTAGGAGTATATCTTCTAGAATTTTCAAACGCGTCTTTTCATCGGCACTATTCCAGTTAATTAGCGTACTTTTAGATCCAAATGACTGATTCGTAATTAAAATAAGTTTTTTGTAGTGAGAGTGATTAAAGGTCGGGTGCAACCAATTCTTCAAAGTTTTCCAGAAATTTGGGTGACTATCTGTTAAGGGATCAGTGTAATGTTTAGTTTCTAGTTGAGCTTCGCCAGAAATAGTAATATCTCCAAATTTTTCGATCCAGAGTTTTTGTCCTGTTTCAAGCTGAAAACATTGCCATAGTGCTATATAAAATTGATAAACAATTCCTTCAGTAGAAGCTATTCCACTATTGATAATTTTGTTCTCTCTAGTCACGACCCCTCCGTAGACTCTATAAAGTAAGAACTTGCTAAATCATTTATACCATAGAATTATCATTTAGGTATCTGTATAAGTTATGCCAACTATCTCACCAACTAATTTTAAATATGACTTATTCAATGTTTACTGGTTTATTTTATATTTAAAGATATGACCATAAAAAAATCCCGCAATACATGCGGGATTTTTTATTTGGCTAATGCCGGCATTCTAAAGATTAGAACGTGAAGTCATTCAATGAAATTGAAGACATCACCGCATCCAGGTTTGACACCGGTGCTGGCTCATCTTTCATTTTCAGGATGTCTTTGGTCACGTGACCAGCAGCGATTTCACGCAGTGCCATCACGGTTGGTTTGTCGTTTTCCCAAGCCAATGTCGGCTCAGCGGTACCGCGAGCGAGTTGACGTGCGCGCTTCGCAGCAACTAAAACCAATTCAAAACGATTATCAACTGCACCTAGGCAATCTTCTACAGTCACGCGTGCCATGCTGAACTCGCTCTTTGTATACGGTAAAATGGACTGCATAGGATACAGATTTTAAGCCCATAAAACAAGCGATTTGACCCAGATTGTCGCATGATTGATTCGCTGTGCCTTCGATCACTTATCGATGGACCGCTTATGTCGAATTATCTCGTCATGAAGAGGACTTAGCTCGGCTCGTGCGTCTCTTTAGTCCACACATTTCCTCTGCCGTATTCCACGGACGGATACCAAAGGCTAGGCCATACAAGGTGCGGTCCTGTGTGGGGAGGTTGATATCCAGTGCTGACAGCTCATGAAACTCTGCCGCAAGGCGATCCAGTTTACGCTGAATGATCAGAGCAGAGGCGGGGGATAGATCCCCGCCAACAAACTCAAAGTAACCGCCATGCTCATCAAAGCGCACTCCAAGAAAGTTATTGGTCATCATTTCGCCATGTTGTAGGCGGATTGGACCATAGGCTTGGTGTTTTACTTGGCGTGAAACGCGCAGACGAATACGATTATCCGGTAAGAGTTCAATCAAGCCTGCACGATCCAGCTTGATCAAGAGGCGAATACACTCAGGCTCCGTGATGTCATAGTCACGCACAATGTCGCCGAGCTGCCAGTTGTTGCGTACTAAATAAAAGATCCCCAAAAGCTGTAAGTCATTGGCAAGGATCTGCTCTTGATCAACCGTCATCTCTGTGACCGCCATCGATTCACCGCGCGCAATCCGTGCCAGCTCAAAGAAATCGAGCTCAAGCCACTGGCAGATATCATCCAGACGCTGCAAGGTAAAGGTCTTGTCCGAAAATAACCGTTTAACACTCGCCTCACTCAAGTGCAGTGCTTCGGCCAATTCACCATAAGTTTTCCCGCGTGATTTCAGCACGCGTTTTAAGGTAGTAATCAGTAAATCAGTATTGGACATGATCAACTCGGTAACAATTTGACATCGATATATGCGCCATTCGCATCATCAGATAATGCGCATGGTATCGATATATAGTACCTTGATATGTCGGTATTGTGTGCATAAATTGCGTTCACTATGCTCAAGTCATCCAGAGCCATGGCGGCTCTGATGGGAGCAACTGATCATGGTAACGGCGATAGTAATTACATCTATAGTTTTGAAAACATTATTGATTGTTCTATTGGCAGATTTTATTACGGGCTTTGTCCATTGGCTGGAAGATGCCTATGCACGTCCTGAGATGCGTTTTGTTGGTGGTATTGCCCGGGAGAATTTATTGCATCATGAGAAGCCGCGTGACTTCCTAAAGAAGAACTGGTGGCAGAGTTCTTATGACCTGATTGCGATTGGTTTGGTGGTGCTTGCCGTATCATGGTTTGCTTTTGGAGAGATCAGCGTTTGGTTGATCCTGCTCATGGTGCTGAGTATCAATGGCAACCAGATCCATAAATGGTCACACCAAAACCGTATGGAACGTCCTGCACTGGTGAGCAAATTGCAAGACTGGAAAATCCTGCAAGGCGTGCGTCAACATGCCAAACACCACAGTGGCTTGAAGAACACCGACTACTGTGTGATCACCAACGTGATGAACCCAATGCTTGAAAAACTTAACTTTTGGGTAGGCTTAGAGTGGGCGATCTGGCGGGTAACGGGTGTGGTCCGTCGTCAGGATGCTATCTAAAATTCATTGCAATATCATCCTACTGGTCAGGATTTAGGACTGAAAGTAAAAAGCTTATCAATAAAAACGCAAAATGACTTGCGGGAATGCTTGTAGGATGAGAGATTCAACTTCATCTTGTCCTTACATTGCTTCCCATCATGTCAAAATCTTTAGCATCCAATTTTTCCGTTAAGACTGCTCAATCCCTCCTGATTGGGCTGCTTGGATTTAATGTCTCGGTCCATGCCAAGGCACCTGCCACACCATTGGCTTCTTTTGAAGAAAACGAAGCCAAGGTAGTGATTACGGTTGAATATGATCAGAAGCATCAAGCCACCTTGGTCGCGCAGTTCACGCCGTTGCAAAAAGGCTATCACCTGTATAGCAAAGACTTACCGCGTAAAGGAATAGAAGGCATTGGGCGTCCGACCTTGATCGAGCTTGCCGCAAACTCACCCATCAAGGCACGAGGTGTACTGACCGACAGTGCCCCGACCTTAAAGGAAGTGATCCCTGAAGCCAAAGATCCACTGCTAATCTACCCCAACGGTCCTGTGACCTTGCGTCTGCCGATCACCTTACCGGCAGCAGCCAGTGGCAAACTAACCGATAACGTTTTGGTCAGCTATATGACGTGTAGTCCACAAGGGCAATGTACGGCACCTGTGACTGCCAAAGCCGTGCCGATCACCTTGACTCACTTGGCCGCACACTGAGTTAAGCAGTAGCGCTCCCTTTAATTGATCCTCTCCTGATATTGGAAGAACATGCATGAAATATTTATCTTATGGTTTTGCGCTGAGTCTCATCATCCCTGCATTGGCGTTTGCTGATGTCCCGCCTGCCACGACGGCGAGCGCCGCAGCTGATACCACCGCTGCGCCAGTGAAGAAGCACGAGTCTGCCAAAGTTGACTCTCATATCTATGATATTAAGGCTGATCCGTCCAAGGATTTAGCACAGGCCATTGCGGATGCCAAGAAAGGCAATAAGCATATTCTGGTTGAAGTCGGTGGCGACTGGTGCATCTGGTGTCGTCGTCTGGAAGGCATCTTTGTCAGTCATCCTGAATTGACTGCATTACGCGATAAGAACTTCGTGTTGGTTCATGTCAATTTCAGTGATGAAAATGAGAACAAAGCCTTCCTTGCCCAGTTCCCCAAAGTCGCAGGCTACCCGCATATTTTTGTTTTGGATCAAGATGGCAAATTATTGCATTCGCACGATACCAGTGATCTTGAAGACGGTAAGTCCTATAGCATCGCGAATATCACCGCGTTTCTGGAGAAATGGAAAGCGGCATAAGGGGGGATGAGATATTTTCTAAATGGATTGTTAATCGATAGAGGGAGTGATAAAACATAACAATGACAAGCCTGACAGTGTGAAGTCACGGAGATGACGTGACGCTGTCAGGTAAAAGTCAGGTGGCTGTCGTGGTCAAATCCACCGGAATGGGTGAAAGTCAGTACAAGTGAACTTAGGGGGCAATCATGCTTATCCAAAAACTCAGATTACAACGCGGTTGGTCTCAGCAACAGTTGGCTGAACTCTCTGGACTTAGTGTTCGGACGATTCAGCGCATTGAGCAAGGTCAAACTGCCAGTACCGAGTCTTTAAAGTCACTTGCAGCCGTTTTTGAAATTGACTTTTCATCCATCCATACGGAGGACACTATGTCTGATCCATCTCATGCGCAAGAAACACAGCATGCGCTTAACCGAGGCGTAAGCCTTGATGAAGAACTGGCTTTTCGCCATGTTCAGGACCTAAAACGTTTTTATCTGCATCTCATCCGCTATGTATTGGTCATCAGTATGCTTGCTGTGATCAATTTTGTGACCAATCCTCATGTGTTGTGGGTGCTCTGGGTCGCCTTGTGGTGGGGCGTTGCAATCCTCTTCCACGCTGCACGTGTCTTTATGTTGTTTCCTTTCTTCGATGCCAAGTGGGAAAAGAAACAGGTGGAGAAAAGGCTCGGCAGGTCGCTGTAAACACATTGCGGATTCCACCTAAATGAGAATCCGCTGATCGATCTTTTATCCAATTTTGATTGAGTCACCTTGCGTGCGCATGAAATAGCGCGCGGTGTACACACGCATCTTTAATTTTTAAATCTCATTTCTAAGTATCCAAATTGATCGGGAAGGATAAACCATGAGCACGATTTTAGTGATGACGCCGTTTTGGGTCTGGTTGATTTTATTATTTCTAGTGATTCGCGGTGTGAAAGCCATGCGTCCCAATAGTATGCCACTGTCCGGCATGCTGATATTACCCGTGGGCTTTACCCTCTGGGCGGGGATCGGGCTATCAAAATACGGGCATGTTGCACTCGCACTTGAGATCTGGCTAGTCTTAGGCTTGATCGTGGGTCTGGCTTTAGGGGGTGCGATATTTAAGGGTTTGCAAGGTTATCGCTATGATGCACATACCCGACATATCCACCGCCCGGGCACAGTCCGTATGCTGCTGATTTCACTGCTGGCTTTCCTGAGTAAGTTTGCAGTGGCGGTGTATGTTGTGCAATGCACCTTGCAAAAGACGGATATTTCTCCCCTGATTTATGGTGGCGTGTCGGGCATGGTTTGTGGTTTATTATGGGGTGGGATAGCTGCGCAGATTTTTAAGGCGCTGAAGCGTCCAGAAAGCATAGCCATGACTTAATTTTCAAGTTGAACATCAATCAGGAACTTGATAACCCATGAATTATATTCTTGAGAAAACCAATCAAGTTCCTTATTTTACCAATATGCGAATAACCTTGGATGCACTCGGGATATTGGCTGCCGAATACGATTGGTACGTGAGTGATATTGAGATGAATCATTTCACTGCTGATTTTAATCAAGACGATAAATGGATTTTGGGCGAGGACTTACAGCACTTTTTGGCAAATCATGATGTTCAGTTTATTTGGGCTGTATTTAGCGCGCTGCCTAAAGGCTTTCGTCCCATCGTTAAAGATTCCCCACACGCCGATGGCAATTCTAGCTACTGGGGACGAGAACTGATTCAGCCTCAATTAGCTGAAGCGGAATTTGAGATTGTTTGTTGGGATAGTAGTGCCACTATACTGATTGGTGTACCTGATGAAGCGATCATCAAATTTTCTCGACTATATCCAGATGTGAAACCGTTGCAGTCCTCTTAATTTCAAAGACCTTCGTTAAGCGTTAAAGGAAACGTGTGCTGATGCTGCCATCATCAATCCAGATCGTCCCCCTGCATCCCTTAGACTTCGCTGAGTTTATGGATTATCTGGATGATCATCTGTCGGATAACGGCAAGGATGGCACCGCGTATTTCCAGCCCTCGCCGCAAGGTCAACATGCCTTTTCACCCCAGCGTGCCGCAGCATTTAGAGGTGCGCTGGATGTTCCACTCTCCCAACATGGCTGGCGGCGGGCGTGGGTTGCGAGGAATGCGACAGGACAGATCGTGGGTCATGTGGACTTGCGCTCGCATACCGAGCGGTGGAGTGCTGAACGCTGCTTGCTGGGCATGGGAGTTGACCGAGCCCACCGTAAAATTGGATTGGGTGCTGCGCTGATTGAACATGTCGAGCTCTGGGCTAAGCAAGAAACCGCAGTGGGATGGATCGACTTACAAGTGCTGTCCAATAACACTCCCGCCATTCGGCTTTACCTCCGTTCAGGTTTTAAAATCACGGGCGAAGTGCGGGATATGTTTAAGGTCGATAATCAGTATTTTTCCTATACCGATATGACCAAGTATCTGTATGCAAATCAGCATTAAGTCATGCGTTAAATGGATTGCCTGAGAGGGCTATGGGGCTGTTTGAATGTTTAATCTAAGTGGGTGCCGACACCTTCTCGCCGTTTTGGCTATTGGCATGATCCTACCTGCCCATGCGGCACTTGTCATCGTAGATACAGGACACACGCCGGAACATCCGGGTGCCACCGCTGCAAGTGGGCGCGCCGAGTATCGCTATAATCTGGATATGACCGATGCCTTGGCGGCTGACCTGATACGTGCCAATGAGCGCGTAGTGCGTATCTCAGCAGATGGCAAGGAGATCGCACTGCCTGACCGTGCCATCCATAACCCCGCTGCAGATGTATTTGTCTCGATTCACCATGACTCTATTCTTAAAGCGTGGATGGATGCAGGCCGAGTCCGTGAATTCTCAGGCTATTCGATCTTTGTCTCGACCAAAAATCCAAAATATGCTGAGAGTGTACGCTGTGCGCAGGCTATCGGTCAGCAAATGTTGAAGAGCGGACAGAAGCCCTCGCTGTATCATGCCACGCCGATTGCTGGGGAGAACCGTCCTTTCATCGATCGTCGCTTAGGTGTTCATCGCTATGATGATTTGATTGTGCTGAAGACTGCGCCCATGCCCTCAGTGTTGGTCGAGATAGGTGTGATTGCCAATCCTGATGATGAGATTCGTGTGAGCCAGCCAGAGACGATTAAGCGAGTGGCACATGCCATCTCAACAGGCATTCAAGTATGTATAAGTGATCAACATTGATATTGAAGCTAAAGACGGATTTTTTCTTAGGTCATGAAAACTTCTATCGCAGACAATAGATTTTTACGATTGATACGTTCAACGACAATGAGATTTTTCTCTAAGAAACAGCCTTGAGAAGATAAATCATCAGTAATGGTTTGTGCCAATCGGACGGAATCATAAAATACCGGACGATATTCATGCTCTTCGTATTTTATGATGATGCCATCTAGCCAACCTTTTGACTCGAATTCCCAAGCATAGTCTTCAAACCATTCAGGGAAGATGACTTCATAACCGTTTGGATTCATTTTGATCCTTGTAAGGTAGGGTTATGCTCAGAGTCTCCGAGTCTATCCATTTTACTGTGCAGCCTGCTGAAACGCCTGATGAAACACTTCACGCGGCTGGGCACCCGATACAGCGAGACGATTATTGAAGACAAAGAAAGGAACACCAGAAACTTTTAATTCTTGCTGGGCAATGGCTTCATCCTGACGCACTGCATCGGCATAGAGATCAGTATCCAAGACATTCTTCACTTCCGCAGGATCAAGCCCAATGGAGACCGCCAAGCGTTCAACGGTATCCCGGTCACCTATCGCTTCGCCTTCGATAAAGTAGGCTTTAAAGAAGCGCTCTTCAGCTTCATTGCCCAGCCCTTTTTGGGTCGCCAGATGGATGATGCGATGGGCATTAAAACTGTTGCCTGAGCGGGCAATATCAAACTTGAAGTGAATACCTTCTTCTGCACCCGCAGCGATGATGCCTTTTTGCATCTCGGCAACTTGCTCAAGAGTTCTGCCATATTTTTTGCTTAAGCGCGTGGCGAGGTCTTCTGAGTGGTTGGTTGGTGCATTGGGATCGAGTTCAAAGCTATGCCAAGTTACATCGAGAGTGATGCCTGCTTCCGCTGCGACGGCTTCAAGACGGCGTTTGCCGATGTAGCAAAATGGACACACAATATCAGACCAAATATCAACTTTCATACGCAAACTCCAATCTCAATTCTCATCCAAATGCTAATAAGCACAAGCGACACGTGTGGTCGATGTGCATTAAATATGGGGATGATTATGCGTGATGCAAGCCGTGAGATTTGAGGTGTTATGTCACTGATGCGTAAGACTTCGGTGTCTTACGCATAGATGAGAGGATGCTTATTTAGTCATGCGATCCATTCAATAAAGCAATCAGCAAATCCTGCTGCTTCACCACTTGCTGTGCCGAGGTGAGGCCAGCCGCACGGATGATGGCACGCAGATCAGACAGTGCCGCATCGAAGTCATCGTTCACGATCAGATAGTCAAAGTTGACATGCTGACGAATCTCTTCCACTGAACCATTCAAGCGCGTTTGAATCACTTCCTCACTATCCTGACCGCGATTAGACAAGCGCTCGCGCAGGGCTTTAAGACTCGGTGGAATGATAAAAATCTGGATCGATTTGGGGAAAATCTTGCGCACTTGCTCAGCACCTTGCCAGTCGATCTCAAGTAGGACATCATGCCCTTGTTCAAGTTGCTGGGATACGCCAGTATGGCTAGTGCCATAGTAATTGCCAAACACTTCGGCATGCTCGATGAAATAGCCATCACCGATCATTTGTTCAAAGACGGTTTTTTCCGTAAAGTGATAGTGCACACCGTGCTCTTCACCAGGACGCATGGCGCGGGTGGTGTGAGAAACGGACAAGGAGAGCTCAGGTGTGCGCTCAAGGAGTGCTTTGACCAGTGATGTTTTGCCTGTGCCAGAGGCCGCAGCCACCACAAATAATAAGCCCGCCATGCGATTCTCCAAAAATCTTTTCGTTAAAAGTGTTACTCATACACTGTGCAGTATGAAAACAGCATAAAATATGGGTAGGCAATATAGTACATAAAAAGCTGCACAATGCAGTAATCTATAGTGCAAAATGAAATTTAAATCGCTTATAAGCATCGTCACCTGTTTGTAGACCAGAGTTAGAGTAGCCATCATGGATATCGTATTAGCAAACCCGCGTGGTTTTTGTGCCGGCGTAGATCGAGCGATCGCGATTGTGAATCGTGCCTTGGAAGTCTTTGGTGCGCCGATTTATGTGCGCCATGAGGTCGTTCATAACAAATTTGTGGTGGATGATCTCCGCGCGCGTGGTGCGGTGTTTGTCGAAGAGTTGGATCAGGTGCCTGACGATGCCATCGTGATTTTCAGCGCGCATGGCGTTTCTAAAGCGGTGCAAACCGAAGCCAGTCGCCGTGGGCTAAAAGTGTTTGATGCCACCTGTCCACTCGTGACCAAGGTTCATATCGAAGTAACTCGCTATGCGCGCGAAGGTGTAGATGCAATTTTGATTGGTCACCAAGGTCACCCCGAAGTCGAGGGCACCATGGGGCAGTACGATACAGGCTTTGGCGGCAAGATTTACTTGGTTGAAGATGAAGAAGATGTGGCCAAGCTTGAAGTGCGTTCGGATCGCAAACTGGCTTTCGTAACGCAAACCACGCTATCGATGGATGATACTGCACGCGTGATTGATGCACTGCGTGAGCGCTTTCCTGAGATTCAAGGTCCACGCAAAGATGACATCTGTTATGCCACCCAAAACCGCCAAGACGCCGTGCGTGATCTGTCGGTCAAAGCCGATGTGATTCTGGTGGTCGGTTCCCCCAACTCTTCTAACTCAAATCGCCTGCGTGAGCTGGCCGAGCGCGAAGGTGTACATGCCTATTTGGTGGACAACGCCAATGAGATGCAGCGTGAATGGTTTAAAGACGCTAAGCAAGTGGGCGTGACTGCAGGTGCATCGGCCCCTGAGATTCTGATCAGCCAAGTGATTCAACGTCTGCGTGAGTGGGGCGGTCAGACCCCCGTTGAGCTGGCAGGACGTGAAGAGAACGTGGTGTTCTCCATGCCCAAAGAACTACGCATTGCGGTGACGCAGGCTTAACACGCTCGATAATCAGATTCCAATGCGGTTTTATTCTTCGAGTTGAACCGCTTCAGCTTGTGTCTTTAATTGCATGAGTTCCATGAGCATTTCTAGGCTCTTTCCTTCATCGGTTCCCAGATCTTGAAGAAAAAAAGCATTGTGTGTTTGAATCCAGCTCAGGGGCATATCCCACCAAGCGAGCTGGAGCAGACATTCACGAATCTTTTCTGAGAAGCGAAAGCGAATCAGTTTTGCAGGGCTACCTGCATAAATGCCATAAGGTTCAGATTTAAAATTGGGAGGAAGCAATGAGCGCGCGCCAATAATGCAGCCATTTTCAACCACACCGCCACCCAGCATCATTACTTCATCACCTAACCAGACATCATTTTTAATGACTGAATCCGCATATTGTGGGGGGTAGGGGTGCTGAAGTCCCATGCCGTGGATGCCGAGCATGGCAGTGGAGATGGTTTGGGTGTGATGTTGCCCATTCAACAGAAAACGTAAGCGTTGTCCACCTGACACAAAACGCCCAATACGAAGACACTGATGCTCTGTATCACAGTTCACAACGGTGCCGACTCCGAGTCCTGAACATCGACCAATAAATAACTGACCTGTGTCTACCTCATCATCAAACCAGTTTCGATACATGGCATGAGGGAAAAATGAATAGCCTCCTTGCTCATACTGCAAGACCACAAATTTGGATTGCCAAGGATGGTCATTGGATTGCCCAATATAATCATGTTCCGTGACAATTTTCATTCAGCAAATCCAGAATTAGGGCCGGTGACTAGGGGGAGCGGGCGTCCTGTCCGTAAAGAACAGGATGGAATCAAGATCAAAACTCTTTCACACCCACCACAGTCGCCTGCTGGTACTTTGCCGCTTTGACATAATTTTTCATATTGCGCAGCATTTCAAACGGTTGTTCTTGCACAAACAAATTCACAATACTTTTTGGCAACATGCCATTCGGATCGGCATAGCCACTTACCGTCACTTCCACTTGCGGCTTGCCGCTTGCAGTTTTAGGTAGCGGTTTGAACTGCCAGAGTCCTTGGTAGTGGTCGATACGGATGAATTTATCGCGTACGGGCGCGCGTCCATCAGTCGTCACATCATTTTTGATCGTGACCACGCCATCCGGTGCTTGGCTTAAACGGCCTGAGATCACCACATCACGGTCTTTGAGCGGGAAGGGAAAGTCGAGATCCATACGCAGGATGAACGTGCCTGCCTGATCATTACGATCCAAAATCAGTGCTTTACCGGTATAAGGTGCCCACTCTGAGGAGTGATCGGTATCCATGACCACGGCAACAGCACCCACCAAGGTACTGTCCAGCACGGTAGTCGCACGGAAGTTCATTGTAGGGTTGCCGTCTTCCTTATAAGTCCAGACTTTAACCCCATCGCGATCAATCGACAGTTTTTGTGGTGTGGCCTCGGCATAGACACTGGAGACTAACGTTAGCGTGGAGAGCAGTAGGGCAACTTTGAGCATCTTCTTCATGGCGGTCTTTCCTTATCCTTGTTATCGATGTAACGGCACGCCGACGAATCGAGCGTGCCTTACTGTTTATTTTAGATTTAAGACATCTTGCATATCATAGCGTGCAGGGGGCTTCGGTGTAGCCCAGATCGCAGCACGCACAGCACCACTGGCAAAGTTCATACGGCTGGTCGCCATATGTTTGATCTCGACCCGCTCGCCTTCACCGATAAACATCACGGTATGTTCACCAACAATATCACCACCGCGGATGGTTTCAAAACCAATGGTTTGACGATCTCGCGCACCTGTGTGGCCTTCACGACCATACACCGCGACTTCTTTGAGGTTACGACCCAGTGCGCCCGCAACGGATTGACCCATCATAAACGCAGTGCCTGACGGTGCATCGACTTTATGGCGATGATGCGCTTCGATGATCTCAATATCAACGGTATCGCCAAAGGCTTTTGCAGCCAGTTCTAGAAGCTTCAGCGAGACATTGACGCCGACAGAGTAGTTGGCGGCATACACCACGGGGATATCCTGTGCAGCTTCATCAATCAAGGCAAATTGTTCTTCAGTCAAGCCTGTGGTGCCAATGACAATCGCTTTGCCCGCAGCGCGGCACATTTCCAGATGGGTCATGGTTGCAGCAGGGGTAGAGAAGTCAATCACTACGTCGCAGTGCAGGATTTCATCAGCCAGATTGCCGACGATCTTCACGCCATTTTTACGAATCCCAGCCATCTCACCAGCATCCGCGCCAATCAGCGAACTGCCCGGTGATACCACTGCGGCAGCCAGTGTAGCGCCTGCTTCAGCGACAGCTTGAATGAGGATGCGTCCCATGCGGCCGCCAGCCCCTAAAATCCCAATGCGTGTGGAGGTAGTCATACGGTTTAAAGTCCTTGTGGCATCTTGCTTCTACTTGATTTTAGAGGAAGCGTTGCCTTTAAAATGTAAAATGAACGGCATGAATTGTAGCTGAAAAGAATCCATGATGGCGTATAAACTCCGTCAAACGCGTTGTCGATTCTTATCGCTTGCCCACAAAAAAACGCCAGTCGAAAATTCGCTGGCGTTTTTTGTACATGTGGTGCTCAGGGCTTATGAGAAAAACTCGCCAATGCGATCAAAAAAAGATTTTTTGTTAGGTGATTGCGCGCCGTTATCCATCGAGCCTTGCAGCTCACGCAGCAGTTCTTTTTGATGGTTATTCAGGTTCACTGGCGTTTCAACTGTGACACGGCAGAGTAGGTCACCTGTCATCGTGGTACGCACTGGCTTCACACCCTTACCGCGCAAACGGAAGAGACGACCGGTTTGTGTGCCTTCTGGAATTTTCAGGTTGACGCGACCATCAAGGGTCGGGATTTCAACGTCTTTACCCAGTGCAGCATCAGTAAAGCTGATTGGCACTTCCATATACAAGTCTGCGCCATCACGTTGGAACACTTTGTGTTCTTTAACCACGATCTCGACATACAGATCGCCCGGTTGTACACCTGCACCGCCTGCTTCACCTTCACCGGTTAGACGCACGCGATCACTGTTGTCCACACCCGCTGGGATGCTGACTTCGAGCGTACGGGATTTATCTTTGACACCGCTGCCATGACAGACATTACATGGGTTCTTAACGGTTTTGCCGCGACCATGACAGGTTGGGCAAGTTTGATTAACCGAGAAGAAGCCTTGTTGCATACGCACTTGACCTGCACCATGACAGGTACCACAAGTTTGTACGTCTTTCGGATCTTTAGCACCTTTGCCATCACATGCCGTACAAGGTGCGGGTGCGGTAAAGGTCACATTCTTTTTCACGCCTTTCACGGCTTCTTCAAGAGTGAGTTCCATCACGTAGCGCAGGTCAGCACCGCGACGTTGGCGTGATTGACCGCCACCTTGGCGACCGCTGAACATATCCCCAAAGATATCGCCAAACTGACCGAACATATCTTGGAAGTTGCCGCCGCCAAAGCCGCCGCCACCGCCCATGCCACCCATACCGTCAAATGCCGCATGACCCATACGGTCATAGGCAGAGCGCTTGTCGGCATCGGAGAGGATTTCATAAGCTTCAGAAGCTTCTTTGAATTTGGCTTCCGCAGAACTGTCGTCTGGATTGCGGTCTGGGTGATATTTCATCGCAAGTTTGCGATAGGCTTTTTTGATCTCGTCTTCGCTTGCGCCTTTAGCGACACCCAGCACTTCGTAATAATCACGCTTCGCCATGAGCGGTAACACTCCACAAATAAAAACTAAAGAATAGGGCTAATGACGGCTTGATGAGGGCAGGGTGGATGCATTTCAAGAGAGTTTGACGATAAGAAAGTGGGAAATTTGGAAAATAGTGGGTTTTTAGAGATATGAAGTAGTTTTTAGGCTAGAGAGTGAATGTGGATTGATCGGCTAAAGGCTATTTACGCTTGCTACCGTACGTAGTTGATTGTATACATACACCACAATTTCAAAAGAACCCATTATGATTTATTACGCACTGGCTGTAGTGGCTGCTTTGGTTGCTATATTTCTATTGGCATTACTAGCCATGCAGTTTTGGCGACTCGGACAATATTTAAAATTAAAGCATCCTATTGTGTTTAGGTTATATGCAGCAGTTTGGTTCTTTTTAGGAATAATTGCTGCTTTAGGTGCAGTAACTGGGTTCCTCTCACTTGCAAATGATTATCGTAAAGAGCAAAGAAGACTTGCTGTTGAAGCGATTCTAACTGCACCGGGCTCAGGAGTTTCCTCACAAGAACTTGCATTAATTAAGGCAGCGCAATCAGAATATTGCTATTCACCAGAACAGTTCTTCTATCTTTTGAAGATGCCCATTACTAAGACCATTACAAATAAAACCGCAATAGCAATCGAGAAAGCTCATTCACAGGGCTTCACTTACAATGAAATAGCTACTGCTTTTGGTATCTATTATTTACTTTCTGATAAAAATCAGGATGTAAGCTCTCCTAAGGGCTCGGCTAATCAATTTAACGGCGAATGTACTAATACAAATCGCATTTTCTATGGGAGTCAGTACTACCTTACACCAGATAGAAAAATTAACGAAGTAATGAAAAACTTGAAGTCCGTTGAAGACGATCCGCTTGAGCGTCTTTTAAAAGACTCAGCCAAAGAATAAGCCGAGATAATTAAGCGGGTTAATAAGTCTAGAGATGTTGGATATTCTGATGATGAAATTTATGAAAGTATCAAAACTTCTGCAAGATTTGGTTCCAGTATTTCGCAAAGGCTTAAAAATGACATCAGAAAGGAATTTGGGCTCTTGCCTTCAGTAGCTAGTTAAATTTCAGAAAGCGTAGGATGGGTTTTAACCCATCAGTGGTATCTGATAAAGACCTGTTTATAGATTTATAATCTCATCTGCTGTAAATATATTTGAAGTTTCTTAAGCATTAAAAGAGCAAGTATTGTCATCAGAAATTATAATGGGACTTAACAATGAAATTTTATGATGATCTGATTGCTGGAAAAAGAGTCGGCACGCCACTTGATAAGCTTGAGTCCGTCTCAAACTTTAAACTTGCTCGAATCAAATCTACCCATATTGGTATTCCTCAAGATTATATTTCATTTCTTGAGGAAGTCGGATACGGTGAGGTTGGAGAGTCCACATATATGCTCTATGACGGCTTGCTTGAGCCTTCGGAGGTTTATGGAGAAAGTTTTCTGCTATCAAATATTTTACTGTTTGGAGATGACTTGCAAGGCTTCAACACAGGGTTTGATGTTACAACTTGGCAAGTTGTTGAAATTGATCCGACCAACATAGTCGTGAATGTCGTTGCGCCGTGCTTTGATGTCTTCATTCGACGTAAGATTGATGAAGCCAGTGTCGGATAAGTTTTAATCCATTAGCAGCATCTGGTCATTTATTAATCCTATCCCCGATTCACCTCCACCGCCGCCAAAATCAACGCCTTAAACGCCACCTCATCAATCTCTACACCTTCATGCAAATCAATCGCCCGTCTGACATTGCCCTCAAGGCTTGAGTTAAAAAGTCCCGCCGGATCAGGCAGCGCAGCGCCTTTCGGGAAAGTCAGCTTCACGGCTTTTTTATAGGTTTCACCCGTGCAGATGATCCCATCGTGAGACCACACCGGAACACTCCATTTCCACTCCTCAATCACATCAGGATCAGCCTGTTTGATCAGTGCGCGCACATGGGCGAGGGTTTTGCCGCGCCAATCATCTAAGCTTGCGATTTTTGCATCGATCAATTGAGTAGGCGTTTCACCGTTGGTCGCCGTTTTCTTTTCCATGTTGTATCCACCTCATTGGGGAATTTTTTGATCTGGTTTTATTGTCCATCATCCGTGCCAGCCTGAGTAGAGTACTGGGATGGATTGCATCTGATCAACTGATTTATGTAGAGATGCGTAAGATGACTCACCAGTTTTCACAACTAGATTCCAAATAAGAACCTGTGTAACATGCTTTAACTGACAATAAATATTGTCTAAAAAGGTAAAGATTTGGCTGCTATTGTTAAGCACAGTCGGCTAGGGTATGAATCGGGCTGTCATGCTTCAATGGACCAGCATTTATTTTGCCGAGTAAAGCTGAAATTTTAAGATCAAGATGTTTAACCTACATCCCCCTAAAAACACAGATATGGCGAGAGAATCATGGAATCAGTTGAACCAGATACAACCAAAACCGTAATGATGAATGGCAAGTCTCGTTATTACGAGCCTGCACCGACCGATATCGATGTCGAAAATTTTAGAAAAGTACTGCAAAGCCGCCGCTCGGTGCGCAAGTTCACCAGTAAACCAATTCCTGAAGCGGTGCTGGATGATTGCCTTGATATGGCAATGCTGGCGCCAAATTCATCTGGCCTCCAGCCGTGGACTTTTTATGTGGTGCGCTCGCCTGATAAGAAAAAACAAATGGTCAAAGCCTGTATGAGTCAACTCGCGGCATCCACCGCACAAGAGCTGATTGTTTGCGTTGCCCGTACCGACCGCATTGATGAGTTCGCAAGGCAAATGCTGCGCGAGTGGCCTACACCCACGCTGCCTACTGTGGTCAAACGCTATTATCAGTTGATTCCCCTCAGCTATAACCCAGGACCATTGAATAGCTTTGCTGCTGTGAAGAAATCAGCAGTGGCACTAGGTGGATTATTCACTGCCGTACCACGCGGTCCATTTAACCGTCAGGATGTCAAACTCTGGGCAACCAAAAGTACTGCATTAGCGTGTGAGAATCTCGTGCTGGCATTGCGCGCGTATGGCTTTGATACCTGCATGATGGAAGGTTTTGATGAAGTACGGGTACGTAAGATTCTGAATCTATCCTCTGCTGAACTCCCGATTATGGTCATTGGGGCAGGTGAGCGTGAACTGGATGGCGTGTTCTGGCCGCAAGTCCGTTTTGATCGTGAGTTGTTTATCCGTAAGGTTTAATGTTTGTTTAACGTGGAGTTCAAGATGGCTAAGTCGAGTAATGCAAAGATCAGCCAAAGAATCAGTCAGTTCATGCATCAGGGTCTTACCTTTGATGTCGTTGATTCTGGTCCGCTTGATGGCGAAGTCGTCGTCTTGCTCCACGGTTTTCCCTCGACCAAAGAGTCATGGTCAGAGGTGAGCAGTCTTTTGAATGCTGCGGGTTATCGCACCATTGCCCCTGACCAACGCGGCTACTCACCTTTAGCCCGCCCGCAAAAACGCAGTGACTATCGTCTGGATCTTTTAGCGGCTGATATTGAAGCGTTGATTGACCAGATTGCTCAGCCGATTCATTTGGTTGGGCATGACTGGGGCGCTATGGTGGCATGGCGGGTGGCGCAGAGACACACTCATCCGATCAAGACTTTGACCACGGTCTCCGTGCCACATCCGGGGGCTTATGTGCGTTCGATGCTCAGCAGTAATCAATTGTTTAAATCGTATTATATGGTCCTCTTCCAACTGCCACGAGTACCCGAGTGGCTGACGATGAAAACGCCGACCATCAAAGGCTTGCTTAAAAATTCAGGCATGACCCCTGAGCAAATTCAGCATTTTAATCATGACATTGTTGATCGCGGAGCACTCACCACAGCGATCAATTGGTATCGCGCTATGCCGTTTATGAATCCTAAGACCATGCTGACCAAGGTCAAAATTCCGACCACGCATGTCTGGAGTGAAGGGGATGTGGCCTTAGCCAAAGCGGGTGCTGAATTGACGCATCGCTTTGTCGATGCCGATTACAAACTGGAAATCCTGAAAAACTTAAGTCACTGGATTCCAGAAGAAGCGCCTCAAGTGCTTGCAACAATCATTGAGTCACGCATCCACTGGAATGCCTAAAGCTTTGGAATCCTAATCCAATACGCGCTCAATCCGGCGATCAGGCAGGAACCAGAGTATGGCAACCGCCACGTACAGTGCGATACTGATCCATGGATTGACGAAGGCCAGTGGGATCGCGGATAGATAGGCGATGACGGATACGATACCTTTGTAGTCGCGTCCAATCGCTGCTGCCAGTTTAGGGTCTTGTCCGTGGACGCTGATGACGATACGCGCAAGTAAGGTATAGGCTATCCCGCACATCATTAAGATAAAGCCGTACAGCGCCACAGGCACGGCGCTGATATGATTTTCACCAATCCAGCCAGTGGCAAAGGGAATTAAGGACAACCAAAACAGCAAATGCAGATTAGCCCACAGAATCTTGCCATTGACGTTATGCACCATATGCATGAAATGATGATGGTTATTCCAGTAGATGCCCACGTAGATAAAACTCAGCACGTAGCTTAAAAGTACGGGGATGAGTGGCGCTAATGCTTCTAAAGTTTCGCCATGCGGCACTTTGATCTCTAAGACCATGATGGTGATGATGATGGCGATCACACCATCACTAAAGGCTTCTAATCGATTGGTATTCATGGTTGGTTTAAGCTCTCAAAAGGTAAAATATAGCTCTCGATCTGTCCAACAGGATTGGAAAAAATACATCCTTTTTACGGATTAATCATCGTTGATACCATTATAATGAAACCCAACGACGATCATTCACCATAGAATGTCCGCAGACCCTATTTAGTTCTTTTTTCATCTTATCGGAATGACAGCTCATGCGCCACGATCAACGTAGTAATGACCAATTACGTCCAATTACCTTCACCCGTAATTTCACGCGTCATGCAGAAGGATCTGTGCTCATTGAGTTTGGCGACACCCGTGTACTGTGTACCGCCAGTATTGAACATGGCGTGCCTCGCTTCTTAAAAGGTACTGGCCAAGGTTGGATCACCGCGGAATACGGCATGCTGCCACGTTCAACCCATACCCGTAATGACCGTGAAGCCGCTCGCGGTAAGCAGACTGGCCGTACTCAAGAGATTCAGCGTTTGATCGGTCGCAGCCTACGTTCCATGGTTGACCTGAAGAAAATGGGTGAAAACACCATCACCATCGACTGCGATGTGTTGCAAGCGGATGGCGGTACGCGTACCGCAGCAATCACCGGTAGTGCAGTGGCACTGGTGGATGCACTGGGCGTGCTGATGACACAAAAGAAACTGACCGCCGATCCGCTGAAAGGTCTGGTTGCCGCGATCTCTGTGGGTATGTACAAGGGTGAAGCGCTACTTGACCTGTGCTACGAAGAAGATTCCAAATGCGAGACTGACCTCAACGTGGTCATGACTCAATCCGGTGAGTTTATCGAGATCCAAGGTACTGCTGAGACTAAACCGTTTAGCCGTGAGCAATGTAATCAGATGTTGGCTTTGGCCGAAGATGGCATCAAGGATTTGATCCTGCTTCAGCAGAAAGCGCTTGGTTGGTAAGTTTTAAAGATGTAAAAAAAGCCCATTTTCGAATGGGTTTTTTTATGCGCCGTCTTATAGGATGGATTTATTTAAAAATAAAACACAATCTGTGATCGGTACAACATATTTAAGCCATTGAGTTGCATCAAAAATACACAGAACATCTTTATAATCATGGTTGGGAAAATGATCAATTCCAGCCTTGTCTGGCGATATCTCAGGGGAGAGATATCTGGTGGTTTGATCAATCAAGGATGTTTAATAACGTTTAAGGAATAAACGGATGATAAATCATGTTGTCAAAAAAGTAGGGGCGATCTTCGCTTTCTTGTTGTGCTGTTCTCAGGGGGCTTTTGCAGCCACAGGCACGACACCCGGAAATTATATCTGGTGGTCTTTTCCTTCCAATGTCACTGCCATTACCGATATCACCTATAGCGTTAAAGTCAATCAAGACCCAGGTCCGCTGGCGAATGTGTTTTGGAGTAATCAGTTTGACCTTGCGGCAACCACAGCTGCACCGACCAAACTGACGGGCTATATGGGTATGCAGTCCAATGGCGGCAGTAAGCGTACTTTCCTGATCTCGATCTGGGGACCGAACGTCTATAAATTGGGTGATGCAGGGAGCTATTGTTTAAATGGGACCGAGGGTTCTCCATTTGTCAGTTGCCGTACTCAGGCGATCTACTGGCAAGCAGGTCACACTTATCAGTTCCATCTGGTGAATGAAGGCGATCAATGGTTTGGTCTGACCATCACGGATACAACCACCAATACCTCTTATAAAGTCGGCAGTATTCAAACAGGTCGGGATGCCATTGATCCTAAAGGCAACACCGTGTCATGGACTGAGTTCTTTGAGTGGAACAGCCCCTTGTCCACCTGTACCGATCAGCCTTATACCAAAGCCACATTTGGCATGCCTATTGTGAATGTAAACGGCGTTGCAACAAGCGCAACAGTCGGCTCTACCAGTAATGGCAACAGTTGTAGTCCCGATACCACCACCAATGTGGATAAGGTGGCGGGAAATGTATTGGTGCAAAATGCGATTCACAATTCGATACGCGGTCCAATCCTTGATGCGCAAGGCCATTGCCTCATCAATAACAACGGCACACCGGCGTTAGGGACATGCAGTACTTTTGATAGTCAGCAAGGCTGGGTCTTGGGAAGCAATGGTGCGATTCAGAATAATCATCTCTGTCTGACCAATACTGCAGGTGTTCCAGTGGCATCGTGTACAGGTGACGCGACCCAGTTATGGGGATTCCAGAATGGTCAGATCGTGCAAAAAGGCACAAATTTGTGTTTGACAGCAGCATCTCCTCTGGTCAATGTACAAAATTGCAGCACGTTGACAACTCAGCAATGGAGCATGCCTGAGATTCAAAGTTTGAACTCAACCAGTTGGAGTTGTTTGAATGCGACGCCGACCAGCTATGCTAACTTTCTCATCAAAGGCATGACACTTTGTCCGTTGGATACCATGAGCTCACCATCAGGGAATTATCACTTGAATGTCCTGCAAAACGGCAATCTGACCCTGACTGACAGCAGTAATACCTCGTTATGGACGACTGCGACAAGCGCAAAAACTCCTATAAGGGGTTTTATCCAAAATGATGGTAATTTTGGAGTGGCCGACAGTGCTGACCATGCCTTATGGTCGACTGCTAAAACAGGTTATACGGGGGCGTCTGTATTCCTGATTCAAGATGATGGCAATCTGGTGAACTATGATCTGGCTGTTAAATTCAGTAGCGGATTTTCAGATCCCACCGCAGGAACAAGCAGGACAGGAGGCCATGTCTTCCAGCGCGGGTCAAAGTTAATCTCGGGTCAAAGTGTAACATCCGGTAATGGCAAGTTTGCATTGACGATGCAAGCATCTGGAAATTTGGTTGTGACCCGCTTGTCAGATGGTTTTGTTGCTTTTCAAACCAAGACACTTGGAGCGGGTAATTACGCAGTCTTACAGAATGATGGTAATTTTGTAGTGTATTCAGCGACCAATGTCCCACAGTGGAATAGTAAGACTGCAGGGGCAACCAGCGCGCTCCTATTACTACAAGATGATGGTAATCTCGTCTTGTATTCGTTTACACCTAAATGGAGTCGTTTTTAACAACGGATTTCCTAAATCATAATGGTTTGACAAAAAACAGGTTTTCAATTTCAATGTTGAAAACCTGTTTTTGTTGATGAGAGTTATTTTCTTGAAATAAAAGCTACTTCACCAAGCGCATCGACAGGTCTATCGCTTTCACGTCCTTGGTCAATGTCCCCAGTGAAATATAATCCACTCCCGTTTCTGCGACGCTGCGCAGGTTAGCATCGGTGATGTTACCCGAGGCTTCCAGCTTGCTGCGGCCAGCGGTATGTGCGACGGCTTGACGCATGTCGTCATTACTGAAGTTATCCAGCATGATGATGTCAGCACCGGCTTCTAGGGCGAGGTTGAGTTCTTCAAACGTTTCAACTTCCACTTCAACGGGTTTACCCGGTGCAATGCGATGCGCCGCAGTAATTGCCTGCTGGATGCTGCCTGCAGCCAGAATATGATTTTCTTTAATCAAGAAAGCATCAAACAGCCCTAAGCGATGATTCTGACCACCACCCACTGCGACTGCATATTTTTCCGCTATGCGTAAACCTGGCAATGTTTTGCGGGTATCCAGCAGGCGAGTGCTTAATCCATCGAGGATTTTGACATGAGCGGCAACACGAGTCGCAACGCCTGACAAGGTTTGAATAAAGTTCAGTGCGGGACGCTCGCCAGTCAGTAGACTGCGTGCAGAGCCTTTGAGCTCCAAGAAAACGGTATTTGCAGCAAGATGATCGCCTTCAGCCGCCAGCCACGTAATCTCGACGGTCGGATCGAGTTTGGCGAACAGCGCATCGACCCATGGACGACCTGCCAGCACCATGGCCTCACGGGTCAGCACTCGGGCATGGGCTTGCTCGGTTTCGGGAATCAACTGTGCGGTGATATCGCCGCTGTCTGCAACCAGGTTGCTACCGATATCTTCGTCTAAGGTGAGGTCAATATTGCGCAAAATGGTGCGGTTTAGAAGTTCGGCGGAAATCATACAGTCTTTATCCTGTTCATCTGGTTAGCAAATTATTAATAAATTATATATTAATCTGTGGATGATGGTTTATTTGCGGCATTTAGCGTGGTATGTTCAGTCATACACGATATATTTTTGTTTCTATGACAATTTGTGTCAACCAGTACTCATAAGTGGCACTGACTGACATTGAAGTGCGTAATAAACTTAGTTTAATCGACTAAAGCGACTGTGCGGCTCTCGAAAATCGGTATATATTATCATTCAAGGACTGAAATATTGTGCATGATGCCATGAATTCTCATATAGACTCGTCTTTACCAGATGATCCATTGTTTCCAAGAGCATTGTCAAAAAGCAAAGCTCCTGCGACGCTCACGCATTTTTCTGATGCGATCCGCCAGCCACTCATAGAGTTTTTTACGCCCAAATTCAATACGCTTTTGGACGAGATCCCTGGCTGGGTGATCGAGCGCTGTGATAGCTTGCCAGCACCGATGCAGCAACGCTATATGGAGATCATTCCAGAGCTGCGCCGTAGCCGTACGCTGATCGAACAAAATGCCGTGACCTTCATGGATACCCAGTTGCATCGTTTTTCGCAGCTTGAACAAGTTCGCGATAGCAAACTAAGCAAACTACCCGATGTCGACTTTGAGCATATTGGTCTGGTGGATGCCGCCGACTTTGAAGTTGCGGTTGCGGTCGATGCTTTAGCGGATCGTTTGGCTCATTCTCTTGAACCGGACTTGGGTAATGCCTTTCAACGTTTAAGACGTTTTACCGAAAAATTAAGCAATCAAACCCAATTGCCTTTCCATCCGCGTGCACTTTTTCAGGTGCTACTCGATAGCCTTGCGCCATTGTCATTGCTGCCTGCACAGCGTATCTCGCTAGTTCGTCAGTTTGCGATCCAACTGGATTTGCCTGCGCTACATGAATTAAAAGCACTGATTTTGCCTGCACTTGAATACGCAGAGGTTCCAGAGCGCGATAAGTTCCAACCGAATAAGTCAACAGTTGCGCCAGAAAAACCTAAGCCTGTAACCTCTACAAGTGGCCCAGCTCAAGCCAGTGCCACACCTGTCAATCCACAGCCTGTCATGCCACCACCGATTATGGAAGACGGCATTCCGATTCTGCATGTTGCGCCGCATGGGGGTCTGGTGGTTGATCCTGCATTGTTGATTCAGCAGGCTAAGCTATTTGCGGCGATGAGCAAAAGTATTGCCAGTACACCATTGCAAGTTCCTAATCCGCATCCTTTTGCCAATGAACAGGTGCTTGATCAACCCGAGCTTTTGAGCTTACTGGGACAACTGCAATCAGCTGAGCCGCGCACGCCGATGCAGCAAAGCGAGATTCAGCAGAGTGTGGCTGCGGTACGCGATAACATTCGTCAGAATCTGCATAGCGATGCCGAGAGCACGCAAGTCATCGCAGAAAATGAAACCAATCTGATCGACTTGGTCTCCACCTTGTTTGACTATATTCTGGATGACAAAGAACTACCAACGGCGATGAAAGCATTGATTGGTCGTTTACAGATTCCAATCCTGAAAGTCGCCTTGGTGGATAAGAGCTTTTTCAGTGGTGAAGATCATCCTGCGCGTAAACTGCTTAACTTGCTCGCCAAAGCCGGCCAAAGCTGGGATGAGAACAGCAAGAGCAGTGAAGTGCTCTACAAGAAAGTCGAAGAGGTGGTTTTTGTCGTCCTCACCGAATTCCATGATGAAATTAGTATCTTTGAACGCCTTCTGAATGACTTCCAAGATTTCTATCAACAGCAGCAGGATCGTCTGGCGGCCATGGATGCGCGTACGCGCGAAGCCGAAGAAAACCGCGCCCGCGCTGAGGCTGCACGTACTTTGGTACAGCAAGCCCTAAACCGTCGTTTGAATGGCCTCAAGCTACCGATGTCGATTGTCAAACTTCTGCAAGAGGGCTGGCGGCATGTGCTGTACCTGTCCGCGCTGAAAGAAGGCACTGAGTCCGAGTCATGGCGGCAGTCGATCAAAGTGGTTGATGCGCTGATCTGGAGTATGCTGCCGCCTGCGGGTGATGTGCAGTGGATTGAGCGCTTAAAAGGGGTCTCCCCTAAACTGCTGAATAGTTTGCGTAAAGGACTGATGTCTGTGAACTTCGACACCCATCAGCTTGAAAAAATGCTTGCTGAGATCCTGCAAAGTCATCAAGAGATCATCAATGGTGTGAGCGCACCATTGGTTGAAGTTTTAGATCCTGAGAATAAAGCCAATGCCAAAGAGAGCGCCGAGGCAGTCACCGTGCAGCAGGCGATGACCAGCACACATCCTAATGAAATCAAGTTTGTGGCGATGCCTGTAGCACAAGTGGCATCGATCTATGAGGGGGATACTTTATCTCCCAACGATCCGCATGTGGTTGAGGTGCGTCATCTGGTTGTAGGCACATGGGTAGAGTTTTTACAGAGTGATAGCTCAGTGCGTCATCGCTTGGTCGCTAAAATCCGTTCTTCAGAAAAACTGATCTTCGCCAATAAACGCGGTATCAAAGCGGCTGAGCTATCGATGATGCAATTGGCGATTGAACTGAGTCAAAATCGTGCTGCTGTGCTCACAGAACAACCCCAAATGTTCGATCGTGCGCTATTATCTGTGGTTGACGGGTTAAGAAAATTATCAGCATGAGTTCCACCAGCAATTCCATTGCAGATTCAGCCGGCTTTACGATTCAATCCGGCTGGCTGAGTGCAGCAAAGCAAGTCATTTCACCCAATTACAATGCACGCCCTGATGGCAAAGTGCGCTTGATTGTGATTCATAACATCAGCTTGCCGCCTGCTGAAACGCTGGAAGATTTCGATAAATATGCTTCCGAGCGTTATGTCGAAATCTTCTTTCAAAACCAGCTTGATCCCGCGCTACATCCTTATTTTGAAATCATCAAAGATATGAAAGTTTCTGCGCACCTGTTTATTACACGGGTGGGTGAGATTATTCAGTTTGTCTCCTTTGATGACCGAGCATGGCATGCGGGTCGCTCATCATACTTGGGCGTTCCTGAATGCAATGATTACTCAATTGGCATTGAACTTGAAGGTGCCGATCATCTACCGTTCACAGACGCGCAGTATGCTGCACTCGCCCAAGTGATTCCTGCCATCCAGCGTGCGTATCCCGATACCGTCAATCATTTGGCGGGGCATAGTGATATCGCCCCCGGCCGCAAAACCGATCCAGGTGTACATTTCGATTGGTTACGGTTACGTCGCAGCTTGGCGTGATCATTGCTTAACAATCGCATTCTCTGTATTTAAGCCAAGCCATGAAGCGGCTCTTCTTTTGGGCATTGCTGCGTTAACGACTAGGTTTAAGTAAGAACTTTTTTGAAAAAATATATTGAGTAATTCCATCATGACTGTGACCCCTAACCTGCATGTCAGTTTAATTGGTGCACCGACAGATATTGGTGCGGGCGCACGTGGTGCATCGATGGGCCCTGAAGCACTGCGAGTCGCCAATATTGTCGAGATTCTAAAAGGGCAGGGACTCGATGTCCTCGACAGCGGCAATCTGTTTGGTCCTGCCAATCCATGGCTACCCCCGGTCAATGGTTACCGGCACCTGTTTGAAGTCGCAGCATGGAACCAGTCCGTGCATGATGCGGTCTATCATGAGCTGCAGTCGGGTCGCTTACCGATTCTGATGGGTGGTGATCATTGTCTTGGTATAGGTTCAATCAGTGCGGTTGCACGTCATTGCCGCGATATCGGCAAGAAGCTACGCATCATTTGGCTGGACGCCCACGCCGACTTTAATACCAATACCTTAACTCCGAGCGGCAACGTGCATGGTATGCCCGTGGCATGCCTGTGTGGCTACGGACCACCAGAGTTAACCGGAATTGGTGGGCATACCCCAGCGATTTCATCAACTTGGGTCAAGCAGATCGGCATTCGCAGTGTGGATTTGGGTGAGAAGCACTTGGTTTATCAAGAAGGTCTGGATGTCTTTGATATGCGCTTTATCGACGAAGTGGGTATGCGCGGCACCATGCAGGCTGCACTGGCCGATCTTGATGAAGATACCCATCTGCACGTCAGTTTTGATGTCGACTTCTTGGATGCTGAGCTTGCACCTGGAGTAGGCACGACGGTACTCGGTGGTCCAACCTACCGCGAAGCACAGCTCTGTATGGAGATGATCGCCGACACGGGTCTCATGGCGTCACTTGATATCGTGGAACTGAATCCAGCGCTGGATGTACGCAATCAAACCGCACATGTGGCGGTCGATTTGGTCGGCAGTTTATTTGGTAAGTCGACGTTGATGCGTAGGCCTCAGCGCATAGCCGGTTGAGGGTTGTGGATTGTTGCACGGGTCGATTCGTGACATCATTGCATGTGATGAATTCTTTTTTTTGAAAGCTAAGAGTGTTATGACGAACAACGAAGTTGAAGTAGACGATCCACTGTGCCTTGTATTCACACCACCGCTGGTTGCGCTGCTGTATAAGCTGGAAAAAGAACGTGGTGCGCCACTCACAGAAGATGAAGTGCTCAAAATTCGCGATCATGCGGTATGTATGAATGTGCTGTATAGCGAAGCGATTGCACAGGAGAAAGCGCGTGGTTTTCCCGATCTGATTGCAGAGAATTGCTGGGAAGACTGGCAGGAAGCACGCAAAGTGCTGTTTAAGTAATACGTCTTCGTAAGTATGTCTTCAAAAACATAAGGCACAAGATCGATGCGGTCCTGTGCCCTATGACTGACTAAAAGCCTGAATTAGCTCTCCTTGAACGGATTAAAGGTCTTCCCTAAAAAATATTGAATACGTGTCGGGATGGGGCGCATGCTGGCGGCCAGCAGTTTATTGACTGTGCCGGGCACGCAGACAGGCTGACCTTTGTTTACCGCATGCCATCCTTCCTTGACGACCGCTTCGGGCTCTTGCCAAAGGATGCCGGGTAAATGGTTTGCAGCATCACGCGTGCCCATCACATCATGAAACTCACTGTGGGTGAAGCCGGGACACAGCGCCGTGACGTGAATACCGTAGGGTTTGAGTTCCATATCCAAGGACTGCGACATAAGGAAGACATAACTTTTGATGCCGCTATAGAGTAAGCTGCCACCCGGTGGGGAGAGCGCTGCGATAGAGGACAAATTAATAATGCGTCCAAAGCCGCGTGCACGCATGCCGGGGAGTACGCGGTGGGCAAGTTCAGTTACTGCCGTGACCATCAATTGCAATTCCGCATCAAGGATGTCCCATGGGGTCTCGGAGAAAGCGGTCTTGCCCGAGAGTCCTGCATTATTGATTAACACATCAATCTCTAAGCCTTGCTCTGTGGCATAGTCCATGATGGCCTTGGGTGCCTGACGATCTGTCAAGTCGGCTGCGAGAATTTCACAGCGGATGCCATACTGCGCACGCAGTTCAGTTGCCAGTTCTTGTAGACGTTGCTCACGGCGTGCCACCAGTAGCAGGTCATGACCTTGGGCTGCAAGGAAGCGTGCAAAGCAGGCGCCAATGCCTGCAGATGCGCCAGTGATCAATGCGGTGGTATTGTTGGAAGACATTATTAGCTCCTGATTGAGAGGTTAGCGGTTGAGTGCAGGGATTTCGCGGGCGAGCACTGCACCTGAGCGTTTGCGACCGATGTCCTTGCGGTATACCCCGATCGGCCCTTCGAGTAAAAACGGCAGTGGGATTTGGCGCTGTGCGCGCGTAAAGCCCCATGTGCCAATTCCGAGATAAACGCCATCGGCTACTTTTCTGACTTCATCGACCATATGGATGTCGCCGCACATGGAGTGATAGAGGTGGTAAACCAAGGTATAGGCAGGGTTGCCGTCATAACGTGACGGGGCAATCACGGTCTGCATGGGAAAGCGCTGTACGACTTTTCCCAGTAGGCTAAAGGTGTTGTATCCGCGTCCTGATTCCGCGTCGACTGGTCGGAATGCCTTGCACAGCCATGGCATCAGCGGATTGGCGACACTGATGTGCCCAAAAAGACGCGATAGTGATGAAGGTTGCTGCAAGAGACAAGCGGCGAATTCGCCATCCATTTCAGTGATCGAAGGGCTGGGTAAGCTCTTGAATAACGCCACAAGTTCTTCTGTCGTGAGTTTTTTTAATTCTTCTACGGTATGACTAACAAGTGCTGAACTCATTGTTCTGCTCCTTCACGGGTGACGTGGCCCAAATTTGGTTAAATTTCATCTTGAATACTATTCAAGATGAAATGGATTCTAACTACACCTTGAACGCTATTCAAGATATAATTTCAAACAATGACTGATTGATTTCCCACTATGGCAAAAAATAAACGTCCGCAAGAGCGTCAGGAAAAGCTGGATGAAATCGTAGCGACGGCGCGCCAGCTTTTTATCGAAGAGGGTTTTGAATCCACTTCCATGAGTCGGTTGGCAGCAGCAGCGGGCATCGCTCCGAATACGATCTATTGGTACTTTAAAGATAAAGACGATGTGCTAGCGACGGTATTGACCGAAGTGCTACAAGCTCAATGGCTTGCTTATATCACTGCCGTTCTGCCGAAACCGATCGATAAATTATTGTGGCTGGTTGCGCGTTTGCAGGAATCCAGCAAGCTCATCACCACCGTGCATTCGCGCTTACAAAGCTCACCGGCTATTAACCTGTGGCATGATAATTTTCATCGTATGGGTGAGGCGTTGCTGCGTAGTGAATTGCAAGCCCATGATGTTGCCGAAGCTGATGTGGGCGCTTTAGCGACAGTGCTGGTCTTTGTGATCGAGGGGCTGCTGGTACACGAACATTCTTTGGAAGAGAAGCGGCGCATTTGCGAGACGCTTTTACGCCAGTTTGGCATTAGCTAGTCTAGAGTTTACATCGGCGATGCGCATACCATTGAATACGCATCGGCGATGATTTCCTTTAAGCGGTCTTATCCAGCACCGCAAAATAAAAGCCATCTCCGCCATCCGTTTCCGGAAAGCATTGACGTCCAACAGGACGTTTAAAGCCCCAACTGGCATCAATCTCACGCTCGGTCGCATTGGGCGTGCGTTTAAGAAACGCGGCAATCTGATGCTCGTTTTCATCTTTAAGCAAAGAGCAGGTGATGTAGACCAATCGTCCACCGACTTTAAGCTGCGTCCACAAGTGATCGAGCAGTGTGGCTTGCAGAGCAACGGTGGTCGCAATATCGGTAGATTGACGCAGCAGGCGAATATCCGGATGGCGACGCAGCACACCCGTTGCACTACACGGTGCATCCAGCAAAATTGCATCCACAGGTTCCGCTGCCGTCCATGCACTTGCATCTGCCGTTGCCACGGTCACACGAGTCTGATCAAACAGTTCTAAACGATTCAAGTTTTCGCGTACGCGCTTTAGACGGTAGGAGTCACTGTCGATTGCGGTCATGTGGGTGGGGCTAAATTGCTCCAAGAGATGGGCAGTTTTACCGCCGGGAGCTGCACAGGCATCCAGAACCGTTTTGCCATCTAACCCGTTAAAGTGTGCATCACTGAATAGTCCGGCACAGCGTTGGGCATTGAGATCCTGCACCGAGAACCAGCCTTCTAAGTAACCGGGTAAGCTCGGGATATTGACGTGTTGCAGTAATTGAATCGCTTCAGGCGTGGTATTGTCAGTGCTGTTGGCATTAATACCTTGTAGAGCCAGTGCATCCAAGTAGCCAGTGCGTGTGCGCTGACGTTTATTGACACGCAGGAACAGCGGTGCGCTATGACGCAGTGACTCCGCAAGACCTTGCCATTCCTCTGCCCAGTCTTGTTCTAATGCCGCAGCGAACCAGTCGGGCAGCGCGTGATGCGCTTCAAAAGTCTCTTGTAGTTCGGTCTGTTCACGCAGGGTACGACGCAGCAGAGCATTGACCAAGCCACTGGCTTTTTCTTGTCCAAGTTGCTTAGCGGCATCCACCGTTTCGCTGATTGCGGCGTGTGCGGGAATGCGCGTTTGAAAAATCTGATAAAGCCCTAAATGCAGGGCCGCTTGTACACGGCTATCAGTGAGCGGACGCGCCAGCATGGGTTGCAGAACAGCATCCAGCGCAAACCAGTGGCGCAGCGTACCCATGACCAACTCATTAAACAAACCACGATCCCGTTCTAGCGTCTTTTCGAGCGCTGCAGGCAGAACAGCACTTAAGGATTGACCATCTAATACTGCGATGATGACACGAATCACTTGCGCGCGTAAATTAAGCGGCGCTGGGCGAGTGCGAGCATTGGCGGGTGGATTATGAAACTTACGTGGTTTTGCCGATTTTTTCGAATTGTCTTGGCTCATTGAAGTTGTTGTCCGACGCTAAGTTTCTGGGCTTGTAGAATTTGAACACTATTGAGCGGTTTGCCGCCGGCCCATTGGAGCTGAGTAAGGCGCAGCACTTGACCGTCGCCACAAACAACGCTGATGCCATGTTTATCAACAGCGATAATTTCACCCGCAAGCGCTGCGGTATGTGTGGCGCGATCATGCACCAGTTCCGCTGACCAGACACGCAAGATATCTTCACCAATCTGGGTATACGCGACAGGCCACGGTTGGAGTCCACGGACCAGACGATCAAGGACAATAGCGGCACACGACCAGTCGATCTTCCCTTCGGCTTTGGAGAGCTTCGCGGCATAGGTGGCGTGACCACTGGCTTGCGGCGTTCTATGCGCGTGATAGTCCGCAAGATGGGCGAGAGTATCCACGATAGCGCTACCCCCCAAGACCGCTAAACGATCATGCAAGGTCGCGCTGGTATCTTTAGGATCAATCGGTAGATGTACCTTACTCAGCATATCACCCGTATCTAGGCCCGCATCCATCTGCATGATGGTGATGCCCGTCTCGGTATCGCCAGACAGAATTGCGCGGTGGATTGGGGCAGCCCCACGCCAGCGCGGCAGTAAGGAGGCGTGGATATTCAAGCAGCCTAGACGTGGCATATCCAGCACACTTTGCGGCAAAATCAAGCCATAGGCGGCGACCACCATGACATCGACCTGATGATCTGCAACCAGAGCTGCGAGTTCTGCCTGTGCAGCCAGACCTTCTGTGGTTGAGGCTTTGAGATGGACAGGTTGGTAGACAGGCAGGTTGTGTTCGAGCGCTAATGCCTTGACTGCCGATGGCGTGAGTTTCTGTCCTCGACCTGATGGTCGATCAGGCTGCGTATATACAGCGACAATGTGATGTCCTGCATCGATCAAGGCTTGCAGTGCGGTTGCAGCAAATTCGGGTGTCCCGGCAAAAATCAGATTCACGAAGCGACTCTTATAGATCATATGAAGATTTAGCGACTATTGTAACGCGAAGCTGGCCTTAGCGTCTCATTGATCTGTACTGAATGCGATAAACCCATTGACTGGTTGTCTTGTATGGAAAATGAAAAAGGATAGCGGGAACTTTGATTTTTATTGTGCTTTGTCCTTTCCCTCTGACGGCATGAAGGATAGAATTAGCCACCAGATTTTTTCGCTGACTGATTTTTTCAGATTCAAAGCGTGCGCAATACACCCTTGCCACGTTTCTACTCAAAAGTGTTATCCGCAGTTTTGACTAAATAGCCTCAGCAGCTCGCAATTAGCAGTACGGTTTGGATGATTCGTTGACAGTAATACGCCATTCATCCTGCCGATCGCCAGCCCAATTACTATTGATATTCACGACGGATATCAGGCTTTTAGTTTCTATATAAGATAAGGTTTAGTCATGAACGATAAGACATCCCCATCCGCTGAAAATCTCCGCAAACACTCTTCTGAAGTGGTTGACGGCATCGAATGTGCTCCAGCCCGTTCCATGCTGCGCGCGGTCGGTTTTACTGATGAAGACTTTAAAAAACCACAAATCGGTATCGCATCAACATGGGCTAACGTGACCCCATGCAATATGCATATCGATGGTCTGGCTCGTATCGCTGAAGCAGGCGCGAATGCCGCTGGCGGTAAAGGCGTGATCTTTAACACCATTACCATTTCTGACGGTATCGCAAACGGTACCGAAGGCATGAAGTATTCCATGGTGTCCCGCGAGATCATTGCGGACTCGATTGAAGCGGTTGCCGGCTGTGAAGGCTTTGACGGTCTGATCGCCATCGGTGGTTGTGATAAGAACATGCCCGGCTGCATCATGGGTCTTGCCCGTTTGAACCGTCCATCCGTGTTTGTTTATGGCGGCACGATCAAACCGGGTGCGGGTCATACCGACATCATCTCCGTGTTTGAAGCAGTGGGTCAGCATGCCAAAGGTGAGCTGTCTGCAATCCAAGTCAAGCAAATCGAAGAAGTTGCGATTCCCGGTCCTGGCTCATGTGGAGGCATGTACACCGCCAATACCATGGCCTCTGCGATTGAAGCGCTCGGTATGAGCTTACCTGGTTCATCGGCTCAAGATGCCGTATCCAGCGATAAAGAAAATGATTGCCAACGTGCAGGCGAAGCGGTGATGAACCTGCTGCGTCTGGACATCAAACCGCGCGACATCATGACCAAGTCCGCGTTTGAAAATGCGATTAAAGTCGTGATTACGCTCGGCGGTTCAACCAACGCCGTTCTGCATTTGATCGGCATGGCTCGCACTGTAGATGTTGATCTGGACTTGGAGGACTTTGTTCGCATTGGTAAAGACACGCCACTGCTGGCCGACATCCGTCCATCAGGCAAATACATGATGAGTGAATTGGTCGCGATTGGCGGAATTCAACCGCTGATGAAACGTATGCTGGATAAAGGCATGCTTGATGGTTCATGTTTGACAGTGACCGGCAAAACCTTGGCAGAGAATTTGGCTGACGTGCAAGATTACCCAGCCGACCAACAAATTATCATGCCGTTTGATAAGCCGATCAAAGCTGACTCGCATCTGGTAATTTTGAAAGGCAACCTTGCCAGTGAAGGTGCAGTCGCCAAAATCACGGGTAAAGAAGGCCTGCGCTTTGAAGGCCGTGCCCGTGTCTATAGCGGTGAAGAAGCTGCGCTGGCTGGTATCTTAAATGGTGAAGTAGTTGCAGGTGATGTGATCGTGATCAAGGACGAAGGTCCCAAAGGCGGTCCGGGCATGCGTGAAATGCTGTCACCGACATCTGCGGTCATGGGTAAAGGTCTGGGTAAATCTGTTGCGCTGATCACTGATGGTCGTTTTAGTGGTGGCTCACATGGTTTTGTGGTCGGTCATATCACGCCTGAAGCCTTTGAAGGCGGCGTGATTGGTCTGGTACAAACAGGCGATAACATTATTATCGATGCGGTCACCCGTGAAATCTCTGTTTCGGTCAGTGATGAAGAGTTAGCGACACGCCGTGCAGCTTGGGTACGCCCAGCGCCAAAATACACCCGTGGTGTATTAGCGAAATATGCCCGTTTGGTTTCCAGCGCATCGACTGGTGCTGTGACCGACTTAAACCTAGATTAAGTCGTTTATCATCCGCTTTTCCCTGCATGATCCTGATTGGCGTCATGCAGGCTGATCGTTTTTTTAGATCGATTTATACATAATCAATGGATGTCTGCTTCGTTTTAACATGGCGAACAGACGTCTTTTGTGTTAAAAACTAAGCTGTTAATTTTTGCCTTTTGGGTATTCAAAAAAATGTCGCTTACGCGAAGATGGTTAGACCCTCTGCGGTCACGCTGGTTGCTCCAACGACCGATTCGACAGCCGCGCTTATCTGCACATGCGGGCCGTCATGCGTTAACGGTGTTTATTCGGTTGGACGATGTTTACAGTTATTTACTGGTTCAAATCTTAGCAAAATTGGATAGTCTGCTCATCGAGCGCATGCGTCCGTTTAAAATTATCATTTCCACCCAAGCCGCGCAGCCACCCAAGTCTTTAACCCCTGAACAATGGCTACGCTATACCCATCATGATGCGGCGGTGCTTGCCCACCAGCATCGCTTTGTTTTTCAGGAAAATTATGTCGCGCCTGATGCAGGGCAGATGGCACAGGGCTTGGAGATCTTACGCTTAACGCCGCTGAAGGGTGCTGACTTCTTGCACTTGCTGCAAAATGTCTTTCATATGGTGTGGCAAGGGCAAAGCGGTAAACTGGCACTCTTACATCAAATGGCTCTTCAGCGGACTGGTGCCGTCGAACAAACCGCGAGTCTCTCTGAAGTCGAGTTTACCGATGAGCCATTGGATCAAGCGTATATCATTCATGATGGGCGTCGCTATTTGGCGATTGATGACTTCCTGCGCTTAACCCGGCGTTTGAATCAGCAGAAACTCCTGACCAGCGAGCCGGTCTTTTTGATCAACCATGTCGAGTGGGGCGAGCATCTGGTCAATGACCCGGTTCTGCTTGCCGATATTCAAGCGATGCGCCCGATTCTGAAGTTCTATGGTGCACTGGAAGATCCGTTTACCTACTTGCTGCTGCGTTATCTACAGCAAGAAATGGTCGGCTACTACAATGTGAAGATCAAGTTTTTTCCATTGCCCTATCAGGGCCGTGATCGCTTCGATTGGCGCTTGGCGCAACGTCTGGCCAAGCGGATTGACGTGCCATTCTCGCCATTTTGCCGTCCAGATGAAGCCGGGGTGATGGCGATGGCGAAGACCCTGACGAGCCTAAAGCACGAGCCACGTATGAATCGGGCACTGGAGTTATTGGAGAGTGTTTGGTCTAAAGGATCGGATATGGCCTTTGCCCCGCACTTTAGCAAAGTCCTGCCAGATGTTGCAGTCAGTGATGCAGCGAGTACACTGGTCTGGCTCAACCGCAATCAAAAAGGTGCCGATGCGCTAGGCGTGCCTGATCTGCCTGCATTTGTTCTGCGAGTCGGTGGGCGTCGTCATGTGTTCTGTAGTTTATATCGTGTTTGGCAAGTGGAAACCTTGCTCTCTGCAGCACTTGAGGATGTGGAGTAGTTTTACTCCACATCTTTTGTATCAGTTTTCTTATTCGTCGTTTGAATTGCACTCTGGATTATTCGGATTCGTTTTGCAGCGAATCTTCTTCAGTAAGTGCATCATATCTTTATCATAGATGCCATCTTTGATCATCTCAACACGTGTAGTACGCATCAGGGTTTGCGTATTTTGCTGATCAGCAGGGGACATATTGATCCAGTACTTATCATCAATATCTTTTTCCGCATTATCGATAAACTTGTACGCTGTACCGAGCTGGGAAAAGATGTATTCACGGATCTTTTGACTGACGTCAGGACTGGGGAGCTTGCTCTTACGCACCACAAAGGAAGCGGTGATCTGCGCCAGAGGGAAGCGCACCACACCCCCTTTTACAGAACCATCAGGTCCAGTCATACCTTTGGCCAGTTCAAAAGGTCTAAATGCGACAGCGGGCGCGGCTAGCACATCAATTTTATGATTATTAAACTGATCTGCAACAGTGTTTAAATCGACACGTACGGGGATGGCACCGATTTTTTGTGCGAGTTTATTGGCGGATTTTTCTAGATTTAAGATCGCAACCTTCTTGCCAGCACCTTTGCTAAACGTATTGATCCGGCGATCATCAACCATCATGTAGGCTGCACCAATCGGGATGATGCCGAGAATCTCATAATCCCCTTGCACCATCTTCGGGGCAAGAGATTTACTAGAGAGCACTTGGAGTGCCATATTCAAGTCTTTGATGTTTTGGAGTCCACCGACTGCATCTAGGCTACCCGTGTATGAGTTGAACTCGCGAGCACGCAGACTGCTCATGATCGCTGCATCACAGCGTCCAGCTTTAAAGTCAGTCACCACAGCTTCTTCATTGGTATAGACTTTAAGATCAATCGGTTTGATCACGCCAAAGCGTGGTGCTTGTACCATATAGTCTTTGGCATAGCCATAAGCATAACCGTGCTGACCAGAAGGGTCGAAAATGCAGATCGTTACTTTGTCATCTGCGGCATGCGCGACCTGCAAACCGATGCCTGCCAGTAAAGCCGCAATTGCAATTTTCTTCATACATCATCCCCATCATTCAGCACGATATTACGCGATTACGTCACATTTTATGCGTATCTGATTCATTGTAATCCTAAAAAGCATTGAAGGGGATTGGAAGGGGGGGGAAATTGATCAGATGAAGGCCCACAGCGGCGCTGAATATTGGTATTTGAAAGAAAATACATGGTTAGGAGTGCAACAGGCCGCATGTTAGTGTTGCGGCTTTATTGGTTTGACGACAGGGTAGGATTCTAAAGCGTACTCGGCACATACCCACTTTCACTTGCACCCACATACCCTTTCACCCGGATCTCATCAATAAGCCGCACAATAAACTCCGCATCCCGCGCCACCCCTGAAAACCGTCCCGACCCCCACGTATACAGCCAAGGCAATCCCAAGAAATACAGCCCCGCGTGTGTGGTCACGCCGCGCTGATGGTTGGGGTAGCCTTGTGCATTAAACACCGGCACATCCACCCAGCTAAAGTCAGGGCGAAAGCCAATACACCAGATGATGGACGTGATTCCAGCCTCATTCAGATTTAGTGTATTGTGCTCGTTCATAGGCTCCCAGACCGGTTCATATCTGGAGGCGCTTTCCGCAGTAATGCCCTGTTTCTCAATGTATTGATCAATCGAGCGGTTGATGCGGTTGTAGACGGCATCAGCATTATCAAGATTGGCTTTCAACGTTGGCGCAAAGCTCAGTGTATCTCCATCGAGTTGCTCTAAGCGTCCAAACAGCACCATACCATCCTTTGCAAAACGGCGTAGATCAATGTCGCGTCCGCCATCACGACCTGTCACATAGTGATTGGTGTTATCCCGTACGCCTTCTCGCAGTGGATGCTCCTCAACCGGCAGATCGTAATAGCCCATATCCGCCAGCCAATCCACAACATCACGACCGCGATAGAAGCGGGCGCAGCGCGGCGCATCACCGGTGGCGAGATACACCTGCTTACCTGCCAGATGCAGATCTTCAGCAATTTGTGCACCGGATTGACCTGAACCCACCACGAGTACCGCACCCTCAGGTAGGCTCTCGGGATTACGATATTGTTCTGAGTGGATCTGGGTGATGGTGGCTGGCAGCTTTGCAGCAAAGTCAGGAATGATTGGGGTGTGATAACCACCTGATGCCACGATGACATGATCAGCAGTGAACGTGCCGACAGTGGTTTGCAGTTCATATCCACCACTTTCAAGCGGTGTGACCAGATTCACCGTCACGCCTTCCCGAATCGGAGGTTGTAAGGTGTCGATGAAGCCATCCAAGTAAGCAATGATTTCATCGCGTTTCATAAAGCCATGTGGATCATTGCCTGCGTAGGGGTAGCCGGGGAGGTTACATTGCCAGTTGGGTGTGACTAGGCTAAAGGCATCCCAGCGTTTTTCACGCCATGCATGAGTGGCTTCGTGTTTCTCCAGCACCAAATGCTCAATATCGAGTTGTTGGAGGTAGTGACTGGCGGATAGCCCAGACTGGCCTCCGCCAACGATAATGACGGGATAGTGACTGGCGTGATAGATGCTGGGTTGGATCATGCTGAAATTCATGGATGTTCTCCAAAATAGGGTCTAATAGGAAATGTCAGATATCAGGTCTTTAAGGCGATTGGCGCATGCGAAGTAAGGTAATCTGGCTCTCGGGGTCAGGATACTTTTTGGCTTGTTCTTGCAGAATGTAGAGGCAGTCCATGGCAGAACTACAAGCATAGCCGTAGACCGTACGGACACGTTCTGATGCAGCGTTCAGTCCTGATTCCGCACGCTGCATAAAGTCGTTTAACGGATAGCTGACGCCTTCAGCCAAGTAGTCATGGATGATCGTAGACGGAGAGTAACCACTGCTGATCTGACCATCGGGCCACTGAATTTCAAAGTTGACAGCGGGCATGATGCGGCTCCTTGGGTTTAAGGGTCGGCTTGGCGGCATAGCTAAAGCCCGTGAAAGGTTGGATACGCAGATTCCAGAACGGTGCGCGCTGTCCTTGATGGGTCAGATGAACCTTGCCATCCATCGTGGTTTGACCGATTGCCCCACACGTGATGCCTTCTGCTTCAAAGGCATCAATGACTGTAGGCAGATCGGTTTTGTTTAAGGTGAAGAGAAAGCCATAGCTGGGGAAGATTTGTAGCCAGCGTAAAAGATCGACGCCCTCTGGGCAAGGCAGTGCATCCAAATTAATCTCGGCGCCACAGCCCGTGGTCTCAAGCAGCATGAGCAGCGTGCCCAAGATGCCGGCATTGCTGATGTCTTTGGCAGCGAGCAAGTGACCTGCTTCGGTCAGTTTTGGGATGACTTCAAGTTGTGCGCGTAACACCTTATCTGCTTTGCCCTCAAAGGCTTTCCAGTAGGCTGTGTTGGCATGCCACTGACCGCTTAAATCCACAGCCATGGCGATACACTGATTGGGTTCAACATGAAAAGTCGAGAGTAACTTATGCGCATAACCCATGATACCAACGGCAAGATTCGCGCTGACATGGGCACCCATGCTGCTATGCCCCCCCGCGAGTATGAGTCCATAGGCGCGGCAGGCATCGCGGATACCTCGCATGATTTCGCGGGCAGAATCTTCATCGTGATGCCAGTAGGCATTGACGATGGCTGTCGCGCGTCCACCCATAGCTGCAATATCACTGACATTGGCCATCACCGCCGACCAGCCAGCAAACCACGGCGCTGCTTGGACAAAGCTTGGTAGCATGCCTTCCATCGCCAGCAACTGATAGCCAGCGCCGCTAGCAATCGCCGCACAGTCATCACCGGGCAGGGCATAGCGTAAGGTCAGATCATGAATGTCATCATCACGCGTCAGTAAATGAGAGACCGTCTGAATGTCCCTTTTAGCCTGTATGGCCGGCAGGGCGTGGATCTGCTGAATCATCTGATCCAAACTGAAGTCAAGAGGCATGATGGTGACTCACATGCAAAGGCGGGGTAAAACCGCGCGGCATAAAGGGATAGTGCGCAAGTTCGGCTTGCATCAGGCAATGTGGACGACCAAGCAGTGTGATCTGCTCTAAGGTTTGCCAGTGCAATTGCTGAAAGTAGTGTTCATTGGACACTTGTACGGTCGCCAGAAAGCGCATGCAGCCCAAATCTATGGCGCGTGCAACCGCTTCATTGATCAGTGCCTTGCCAATATCATGGTGATGTCGATAGGCTGGTGCAACGCAGAGCCGTCCGCCGTACCATAGACCCGCTTCGGCATGATAGATGCGCACCGCACCGACCACTTGATCGGCCATACCGCAGATATTGGCTATCGCCACAATGCCAATTGCTTGAAAGTCATGGGTATCACGATCACGATGCAACAACTGCTGCTCTTGCGAAAAGACGCGTTTGCGCAAAGCAAAGTAACCTTGCCTTTCCCACGCTTCACTGACCGGTTTGACTTGGATGTCAGCGGGGACGAACGCAGGTTCGATAAAATCATCGATATGTAGATCGAATGCAGTGGCCATGACGGGACTCCTACTCGTATTGTTTCAAGGCGGAGCAGGCGCCGCATTTGGCGCAGCCGGCATTGATCTGCTCGGAGTGCAAACCATGGGTACGCAGATGCTTGCCGATGCGAGGATAGAGACGCATCATCATCTCGGCATTGGGTTTGGGATGCTGCGCCAGCGGCGTCCCGTCAATCGGGACAAACGGCACCACAAAAGGGTAGACCCCCATTACTGCTAAGCGTTCGCTCATGTCGGAAATCTCGTCTTCAGTATCACCCAGACCCGCCAATATGTAGGTACTGACCTGTCCGCGACCAAAGACATCCACTGCCGCAGCGAATGCCTCGAAGTAACGGCTGAGCGGTACTTCGGCTTTGCCGGGCATGATACGAGCGCGAATTTGTGGATTGACTGCTTCCAAGTGCATGCCTAGTGACACGACGCCACTGTCATAGAGACGCTGGAACCAGATGTTGTCATCAGGGGGTTCACATTGAGCTTGGATGGGAAGATTCACCGCTTGAGTCACAGCTGCGGCGGATTCACAGAGGATTGCGGCACCGCGATCTGAGGTCTGCGGGGTGCCAGTGGTCATCACCATATGCTTGACGCCATCCAGCTCCACCGCCGCTTTGGCGACTTCCGCCAGTTGTGCCGGACGTTTACGGGCAATGGTTTGTCCGGAGTTGAGCGATTGGCTGATCGCGCAGAATTGGCAGGCGGTTGCAGGGTCATTCATACGGATGCAATGCTGCAAGATGGTCGTTGCCAACACGTCACGACCATGCAGGGTCGCAATCTGGCTATAGGGCGTACCATCCTCAGTTGATAGTCCATAGAACTTGGGCATATGCGGAATGCTCACAGTCCCGACTTGCAACCCTTCGCGAAAGATAAAGGCTTCTTCTTCATTGGCACTGATTTTTGCCGAGTAGGGGGATTCGCGTGAAGCTAGGTTCAAGATCGGGATCATCAGCGTTCTTGATCCCATGCTCAGTGCCTTGTGGTCGGAAGGACCTGCGCCACCCTTACGGGCAAGGCCAGTCTCTCCATCCCACAGGACACCATGACACTGTAACTCTGCCATCAAATCATTGGCCATCAGATCATTTGCCAACATAAGCGTGCTCCAGGTTCGAGTGCTGCGGATGAGGGGTTGTGATGCGGTCGTGTGTGGTTGATGTTGGGGTGCGGTCGATCAGCAGGCTCAGTAACTCAGGGCGGCTATAGTGCCCAACCGAATCCATCATCCGTTTGCGTTTATCAATGAGGCTTAAGTCGAGATCAGCGATGACTACGCCTTCGCCACTGCGCAGCGGGTCACCGAGCAGCTTGCCTTCGGGGGAAACGATTGCGGTAAAGCAACCGCCTGAGATCGGCCCAATGCCACAGCCGGTATCCTGCATGATTTGTGCTTGTTGATCTGGTTCAAGCCACGCCGTGGCATTCACCACAAAGCAGCCAGATTCCAGTGCGTGGTGGCGAATGGTGACCTCAATCTGATCGGCAAAGATGTCACCCACGAGTGAGCCGGGGAACATCGCAGCATGAATCTGCTCACCATCGGCCATCAGGGCATAGCGCGCCAGTGGGTTGTAGTGCTCCCAACACGCCAGCGAACCAATGCGCCCAACTTGACTGTCTATCGCGCGTAAACCTGATCCATCACCCTGACCCCAGACCATGCGCTCATGATAGGTTGGGGTAATTTTGCGCCGGTGCTGAATTAGGCTGCCGTCGGCATCAAACAGCAATTGGGCGTTATAAATCGTGCCGCCAGCACGCTCATTGACACCGATCGAGACCACCATATTCGCTTTACGACAGGCTTCGCCTAGTGTTTCAGTGGCCGCTGAAGGGACAACCACCGACTCTTGCATCAGCTTCAAGTGCTGTGCCCCCATTGCGAAGGCGGGCTGCACAAAGGAGAAATAGGGGTAATATGGCACGACGGTTTCAGGAAAGACTGCGAATTGCACGCCCTGTAAACCCAATGACTCAATCAGGCCACAGATCTTGGCGATGGTGCCTTCACGGCTATACAGAACAGGACTGCACTGCACTGCGGCTGCTTTAATGATCGTCATGCCTTTGCTCCTTATGCCGTCCACGTGTCGATAATGAGCGCGCCATCGCGTCGCATCAGCAGGCGCAGGTCCATGACATCCAGCGGATTGATGGCGCGGATGCCTTCGATCAAGGCCTTTTCGGTCTGACCGTAGAGGGCTTGCAGGGCAAAACGACAGGCATAAACTTCACCACCTTCGGCAATGAATCCTTTGATCTGATTGTTGACGGCAAGGTGACCGGGGAAGGCTTCGGCACCCAAGGTTGGGAAACCACGTTGTACGCCGAGTTGCACACCTGGACCGTAAAGCAGGACTTTGGTTTCAAAACCTTTGCGCAGTAAGCGTTTGGCTTGCAGCATGTTGACCAGACCGATAGAGCCTTCAAACGCCACAGTATGGAAGGTGATTAACGCTTTCTCGCCGGGCTCCGCTTTAACGTCTTCAAAGACTTTTTCTTCGTAGTTTACGAGGAAGTCGCCATCTTTATAGGCTGGGATATTGACGGTAGGCATGACGCATTTTCTCCGAATAGATAGGGGCTTAAACAGCAGGGTATTGGTGGTGCCAAATCGTGCTGCTGTTATCCCTGTTATTGCGAGGACTGTGCCAACGGAAAACTAATGCTTCAAAATGATGTGTATTTATGATTAATACATTGAATTGATTAGATATAATTAAATTTTTGAAAATTTGTGGTGTGTCTATTTTGCTCGTTTAATTCTACGAACTATCGTATAATTACGAATATCCGTAGTTAATATACGATATTTCGTAGTTTTGCTTGAGGGGATCGCCGTGGATGAGATTGAATACATCGCAGGAGAAGCGGGGCTGGCCAATTCAGCACGTCATATGGCGTTTGAACACTGCGGCGAAGCTTTATTGGTGTTGAATCCAATTGAAAATCGCTTTGATGATGTCAATATCGCAGCGTGTCAATTGCTGGGTTATTCACGACAAGCGTTGCTCTCGTTATCTGCGACCAAAGTACTCGGACATCGTGAACAACTGCCTGATCTGGTCGTCTTCACGCAAGCGGCTATGGAAAATGGCAGTGCATGGTCGAATGAACTGACTTGCATTCATAAAGACGGTGATCGCATTGAGGTCGAAATCTCGGCGACTTACCTCAAGCTCAAAGGCAAGCCCCACTTAGTTCTCGTGATCCGTGATCTGCATCATGAGCGCTACCAACAAGACCAAGCACAGACTGAGCGCACCATGCGTGCCGGACTGCTTGAATGGCAGACCATTCTCAATCTGTTTAAAGAATCAGAACGCGGTAATCAATTACTGCTCAGTGCGGTTGGTGATGGGATTTATAGTATTAATAGTGAAGGCCTTGCGACCTTCGTGAATCCTGCGGGTGCGCGAATGCTTGGTTGGAAGCCTGAAGAGATGCTGGGCAAAAACATTCATCGCATTCATCACCATACCCATGCTGATGGTAGTCATTACCCTGTGGAAGACTGTCCGATCTATGCCGCAGTACGTGATGGTGTGGTGCACGAGGGTCTGCAAGAAGTGTTCTGGCGGCGCGATGGCAGTTTCTTTCCCGTCGAGTTCACCAGCACGCCAGTGATCTCAGCAGGCAGCATAGTCGGTGCAGTCGTGGTTTTTCGTGATATCACGGAACGACGAAACACCGAGACTCAATTGCAGAATGCACTGACTGAGTTGCAAGCACTTAAAAAACGCTTGGAAGAACAAAATGCCTACCTGCAAGAAGAAATCCTGACCGAGCATAACTACCGCGAGATCGTCGGTCAGAGTGATGCCATCCTGCAAATCGCCAAGCAGATTGATGTGGTTGCACCCACCGATGCCAATGTGCTGATTCACGGGGAGTCGGGTACGGGTAAAGAGCTGATTGCGCGTGCCATCCATCAAGCCAGCAAGCGCAGCGATCAACCGTTGATTCGCGTCAACTGTGCAGCCATCCCCGATGATCTGTTTGAAAGTGAATTCTTTGGTCATGTGCGCGGTGCGTTTACCGGTGCGATTCGTGATCGGGTGGGGCGCTTTGAACTGGCCAATGGCGGCACCCTGTTTCTCGATGAGATTGGTGAGATCCCGCTGGAGCTACAAAGTAAGCTCTTGCGTGTCCTGCAAGAGGGGCAATTTGAACGGGTGGGTGAAGAGCGCACGCGGAATGTGACGGTGCGTGTCATTGCTGCGACCAACCGTGACTTACGCCGTGAAGTTGCTGCCAAGCGTTTCCGCGAAGACTTGTTCTTCCGCTTGAATGTTTTTCCGATTTATTCGCCAGCGCTCAGAGAGCGGCGCAGCGATATTCCTTTGCTAGCGACACACTTTTTAAAGAGCGTGAGTGAACGTCTTAAAATGCCGGGTCGTCGCCTGAGTAAGAGTGATATCCAGCGTCTCCAACACTACGAGTGGCCGGGGAATATCCGTGAAATGCAGAATGTGATTGAGCGTGCCCTCATCACCTCACGCGGCGCAGATTTAAATATTGAACTGTCTGATTCATTCCCATCCATCGCGGCAAGTGATGTGATCAATTCCAATGCGGCATCGGATCAAATCCTCACCGATGCTCAGCTTCGTGATCTAGAGCATCGCAACATGCTGGCGGCACTCAAAGCCTGCAATGGTAAATTGTTTGGTACGGATGGGGCTGCGGCAAAACTGGGTATCAAGCCCACGACACTCGCTTCCCGATTAAAGAAAGCGGATGTGCAGTTTGAATCGCGTTAAGATATTTTTTGGCGATTTAATGATCGATAGAGTCTGATCTCAATAAAACTGTACTGTAATGTCAAAATTTTGTTTGACAGGACTTGCCATTTCTATACATCTAGTGCCATGATATTGGTGAATCATTGGGCATTTTATCAAGCTCAAGATCAATAAAAAAAACAACCGAAACATCACAAAAATTGGAATAAAAGAAAATGAGCATCAATGCGCCGTTTCTTGCAAGTACCGTGCAAGATCGTATTACTACGGAGTTAGAGGGGCTCTATCAACGTACCCGTTCACGGGTGAGCGATGCCGATAAGAAACTCGGTCTTGAATTGTTGATTGAGGCAAACTGTGATCTTCTGGATACCTGTTTCGGCAGCATCTTTGAGGAGCTTTCACGCCTGCAACCTTCCAAAGACTTGCTCGACGCCAATGCCGTGATTGAAGATATCAAATCAAAGGCTCGGCACTACATCCGCTGGATCGGTCCCTTTATTTCCAATGATCGCTTACCACCCGTCATCGCGCACTACTATACCTTGATGCATCAGATGGATCTGGGCAGTGGTTCCAAACCCTATATGGCGTTTAACATCACCACTGATTTTGCCGCCGTGCTGAAACAAGCCCTTGCCAAACTTTCTGATGGGCGTGTCACGGATGTACAAGAGATCGTAGACCTACTGGTCGAGGTGTTTGATGAGACTTTGCAGCCACTATTGATCCGTCCAAAAGAACTGATGAAATTTAATTTTGTGGTAAACAAGACTTTGGATGGCGTGATCAGTATCGTCAAAATGCTCAATAAACATATGCTGCGTAAACTGGCACCCAGCATTCCCATGAATCTTTATCCGGTGGTCGCACGGCATCTGGAAGAGTTTTTGATTGCTTGATTGAAGTTAACTCGGTAATAAAAAAAGGGGACTAAACCATGGTTTAGTCCCCTTTTTATTTGAATAGAATCTAATGCTATCTAATTTATTTGATTGATTAAATGGTGGGTTGTGTGGGGCTCGAACCTACGACCTACGGATTAAGAGTCCGCTGCTCTACCAACTGAGCTAACAACCCATCTGACTGTCGATACTGATGGTATCTTCAAGGAGGACGGCGATTATATTATAGATATCGATAAACAAGAAAGCCTTTCGAAGCAAAGATTTAATATTTGATACAAAGCCTTTAGCAGGACTTAAGCCAATAAATGACTTTATCCAATATCAATAGAACATGGAATTTCTTTCATAAAGGATTCAGCAGCAACTGTTGATTTTTAAACATTTCGAGCTTTGATAAAATTTATATTTATATAAAAATCAATAGCATGATTATTGGTATATTCTTTGCAGAATCTTGAGATATTCTTTTTTTGGTCGATCTCACCATGGGCGCAGGCATCTTACAGCTTCAAAATATCTACAAGTCCTTCACGCAAAAGGGGCAGAGCCTATCCGTGCTGGAGCACTTTTCACTGGTGATCCAGCCAGGTGAATTTATCAGTATTGTCGGTAGCAGTGGCTGTGGCAAGTCCACCTTACTGCGACTGATCGCAGGACTGGATAACCAGTTTCAGGGGACGGTCTTACTCGGTGATCAGCCCGTGGTCGGAACCAGCTTAAAGCGCGGATTGGTTTTTCAGGAGCATCGCTTATTGCCGTGGCTTACGGTCACACAGAATATTGCGCTGGCTCTGAATAATGCGCCTTTAAGCGAAAAACAAAAAAAAATCACCATCCAAGAGCATATTGATCTGGTCAAACTCAATGGCTTTGAACATGCCTATCCGCATCAATTATCCGGCGGCATGGCACAGCGTGTGGCGATTGCGCGGGGGCTAGTCAATCGTCCAGATATCCTACTGCTCGATGAGCCTTTTGGCGCTCTGGATGCGATTACTCGTGGGCACTTACAGCAGGAGTTAGAGCGCATCTGGCGCACTGAAAAAATCACCATGATCTTGGTCACTCACGATATTGAAGAGGCGGTTTTTCTGGGTAATCGGGTGGTCGTTATGGAGCCACGTCCGGGGCGTATTCGCCGTATTATCTCAGTCCCACAAGCCCATCCACGGGATCGGCACAGTCCTGAGCTGTTGGCGATTAAGCGTGAGGCACTGGCTGAATTTGGTGAGTTGATCCCTGAGCCACCAATAGCCGCTAAACCGATTTTGCAGAACTTGAAGGCGTATCGACTCTCTTGGTGAGCGAGTGATATGGCGTTTTTGCATATACCTTCATCTGAAAATCATCTTTTGGTTTATGTGTTTTTTTGGCTAGACTGTTTTTTATGAATTGGATCACTTGTTATGCAATTCATTTATATTATTCAATACTACTTTTGAGGGAGGTTATTTTGACCATTCATGCCATTAATGTGCGTAACCAATTCCAAGGGACGATTAAAGAGATCATCCGCGGTCCAGTCGTCTCAGAAGTGGATATTGAGACCGCTGCTGGAGTGATTACTTCTGTCATCACGACTCGTTCGGTTGATGAGCTGCAACTCGATGTCGGCAAGTCGGTTGTTGCATTGATTAAATCGACCGATGTATCACTCGCAACGCTGTAATGACTTCTGGCGCGTTTGAGTCTTGATGAATCTGACGCGCTGATTGTATTTTTCTATAAGAACAAGACCGCAGGTTATTTCTCCCATCAAGTCATACTTCATATTGACTAAATCCCCCCAAGATCATTAATCGCCTGTTGGTGATTTCTCAACAGCTGAGTGTTTAGTAGTACGCAATCGATCGGTACTCATGAAAGCTTAAAATTTAAATAAATAATTATAAACAATAACTTAAATTAAATATTTGTCTTGGCATAGCTTCTGCACTGTTATCAATAAGCGCCTGATTGATTCAGGCTAACGTGATATTCATTGTTCAGGAGAGCATCTCATGTCCGCTATTCAATCCCAAGATTCATCGTTACTGTCCTTTATCGCAGCCGTCAAAGCCGACTTTGAAAAGTCGCTGCGTATCCTTACCGAAACCAACACATTGTCTGCAACGCGAACTTTTCAGGCTTATGTACGAGTACCCAATCAAAAGCTTGTCGTTGCCTTAACCCCTCCTGATTTATGGAAAGGAGAAACCGAGGCTCGCGCAGTTGTCGGTACTTTCGAGGGTGAAATTGTCCATGGTGCGGCTGCTGCGGGTCGTCAGGGGTCACGTTACGCGCCGATCTTTGAAGCCAATGCCGATGTTCATGTGGTCATTCATGTTCACACCCCTTATTTAGGTGGCTGGGCAAGCTCGCATCGTGTGTTGCCCATCCTTTACGCGGCGGCACAGCGCCATACCTTGGCGCGCGAAATCCCTGTCTATGTTGATCGCCGTCCCGGTGAGCCGGCTTTCATCAATGATGTAATTCGTGCCAATCCGCATACGCCTGCGATTTTGGAAGCCAATGGCGGAGCCACGTTCTGGGGGCAGAGCATCATTGAGGTCTCTAAGTTTATTTTAAATCTTGAAGAGGGCGCTTACTTCCAAGGTGTCGCTGAATATTTGGGTGGATCTAAAGAGTTTGGCCCGGGCGTGCTGGACCAGCAGTGGAGTATGGGCTTTGTCAAAAAGCAGGATAGCGCTGCTTAAAACATTAGCCATCTTTATACGTTGATCAAGAGTCATGAAATTCAGGAGCTGCTGCGTAGCAATACGGGGTGCAGCAGTTCTTGTCTTGATATCGATTTAGAAAATTAGATAAAACGTTATGCTAAAAAAATGATGCGACCTGATGCAGTGATGAGGGATGTCATCAGCCATATCTCATTAAAAAAAATAGGTTTGTGTAGTCTTTTAAGGTTCTCGATATGTCCGAGGTAAACACATTTAATCAGCGCTATCCATTGCTGCGCTGCCTGCTGCTTTATCGCTATATGCCATGGGGCTTTACGCTGACGGCGAGCTTGTTTTTGATCGTCAATCTAAGCCTAGCGGGACAGCAGTGGTTGATTGGTCGTGCGGTCCATGATGTGGAGCGACACGTGGCTGTGGTGCAGTTGCCCAACGGCGTGCTGGATTATCACGTGGCGTTATTCTGGCTTTTGGTCTTAATCGGTGTCGCACTGACACGTGGGGTCTTACAGTATCTGGCAGGCATCATGTCGTTGACCATCGGTCAGGATCTGCTTTTCATCCTGCGTGAACGCATTCTGTCGCAAGTACAGCGGTTGGATCTGGCGTATCACTGGCGGCATGGGGTGGGCGAGATCGTCACCCGCACCACACGGGATGCCGACAAGTTGCGTGACGCACTGATTAACTTCTGGCGCCAAGTTTTTGAAACAGGAGTGGTGGTGCTCGCCGCCGTAGGGATCATGTGCTGGTATGACATTTGGCTTGGGTTGGTTCCGTTGCTGTTGACTCTCGGTGGCATCTTGATTCTGGTGCAGCAAACCAATCACTTGGTAACACTGGATCGGGCGGTGGGGCAGGCCTATGACCAAGTCAATCAAAACTTGAGTGAGGGGGTGGCAGGTGTGCGGGTGATTAAGGCTTTTGCACTAGAGCCTATTCGCATTGAAAGTTTTAGTCAGCAGGTTCAAGTCTTTACGACGCATGCCCGCACTGCACTGGCCTATGCTACCTCCCGCATTCCTTTACCACAGATGGTGATTGCACTGGGTCATGTCTGGGTATTGGGTTATGGCGCGTGGCTGGTTAGTCAAGGGCGTCTAAATTTAGGCGAATTGGTTGCAGCAGTGTTGATTGCCAATACTTTGATTCTGCGCATAGAAACGATAGGTCGCGTCATGCAGGTCTTTGCCGATGCGCGCTCTTCCGCAGCAAGACTATGGGATGTCTTGGACGCGGAGCCTGAGATTTTAAGTGGTGCGGAAGCGGTGGCTGATACCGCGCTGGGTTTGTCTTTTGATCTTGTTAAAGTCTCTGCACAAGGTGGCGGTAAGGCGATCTTGCAGCAGTGTACCTTTAAAGTGAATCCGGGTGAGATCGTTGCTTTGGTCGGTCAAACGGGTTCGGGCAAGAGTACCCTGATGAGCCTGCTGCCGCGTTTGATGGATGCAGATCAGGGAATCGTCGCAATCGGCAACGATCAGCATGGTTGGCAAAATATCCAGCATCTGGATTTAAGTGAGCTACGTCAACGCGTGCATGTGGTGCCGCAAGAGAGCTTTCTCTTCTCGGATACACTCGCCAGCAATCTGCGTCAGTCTGCATCCGACGCCACGGACGAGGAGTTGCTAGAAGCGCTGCGTTTGGCTTCAGCGAGTGAGGTGCTTGAACGCCTTGAGCATGGTCTTGAGACACGGCTGGGTGATCGTGGGGTCACGCTATCGGGTGGTCAGCGTCAGCGTATTTGTTTAGCCCGTGCACTGTTAACCCGCGCTTCGATTCTGGGACTCGATGATGCGACCAGTGCGCTGGATGCAGCGACTGAACAAACCATTCTGCATAACGTCAGACAGTATCAACAAAACAACGGTCATCCGATCACCATACTGATCGTATCCAGCAAACTATCGACCGTACTTATGGCGGATCGCGTCATCGTCCTCGCAGATGGGCATATCCAAGCCCAAGGCACGCATCATCAGCTCAAAGAAACCAGCGCGGCATACCGTGAATTGATGGGAATATAACAACATGATTCGAGGAAATAAGGCGCTCAGTGATATTGAGCTCGAAGAAGCGCTGGCCAAGCAGTCATTGGATCGCGGGATGTTCTGGCGTTTATGGCCATTACTGCGCCCAGTGCGCAAGTTTGTGATGGGTGCCATCCTGATTGAGATTCTGTTGGTGGTGACAATCTTTTTTAGACCGTGGTTGGTACGCGTTGTGATTGACCATGGCTTGTTGCCTGATCCTCAGGGTGGTTATCACTTGGTCTGGTCGGTACTGGGTTGGGCGACCTTTGGGCTAGGGCTGACGTGGTCGCTGCGCTTTCTGCTGGCTGGAGTCGGGCAATATCTGTCAGGCAGTGCAGCGATACAGGTGATCAATGATTTGCGCATTCAGATTTTCCGCCATGTGCAGGCGCTGAGTGTCGGTTACTTTGATCGCACCAAAGCCGGCCGGATCACGGCGCGCGCAGACAGTGATGTCAATACGCTGGAGCCACTACTGATTCAGGGGCCGCCCGAGTTTCTTTCTACGATTCTGCGCTCAGTCGTGGCTGGGATTATGCTGTGGCATATCTCGCCGCTGTTGTTTGCCAGCGTGGCAGGCGTGATTCCCTTACTGTTGCTGGCGACAATAATCTTTAAGCGCATCTCCCAGAAAAACTGGGCCGTGGTGGCTGAGAATCGCAGTCGCTTTACCGCACATTTGGTTGAGACCGTAGCAGGCGTGCGCTTGATCAAACAAGGTGGGCGTGAACTGGATAATCTCAACGTCTATCGTGGTCTACTGCGTAACTTCAATCAAGCTTTGATCCGTGGCAATCTGCGTTCCAGCTGGTTTGCGCCGTTTACAGCGGTACTGACCACAACGGCAATGGCGATCTTACTGCTGGTGGGTGCACGCGGCATGGCATTGGGTGTAATTACCATGGGGCAGGTCGCTGCCAGCATGTTTTATATTTTTATTTTTTTGGGGCCACTGCAGGAGCTTAATGATCTGTTTGAGCGTTATGCCAATGGCACAGCTTCCGCCCAGCGTATTTTCTTACTGCTGGATACCAAGCCTGATGTGAATGATGCTGAGCGCATCCTGCCACTCGCTGAAGTCAGGGGTGATGTTGAGTTTCAACAGGTTCATTTCCGCTACCAAGCCAAAGGTCGCTCCGTGATTGAAAGCCTGAGTTTGAAAGTTCCTGCCGGTCAGGTATTGGCGATCGTTGGACCGACAGGACATGGTAAGAGTACGTTGGTGCAGCTTCTGACCCGTTTTTATGATGTGAACGAAGGTGCAGTGACTATCGATGGAGTAGATGTCCGCCATATTCGCCAAACCGATCTACGGCGCCATGTCGGGGTCGTACTCCAAGACAATGTGCTATTCAGTGGCTCGATCTTGGATAATTTACGTCTGGCTGCACCTGAGTCCAGTGATGACCAGCTGATCGCTGCGGCACGTGCCTTGGGTGTGGATGAGGTCTTGGAGAAGCTGCCCCACGGCTACCATACTCAAGTGGGGTCGCTCGGCAGTGCACTGAGTCATGGTCAGCGGCAACTGGTCTGTTTGGTGCGTGCGTATGTGGCAGACCCTGCGATTTTGGTTTTGGATGAGGCGACGTCGGCCGTGGATGTGCTTACCGAACGCCGTATTCAGCGTGCACTGCGCACGCTTTGTGAAGGACGCACTGCGATCATCATTGCTCATCGCTTAACCACGATTCGCGATGCCGATCAGATCGCCGTGATTCAACATGGGCAAGTGGTCGAGCTAGATAACCATCAGCAATTGCTAGCGCAAGATGGCATCTACGCCAGCCTCTACCGTGCTTATGAGCGCAATGCCCATGGCGTGTCGATCGTGCCTCTGACAACGCCAGCACTTGCGTCTGTTTAAACCCACTTCAAACAGTATGAGAAGTACAGACCATAAAAAAAAGCGTATTCAGTCCAGACCTGAATACGCTTAAAGGGCTTGAGCGCCCGTTTCACTGGGCTATCCTTAACTCAGTTCTTCTCTTTGTGGGTATTCTCCGCAAATAATGACTGCCCCCAGCCATTGGCAAAAGCGATTTCTTCCAGCGGTTTTCGCACCCGTGGTGCGGATTCACGGGTTTTTAGCTCTTCACTCAAGTGATTGTCATGTGGACTGTGATAACCCAGCCCGATCAAGGATAGGATGCGGATATGCTCAGGCAGATTAAACGCAGTTCGTAGTGCATCACGATCAAAACCACCGATCTGGCGGGTAATAAGTCCAAGCACCTGCGCCTGCAGGGTAAGGCTCAGCGCTGCAGCACCGGTATCGTAGGACGCGGAGTTATTGCTATTTGGCGTGCCATCGGTTGAGCGTGTATCAGCCAGTACCGCAATCAATACTGGTGCATGCCCAATCCATGCTTGGTTTCTCTCAACAATTGTGGCAAAGGCGCGTTCGTAAGATGAGGTATCGAGATGATTGTTCCAGACGATGAAGCGCCAAGGTTGCAGATTGTAAGAAGAGGGTGCCCAGCGCGCTGCTTCTAAAACGCTATGAATCTGATCATGACTCACCTGACGCTTCTGATCAAAGACGCGAGGGCTCCAGCGTGCGCGGATCACGTCATGAATCTCAATAGGGGTAGGGAACTTGCTCATGATGACTCCAGACCATCGGCCAAAAAATTGAAAAGATGAGCTCGATTTGCAGAAAGCATGCCACGATAAAGTTTGAATAGTTAAAATTTAAGATGTTGAAAAATATAATAATTATAAGGTGTGAAAAATAGGCTGATTCAATCCCGACATCGACTGTTGAAAAATCAACAATGCAACTGCTGCATTTTCATCAAAATCGCTTTAAAAATAGAAAATCAGCATTTTATTGAATATACAAATTCAGTTTTATGCAGCATTTTTTTGCCCTTAAAATTATTTAATTAATTGAAATTAAATACATTGTTATTTTAATTCGGTTATTAAAAATAAGCTGGCGCGCCTCTTGCTCAATCAGGATGAGATCCATCATTTTTTGTCGATAGACATCCGTTTAACCGCTTTTCATAGCGGTGATTGAGAGGTAAGCATATGCGTTTTTTTAAAACGGTTTTAACTCTGGTATTGCCTGTGACCCTGCTCATCCAGCAGACCCATGCAGAAACTGAGCCCCAAGCGCTACGTATTGCGGTCGTGGCTAATGCCGTTTCCGGCAAAGTCAGTTTTGTGGGTTCGCCACAGATCGTAGCGAATGATGAGATTTTAAAATCCGAGCTGGCCAAGCGTCATGTAGCCCTGCAGTGGGTGCCTATTACCCCAACATCGGTCGCAACACTGGTTAATGAAGCCTTTACCAATAAGCAGATCGATTTTGCTTTTTATGGCGATTTACCCTCCGTTATCTTAAATTCATCGGGCACTTCAACCCGCTTAATTGCGCCGGGGAGCGTTGGCAACAATGTTTATCTGGTCGTACCGCCTAACTCCAATGTTCGTTCAATTACTGATCTTAAAGGGAAGCGGATAGCCCTGCACCGTGGTCGTCCTTGGGAAGTCAGCTTTGGCAAACTATTGGCAACCAATAACCTGACCTTTAACGACATCAAAGTCATCAACCTTAATCCGCAAGCAGGCGCTGCGGCTTTGGCTGCGGGCAGTGTCGATGCTTTCTTTACGATGAGTGATGCCTATACCCTCGCGGATAAAGGCGTGGGCAAAATCATCTGGTCATCACAGAATTTGTCTGACGACTGGAAAATGCGTGCTGAGCTATGGGGCGCCACGGATTTCATCCAAAAATATCCTGAGATTACCCAACTCTTGGTCGATGCGAACGTGCGCGCCGCGTACTGGATTTCACAAGATAAAAATAAAGATACCTTCATCCGTGAGCAAACCAAATTTGGGCAACCTGAGAGTGTGATCCAACGGGAGTATCAGAATAAATATGGCTCATGGCAGCAAAACTGGTCACCTCTGTTCACTCCGACACTCACACAACATTATCAGCAAGTCGCAAGTTACGCGCTGAGCGCTAAATTGATTCGCAAGCCCGTGGATTCGAATCAATTGCTTGAACCTAAATTTATCCCCGTCGCGCTGAAAAATCTCAAGCTGGATAAATATTGGACGACTGGTAATGGCGCGGGGAGTAGCAGTACAGCGAGAGCGAAACCATGACGTTGTTGACTGCACATGAGGTAAGGAACGAGGAGACCGAGTCGCAGCCACGAACTTTTCAGTGGAGCTGGCCACTGCAGCGACGATCCTTGGGGATACTGGCGGGATGGATCTCGCCAGTTTTGTTGTTATTGGCATGGTACTGGGTGACCAAAGCCCAACTTTTTCCTGAGCAAATTGTGGTGCCACCGAGTGTAGTCTGGGATGCGTTCGTTGAGCTCAAAGACAGTGGTGAGCTCCAAACGCATCTGCATGCTAGCCTTTTCCGGCTGTTTTCAGGCTTTGGTATTGGGGTGGTCAGTGGGGTTTTATTTGGGGTGGGTTTAGCACTGTCGCAGACGATACGTGCTTATTTTGGTTTGTTGTTTGAAGCGCTACGCCAAGTGCCGACGCTGGTACTTATCCCGATGTTTGTCTTGTTCTTCGGCATTGATGAAACCCTGAAGATCGTGATCATTGTCAAAGCTACTTTTTTCCCGGTCGCTATGGCGACTCAGGAAGCCGTACGTACGATCCCCAATCAATATCTGGAACTGGGAAAGGTCTATCAGTTAAAGCCCTTCACTTGGTTTAGTAAAATCATCTTCCCTGCGACATTGCCGCCTGTATTGACTGGCATTCGTATTGCTTTAAGTCGATCATGGTTAATTCTGGTTGCGGTGGAACTCATGGCTGCGGACAGTGGCATCGGTCAGATGATGGAAATGGCACGTCAGATGCTGCGTCTGGATATCGTCATGGTTGGCGTGATTTTGACTGGACTGATTGGCTTTGGACTGGATAAAGGGCTGCGCATCATCGAGCGTTTATTCAGTCGCTGGAAACCGGTGGAGACTTCAACATGAGCCAAAACAATGAACCGTCCGTATTGAAACGCTGGATCATGCGTTGGGATTTTAAAGGGTTGCTGGTTCCGGTATTGCTCTTATTGCTATGGCAGTATATGTCAGGCAGGGATGCCAGCCATGCCTATGCCTTCGTACCTCTACAGCAAGTCTGGTCATCTCTTAAGGCTTTGCTGGCCTCGGGCGAACTGTGGGTTAATCTGCTCGGTAGCCTGCATCGCACGACCGTTGGACTGCTGCTGGGTATCGTCTTGGGTTTGCTGGTTGGGGCATTGATGGCCATATCCAAGATTGCTAACACACTGATTGGTCCTCTATATCATTCGATTCGCCAAGTCCCGATCTTAGGCCTCACTCCGTTGATTGGTCTTTGGATGGGCAATGGCGAGCCAGCCAAAATGTTCATCATCACGTTGGCGGCTTTTTTCCCTGTAGTGCTAAATACCTATGAGGGCTTACGTCAGGTTGATGTTCAACATGCGGAGTTGGCACAGGTTTATCAGTTCAATCGTCGCCAGTACTTTTGGCGTATGCGCTTACCTGCGGCGATTCCGAGTATTTTAACGGGATTCTTGCATGCGGTGACCTTCGCCTGGATTACTGCGATTGGCAGTGAGTTGTTGTTTAATGCGGGAGCGGGTTTAGGCAATCTGATGATGACTGCCGAAGTCGGCGCACATATGGATATCATCCTTATCTGTGCGATTACCGTGACGATCTTGGGGGTACTGATGACTCAAGTGGTGCAGGGCTTGTCTCGAAGGTTGCTTAGATGGCGGCCGCCACTGTCTTACACCTCGCGGCATAGTAAGTGATGTGGTAGAGATCTTAAAAAGGCCATTTCTTTAAAGGAGTGGTCTTTTTTTATGGCGGGGCGATAGGAGGAATAATGGTTTTTAGTAGAAATTTATTTAGTTGGCTTAGGTTAGGTTCTAACCCATCAACAACATCTGATAAATCCGAGTTCATAGATTTAAATCCTTTCTTGGATTCTAGCCATACCGCTTTACCGCTTATCGCCGTGATCGAATACTGGGAGGGAGTTATTTTTTCACGGTTAATATATTAGGTCGCCAGTCAAGTTTGCTCACACAGCATGTCGATGAGTTACGCCAAGCCCATCGACAAATGGTTTCAAAATATCCGATCCAGATTGACGTGATGGTCTTTTTACCTGATCACATTCATGCGATTTGGACACCCAGAAGACGATGATAACTACTCTATACGCTGAAAATTATTTAAAAGCGTGTTTTCCAGAATTATCCCAGCCGAGCCTCAATCACAACGTTCTATAAGTCACATAAAGAAAGGAGAACGTGCGGTTTGGCAACGCCGATCATCAATCAAAATTAGCTTGAGTGATGTTGACAGCCAAGACGGTATCTACGCGTGTTAGTAGGGATGGGGCACACAGTCGCCGCCGCCAGCGGTAAGCTGTTCGCAACCAGCCCTCGCTTGTGCAGCCGCGTTTACAAGCTCTTGGAGTTGGGAGTATTCGGGTTCCACACCCACGCATTGGGCCCGGGTCGTGTCGATCAGGCGGGTCGTCCACCAGAGCGTGCCGCTTAAAGACTGCAGGGCGCCAGTCCAACGACTTGAGGCATCGCTCATGTCAGTGTGAACTTGAGCGAGTGCTGTTCGGCAGGAGCTCTGCTGCTCACGTTCAAGCTCGCGTTCGGCGTTCCGTTGTGCGACATGACGGCGTTCCTCATCCGCCAGCCGCTGGCGCTCCTGCATGGCTTGTAAGTATTCGGAGCTCTCGTTGCCGCTAGGCTCGGTCGAGCTAAGATCTTCGTTCGACTGGGAGTTGCCCAAGTCGAGTTGGGACCCGCTGTGAACGTTCGATGGCGGTCGCACAGTTGATTGCTGATTGAGGCTGGACGGCAGTATGGGGGGAGGCGGTGCGACCCCGAACGGGTAATGCAGGTCTGCAGATGTCGGCACGGCGCGGCGATCCGCTGGTGTTGCCCAGCGCTGCTCAATAGATGGGGCAGCGGGAGACACCCGCGGTGGCAGCGGTTTTAGTGGTTCTGGTGGCGGCATTGGACTCGCCGTCACGAAACCTCCAGCGCGCGAGCTGCTCGTGGTCTGCACGGGCGATGCGCCGATTTTCGGCGCCACCCGATCGTTGCTGGAGGTTACCGGTAGCCCCATGCTCCGCAGTGCTTGCTGACGATCAATTTCGGCGCGTTGCTTCCGCTCTTCAAGGCTTTCTAAGCTCTGCATGGTCTGAGCCGTGGAATATGGGCGCTCAGAGGTAGTAGTGACGGAGCGTGGCGGCGATGGGATGGGAGCTGTCTTGAAGCGAGCCGCTTGTTCGGCGGCCACACGTTGCCTCTCCATTTCAGCACGCGCGGCACGTTGCCGCCCATCTTGTATAGCGTGATCAGACGCTGCGTAGTCCTCTAGTCCTACCGTTTTCAGAACGTCCTTCGCCGCAGCAGATCCTTCAGGGTCTTGCAGAGCGGCTTTGTCCTGCATGACTTGACCTGTCGTCTGAATGATTCCAATAAGGATGCTCGGATTAAAACCTGCTGCCTTAGCGGCTTCTGGCGTGATCGCTTGTGTTGTTTTTGAGTATGGATTCGCTTTGGCCGGCTTTGAAAGATCAAATTGTGGTGAGGCACCCTCAATCTCCATCCGTTTTAGCTGCTTCCAAGCAGGTTCAGGGGCGTTAGAAATGGTGGTCCCGAAGAGTTCTCTTTGGAGATTCTCAGGCCACTGCATGGCAGCACGAATCCAGGCTGTTGTCTTTCCGCAGTCCTGCAGATCAGCCGATGAATTTGGCCAGTACTTTGCACAGGTATTGCTACGTGACATACAGATTCGTAATTTATTCGCCTCATCGGCGGACAATGTTTCCCTGCAAGACGGATTATCAAGCACGCTTTCTATTCCGAATGACGCCGTGACTGAGAGCCACATCAAGCCGAAACTGAAAACAGCGCCGACTGAATAAGATTTTGGAATCAACTCAATCTCCCTAGTTTTAGTCGGGTCTTGATTGCAGAAGCGAAAGTTCTACGGGGATACAGCCGTCTTTACTTGCGCAGCAAAGCTTTTGACCAATTTGGTCCGCGCAATCTTCACGGCGTACATAAAGTCACGGTTGTTGGCACCTGCAAACTTAGGAGTCGTCTCCTGCCTGTGCTTTACATTCGCAATCACGTCGGGGCCCGCTACCAGATTGGGATCAATAAAGATGATCGAACAATTCGCGGTGTGATCATTGTGAATGATGGAAGAAGGGGTGAATTTACTGTCTAGGTTAATGAAGTTGAGATCTAGATCCATGACGCCGACATAATCTGCACCGCCCTCGAAGCCCTCTGGGATGCTTTTAACGATACGAACTTCCTTAAACACGGTCTTCAGTGGAAGGAAGAGCGCGCCCATCAACCCTTGTTCCGAAAGGACGATTTCACGGTCCTCCGCAATTTCATCTGGGTTAAGACTCATGCTGCCGATTACGGTGCTGAACCGCTCCCTTAGAGTGGCGTTGTAAGTGAGAGAGTTCACCGTGTTCTTCGAGAAAACGACTGCCAGAACCTTGCTCTTCGCGTTCTCAATATGGGTTCGTGATTGATTAAGTTGGTCTTCATTAACCAAGTTTACGTAGCGATCTTCCAGAGGTGCTTTCAGTGGAAGCGTCGCACAAGAAGTCAGGCTGAAAGCTAAAACACCAGCGAACAGCGATCTGTAAAAAATGTTTGTGAGCAAAAAAGTTCCCCTTATTGTTCTGGTCGTTCTTTATTATTTATGAATACTCTAGGCGTAGCCTGGCATTTCTTCTTGAAGATGTTGCTCTTCCTTGAGAGTTTCTATAATCACTCTTGTGGCCGCGTCCCCAGATGTTACCGTTGTCCGGCACTTCCGAAGATCACTTACTCTCAAAACTCCAACTACTCTAATGTGTCACCATTGACTCAAAAAATACCAAAGTGTGACGTATAAGACACTTTTGTGAATTATAAATATTTAACTGAATATGTCACTCAGTTGTCGTTAAGTCAAGATACCTTGTAGGTTTTTACATCTGAGTAGAAGGCATAGGGTGGGTTTTAACCCATCAACAGCATCTGATAAAGTCGAATCCATAGAGTTAAGCCTATAGCAACCCATCGACAAATGATTTCAAAATATCCTATCCTGATTGACGCGATGATCTTTTTACCTGATCACATTCATACGATTTGTACAATGCCAGAAGACAATGATAACTACTCTATACGCTGGAAATCATTTAAAAGCGTGTTTTCCAGAATTATCCCAGCCGAGCATCATCGTCTTCCATAGACATTTGTTTTTTTCTTTTTCTTTCTTGATCCCACATCATGCAGGTCATGCCGAAGAATAAGCCTACAGTGAGTAAACGAAAAGCTTCAAGAGGCGGCACGATTTTGGACACTAATACATTACCTATCGTAGCAAATAGCATTATGACTGATGAGACAAGTAATATTGGAATGTAAGGGCGATCAGACATGATATAGCTCCAGTATTTACTTCTTCTATACTCCTCTATCTCGATTGATTAAACAATAGGTACTCTATTAGAGGCGATGCAATCGATAAAAAGCCCCGAGATTCTCGAGGCTTTTGTCGATACTCAAACGCGCTTAAAACTTGGTCGTAGCCGACACCCCAAAAGTACGCGGGTCACCCCACCAGACCGTAGAGCCTGTTGCACCGCTGGTGCCCGGCAAAGTGTGCTGTTTGTATTGCTTGTCGGTCACGTTGTTGACATAAGCAGTCAGCGTAAACTTGTTGTTTGCGGGAATAAACGAGATCCGTGCATTACCTAACACATAAGCATTCTGAGCGAGGTTGGGATCGGTTTGGTTATTGGCATAGAAGTAAAATTTACTTTGATAGCGCGCATCACCCGCCAGTTTAATTTTAGAGCCATTGCCGAGTGGAATGTCGTATTCAGAGGAGAGGCTGCTGGTCCACTCTGGTGAGCGGACAAACTTATTGCCTGAGTAGTCACCGCTGGCATCTTTGAAGTCTTTAAAGCGCGTGTCCAGCCAGCCCAGATTGGCTTTGAGATGCCAGTTTTGGATTGGCAATGCTTCAACTTCCAGCTCTGCCCCTTTGGCTTTTCCGCGCGCGGCATTACGAAGCTGTGACAAGGCGCCTGTTGGGGAAGGGATCACGGCATTGATCTGCATGTCTTTGTAGTCATAGGTAAAGACGTTGGCATTCAGGTTCACTCGGCCATCCAGCAGCTCTGATTTAAAGCCTAACTCATAGGAGAGTAGGTGTTCAGGACTGAGGACGTTGACACCCGCTTGTGAGGTTGGTGCGCTGTTATAACCGCCGCCACGGAAACCGGTAGCTACTTTGGCGTAGATGCGCGCAGTATCCGAGAAGTGATATTCAGGCGTTAGATCATAGGTCCAATCACTCCAACTGTTGGACGCGTCTTGGGTGGCATTAATCACCAGCGGTGAACTGACTGCGGAGCGTAACCACCAACTCGGTAGATTGCCAAATTGTGCGGGTGATGCGGCAGGGTTAGTCCAGCGTGTTAGATCAATATCTTTCTTTTCAGTCGACCAGCGTAGACCGCCAGTCAGCCAGAATTGCTCATTGAATTTATAGGTGGTGCTGCCGAAGACCGCATAGCTGTCGGTGCTTTGGTTAAAGACGACATCGTTGTAGGCGGTCGCACGATTGCTCGGTTTACTGCTGACAGGTAGGGTCGCAGCGGCGATATCGGAATCTATACCTTCGCTAAAATAGTGCGTGCCAACGACCCAACTGAGTTGATCCGATTTCGGTGAGGCGAGGCGGAATTCTTGAGTGAATTGATGACTGCTGGCATCGGTATGTGTACGAGATAACTCAAGCGGAGTGTTATCGCCATCGGTGAGTGATTCGTTGGTGTATTTCTCAAAGGCGGTGATCGAGGTGAGCTCCAAACGACCCAACTGTGACTTGAGATTCAGGCTAGCACCTTCTTGATGAATCGTATTGGTGGCATCGGTGTTGGCGTTGACATCATCCGAGCCAGTCGCTGGGATGTAAGGTGTAGGAATCCCTGTCGTCCAGTAGGCACCGTTTTTGCCACTGCCGATCACAGTGGCGGTGGTGCCATCGGTGGTGTAATCACGGAAGTGTAAGTTGAGTAATGCTTCCGTGTCATCAGTCAGGTGGGCAAGGAACTGGATACGACCTGCGGTATCAGTAAAGCCACCATCTTTTTGTCCTGAGTAACCATTGCGATCGGTGCCATCCCGACTTTCACGATAGAACGATGCTCTGGAGGCCAAGGTGTCATCAATGATACTTCCGCCATAAGCAGCTTGAATCGTCTTGTCATTGAAGCTGCCATAGTCGAGTTTGGCGTAGCCGTTATTATCAAATGAAGGACGTTTAGACAGGAAGTTAACCGCACCCCCGGTCGTATTCTTACCCCACAGCGTACCTTGCGGACCGCGCAGTACTTCAACACGGTCTTGATCAAAGAGCGGAAAGCCAGTGGCTGCAGCATTGTTTAAGTAAACATCATCTTGATAAATGGCGACAGGGCTTGGCGAATCAAGTCCTTGCGTGCCCGTTCCCACACCGCGGATCCACCAGCGTGGACGCGTGTGTCCGCCACTGGTTGCTGCAGAGGCATTGGGGATGGATTGAACGATTTCACCTGCGGTTTTTCCAACGCCACTGTCAATCAGGTCTTTGCCACTAATCACACTGACTGCGGAAGGTACTTTCTGCACCCGCTCTTTACGGCGGTTGGCAGTCACCACCACGGAATTCAGCTGATTAGGTTTTGCATCGGCAGTACTGTCATCGCTTTTTGCGGAAGCTGCCTGTGCTACTGCGGCGGATTGTGCCGTCCCTGTGGTTTGAGCGGCGGTGCTGACAGACTCAGTCTCTGCACCGTGTGCAACACCGACCAGCGAAACCCCGCCAAATAATACTTGAAAAATCAGCCTCGCAAGAGGCTTCTGTTGAAACTGCATAAAAACTCCCCTAATTCATGTACGCATATGCGTATTTCGGCTTAGGTAGGGCAGCTTTTATGCCAATTGCATATAAAATAAAATTAATTAAATATTATTAATGGTTTATATTTGGATTGGTCAATATTTTGTCGAAGATCGATAACAAAAAACAGGATGAATTGTTGAGGATGTAACAGTGCTTTGTTGAGTTTTCAGCAGATGAACGTGAGAGCCATCGAATAGAAACTACCGCGATATCTAAGCCAGCAATCCATATAAGTTGATGGGCAGTGATGGATTACTATATTTCAATAATTCGATGTTTTCCTATGTGGTCTGACCTGAATGTTGACCTTAACTTAATGGATACCCTGATGAGAGATGAAGTTTGGCACCGACCCATCGTCCTATCGCTTGAAGGCACCAATGCCCAGCCGCTGAGCATCCGTGCTAAGGCCTTGGTGTTTACCGATCCAGTGTCTTGTCGTCTGCTGACGTTGATTGAGCGCCTCGCACCCAGCGAAGCTCCCGTCATGATCATCGGCGAAACGGGTACAGGTAAAGAACTGGTCGCTCGTCACATCCATCAACTCAGTGGACGCAAAGGACCATTCCTAGCCGTTAATTGCGGCGCGATTAACGATCAACTGGCCGAGAGTGAATTGTTTGGTCATGAAGCCGGTTCCTTTACCGGCGCAACGGGTCGCCGTGAAGGCTGGTTTGAAGCTGCACAAGGCGGCACCTTATTTCTGGACGAAATTGGCGACCTACCGCTACATTTGCAAGTCAAACTGCTCCGCGTCCTGCAAGAACGAGAAGTGGTGCGTATCGGCTCTCGTAAACCGATTCCTGTGGATGTACGTTTTGTGGCTGCCACCAACGTTGATTTGGATGCCGCTGTGAATGCCGGACATTTCAGACGTGACTTGTTGTATCGCATCAACATCGCCCAAGTACACCTACCACCGCTGCGTGAACGACCGGGTGACATCCTGCCACTGGCGAATCACTTCATCAAACAATACAGCAAACGGATGAACATCGGCACCGCCCATCTCACCAGTGATGCGCGCGAAGCGTTGTTGTCATATGCATGGCCGGGCAATATCCGCGAGCTAGAGAACGTCATTCATTTTGCATTATTGGTTGCAGAGACCTCAGAGGTTCGACCTGAGCATTTGAAGGTGAAGGGGGGATGGGGAGATGCCAATCAGGTCGTGAGTCACTGGAATACGCCACTCTCGACACCAACTCAAGCACCTTTGGATTCCGCTGCTGATCCCTTTGCACAGATCGCGCACTCGCTGAAGATTGAGTTTGAAAAGGCGTCGCCAAATTTATTTGATAGCCTTGAGCGTTTGGTGGTTCAGGAGGTTTTTCAATATACCCGCCAGAACCAAGTGCATAGTGCTGCACTACTTGGGGTGACTCGTAATGTGATGCGAACCATGCTCAAACGCCATGGGCTATTGGCCGATTCGAGCAGTGTGATTTAACGCCATAGCTGTTCTTTCATGTTGACCGTCACGTTGTATCTGTTCTGCTGCTGAGCTGTTTCTTTCCCCACACCTGATTGATTTGTGATGTTGGCTATCCAACAGTTTTGACCATATATCCAAGGCTAAATTTAAATAATATTAATATTATTAGTAACTTGTAGATATGGCATAGCAGTTGCTCCATCAGGGTAAATCGCCAGCCAGAAGGCCGGTGACACTATCTAATGAAGGAGTAATATCGTGAGCCAGTCTCTACAACTAGACACCCTGTGGTATACCCGTTGCCCTGTGCCAACAGGCCTTGGGATCGCCATCCAGAAAGGATGGCTCAAAGAAGCATTCCACGTGCAGAAAACAGAAATCAAATCCCTGCGCGAATCCAATGATCAAGCGGTGCGTGAGTCGCATTTCGACCATACCTTACAAAACTCTGTTCGTCATGGTGGCAACATCCCTGCGATCTGGGCACGTTCGGTTGGTCGTGAAACCCGTGTGATCGGTCTGTCATGGGCGGATGAAGTGCAGTTAATCTTGACCTTGCCCGACTCCGGCATCAAGACTGCAAAAGACCTGAAAGGCAAAAAGTTTGGTCTGCCGAAGTGGGAAAAAGTAAAAATCGACTTTGCTCGTGCACAGGCGATCCGTGGCCTTGAAAATGCCCTGAAGCTGGAAGGCTTAGAAGTTTCTGATGTCGAGTTGATCGATTATGTCGTGGATGGCAGCTATAGCGATAGCCCCGCCATACAAGCCGCAGGAACTCAACTGTTTGGCGGCAGCCGCCGTGCGGGTGGTCGTAATGCGGAGCTTGTGGGATTGTTACGTGGTGAAGTCGATGCGATTTTCTTAAAGGGCGCGCATGCCGTTGAGCAGGCTTATCAGTTTGGTCTGCATACGGTGATCGATACCGGTTCCCACCCTGATCCACTCATTCGTGCCAATAACGGGACGCCGCGTACTCTGACGGTGGATCAAAACCTGATTGAAAACCATTTTGATTCAACCGTAGGTCTGCTCAACCAAGTGATCCGTGCCGAAGAGTGGGCATGGACCCATCCCGATGAGACGCGTCGTTTCCTCGCGCATGAAACCAACAGCAGTGAGTATTGGATTACTCAGGCTTACGGCAACGATGCGCATCTGCGTTTGAAGACCGATCTGTCCGATATCTCAATCCGCGCGCTACAAGATTTCACCGATTTCTTATGGCGCTGGAAGTTTATCCCAAATCAAGTCAACGTCTTGGAATGGATCGATATCCGTCCTTTTGAAGCGGTAGAAAAACATAAGTCTGTTGCATAACGCATTTGCTGCCTGAGACCGATCCAAGACGTTTTGATGGGTCTCAGGCTGATTTCTAAAGCCAATCATTTCACACTCATTCAACACTTTACATGTCGCAAGCTCATGTAAAAACTTCATGCAGAACAAGAGGACTCTCTTATGTCATCCAATCGCCAATTGATCTTGAATGCCTTCTTCATGCGCTTTGGTCATCATCCAGCGGCATGGCGCCACCCATCCTCGCGTGATAGCGGCCGACCTGACGTTGCCTATTGGATTAAGATGGCTCAACTTGCAGAGAAAGGGAAGTTCGATACCTTCTTTTTAGCCGACTTTATTGGACGTAGTGCCAAAAATCTGGAAAAACAAAGCCACCAGAATGGCAGCTTTCAGTTTGAACCGTTTACCTTATTGTCAGCCATTGCAGCGGTGACCAAAAACATCGGGCTGGTTGCGACCGCCAACACCAACTACACCGAGCCGTATAACATCGCCCGTCAATTCGCCTCCCTTGATCATATTAGCGGTGGGCGTGCTGGATGGAATGTGGTGTCTTCTTTTTCGGATACCACCGCACAGAACTTTGGTTTAGGGCCACGTACCCACGCAGAGCGCTATGAGCGTGCGGATGAGTTCTTAGGCATTGCCAAGGCGCTGTGGAATAGTTGGGATGATGACACCTATGATCATCCTGATCGTGAGCGCGGTGTTTTCTTTGATCCCAAGAGCGCCCACGAAGTTAAGATAGCCGGCAAATACTTCAAGACCGAAGGCTTGCTCGATATCGCACGTCCGATTCAAGGTTATCCGGTGATTGTACAAGCTGGAAACTCAGAAGTGGGTCGTGAGTTTGCGGCCAAGATCGCCGAGATGACCTATTCTTCAGCGCAGTCGTTAGCCGTGGCACAGGCTTACTATGCCGATGTCAAAGGCCGTATGGCGAAGTACGGGCGTGATCCGGATGAACTGAAAGTCACCCCAGGATTGTCCGTAGTGGTGGCCGCGAGCGAACAAGAAGCGCGTGACAAGTTTGAGGCGCTACAAAACGCCGTGGACTTTAGTCATGGGGTAGAAGTGGCGGGTGTGGACTTATCAGACTATCCACTGGATGGTCCGCTACCGGATCTGCCTGAACCTGAAACGGGTAAAGGTCGTTTCCATCAGATGGTGGAGCTGGCGAAGCGCGATAATCTGACGATTCGCCAATTGGTGCTGCGCTTTAGCGTTGCCAAAGGGCATATCCAAGTCGTGGGTTCAACCAAACAAGTTGCAGATACCATTGAAGAATGGTTTGTGGAAAAAGGGGCTGATGGCTTTAACGTGGTACCTCCGCTATTGCCATCAGGTTTTGAAGACTTTGTCGATCTGGTGGTGCCAGAACTCCAGCGTAGAGGCCTCTTCCGTACCGAGTACACGGGCAAGACCTATCGCGAGAATCTGGGTCTGAAACGTCCGGCCAATCCGCATACCGGAGTGAAAGCCGATGTTGCCCAAGAGGCGGCAGTGGAAGAGCCTGTCATTGCACAGGATCAGTATTCACACGCTTAATGCATCGTTTCATTAAGTACTTTCCATCGTTCCTCATCGCAAGTGTTGATGAGGAATTTTTTTGTGGGTTAGACCCTATGCTTCCGTCAAGATTTGTTGACTCAATGCTATTTTTGACTTTTATATCGCATTATTTAAAGCCATATTGATATCAGAATATATTTACAAAATAGGGATTCTAATAACTTGTGATTAAATTTTGATCATGCCAGTATCGCCCTATCAATTTGACTTAATGGTGTAAAAATGAAAAATAATATTTCCACACTGTCTGCCAGCCTCACCTTGATTGCGGCGGTACTTCTATCCGGTTGTGGTGGATCTGATGACCCGTCGACCCCGACGCCAACGCCAACCCCAACGCCAACGCCAACGCCAACTCCAACGCCAACGCCAACCCCAACGCCAACCCCGACGCCAACGCCAACGCCAACCCCGACGCCAACCCCAACCCCAACGCCAACGCCAACGCCAACGCCAACCCCAACGCCAACCCCAACCCCAACCCCAACCCCAACCCCAACCCCAACCCCAACCCCAACTCCAACTCCAACTCCAACTCCAACTCCAACTCCAACTCCAACCCCAACCCCAACTCCAACTCCAACTCCAACTCCAACTCCAACTCCAACTCCAACCCCAACCCCAACCCCAACCCCAACTCCAACTCCAACTCCAACTCCAACTTCCCCCACCTCCAAGTATGCTTTTGTATTTACGGGTCCTAGAATTATTGAATACAGCATAGATAGTAATGGAAATTTTTCATCTGCTGCGACAACATTGACAGGATTTAGCGGTTCAACACTTCATGCCATTACGGCCCACCCCTCTAGTCCTTATGTTTATGCAGGAAGCTATGGGGTGATTAATGCTTATCGTATTGGGACAAATGGCGTATTGGTATTGATTGGTACGTATAAAACATCAAACAGTAATCTTTTGAGTCTTAAGGTAGATGCCTCTGGTAAATATCTTTATGCAACTGCTAATGGCTATCATTTCGGCGCTGAAATTGATCGATTCAACATCGCAAGTGATGGTACCCTGATGCCAGTGCCTTCTATATCCCTTAGTTCAGCATTTCTTGATTTGAAAATAGATAAATCAGGTCGTTTTGGGTACTTATTAGAGAGTATAAATGATAGTGATCTGCTAGGATTTAGTATTGGATCAGATGGTTCTTTAACAGCGTTGCCCCCCCTCAACGTGGTTAGATTTGGTTATACCTTGGATAGTGCAATTAACCCTGTGACTAATACACTGTATGAAATGGGAACGTTTTTTAGTGGGAAGATCAAATCATATTCGATCAATGCAACAGGTGCACTTTCACCGATAGGCGCTTGGAATTCGAGTGCGTATTCCATACATGGGATGGCTATTGACCCTGCTGGAAAAAATGCGTATGCCTATAATAATATTGATGTTTTACAATTTCGTATAGCTGCTGATGGTGCGATCAAAGATGATCCTATCGTTACGATAGCCACTCCAGCGACAGCTATCGGGATTGATCCATCGAGCAAATTTCTTTATACCGCGGGTACTGATTCTGTTGCTGGTTATACGGTTCAAGCCGATGGATCGTTGAAGTCGCTGTTTAAGAATCCGGTGTCATCCTCATCAAATGATTCTCCGATAGATATAGTGCTTTGGCACTGATTTAATCGTTTAATAGTATTTCACTTTCATGATCAAACCTCAGATTATTGTCTGGGGTTTTTTATTATTCATTACGGATGATTTAGGTGCCTGTATCAGAGACAAAATTTTTTGCTTCAGGGCTATTTTTTGGAGATAGGATATCTGCGACAACTGGGGGCATAAAATCGTTTTAAAAGGTAATTTAAATATCTTGTGCTTAAATTCTGATCATGCCAGTATTGCCCTATCGATTTGACTCAATGGTGTAAAAATGAAAAATAATATGTCCACACTGTCTGCCAGCCTCACCTTGATTGCGGCGGTACTTCTGTCCGGTTGTGGTGGATCTGATGACCCGTCGACGCCGACGCCGACGCCAACCCCAACGCCAACCCCGACGCCGACGCCGACGCCAACGCCGACGCCGACGCCAACCCCGACGCCAACGCCAACCCCGACGCCAACGCCAACCCCGACGCCAACGCCAACCCCAACCCCAACATCCAAGTATGCGTATGTATTGACTGGTCCTGACATTATTGAATATGGCATTGATAGTAGCGGGGCTTTCTCATCTGCACCAGTTTCAACAACACCGACAGGATTTAGTGGTACCACGCTTCATGCTATTACGAGTCACCCCACTAGACCTTATATTTATGCCGCCGGTATTGGCATCGTGAATGCATATCGTATCGGGAGCGGGGGTGTACCAACGCTAATAGGTGCTTATCATGTCTCTGGCGATTATCAAAATATCAAGATTGATTCAACAGGCACACACGCTTACGTATCAAATAATAGCTCAAGCGGTGGCGCTGGAATTAGTCAGTTTAATATTGAAAATGATGGCACATTGACTGCAATGACAGTCCCTTTTGTTCCTGTATCCGGTTATCCCGATTTAAAAATAGATAAGACGGGTCACTATGCATATCAAATCAAGAGTGTTAATGATGGTGCGATTAATGGATTTAGTATTGCTACTGATGGTGCCTTAACTGCGCTGTCACTCCCGCAAACTTCAGGTACTTTTAATAATGATAGTGCGATTAATCTGGTGACCAATACCTTTTATGTGATAGGCGCAATTCATTCAGGTATAGTATCGGTTTATTCGATCGGCGCAACAGGTGGATTAACATCGATACCCAGCGGAGGAACATACTCAAATCCTATATATGGTATGGCGATCGACTCAACAGGCAAAAATGCCTATGCTTTTGGAAATACTAATATTTGGCAATTTAGCTTGCGGGCCGATGGATCATTGCCACTTTTACCAACGTCTACTGTCACGATTCGGGGAGCAAATGCTCTGGTGATTGACTCTTCAAACCAATATGTCTATACCACTAACTATGGTTCCGTCGAGGGTTATACCATTCAGACGGATGGGTCATTGAAGCCTTTGTTCCAAAACATTATTACTAATGCTCCGACCAATCATCCAATCGGAATAACGCTCTCAAAGTAAGAAAGTAACGAGTGATTATGACAAAAACCTAGATATATATGTCTAGGTTTTTTGTCTAGAAGCTTGGGTCTATGCTTCATCCACCAACGGCTGATTCAATACTGTACGCCATGTTTTTGGATCAGGATCGGTTTCAGGTCCTAAGACATAGCTTTCCCAGAGATCAGGGGCTTCTTTAAGCTCTTGGGTACTGATCCATGCTTTAAATTCTCCCCAAGCATCCCCGAGTCCTTCATAACCGCCATGATAGGTGGTACTGGCGATGCGAGTCTCAGGCAGCGTACTGGGTTTGACGCGTTTAGCCGCCGTGATGGGGGTATTGACTGGAATCCCGATTTCAAAATCAAAGATTTCCGTGGGCATTTTAAGGTGATGGGAAAACAAAGCACCCGCAGGAGTGATGCCTTGCTCTTTAAGGACATCAAGAATTTCATGGATGGCAGGACCCATGAATGTTATGGAGTCCTCGCGCGGAATGGTGAGGTGGATCACTGCCGTTAATTGGGCTTCAGTATGAATAATAACGGGATCGTCGATCATGATGCGGCTTCCTTGTGGAGTGAAATATCGATCTGTACATCTTAAGAGTAAAGGGTAACGGGATGCTGATCCATGCAGCTATGGGCACGGGTCAACAGCAAATCACGTTCACGGGTGTTTTGAGTCAGTGTTGCTGCGCGTTCAAACTCACGCTGTGCCTCACTGAATCGTCCTAGCTTGAATAAGAAATCGCCCCGTACGCTGGGGAGTAAATGGTATTTGGCCAGAGTCGGCTCATGGAGGAGTTCATCCACCAATGCCAACCCTTGAGCGGGGCCGAATGCCATAGAAACAGCAACTGCACGGTTGAGCTCAACGATGGGTGAAGGGGAGAGTGCTGCCAAAGCATCATACAGCACGCTGATCCGCGTCCAGTCGGTGAGCTCCGCACGATAGGCACGGGCGTGGCAACTGGCGATAGCCGCTTGCAATGCATAAGGACCATAGCCTTGCCCGAGGGTATCGACACGCTTCAATGCCGCAAGGCCACGCTGGATAAGGAGCTTATCCCAACGGCTACGATCCTGATCCATCAATAAAATCGGCACGCCAGCGGCATTCGTGCGGGCATGAAAGCGAGAGGCTTGGATTTCCATCAGCGCAACCAATCCATGGACCTCAGGTTCTTGCGGCATCAGCTCAGCTAGTATGCGTCCTAGTCGCAAGGCTTCATCACAGAGCGCTGGACGCATCCAGTCTTCGCCTTTGGTTGCGGCATAGCCTTCATTAAAAATCAAATACAACACCGCAAGGACAGAGGCTAAACGGGCGCGCAGTTCTTCTTTATGGGGGAGCTCAAAGGGGGCTTGAGCTTCTTTCAAAATACGTTTGGCACGCACAATGCGCTGTGCAATGGTCGGTTCACTGACCAAAAATGCCCGTGAAATCTCGTCGGTGCTCAGTCCACCCAGTAGCTTGAGCGTCAGCGCGACTTGCGCTTCAGAGGTCAATACAGGGTGACAGGCAATAAACACCAGACGCAGCAGATCATCATCAATATTGGCCGTCTGACGCTCGTCAATCTCTTGTTCAAGCGCGGTATCAAAGTCGTGATCGATCATGCTTTGTTGTTCGTATTCCAGCTCGCGTCCCAGTTCTTCGTGCTTGCGATCAATCAGCTTTTGACGACGTAGATGGTCGAGGGCACGGCGTTTGCCAACGGTCATCAGCCACGCGGCAGGCTCATCAGGTAAGCCTGTCTGTGGCCAATGCTCAAGGGCTGCAACCAGTGCATCCTGTGCAAACTCTTCCGCCAGACCGACATCACGAACCATGCGGGTAAGCACAGCGATCAGCTTGGCGGATTCGATCCGCCAGACTGCGTCAATCGTTCGGCGGATATCGGTCATGATGGGGTTGTCTCGGTAGATTTTTCAAAGCGTTCAGTGAACTCTTCAACGGCCTGCTGCACATCTTCAGAGAAGTCAGCTGGCTCAAAGATCTGACGAATTTCGATCGTGTCATTCGCACCAGCGGGGCAGCGCTTGACCCACTCTATGGCTTCTTCTTTGGATTTGACTTGAATAATCCAATAACCGCCCACGCTTTCTTTGGCTTCGGCAAAGGGACCATCGGTGACGACAGGCTTACCATTCCCAAAGGACACACGTGTTCCCGCAGCGGGTGGATGGAGTCCTTCCAGCGCCAGCAAGATTCCCGCCTTTTGCAGATCTTCGTTATATTTCATCATCGTCGCGATTGCATCGGCATCGGGCAAGGTGTCTGGGGTGGCACTTTCGTATCCCTTGGGGATCATGATGAGCATGAATCTCATGAGTATTACTCCTTATAAAACCGTATTAAAAATATGAGTGATGAATTTATTTTTCAGCTTGGGCTTTAAGATTCGCCAGACCGGTTGCAAAGTCTTTGCCGACCATCTTGTCCATGCTGCAAAACACTTGTATGAGCTTGGCAACATAGGGATTCGGGCCGTACATACGCCAAGTTACCGTGGTGCTGTCACCGGCAGGCTGTAGGGTAAATTCCGCCGTGTTATGGGCTTCTAAGGGTTTTAGAAAATCCAGCTTGATCACAATCTTGCTGGCAGGCACGCTGCTGGTGATCTCCATTCGTCCTGAACCGACTTTGCTATTGCCAATCCATTCATAGACAGTGCCATCCCCCTGCGCTGCACCGCTGTAGTGGCGGGTCATGGTCGGATCAAGTTTTTCCCACGGGGACCATGTGGGCCAACTGTGAAAATCATTAATCAATGCATAGACTTTTTCAGGTGGAGACTTAATGGTGATACTGCGCTCAACACTAAAACTGTCGGGACGTGTTGCCGCATAGATCAAGATGGCGACAATCACTGCAACGACGATGAGTAAGATTGTTTTAAACATGTTTGTGCTCCAAGCCGACGACAGGAAGAACCGAAATCGTGGCTGAGTTAAATACGGGGAAGGGGTAGTTTTTAGCCCATTCGATCGCTTCTTGCTTTGATTTGGTCTGGATGAGCCAGTAGCCTGCAATCAGCTCTTTGCTTTCACTAAACGGACCATCGATGACGCTTGCTTTGCCTGCGGTAAATTTTACCCGTGCACCGTCAGGACTGGGATGCAAACCGTGACCTGCGAGCAAGATGCCGGATTCGACACTTTCAATGTTGTAACGCTCCATGCCATCCAGCACTGACTGCGGTGGCACGGTTCCTTCACTGAGCAGACTCTCTTCATGGATAATGACCATAAAGTGTTCAGTATCGGCCTTGGCGTCAGCAGGGATATCACCACTGACGCTGTGCACACCGCCGGGGCAACCGACCGCACGCACTTCGACTACACTATCCACATGGCTTGCAGGCCATTGCTGAGCCCAAGCCAGTGCCGCCTCATGGTCTGGCACATCGATCTGGAGGAAGCTGCGGGTATATTCCGCTGTATCTGTCCATGGGTCGAGTACCACAGGCGCATGCGTTTGGGTCACTTCCAACCGCGCTGCAGGCATTTGCTGATGCAAGCGACTACTGCTGAGCAGGACATCGGATTGCACCACGACGGGATCATCCCGCAGCATTGTTTTGATAAGAGCCGCTTCGGCAGCCATGGCTTCTGCCGAAGGATTGTCTAACTGATGAATAATCAAAAATCGCATGGTGCGCTCCGTGTCATGAAAGGAATAGTGAGCGATAACATAGAAATCAAAGTGCTATCGCCCATACCAATCCGTTGTTAATTACAGCCTTCGCCCGGTGTCATTTGATGCATCCCTTCAATAATTTGTTCAGGGGTCAAATCTTGCTTGTGGGTGGCAATCGACCAACTGTGGCCAAAAGGATCGATCAGTACGCCATAGCGATCTCCCCAAAACATATCAGCAACAGGCATTTTTACGGTTGCACCTGCATCGACAGCCTGTGCAAAGGCGCTATCGACATCAGTGACATAAAGGTGGATGGTGACTGCGGTGCCGCCGATTGCTTTGGGTCCAAGAACTCCCCAATCTTTAAACTCATCATTAAGCATGATGGTTGAGTCGCCAATGCGCAGCATGGCGTGCATCAATTTGTTGTCCGGACCTGCAAGGCGGGTCACCTCGACGGCATTAAAGGCTTTCTTATAAAACTCGATAGCATCGGCTGCACCGTCGCATACGAGATGAGGGGTGATGGTGTGTATCCCTTCGGGAATGGGTTTTACGCTAGACATAATCCTTACTCCTTATCGACTTAAATTAAAAATTGTTGATCTGAGCTTAAGCGTTTTGCAGCACTAAGGGTGCAGAGAGCGACGCATAAACCGATACTTTTTTAAACTCTCACCACTATGACGAACGAGATTTGTTGTTTTCGACAAAGAATGAGAAAAATAATTAAAAAAATTTTTATTTGAAAAGTATAGATTAGAAAATGATCATGGGGTAGGCGGGATATGATCCATTTGGTCTGGATTGTTCGTTGAACGTATCGTTTTGTATCGCAAAGGTGAGTGAGAAGAAAATGGATAAATCGCTATGTTTTTGGAGTGTTATGCTAGCTGTGCATTACGCATCTCATCACTCATGGACAGATAATGAAATCAGGAAGAATAAGTAGTCTAATCCTTTTAACGTCAATATTGGCAGCTTGTGGTGGGGGTAGTAACGATACGATTATTGCCCCAACGACTTATAAATTTGTTATCCCCGCCGTGGGCTTACAGCGTGTTTGGACGCGGACCACTATTGATAATGCATCGAACACGATTAATGAGTCGTATACCGATACGGTGACTGCTGCGACTGCTACAAGTTTTACGCGAAGTATCGTTGATCCTTTTACAAAAGTTGCTATTGCTTTTAATGGGGTGTCGTATGGCATCACCCCCCATCTTGAAACGCTAAATAGCTCTGGACAAGAACTCTCCGAACAATCTCTTGACGGCACAACAACTGTGGGCGGTTCAGGTATCTGTACATTTACACCAAATGGCGGCGGTGTGACTTTTCCGACCACAGTTGGAGCGACGTGGAATATGACGTACTCAAAAAAATGCGGCACCAATGGCATTCCACAGTCCTTCACCAATAGCGGCGCCGTGGTTGGTGTGGAAAGTGTCACTGTACCTGCAGGCACCTTTAGCGCGCTTAAAATCCTCAGTACCACCACCTATACCACGAGTACAGGGACAAACGTGATCGATAACACCTCGACTTGGAGGGATGTGAATACTGGGCTGGTGGTCAAGACGTTTGATGCGTACTCGTATAGTGGAACCTTACCAGCTTCAGGTTATGTGACTCAAGAGACGACGGTATTGCAAAGTCAGAAATAAGACAGTCGATTTAAGGAGAAGGCTTATCTTTGGGTTTATGACAAAAGGTAAGCTGTTTCTAGTCTATTCATTTGAATCAAAGCTAAAAAGTCTTCGTAATTGCAAAGGCTTTTTTTATGTATGGCTTAAGTATTTATCAGTCCATGACAATAACCCTAAAAATATCGCTGTTACCTTCTCAACACCCTCGGCTCTTCCTCCCCAAAAATCTGCAACCGCAACGCACGAAGCTTGGTGTCAATCACCCGGTGCTGCTGTTCACGATCGCTTTCAGTCTTCATCACATCTTCAATAATCTGATCCGATGCCGCTGCATAGTCTTTGAGTTGCTGCTGCTCTGCTGGGGTGGGCGGGAGTTCGCGTTGAACATTGGCTTGTCTTAACGACTGCCAGATTTCAAAGTTCATTGCCTCCCGTCGTGTTGGGTCAGGTTCTACATAAGGCGTGAATTGTTCAATTTGCTGAAAGACCGTGCGCGGATCAGCACCATCGGAGACAGAGGCTTTTAGCTCATCGATAATCGTTTGTGCAGTTTGTTTGCGTTCAGCATCTGAAAGGGTCGATACGTTTTTTAGAAAATGCTCCATGTCTGCTGAGACAGAGGATGCAGGATTTTGAACTTTCATTGCAGGTTCTCTAGTATCTATCGGCGTGCGAATTCCAGCACCTGAGGAAGCGCTGGCACTGGGGATAGGATTGGCAGAAGGCGAGAGGGTATACAGCGCAAATGCCAATCCACAGCAGAGCGCTCCGATAAAAATCCATACCCACATCGACTTCATACTCTATCCTTGATGTTCTTAAACACGGGTTTGAACGCAGGTCTGTAGTTTAGACCTGATTGATGTTCAAGAGTGGATCGCTTTTACTCAAAACCCCAGTCTCCACATGCCCTGCTAGACGACGCAAGAAGCTGGTCGAGGTATTGGTTGACGTGACACTGAGGTCATACCAGCCTTGGCTGCTTTGTAGATTCCATAGGTCCTGAATGGTGCTACCGACGCCGATATCATAGCTATGTGCCGCCTCACTACTATACGCCGCGTTGGTCTGTACGGTGACCCGACATGGCAGTGTCCCGTTATTCTTGATACTTAAGTAGATGTTGCCATCGACTTTATATACAAGAGAGATCGCAGGTTCAGCGCTTTGGATACCGGCATTAATATTGCCAACGAATTCCCGGTAGAAGCCATTTGGACCACGAACCTGAAAGCTGTAGTTGCCGCTGGCATCTACCAGTGCAGAAAGGTCATCGCTGATGGTTTTACCTAAGGTACTGCCATCGCTTTGGGTGACCAGATAGCTGGTCACGGTATAGAAGCGTGGGGTGCTGCCATTGGTGGCATGAACTTGGAAGACCGCCGCAGATTTGCCTTCAGGATTACCGGGCAGCGCTTTACCATTGTTGGTGAGGAATAGAACCAGCTTTTTGGTCGCTTTGGTGATGGCGACTTCGGCATAGAGCTCGTAAGGCACAGCTAAGGCATCGCGTTGCCCAGACTCTTGTCCTGGTAAGCCCGTTGGCGGATAAGACCAGTAATCGGGCTTCTTGTAGTAATACTGCTTGTTGTAGGCGTCCAGCATTTGACTGTTGGTTTGCGCCACATTGGTTAGCGCAGGTTCTACCGTAGGATTGCTTTGTCCAGAAAAATCAAAGAGCGAGGTTAAATCACCGCAAACCGCACGGCGCCATGGTGAAATATTGCTTTCAACCACCCCAAAGCGTTTTTCCAAGAAGCGCAGCACGGAGGTATGATCAAAGACTTCAGCACTGACTTTACCGCCTTTTGACCATGGTGAGATTGCCAGTAGAGGAACGCGATATCCTAGTCCGATGGGGAGTTGGCCGGATTGTTCGATTTCACCGACAGTGCTGACGGTCGAGAGTCCTGTTCCTGCTTTCCATGGGGGGACTGCTGCGGAGACGTGATCATAGAATCCATCGCCTTCATCATAATTGATGATAAAGACAGTTTTTGCCCACACTTCTGGATTACTGGTCAGCGCCTCAAGGATCTTAGAGACGTAGTATTCACCAAAGGAAGGACCCCACCATGGATGTTCGGAGTAGCAGTAAGGAGGGATCAGCCATGACACTTGCGGGAGTTGGTTATTTAAGACATCCGTGCGCAGCTTATCCACGCCACGTGCGACCATAGCGCGCTGCCAGAGGTCAGAGCTAGTCCCTGCATTCTTAAAGTTCTTAAACCATGCGAGTGCATTACAGTCATAGTTATTTTTTTCTTGAATCGTGTATTTGCTAAAAGGATTGATATAAAGCGACCATAGCGACGAGGATTGATAGCCTCCTTCCTGATAAATCTTCCAGTTAATCCCTGCAGCACTCAAGCGCTCTGGATAGGTCATCCAATCTACAGTGCCGCTTACGCCAATGGTGCCATCGCCCATGCTATTGGTCGTGTAAACGCCTGTGCCATCACCTGTAGGGGCGGAACGACCAGTCATATGATAGAGGCGGTTGGTATTGGTCGGACCCAACATCGATTGGTGATACGCTTCGCACAGAGTAAAGGCATCAGCCATGGCGTAGTAGTAAGGAATATCACTGCGCTTGAAGTAACCCATTGCCGTTGGATATTGGATCGTCATCCATTGATCATTACGGCCTTCGTTCCATACGCCATGATAAGGTGACCAGTCATGGTAATTGGATGCTTCCCATTGGGCATAGGTGACTTTGGTATCCCAGTGGTAAGGCGAGTAATTGTTATTATTGTAGTATTGATACCAGACAGGCTTACCGTCTTGACGCTTGAGTACCCGCGGATCATTAAAACCACGTACGCCATTCAAATTGCCAAAGTAGTGATCAAAAGAGCGATTCTCTTGCATCAAGATCACGACATGCTCGACGTCTTGAATCGTGCCCGTACGAACATTCGGCGCAATCGCCAGAGCTCGTTGGATAGTTTCAGGGAGTAATCCTGCTGCCCCAGCTAGAGTTGCTAATTGAGCACTATGCTTTAAGAACAAGCGGCGATTGATATCTTGCGGGTTTGTCACGTTATTTCTTCCCTAAAATAGACATTGAATGTATAGACGAAGTCGTCCGAACCCTTTATTTCATGGCCCAATATGCTACCGAGCAAATATGACAATCGTGCTTGCTCTGCATCATGAGAAATGCTTTTTTATGGGTAGTAAATGTGCTGAGGAAAACCTCAGATATTGCAGGCTATGAGGTGGCTATCCATTTCCTGCCTCATCGACTAGCGTCCAATCATGCCGAATGTCTGGAGGAGGAATTTGACTGAAGATGACCATTTTTTTGGCATTTAACGCCATTTAGATGAAGGGTGAAGGCTTAATCAATGAAATGGAGGGTAAACAGGCTTTGGCGTTGTTAAGAGAGACGCTCGGATAGGAGAGGTGCTTTAGGGCTTTTCTGACTGAAACTTAATATGGTTTCATAAAAATAAGGTAGCCACCGCATATACATTGATGGCTACCGAATTGAAACTTTAAACAGAGATCTTAGTGAAAGAATACTTTGCCAAGTATCTGATGTGCGCGCTTACCAAAGGGCGGCATGATCATTTTTAGACTGTAAAATTTTGGATTTTGCAGGACAGCACGGGTATGACTCATGGTGAGAAAACCCTCTTGTGCATGATATTTGCCCATGCCTGCATTTCCCACGCCACCAAATGGCAAATCACTGTGTACAGGGTGAGTCAGTACGGCATTAATCCCAAACTGACCAGAGTGGGTGTGGTCCGCAATATACTGAGCACGTTTTGCATCGTAGTCAAAATAATACAGGGCCAGTGGATGTGGGCGATCATTGATATAGTTCAACGCTTCTTCAATCGTGTCGTATTCAATGATCGGCAGGATCGGGCCAAAAATTTCATTTTGGCAAACATCCATTTCGGCGGTCACATTGGTAAGTAGGGTCGGCGCAATTTTGCGGGTGCCACTCAAGTCTTCATTGGCAGGGTTGATCTCAAAGAACGTTGCACCTTGCTTACGTGCATCGCTTAGATAGCCTTGCAGGCGATGATATTGCTTATCATTAATGATCGACGTGTAATCAGGGTTTTCAAGCAGAGTTGGATAGTGCTTGCTGATCAATGTTCGCATCTCGGTAACAAACTCATGGGTTTTACCCCGCGGCAGCAAGATGTAGTCGGGCGCTACACAGGTTTGCCCTGCATTCCATGCTTTACCAAATGCCACACGCTCAGCCACGTCTTTCATGGGTACAGAGTCATGCACCAGTACTGGTGATTTACCGCCGAGTTCTAAGACCACAGGGGTCAAATTTTCTGCCGCAGCAGCCATTACGGTTTTGCCAATCGCACTCGATCCTGTAAAGACCAAGAGATCGACAGGCAGACGACAGAAGGTATCCGAAATGATGCCGCCGCCATTCACGACTGCCAAAAGCTCTAGAGGAAAAACCTCAGCAAAAATCTTTTCCAGAAGCGCACCTAATCGTGCCGAGGAACTCGACATTTTGAGCATGGCATGATTCCCTGCTGCCAGTGCACAGATGAGTGGGCTAATGGTGAGGAATAAAGGGTAGTTCCACGGTGACATGATACCGACCACGCCGAGAGGCTGATAAGACACCCAACCTTTTGCAGGCTGGTGAATGAGTCCAATATGACGCTTAGACGGTTGCATCCATCGGGCCACCCGTTTACTGGCATAGTCGATATATTCTAAGCAAGTCATCAATTCTGAAATCTTGGTTTCATCAATGGACCGATTACCGAAATCATCGCTGATGGCTTGAGCAATCGCATCTTGATGCGTCACTAAAACACGGCGTAGGCGTGACAAACGCTCAATGCGTTCAGCCGCTGATGGCATGGGATTAGCGCGATAGGCTGCTTTTTGAGCACTGAGTAAGTCATGGATACGCTGTACTTCTGAAGGTACAGCACTGTCTATATGCGTAAGATTGGCTGATGTATTCATATGGATCAATCTCTATTGTTGTTGCCCTAGCGTCCTAAGGCGGGGTTAGCTATATAAATTACTTTTGAGTTCAAAGTCTTGTTACACATCGAGCTCAATATCTGAGCGCGGCATGCTATTGCAAATCGTAATACGGGTCTGCGTGGACTTTCCGATTTCATCTTGGGTTTGACCACTGACTTTGGTGCATACGCATGCTTTACAGAGGCCACGCTCACAACCCGATGGAATCTGAATGCCGACTTGTCGTGCGGCTTCAAGCAGGGTTACATTACTTTCAATCGTGACTTCTTGACCGCTTCGTTTGAAGTGGATGCGATATTGACGACCATCACTGGGTTCTCTTACCAAGGTCGGTGGGGTAAAGCTTTCGGTATGAAAACGTCCTTCGGGTAAACCCAGCGTGATGAGCTGTGTGTTGACGATATCAATAAATCCGGGGGGTGCGCAGACATAAACATCAGCAGTGCAGATATCAGGAATGTACTGTTTTAAAAGCTTGGGAGAGAGTTTCTCTTGGATGAGATCCGTGCGATGCTCGGGTGCACTGTCACAGATCAGATGTACATTCAGGCGTGCCTGTTTTGCCAGTGCGCGAATCTCATCTTCAAAAATAATGGATTCAGGGTTGCGATTAAAATACAGCAACGTGCCTTGGGCATCCGTGTTGTCACGGCGTAGCTTACGCATCATGCTGATGATCGGGGTAATACCGACACCGCCAGCGATGAAGATCGGCAGCTTGGGCAGTTGTTGCACAACAAAGCTGCCATCATTTTGCGGTGTACCGACAAGGGTGATGAACTGACCCGCTTTCACGGTGTCATTGATGAAGTTGGAAACGCGTCCACCTTCCACCCGCTTGACCGTAATATCTAAGGTATCGCTGTCTAGGCTATCACTGGTCAGACTGTATTGACGGACAAATTCCTCTTTACCAATTTTGATCCGCAAGGAGATATACGCCCCAGCATCCCAGACTTGTTCGTCCCAGCCCAGTGGTTTAGCCAGATGAATGCTGAGGGCTTGTCCACCAGCTTCAATGCGTGTAGCCAATACTTCTGCTGGAGCATTGAAATATCGCGTTGTTTGGATATACGTGTAGGGTGATGGCACCTTATAGCGCATACCATGATTCACACGTTTGAATAACTGACGTGGGCGGCGAACGAGGGAGGTCAACGTTTTTTGCTGTTCTTGCTCGCCAGCAGGCACTGCCCATTTGATCAGGCGTTTAATGACATTCGGAATAGCTTCTTCAAAAGGTACGATGTTGTAGGGGAGACCGTGTGCAGCACAGATGGCTTGTACTTGCGGCACAATCTCGCGTTGGCGATTACATGGCAAATCGGGAAATAAGTGGTGTTCAAGATGGGTGCTTAAGCCTCCATAAAACACTTCAAAGTCAGGTGGATTGGGGAAGTCTACTTCCTCATCCAAAATACTCTTTAAATAGCTATCAATAGCACTTGTCGGGATGAAATTCGATGTGGCGAGGAGTTGGCGACGGAAGTATTCATCACGACTTTCACCTGGGCCTGGATCAACAAAGACTTGCACGTTATGGGCATGGTGCTCCAACATAAGCATCAGAATAATCAGGTCATAACCGAGTACGATACCCAGATAGTTACCAACCACTGTATGCAAAAAGCGCGAACCTGCAGCCAAAGGTTCTTGGATGTAATTGCGGCGTGCATGCTTGCCTAAAAGTTTAAATGCACGCTCAAAAGTTTTCAGACCGAGTGCTGGACGCTCTTCTACGCGTGCAGCAGATGATGCTGTATACATACTAAAGAAATAGTTGGGTAAGGCCAATGCACCCAACGCCAAGGGCTGCAGAGCATGGTGACCATACCAGTTTTGACCTGCAAACATCCGGATCATGGAGTAGCCAATATCATGGTCTTTGTCGATGATATTGGTAAAGGGATGATGGTTCTGGTGATGCATGATCTTCCATTCATCAGGATCGGTGATGAAATCCCAGACCCACTGATCTGAATGGAATCGTTTTGCATTAGGCAAATTGTCATAAGTCCCATGCATGATGTTGTGACCAAGCTCTGCGAATTCCAGGAGGGTATGCAGAACAGCCAAAGTTACGCCGCGTTTAAAGGCATCAGGCTTCCCGCCCTTTTGCAGCAGCTCACGGCTGCGTGCTTTGATCGCATTTGAATATGCTGCAATCTTTTCAATGTGATCAATGTCTTCTTGACCTACTTTTGCACGCGTTTCATCGTAGAGCTGTTGTAAGTCATCCGCCAAGCTACGTGTGGTGGCTGGGGTTTGCATTAAATGTGATGAGATATTCATAATGGGGTTCCTCAAGCAGAGGGGAGTTTAAAAAAGGTGTCCATGAGGGGAAGGATCGGATCAGCGCTGCCCCAATAATCATGGGCTTGTTTGCCCAAGGCGAGACGACAGAGTTCACCCATGACGATATGTGCAATTGCCGCACGCGTCAGTTCCGGAGAGTGGCTGGCCTCAGCACCTGCTTGTATGGCGGATTGTGCGAGTAATGCCAACAGTTCTTGCATCATGATTTTTAATTTCGTACTTACGAGCTCAGCAAATATGGCATGTAATATGACTGCAGCAGTCCCATTTTCTTCATTTTCAATTTGCCGCAGAGCTAGGGTTACGCCACGAATCGTTGCTGAATAATCGTTCTGAGTCTTTAGTGAGGCCTGTAATATTCGTTCGCGGGCTTTATTGATCGCGTGTTCATTAACGGCATCTAATAAAATTTGTTTGGATTCGTAATGGTGCAGGATGGAGGCACGGCTCAGACCACACCGTGCTCCAATGTCCTCAAGCCGAGCAGATAAACCACTCTGAGAAAATTCTAAACGGGCGGCATTGATAATCTTTGCAGGCGTATCCGTGTCACCTTCAATTCTTTTGGGTCTAGCCATTTGCCACATTCTTTACATTTAATCAACTTGAAAGTAGATTAAATGTAAGACGATCAATTGTCAATGAAGTAACAATTAGGCATGAGGCAAAATTTACAGGATGAGGACTGCATATAGAGCTAATCAGATGTTTTGACGCACCTTTCTCCAAAAACAGCTTTAGTGCGTTTTTGCAGAGTTGAGGATGCTAAGGAAAAGTATTTTCAGGTGCAGGTTCTTCTTGTATTTGTGGGAAAAGTCTTTAAAAGAGGAAGGTCACATGTCGTGAGCATGTCGTTTGCACGACATGGCGTGATTTGGGCGATAGGTTTTCCGCACATTATTTTCGAACGGAATATATGAGTCCGCCACAAGCATAAAAAAAAGCCTTCGCAATCATGCAAAGGCTTTCTTTAGTATCTTAACACTGGTGGGTCGTGCGGGATTCGAACCTGCGACCAATTGATTAAAAGTCAACTGCTCTACCGACTGAGCTAACGACCCGTTTCAGTGAGCGCACATTCTATCAATTTTTCAGGGAAAGACAACCTAAAATTAACGAGATATGATTCGTTTGAACATAAAAGAGCCATTTTCACTAAAAAAGATGAAAATAACGGGTTTTCTGAACAAATAAAGAGCAATTCTCCGTTTTTTGAGTGGAATGCCTCAAAAGCCATGCTGATCAATCTCTAAGCAAATGATGAAGATAGGCGAAAAAAAGGACAGCTTATGCTGTCCTTGATTTGATCACAGTCTAAAAAAATTAGAAACGATACTGTCCGATCTGGATGCCTTCAAACACTTCTGCAGTGATCGGGGTGTAGCAAGTGGTGCCTGGTAACCAGACCAAAAGAGGGTCGCTGGTTTGGCTTGGATCAAAACCTTCTTTCTTGAGGTTGTTCTTTTGGTACTTGAAGGTGCCTGTGGTTTCCATCTGTGCTTGAACACGGATAAAAATCGGAACCGCATAAGCAGGCATGCTGCCTTTAAAGAAGGTCAACAGTTCGGTGTAGTCGATATTGCTATCAGGTGTGGGAGTGATAGCTGCCATACCTGCACGACCATTGGTGCCCGGAATTTCAACACCGTAAGCCACTGCTTCAGAGATGGCAGGGAAGTCGGAGATACAGTTTTCTACTTCAGTGGTGGAGACGTTCTCACCTTTCCAGCGGTAGGTATCACCCAGACGATCAACAAACTGCGCATGACGGAAACCCAAGTCACGGATTAAGTCACCGGTATTGAAGTAGCGGTCGCCTTTGGTAAAGACATTTTCAAGAATCGTGGCTTTGTTCTTCTCTGGATCGGTATAACCGTCAAAAGGAGAGGATTTAGTGATCTTACCGATCAACAAACCGCTTTCGCCTGTTTTCACTTTGATCATAAAGCCTTTCTTGTTCAAAATCGGCTCATTTTTTTCTTGGTCGTAGCGCACAATCGCATATGGAACTGGTGAGAAACCCACTGTATTTTCAAAGTTGAAAATATTACTAAAGCCCACGTTGCCTTCGCTTGAGCCATAAAGCTCAAAGACTTCCTCTACACCAAAGCGTTTTTTGAAGTCATGCCAGATACTGGCGCGTAGACCATTCCCAACCATTTTGGTGACGCGATGTTTACGGTCTGCGGAATCCATTGGGGAATCCATCAGGTAGCGGCAGAGCTCACCGACATAGCCAATCGCCGAAGCGTTATAGCGGCGTACATCCGACCAGAACTCACGCGCTGAGAATTTACGACGGATCGCAAGGCCACTGGCGCCTGCAATAACTGCAGACCAGCACACAACCATAGCGGTCGCATGATAGAAGGGCAAGGTGACATACATGATGTCATCTTTGTTCAGATTCATGATATGACCGAAGGTGCCGTAGCCTTTCATCCAGCGACCATGCTTAAACACGACCGCTTTTGGTAAACCTGTGGTGCCAGAAGTGTAGATATAAAATAATCCATCCTGATGGAAGACTTCATAGCTGCTCGGTGGGTTGAAGCGAGGTTGGCTCGTCAATTTATCAGCAAGATTTTGGTAGCCTGCCGGTGCTTTGATTTGTGGGTTTGGCTTACGGGTATCGGCGTCGGCCAGCCAGAAGAATTGATCATCTGAGAGTTCTAGCGTTGAGCGCACATCTTTCAGCGGCCCTGTCAGTTCATCACCAACAATAATCATTTTGGGTTTGACCAGATTGATACTGTGGGTCAAGCCTTTACCCGTTTGTGAACAGTTAACGAGTGCAGCAATGGCACCCACTTTGGCACAAGCCAGTGAACACACCAGTAGTTCAGGGCGGTTCTCAATAAAGAGCGTGATGACGTCGCCTTTTTTGATGCCTTGGCTTAAGAAGTAGTGTGCGATGCGATTGGCCCATTCGTTGAACTGGGTATAGGTAAATTGGGTGTCTTTATAATATAACGCAATGCCGTACGGGTTGCTGCGTGTGGCTTTTTCGAATTCTACGCCGAAGCCTGTAGGCTTATTGGGGCGGGAGTCATTGGCGAGGATTAAACCGTGTGCGACATGGGGAAGTTTTTTTATCAGATTGGGAATCCGTTCAGCTACATCGGTAATCGTAATCACATCAGAGTGCGCGGGTTTACGTTTACTTGTGAATAAAGACATAAATGGATTCCTGTAATCAATCTAAACTAATCAATACGCTGTCGCTTCAATTTGAATTTTTGCTGCATACAGCGGTGATGGCTAATAGTGCCAGTAGCATACCTAAACTATTTGGTTTTCGTATTAAGTTTCATAAAGGTATGCTTAAAAAAAACCGACCACTCATTATATCAAGTGATCGGTTGCTTTTTGGGGTTTACTCGACGGCTGGAGCACGTTTTTTTGGAGGACGTCCGCCAGTACGTGGACGACGTGGGCGACCACGGCTGTCCAGATTTGAGTTTTCAGGCTCGTGGGAGTGATCCTCATCTGATCCTTCCGCACTTTCGACGAAGTCATCACCGTCTTCATCATCATGCTCAGCATCAACTTCAACTGCAACAGGTGCTGATTCAGCTTCTGCGACAACTTCTGTAGGGGCAGCAACTGACTCACTGACTGCTGATTCAACGGCTACCGTTTCTGTTGAAACAGCAATGGTTTCTTCAGCGGCAGGGAAGATCAGGTTGGCTTGCAAGCCTGAGCTGGCTACAGGAGCTTCAGCGACTGGTGCTTCTTCCACAACTGCAACTGGTGCGGTCACGACATCTGCAGTGGTCTCTGTAGTCTCAGCAACCACCTCAACCGGTGCTTCAGCCGCAGCAACTTCTGTCGTTTCAGCGACAACGACTACTTCTACGGCTTCGGCTGGCTCAGGGATACCTGCAGCAGCACGCGCTGCGGCTTCGGCGGCCAAACGACGACGCATACGCGGGTCATTGGCTGCGCGTGGGCGGTCAGCGACTGGCGGTGCAATCACTTCAGTGGTCATCGGTGGCAACGACGCTGCTGCAGTAGCAACAACGGGTGCTGCCTCTACTTCAGTCACAACGGGTGCGACTTCTGCAACGACCAGAGGGGCTGTGACGACTGGGCGACCATGCAGTGCTTTTAAGAACGCTTCAACAACGCGACCTTCAGCAAGCAGGGTAGTCCCTTCTGCGCCTAATACGTCAACCACATATTCACCCACTGAACCATGTACAGCGACAGGCTCAAAGTGAACAACAGGTTCAGCAGCGGCAACTGCTGCGACTGGCTCTGGTTGATCCAGACCCAATTCACGGCGACGACGACGTTCACGTGGATCGTTGGCGGCGCGTGGGGCTTCAGCGGCGATGGCTGCAGTCACGTCTTCAGTTGGGCCATTTTCATGGACGCCTTCTGATGGTTCTGCTGCTGCAACCACTTCAGGCACTTCACTAACCAGTGGAGTCGTGCTGGTGGATGCAGAGTCATCCAGACCAAAGACTACGAGATTGCCTGTGCTTTGCTCATCGCCATTGGCAATCACTTGCGTTGCCAGTGGGTTTGCTGCAACTTCTGCAATCGCGGCTGGTGCTGCATTTAGCTCAGCGACTTGGACGTCTGCGGATGCTGCGTTGTCAGCGGATGGTGCAAGTACACTCGCATCACGTTGGCGAGGCCCACGGCTGTTGCGATTGCTATTACGATCACGGCGAGGCGGAACATTACCTGAGTTGTTGGACTCCGGCGCTGCGTTGATGTCGCGTTCGACATTGGCGGCATCGTTTTGGTTCGCGTTTTGACCGTTGTTTTGTCCACCACGGCGGTTGCGATGGCGCGGTGCTGGGGCTTCGTCTCCGAAGGCCGCGTTGTCAACGGGAGGTTGGGCAAACTGTAGGTTGTCGTTTGCGCCGTTATCGACGTTTGTGTTGTTATTGGGATTGTTGTCCCGACCGCGTCGATTGCGGTTGTTTCGGTCTCGCTTTTGGTTGGACCCCCCTTGCGGCTGTGCCGCTGGGGTTTGACCTGCCTGTGCTGTGGGAGTACCCGTCGCATAGGCGTTGGGTTGTACATCCGCAACCGCATGGCGATCACGTGGTGCTGGTGTGGTGACTTCACCGTAAATCCCACGACTGACTGCGCCGCCATTGACTAATTGTTCGATGGCGCTGGCTGCATCATTGCTGCTTGCGGCACCTTGTGGGCGGGCTTGGCGTGGGGTGAACAGGTTTTCAAGCCATGCGAATTGAACGCTGGCAGGTGCTGTTGGTGCAGCAGCTGGTGCTTGAGCAGCGGAAGCGGCGCGATTTTGACGTGCAGGCGCTGGGGCGGCTACTTGACCGGGTTGTTGCCAGTCGGTTTCATAACCGAGGGCTTCATCACGTTCGATCAGCTCGTAGCTTGCTGGTGCATTGCCTTCACGGTTAAAGCTGATGTGATAGTGCGGTGTTTCCAGATGTGGGTGCGGCAAAATGGTAATGCGGCAACGGCTGGTTTGCTCTAAGTAAACGAGAGAGTCGCGTTTTTCATTTAGCAAGAACGCTGCGATTTCAATCGGAACTTGTAGTTGGACTTCGCCTTGACGCTCGCGCAGCGCAATTTCTTCAATCGCACGCATGATCGACAGGGACAATGAACGTAAGTCACGAATCATGCCTGTGCCGTGGCAACGTGGGCAGACGTAACCCGTCGCTTCTTCTAGGGATGGACGTAGACGCTGACGGCTCATTTCAAGCAGACCAAAGCGTGACAGTGAACCGAATTGAATGCGGGCACGGTCGCTTTGGGTGGCTTCTTTCAGACGTGCTTCAACTGCACGTTGGTTACGATCTTTACCCATGTCGATAAAGTCGATAACCACTAGACCGCCCATGTCGCGTAGGCGCAATTGACGCGCAATTTCATCAGCCGCTTCAAGGTTGGTGTTGAGGGCGGTATCTTCAACATCGGCGCCACGTGTGGCTTTAGCAGAGTTGATGTCGATAGAAACCAGCGCTTCAGTTTGATCGATCACGATCGAACCGCCTGATGGCAGCTTCACTTCACGTTGATAAGCGGTTTCGATTTGGCTTTCGATGCCAAAGCTTGCAAACAATGGTTCATTGGCCAAGTGTTTTTTGATTTTATGAATCTGATGCGGCATGACTTGCTGTACGAAGGTATACGCTTCGTTATAAGCCTGTTCATTATCAATCAGGATTTCGCCGATATCATCACGCAAGTAATCACGCACTGCACGGGTAACGACCCCCGCTTCTTGATGGACGAGCATTGGTGATGGGCCAGATTGCGCTAGATTTTGAATTTGTTGCCAAAGACCGAGCAGGTGTTGCAAGTCTTGTTGTAGCTCTTCTTGGCTACGACCAATCCCTGCAGTACGCACGATGACACTCATGGCACGTGGTACTTCGAGTGATGACAGGATTTCTTTCATCTCTTCACGGACAGTGCCCGCGATTTGACGGCTGATACCACCGCCTTTAGGGTTGTTTGGCATTAACACCAAATAACGACCTGCCAGTGAAATGAATGTCGAGAGGGCAGCGCCTTTGTTGCCACGTTCTTCTTTTTCAATTTGAACGAGCAGCTCAGTGCCTTCGGTGATCAATTCACGGATATTGTTGGTTGAGCGAGGATCTTTGTTCAGGTATGAATTGGCGATTTCACGCATCGACAGGAAACCCTGACGCTGGGAACCATATTCAACAAAGACTGCTTCGAGGGAAGGTTCGACGCGTGTGACGCGACCTTTATAGATGTTGGATTTCTTTTGTTCGCGGGTGCGGTTTTCTAAGTCAAAGTCGTAAAGACGGTGACCGTTAATCAGTGCGACGCGAATTTCTTCGGCATGTGTCGCGTTTATCAGCATACGTTTCATTGCAGTGTGACACCTTTATTTGGTGCGACACACACGGCAGACGGTGGTCTCTTGCAAGATCATTCAACAATAATACGTCTAGCAAGTTCTGAAATATTAGCGCGTTAGAAACCAGTCACATGGACTTTTGGTAAAAGCATGTAGTGCAAAAGATTTGGGTGTAAATCCTCATCTTGCTGCATAGTTCTATTCATTACATCAGGCAAAGCCTGATTTGCGCATAAGTCATTCATTCATCTCTTTGCTGCTTAAAGTTGAAGTTCAATTAAACAGCAAAGCAAGTATTTTGGGTGTAGTCAGTATCAACATCAGTGTCTGTGAGTGGAGTGCGGAATGATGCAAGGGGCTTTAGACACTTGTGATTACATGGCTTTGTTGTAAGCAAAAACCATGAAGCGTACTGTGCTCTTCCTTGCCTGTCATCAGGCTAAACCAATCAAGCATCGATGCAAATACAGGCAATCAACCTGTCTGGTGTGCATCGGTTTTATGTGTGGTTCTTTGCCATGCGTCTAAACAATCAGGGCAAAAAGAACCGTTAACCGTGTTGTTACTCTTCACCGTTGATCTATTTACACGGTTGTGTACATAAATCTGTGTCGAAGAGTTAAGCAAGAACGGGTTTTGTCGATATACTAGAAAGCCTCGACGGGGCGTATTTGTCCGGATAGTCATTAGTTGCTTTGGATTTCAAGCAGGCTAGACCGTTTTCCGTGCGCCGACTATAGCAAACCTTTGGCAACAAGCATACATTTTCATGACAACTTCTCGCGCACAAACATCAAAAAAACACCGCTCAGATGCGGAAACCCCGTCAAATGACGATTTCCGTGGTAAAGAGCAACCCGCTTCTGATAAGACTCGGGTGCGATCAACGCACGCCCCATCACGCCGTGCACCGTCTTCATACCCAGCTGACAGCCGTCGCTCAGAAGCTTTTAAACCTAAAAAACGCCCTGCGCGTCCGCAAACCGAGGATTCACGTCCAAGCGAACAGCGCGCTGCGCCATCTGCTGCTGAAAATCGCTTAGAAGCGGGTATTCGGGACAATGAGCGTGCATCTGGCAATCGCCGTGGTGGTTCTGGTGAGTCGCGTGGCCGTCCAGATTCACGTGGTAAGCCGCAATTGCGCTCACGCGCTGGCACCTTTTTAAATCGCAATCAGCAAAACAAGCATCGCGGTCCTGATGCACCGCAGCAACATGAAGAACGCAAACGCATTGATACGCGCTCTAAGCCTGCAGCCGCGTATAACGATGAAGAGGATCCAGAAGATGCGATTTTCGGTAGTGCCGAAACTGCGGTGTATTGGAAGTATCAGCCTGTAGATACCTCTGAGGTGGTTGAAGAGCTGTCTGAAAATGGCACGCCTAAACCGAAAGCGCCTTTTGTCCCCGCCCAAACCAATGTGCCACAAGTCACGTGGTATACCGTGGATGAAGATCATGACGGTCAGCGCCTAGATAACTTCTTAGTTGCACGTCTCAAAGGCGTGCCCAAGACTCGGATCTATCGCTTAATCCGTGAATCGCAAGTCCGCATTAATAAAGGTCGTGTGAAACAGGATACCCGTATCAAAACTGGTGACTTGATTCGTGTTGCGCCGATCCGTATGCGTGAGATTGGCGCGCCGCCAGTCATTGGGCAGAATCTTGCGGATAGCTTACGGGAACGTATCCTTTATGAAGATGAAGGCTTAATCGTCCTGAATAAACCTGCAGGTCTTGCTGTACATGGCGGCAGTGGTGTGGATTTTGGCGTGATCGAAGCGATTCGTCAGACTTTGGGTAAGCCTTATTTAGAGTTGGTGCATCGTTTAGACCGCGAGACTTCGGGATTGCTGATGATTGCCAAGAAGCGTTCAACGCTGAAGGTGCTGCAGGATTATCTGCGCGAAGGCAAAATCCGTAAGACTTACCTTGCTATCGTGAAGGGTGTGGTCACACTCGATAAACAGCGCGTCGATGTGCCACTAGCTAAAATCGAACTGCCTAGCGGTGAGCGCCGAGTTCGTGTGGCGACTGATAAAGACAGTCATGGCAAAGAAAGTCAGACGGATTTTGTGGTCGTTGAACGTTACGCGCATGCCACATTGGTTGAAGCGAGTCCGCTAACTGGTCGTACCCATCAGATCCGTGTGCATGGTTTGTCGATCAACCATCCGCTCTTGGGCGATGACAAGTACGGTCATGAGCGTCCTTATCAAGGTGCTGAAGCACGCCGTTTGTGCTTACACGCTGTGCGTCTGTCTGTTCCTGGCTATCCTTTGTTTGAATCACCAAAGCCAGATGACTTTGTGACGTTGATTGAACAATTGAAGGGTGAAGTGAAAGGGCATCGTTGATCGTATTACGCACGATCATTTCCTTTGCGGCTAACCGCAGAAAAGGTTTGAAATTTTAAATCAAAGTCGCCAAAGCATCATGTCTTTGGCGATTTTATTGGCGATGAGGATGATGAGTGCATGTCTGAGATTGGAACATACCGTTTTAACGATAACCTAAAACTCGCCATCTTTGATTGGGATGGCACCGTGATGGATTCGGTGGGGCAGATTGTGGCGAGTTTACAATCGGTTGGGCGTCATTTTGACATCGATCTACCCGCCGCGGCCGCACAGCACATCATTGGACTGGCGCTGCCTGAAGTCATGCATCGCTTATTCCCCAATCATGCGGATCGTCATGATGAAATGCGTCAGGTCTATGCCAAGCATTACCATACCTACAACAACATCGCGCCTGTGTTTGAAGGGTTAACCGATGTTCTGGATGAATTACGTGCACGCGATATCAAGATTGCTGTAGCAACGGGCAAGAATCGTAACGGTCTGGATCGTGTGCTTGATCAAAGTGGACTGCGTGACTACTTCGTGATGACACGCAGTGCAGATGAAGCTAAATCTAAACCTGATCCGTTGATGTTGACCCATATTCTTGAGGCAACCGGGATCGATGTTGCCGACGCGGTGATGATTGGTGATACCTCATTTGACCTGAAAATGGCGCAAGCCTTGGATATGCCGAGAGTGGGTGTGTTGTGGGGTGCGCATTCGCGTGAAGAGTTGGCAAGCTGCGCACCAACGGCTTTGGTCAGTACCGTAGCTGAGCTAGGGCACGTTTTGGGTAATACTAAAGTCAGTCAAAGCGTTTAAGCTCATTCCGGCAACTCTGCCTATTTGCAAAAGAATCCCTGCTCATGCATTAAGTCGCATGAGCAGGGATTCTTTTTTGTATTTAACCGCCCTATATATAGCTGTTTTGTGAATATCGATCGTTTGTTGATTGACTCCCCGTTAGGAAAAGCCTATTTATTGTGATGAGTGCTGTTGCGTTCATGGGGTGAGCATGCGGTCTGTGACCACCTGTAAACCATTTAAATCAATGTATTTTCAGAGGTGAGTGTCATGACAACAAAGATTGATCATATCGTTCAAATCGGTACTGTGCCTGCACCCGAAGATATCTATATTCAGGTGACTAAAGGCGGACCTTATCTAGTCCACGGCAAGCCGCCAGTCCAGCAAGTGATTATCGAAAAAAATGAAACGGGTAACTCGGGTCGATACGCCGCAGGCAAATCCTTCGAGTCCTCAGAATCAATGGCTTTATGTCGCTGTGGACACAGCAAACATGCGCCTTTTTGCGATGGTTCACATCTTAAAGCCCCTGTTGATTTAACCGAAACGGCCAGTTTTCAGCCCCTTTTGGCGGGCTCTAAAGAATTCGACGGACCCACACAACTGCTAACCGACAACGAGTCTTATTGTGCCTTTTCACGCTTCTGCGATAACGGCCATCAAGTCTGGGGTGAGGTTCAGATGAAAGGGGAGCAGCATGAGCGGCTGACCGAATTCATGGTTCATAACTGCGCTGGTGGTCGCTTGTTGGTCTGGGATCGAGAAACGCAGCAACCGATTGAAAGCAAAGAAACCATCGGGATTCATCCCATTGAAGATCCGGCTATCGGTTGTAGTGGACCGCTGATGGTACGTGGTGGAGTTCGTGTGGAAAGTGCGGATGGACAGTCATATGAGATTCGCAATCGACAAGCCCTGTGTCGCTGTGGCCAGTCGTCAAATAAACCTTTTTGCGATGGCACCCATGCTTCTTTTAAGTATCACGATGGGATTGCTTGATTTATTGCATGCGAATCATCAATAGCTCTCTTATTTCTTCTTATTTTTACCCGCGCTGGGTGTGATACTTGGCGCGATTTCATCTGTAATCAGTCCTGCCGATTCAAAGATGACATTGCCAATCAACGGCCAGAGACCCGTGCCTGTCACTTCCATGACAAACGTGCCTTTGCTGTCCTTACCGCTTTTACCTTTTAAGGCATCTGCAAGTTTGACTTGTTTCTTTTTGCTGAGTTTATGTAGGCTGACCACCACGCCTTTACGCGCTAGAAGGTCACGTTTTTCTTCGACCAAGGCCAAAAAACCACTCGGCTTTAAATCCATGCCATGACAAATCGAAAAGAGCTGTTCAATCGTCAGTGAGCTTTCACCATTCTCAATCCGCGACCAAGATGAGTTGCCAATATCTAGAAAATGCGCGGCTTCCGTCTGCGATAAATCCCGTTCAATCCGTCGCTTGGCGAGCAGAGAGCCAATGAGGGCAGGGACGCTCGTATATAAGTCTAGCTCTGCGGTCATGGATCGGACTCACTGGTCATTATCTGTTAAATCCTAGCATACCTTAAATTTCAGAAATTGTGTCTAGTGGGCATTGTCCGTTTTTTACAAAAATTGCATAAAACGGGAAACATGTGATTGACGCAACTCTTGTGTTAGGCGTAATATGCGGACGTTAATTGACCAGATGGTTTTTTGGACACCATTTGTTTGTTGAGCATTTTTTTGAGGTGGCAGCGCCTTTGTTTGTTGAGCATTTTTTTGAGGTGGCAGCGCCTTTGTTTGTTGGAGATAGCGTGTGAGCAAGTCAGTCAGCCTCGGTGATCATGTCGTCACCCCAAGAATGGGTTTTACCCATCATGGCATCTATATCGGTGATCAACGCGTCATGCATTATGCGGGCTTTATCGATGGTTTCGCAGTAAAAGGCCCTGTTGCGATTACTTCGCTTGAACGTTTTGATAACGGCTTTGGCTTTTGGGTGCAAGAGCATGACCGCAAGTTCGACCGAGCAGAGAGCGTTGAGCGCGCCTATAGCCGCTTGGGCGAAGACGACTATCACATCTTGTTTAATAACTGCGAGCACTTTGTCAGTTGGTGCATCTCAGGCGTGCACTCCAGTGCACAAATCAAAAAACTCACCTTCAATGCTGCTGCCATTAGCTTTGCGACGCTTGAAGGGATTGGTAATTTGGCCTCCAAAGTAGCGGCAGGCTGGCGCGCAGTTCAGGAAGCACGCCATTTGGCACGTGTGCAATCCTAATCACCTCATTATAAAAAAAGATGTTTCGATAGATCGCCTGCGCATGGCGATCTAATCCGTTTACATCCCTTAACACTCGGTTAAAAATCGACTAGACTACGCCTCTTCTAAATTCGCTTTAGTTCTTTCAATAAATCCAAAATATGAGCAATCATTGATGTCTCAATCCCATGCGCTCTCCAAAACCAACTCACCGGCTCAAGTCCTTTTTGCTAGTCTGATTGGTACCACGATTGAGTTTTTTGACTTTTATATCTATGCCACGGCAGCGGTATTGGTTTTTCCTAAACTCTTTTTCCCTGCAGGCGATGCGACTTCCGCAACCTTGCAGTCCCTAGCGACTTTTGCCCTCGCGTTTTTTGCGCGTCCGATTGGCTCAGCAGTCTTTGGTCATTTTGGTGACCGGATTGGTCGCAAAGCCACACTGGTCGCGGCACTGCTGACCATGGGGATCTCGACCGTCATCATTGGCTTACTGCCAACCTACGCGTCGATTGGGGTGCTGGCACCATTGCTGTTGGCGCTCTGCCGCTTTGGTCAGGGTCTGGGCTTGGGCGGGGAGTGGGGTGGTGCGGTATTGCTCGCCACTGAAAATGCGCCTGCGGGTAAACGCGCATGGTACGGCATGTTTCCACAATTGGGTGCGCCAATTGGATTTCTGTGCTCCACCGGTTTATTTTTGCTATTGACTCAATCGTTAACCGAAGCGCAGTTCTTTGATTTTGGCTGGCGTATTCCGTTTCTGGCCAGTAGCTTATTGGTCTTGGTCGGTCTATATGTACGTTTGACCTTGCATGAAACCCCAGCATTTAAAAAAGCGATTGAAAACAACGAACGCGTCAAACTGCCGATAGGCACGGTGTTGTCTCAGCATGGCGGTAAAGTGTTGGTCGGTACATTCGCAGCGCTGGCTACTTTCGTATTGTTTTATCTCATGACTGTGTTTGCACTTAGCTGGGGGACCAGCGCACTGCACTACACCCGTAAGGACTTCCTGATCCTGCAAATGGGCGGTGTGTTGTTCTTTGGTCTGGCGATTCCAGTTTCTGCACTGCTTGCTGATCGTTTTAGTTCACGCACCATGCTGATTGCGGCAACGATTGCGATTATTGTTTTTGGTCTGTGTTTTGCACCACTGTTTACGGCAAGTAGCTCATTTGAAGTGCTCGCATTCCTGGCAATTGGTCTAAGCCTCATGGGTTTAACCTATGGGCCACTCGGCACTGCGCTGTCAGAGCTTTTCCCGACAGCCGTTCGCTATACTGGCGCATCGCTTGCATTTAACTTGGCCGGTATTGTCGGTGCATCACTGGCACCGTATATCGCCACGTGGTTAGCGGGTCACTACGGCTTGGCTTATGTTGGTTATTATTTGGCTGCTGCGGGAGTGCTGACATTAGCAGCACTGCTGATGATCAAGAAAGCGGACTAACTCGTAAACGGGCAATTCCCTCAAGGACGATGTATGGGGCGTACATGGATGTACGCCTAATCTGGATTTTTAGCAAAGGCTGAGAAAAACGTTTATAACACGTGTGGTGTTCTATCATTTTGAATTAAAGCGCAAAGGGGATGACTTATGACGACAACACGTACGGATATATCTGCCCACTCTTCCGCTAATTCGCCCGCTCAAGTCCTCTTTGCCAGTCTGATTGGCACCACCATCGAATTCTTTGACTTCTATATCTTCGCCACTGCTGCGGTATTGGTTTTCCCCAAGTTGTTTTTCCCTGCGGGTGATCCCACCACAGCGGCGTTGCAGTCGTTTGCCACCTTTGCCTTAGCCTTTATTGCACGCCCGATTGGCTCTGCGGTGTTTGGTCACTTTGGCGATCGAGTAGGACGTAAAGTCACTTTGGTTGCAGCCTTGCTGACCATGGGACTCTCAACGGTCATCATCGGTTTACTCCCGACTTATGCATCCATCGGTATCCTTGCACCTTTGTTACTGGCCTTATGTCGCTTTGGTCAGGGCTTGGGGCTGGGCGGAGAGTGGGGCGGGGCAGTCTTGCTCGCCACCGAAAATGCACCGCAAGGCAAACGGGCGTGGTACGGCATGTTTCCACAAATGGGTGCCCCGCTCGGCTTCCTATGCTCCACGGGAATATTTTTAATCCTGAGCAAGACGCTGACTGATGCCCAGTTCTTTGACTATGGCTGGCGCATTCCATTTTTGCTCAGTAGCGTGTTGGTTGTGGTCGGTCTCTATGTCCGCTTGAAGTTGACTGAAACCCCAGAATTCCAAAAGGCGATTGCTAATAATGAACGCGTCAAGCTGCCGATCAGTACGGTGTTTAAAGAGTATGGCGGTCGGGTACTTCTTGGGACCTTTGTCGCGCTGGCAGGTTTTGTGTTGATCTATTTGATCGTGATCTTCACCTTAAGTTGGGGCACCACCGCCTTACATTTTGCTCGCAAAGACTTCTTAGTCTTGCAGATGATCGCCATTTTATTCTTTTGCTTGACCATCCCATTGTCTGCGCTTCTTTCTGATCGCTATAGTCCGCGCACCGTATTGATTGCTGTGACGCTTGCTATCCTTGCATTTGGACTGGGCTTTGAGCCGCTGTTTGCCACGACTGATGCGGGGGCAATGCTCGTGTGCCTCAGTATTGGTTCGGTGCTTCTAGGGTTTACTTATGGACCATTAGGCACTGCACTTGCCGAGTTATTCCCCACACCTGTGCGCTATACGGGTTCGTCATTGGCGTTTAACTTTGCAGGGATTCTGGGTGCATCGCTTGCGCCGTATATCGCGACATGGTTGGCGGGGCATTATGGGTTGGCCTATGTCGGCTTTTATTTATCAACGGCGGCATTGATCACGCTGATTGCGTTGTTGATGATGAAAAAAACAGCTTGAATTGCATATGTTTGTAGTAGGGTAATGAAGTAGCATAGAGATGAAGAACTACTTCATTCTGTACATGATGCCAAATTGCCTAACACCTATCATCAGACTAATAACTATGAAAAATAAGCTGATACTCCTCTTTGTAGTTCAAATTTTATGTCTCTGGCAGTGTGCTTTTGCTGATACGGATAATCCAGATGTTAACTATTTAAAAGATAAAAGCCGTATTGAATCCATTGTAGGTGGTTTTTATGAAGGTCGTTTCTCTGACGGAACGCCTTTTCAAATGACACTGTACTATTCTAAAGAGGATGAGAAATATTCCTCATATCAATATCCCAGACAATTGAAAGGCGAGGCTATCGGAATTAGGCAGAGTTCTTTTCAAGGAGACTCTTTTACACTCTCAGTAATAGCTGATGATCCGAATACTGAAGGGAAGGTGCTCTATAAAGAAGAGTTTGTTGGGACGCTATCTAATGATAAAAAGAATGCATCGGGAATATGGACGCATACTGCGAACCAAAAGAAAAAAACGCTGAATTTCTCAATGCAACAAATTAGCGTATACAAAGAGATATCAGTGACCCATAAAAGTATTTATGCATCGCGTCCACTAGAGTCTTATGAAGTCGGATTTATTGATCCAACTCGTCCTTTTAAGTTTAGTGCCGTTTTTCCTGTTTTTAATGATGAGAAAATCGATAAAAGAAACTTAGAAGATGCAGCTATATGTGATCATGATCAGGAATGCAGTAATGGTATCTATATTCTTGGCTACTACAATAATTTATTGAGTCTGAGTAGTGAGTTTTGGTGGTATGACGCAGGATCAGCACATGGGCACTATAGTTCTCTTACTAGACATTATATTTGGGCATCTGGTATATCACAGGAAGTATTTTTAGATCATTTTTTAAAATTCTCACCGACTTGCTTAGCAATGCTCTCTAATTTAGTTCGCAAAGGGTTGGGAGAAATAAGTGGTGCTAAATACTTTAAAATTACTCAGCAATCTTACAAACAGGTAAAGTTTCTCCCATCGCCTTTGGGCTTGCAATTTATGTTTGATGTTGAAGAGTTTGGGGCTTACGGTGAAGGAACGCCTCCCAGTGTTTTCCTTCCTAAAGAAAGTATTAAACAGTGCTTAACTTATCTACCTAAAAGTAAATAATTAATATTGGAGTGTTCTGATCCATAGTTTCGGATTTAAAGCCACTCATCCTTAATCCACGCCACGGTCTCATCCAGATTAAACTCTGCTGCGATCTGCTCCATACGATCTAGCTTATCAACCGCATCCAATGGAATCGTCTCATTGGGTGCGAAGACAATCTGTAGTCGATGATAACGATCATTTAGTAGTTCACGCGATTGATAATCCGATACGCCAGACACCCCATCGGTCAAGACATTGATCAGTGGCTTGATCCACTGCGCATAACCCCAGTCGAGGGTTTGTCCTTTGATATAAGTCAGACTTACACCCGTGCCAACAGATAGCAAAACCAGTTCATCAAGACTTGCTCGCTCAGTAGGATCATTCTTCTGTGAGATCGCCTGTGCAATCGCCACCACGCTGGGATTATTGGCGAAGACGCCCCCATCGATATAGCCATCGGCTGAAGGGAAGTAAGTCGGCGCAGCACTGGTATAGAGGGCGACGTCTGCAATCAAGCAGTCATCATCACAGTCTGAACCCTTAAAGTTATGGAAAATCTTGGGTTTCCATGTTCGCTGGTTTGCTGGTGCACCATTGTCGAGATCAAAGGTTGGGATGGCGACCTTCTTGCTGAGGTCGGTGATTTTCTGATTACCGAAGATGGCTTTGAGTTCTGCTTTTAAGTTTTTATTTGAGTACTCCGCACCGATAGTCCGGCCCAGATCGCGGATATCATCCCAAAGACTATCATCAAAAATCTCTCGGCCTTTATCTTTGTAGAGATCACCAATGTCGTTAGGTGTTTTGCCCGCAGCCAGCCCCAGCGCAAGAATGCCGCCCGTGGATGTGCCTGCATAGAATTGAACGCCATCAAGCCATCCTGCAATATCCTGATGTTTGTTAAGGCGATCAAGCAAGCGGGCAGTGATGAGACCGCGTAGACCGCCGCCATCCAGACTGAGTATTCGATACTTTGCCATGAGAGTTCACCATGAGAATCGATTTGGTATTGTCTAGAGTTTAAGCGGGTTTATCGGGGGAGCGGGTAAGCGATTTGTTGGATTAGTGATCAATTTCGAAGCGGGACTATTTTTAAGTCAATTATTGAAACTTAATAGCTTACCGCCTGTTAATCTTTGCCACTCCTCAAATATTGGTAATATCGATTCATCTTCACGTACTGCTACGCCTAAAGTTCTTTCGTGATTAAAGTCGGGTGTTAAGTCCGAATCGTGATGTTCGTGAGGCATTCCCTCGCTGCATTGCCGACATAAAGTTCTGACGTTTTTTGTCCAATCTTCAAAATGATGAACAGATTTTGAGAATAAATTTTCAAGGACAGCGATATCTTGTTCGCTGTTAATTTGAATAGATGCAAGTGCTGTCGAAAATTTTGAGCGCTCAAAAAGTTCTAATACATTAAAAACCGGATATTCATTATTTCCATTCTTTCGGTATCCGACAGCGGCACCGTCATGCAGAACGATATCATCGTACCGAAATCCAGATTCTTTGTAGGGAACATTTTCTATTCTGGCTCTGACTGGATCTATTCGAGTGGCCCAGACTACTTCGGCATCGTAATCGGGATTCAATCGCACAGGAGTTATGCCGAAATTCATGTCGATGGGGCCAGATTTTCCATCAAGAGCTATGCCATTGTCTTGCCATGCCTGACGTACTGTTGCCCAATCTCTTAGAGCAGTGGCTGCAATTGCCAGATTCCATCTTGCAGATTCATCAGAAGGATCAAGGGAGTAGGCCTTTTGGTTGTATTCAAAAGACTTGGTCCATTCATTCTGATATTTATAAATTAGACCAATATTATAAAAACTCTCAGACTTTTTAGGGTCAAGTTCTATTGCTTGTAGATAAGCAGATATCGCTTCTTGCTCCTTTCCTTCATCACTGAGGCGCTGCCCTAATTCATGCAGTTCTTGAGCCTTTGTTTCAGCAAGCATCACTCACCCCAAACTCTTCTGCGCAGGCTTAATCAAACTACCCAGACCTTTATTGATCATAAACATCTCAACCCAACTGCGAATCACCGCAGGGTTATCCATCTTGAGTACTTCAGCAAGCAACTCTTGCGCCTCAGTCAGAGGGATCTGGATCAAGGCCTTACGCACTTTCAGAATATTGGATGAACTCATCGACAAGGCATTAAAGCCCATCGCCATCATCAGCGCCGCTGTACCCGGATCACCCGCCATTTCACCGCAGATGCTGACAGGACGATCTAGCTCACGGCAGCGTTTCACCAACTGATTCAGCGTGCGAAGTACCGCAGGATGGTAGTGGTTATACAAGGTCGCCACACGCGGATTATTACGATCGACCGCAAGTAGATACTGGGTCAAGTCGTTAGAACCGACAGAGAAGAAGTCAACCAACTCTGACAGCTCATCAATGATGCTGAGTACGCTCGGCACTTCGATCATCACACCGACTTTGGGTTTGTTGATCTTGACCTGTTCCTCTTCCTGCACTTCATGCAAGGAGCGATCAAGCAGGTATAACGACTCTTCAACCTCACTGACCGAGGTGATCATCGGGAAGAGGATATGCAGGTTATTGAGTCCGATACTGGCTTTAAGCATCGCACGCATTTGCGCAGAGAAAATCTCAGGATGATCCAGCGTAAAGCGGATGCCGCGCCAGCCTAAGGCGGCGTTTTCTTCCTCAATTGAGAAGTAGGGCAAGTCTTTGTCTGCACCGATGTCGAGTGTACGCATGACCACGGGCTTGCCCGCAAAGTGGCTGAGCTGTTGGCGATAGATCAGACGTTGCTCTTCTTCACCGGGGAAGCGCTCGCGCAGCATAAAGGGAATTTCACTGCGATACAGTCCAACGCCTTTGGCCCCGCGCTGTGCCCCGCGAATCACATCGATCATCAGACCCGTATTCACATACAGCGGCATCACGTGACCATCTGGGGTGATGGTTTCGCGGCGCTCGTAGGCTTTGAGGTCTTGAGCGGCTTGTTGCTCTTCTTTTTGAATCTCTTTGTAGCGCTGACGCAACTGACGGATCGGATGAACGAAGATACGACCCTGATGAGCATCAACAATCATCTCGACATCATCCAGTGATGTCGTCGGCAGTTCGGTGACGCCAATCACTGTCGGGATACCCAGCGCACGTGCCACGATCACCATGTGAGAGTTGGCAGCCCCTTCGGTCGTGACAATCGCCGCAACGTTATCCAGTGGGAGTTCGACCAGCATGGCGGTCGAGATTTCCTCACCGATCAGGATACTTTCTTCACCAATCTCACGATGCTGATTGTCGGAAGCTTGCAGGCGTGCAAGCAAACGACGACCCAAATCACGCAAGTCTGCGACGCGTTCACGCAGGTATTCATCTTTCATTTGCGCGAAGTGGGCGGTGTGTTGATCAATCACCGCACGGACTGCACCTTGCGCCCAATTGCCGGCTTTGATTTTGGCATTGATTTCGGCGGGGAGTGCATGATCGTCCAGCATCCGCAGATAAACGCTAAATAAGGCGCGTTCATCTTCGAGCAGGGCTTTTTGCATCTTTTCATCAAGATCGCGGATGTCTTTGCGTACGATCTCAAGTGCATCTTTAAAGACGACCAGCTCGGATTTCACATCATCAATTTTGCGATCCGGAACCAGTGACAGGTCAGCTGGGGGATACAGTACGACTGCACGACCAATGGCGATACCGCCCGCACCAGAAACACCTTGGAATACTTGCGGCGAGGATGCGCTATTGGGTTTTCTAAAAACATCCACTTGCCCGACCGCATGCGCGTGAGCAATGGCACCAGAAAGCTGGGCGCATAACGTCACAAGAAAAGATTCTGCTGCTTCACTAAAGGCACGACGTTCACGGTGCTGTACAACCATGACGCCCATAACCTTGCGGCGATACATGATCGGTACGCCGAGGAAGGCGCTATAGCGTTCTTCACCCGTTTCAGGCAAGTAGCGGAAGCGTGGATGGCTAGAGGCATCCTCAAGACTGACGATTTCTTCACGTTGTCCCACCAAGCCTACCAGACCTTCGGTGGTGGATAGAGACACTTCTCCGACTGAATCTGCGTTTAAGCCAACGGACGCCATCAAAATATAGCGTTGATTGCGTTCGTCCAAAAGGTAGACCGAACACACTTCCGTCTCCATGGCTTCGGCAACCAGTTGTACCATGACTTCGAGTGCCGCATGGAGATTCGGTGCGGCATCTACGTCTTGTACAATCTTGCGCAGGCTTTCAATCTGCATGACATCTCCAATTCCGATTTAGGGTTGTCTTATCTTTTATTTCCCTGGATAAATAAGCATTGACGTATGAGAATGATCATTCATCAAGAGGCGTATTGCTAGGTCGCATCAATTCTTTTATATGGTCTATTCAGCCAACAACGTTTAATTTAAAACGGGCAAATGCGGGATCAGCTCAAGCAATGCCTTGCGATAAACTTCACGCTTAAATGCCACCACTTCGGTCAGGGGATACCAATAACTCACCCACATCCAATGATCAAACTCTGCAGGAGTCTGGGCATCCAGATGAATCTCTGACTCACTTGCGGTCAATTGTAGTAAAAACCACTTTTGCTTCTGTCCAATACAAACTGGTGGAGCATCGTCCTGCCGCACATAGCGATGTGGCAACCGATAAGGAAGCCAGCCTTGGGTTTGAGCCAGAATCTTCACATGCGTAGGTTGTAATCCGACTTCTTCCCAAAGCTCACGATAGAGCGCTTGCTCTGGGGTTTCACCTTCGGAAATCCCACCTTGTGGAAACTGCCACGCATTATGACCGATTCGTTTTGCCCACAGCACCTGACCTTGTGCATTGCACAAAATCATGCCGACATTGGGCCGAAAGCCATCTGCATCTATCATTGAAACAATTCCAGAAAATATGCCTAATGTGGTGCATGACCATCCTTATTTTTCATCATCGCGTGTCATACTAGGGCATAACATCATGACATCTTCTAAAAGCTGATATAAAGGCAAGGAAAGTACATGAAATTTGATGTTATTTTACCGAAATTCTGTAGGCTTACGGCGATAGTTTTTACAGTTTTTTGTGAGTTAAATCACTAAGTGAATTTTACAAGTCAAGATGTAGCGACATTATTGGCGAAAACGCTGTATTTTTAATCTGTTTTGATAACTTTTGAGCCCATTGGAGGCGAGCATGCAATTGGCGTTATTTGATTTGGATCATACCTTATTAGATTTGGATTCAGATCATGAGTGGGGCGAGTTTTTAATTGCACAGGGTTTGGTAGATGAAGCCGAACACCGCAAACGTAACGACCAGTTCTATGCAGATTATCAATCCGGTACTTTAGATGCCGTGGCCTATAATGAATTCGTTTTTCAATTTTTAAAAGGCAAAGCACCGAGCGTATTAAAAGCGATCAGTGATCAATATCTAGACACTATCATTCGCCCGGCGATGCGTCCACTCGGGATCGCTGCGATTGAGAAACATCGTCAAGCGGGTCATGAGATTGTGATCATCACTGCGACCAACAGTTTTGTCACAGCCCCAATTGCACAGGCTTTTGGCGTTTCGCATTTGATTGCCAGCGAACCTGAGATCATTGATGGCGTGTACACTGGTAAGCTTGTGGGGGAGCCGTGCTTCCAAGCAGGTAAGTTACATCATCTCAATGCTTGGCTGGCGCAGCATAATCCGGATCAGAAACTGGAGAATAGCTGGGGCTATTCCGACTCGTTTAATGATTTGCCCTTACTGAATTTTGTCGATCATCCCATTACGGTGACTCCAGATAAACGTCTGCATGCTCATGCATTGGATCATCAGTGGCCGGTAGAAAATTGGTCGGTTCGCGCAGGAGTCTGGGGATGAGACTCGTTTTAGTGGGTTTAGGATTATGTTTAGTCTCTTCAGTTTCCTTGGCACATGATGTTTATAAGTGTCAGGATGCAGGTGGTGGGGTGCATTATTCCCAGACGTCATGTGCATCGAATGCGCGCATGTTGCCATATTCAAAGCTTACGGCCGATCATTATGAATATCAGCGACACCAAGCGATTCAAGTCCGCAACTTCAAAGCGCAGCGGTATGCTGAGCGAAAACGCTATTATCAGGCGGAGAGAGCGTCGCAGCGGGTGAAGTGAGATTGTGAAACTTCCGATATTTGAAGGATGAGTCGTTAATAACCAAGGTTGAGAAAAGAAAAGTTATCACCTTGGTTTTTGTTGATTAATTTTAGTTTAGATTATTTTTTTGTGGCATATTGATTGAGAAATTGACGTATTTCAGTTTTGATCTCTTCTGGGTCACCGTAAATTTTTTCTTCAGCAAGGTATAAAGCATCAGTTAGTCGAGACATTTCAAATTGTGAATCCTCATCTAGAATAAAATTTTCACATGCCATCCTATATAATATATCTGCAGTGAATTTATAATTAATGTCATTCTTAGAAGCTTTGCGTGCAAGCATCTCTATTATTTTATACGTTACATCAAGGATTGATGCTTCTTTTGTAAGTTCTGTCAGAGCATCGTTGGCTTGATGGTTATTATTTGCAAGGGATATCTCGTATAATTGCGGATCAGGGTTATCTTCTACTGTAATCAAATGATCAGCCCATTGGATGACTTCAGGGAGCGTTACTACATTCCAGAGTAGAGCTTTTTTGTATGCTAAAGCTTCGGTTGCAAGATTCATCATTTGCCTCACTTCATAGACTAGAACGGCATTTTCTCATTTCGATATTACTGCAATATCTGTGCATTCCCAAAAATAAAATAACCATATCAGCTATAAATATTTCTGACTTTTTGGTAGAAATAGTACTGTATTGCAAATATCTCTGGTACGCCGATCATGGCCAGCAATACAGAAAATCCGTTTAACGAAAAGCAATCCGCTGTGCAGTTTATAAAGTCTCGTTGGTTAGATTTTCTTCTGATAGTAGTGATGGCCTATTCAGTTGTGAGTCGGTTCCTCGAACATCGTTTTACTGTCATTTTTTTATATGCAGCATTTTTAGCGTATAGCATCTCTCTTCTTTTTGGCCCTCGCATTTCATTGAACAAAACCTTGTCGCAAATCCATGCGCAGATTCAAACAGCCCCAATCGGTGTCTCATACAAAGCCCGAAGCTTTTTTCGCTATGTTGCGGGGGTATTTTTTATCATTTTTGTTTATCGATTATTTTATGCTTAAGACGTTCGGACCATTGTCCAGAACGTCTTGGAAAGATTTATCCCTCAGCCTGAATCGCCGTCAGCGCAATCGTATACACAATATCTTCGACCAATGCGCCGCGTGACAAATCATTCACTGGTTTATTCAAGCCCTGCAACATGGGTCCTACACTTACCACATTGGCACTCCGTTGTACGGCTTTATAAGTGGTATTCCCTGTATTCAAGTCAGGGAACACAAACACCGTCGCACGTCCAGCAACTTTGGAATCAGGAGCTTTTTGTTTGCCGACACTTTCAATCGCGGCGGCATCGTATTGCAATGGACCATCGATCATCAGGTCTGGACGGCGCTCTTGCGCGATCTTGGTGGCTTCACGCACTTTATCCACGCCGCTACCCGTACCGGATTCACCGGTTGAGTAGCTGATCATCGCCACTCGTGGCTCAATGCCAAATGCTGCTGCTGAGTCGGCACTCTGGATCGCAATCTCAGCCAGTTCGGTTGCTGTCGGGTCTGGGTTAATCGCGCAGTCGCCATAGACGACTACTTGCTCAGGGAGCAGCATAAAGAAGATTGAGGATACCAAGCTAAAGCCGGGAGCCGTCTTAATCAATTGGAAGGCGGGGCGTACGGTGTTGGCGGTGGTATGAATTGCACCCGACACCAGTCCATCGACTTCACCCAGTGCCAGCATCATGGTGCCGAGCACCACAGTATCTTGCAATTGGGCTTCGGCAAGCTGTGTTGTGAGCTTCCCTTTACGGCGTTCCACCATAGGCGCGATATAGCGTGCACGGATGCTTTCAGGTTCGATGATTTCAAGGCTAGGGGGCAGGGTAATGCCGCGCGCCAATGCCACCGCTTCAACCTCTTCACGTTTTGCCAGCAAAATACAATGCGCAATACCGCGTGTTTGGCAGATGACCGCTGCTTGAATAGTGCGAGGTTCAGCACCTTCAGGCAGGACAATCCGCTTGGTTGCCGCTTGGGCCTTTTTGACGAGTTGATAACGGAATGCCGATGGAGACAGTCGCTCAGAGCGCTGTGCGGCGAAGTGTTTTTTCAGCCAGTCAACATCAAGGTGGCGCGCTACGGTAGCCATGACTTGTTCCGCTCGGTCATGGTCATCGGCAGGGATTTCGTTGCTCATTTGACTCAAGCGCTGCACGGTTTCAAACGAGTCGCTTTCCACGGACAGTACCGGTAGACCCGACTTAAAGGCATTGGTACAGAGCTGCAGCAAGGGTTCTTCGGGCAGATAGTCACCGGTCAGAACCACGCCCGCCAGCGGCACGCCATTCATTGAGGCAAGGCAAGCCGCAACCAAGACATCTTCACGATCACCGGGGGTGACGATTAGGGTGTCTGGGGTAAGTGCTGACAGGATATTCTTTACGGTACGGGCACATAAGGAAACACGGCGGACGCGGCGCTCTGTAGCTTCACCGCGATTTAAGAACTTGGCACTTAAAACTTGTGCGACATCAATGATACGCGGGGAACTTAAAGCTTCATTGAAAGGCACTACGCCAATCAAATGGAAATTATCCGTGCCTACATCTTGGGAAAGTGGCTTTAAGGCTTGGATAATGCGACTTTGCAGAACGGCCAGTTCAGCCGGCTCGCCCAACGCAGCTTCGGTCACACCTTTGACACGGTTTAAGATATAGCCGAGGGTGCGCTCTGAAGCGGTGCCCCCAAAGGCTTGTGCGACGAGGTCTAGACGATCAGCCAGTCCTTCCAGATGATCGATATCCGCTGTGGTGACGATGATCACGCTGGCATCAAGAGATTGGGCCAGTGCCGCGTTCAGCTGAGGAGCATAGCTGCTTTCGCTGGTGGGGACGAGGCCTTCAACGATCAGGACATCCTGACCTTGTCCGCTTTCATTTTTCATGCTCATGAGCTGCTCAAGCAGTTCATCCATGTGACCATCACCCAGCATACGTTCGACCGTGCTTTGCTGCATGGCTTGAACCACAGGTCGATTTAAGGTTTTACTGACCAAGAGACTGGAGCGGTCGCTGCCGTCACCATCGGCATTGAGTTCGGCTTGGACAAAAGGCTTCATAAAGCCCGCACGCATACCCGCCATATCGAGTGCGCGAATTAAGCCCAAACAGGCCGAGGTGAGGCCAACGCCGATACCGGTGGGGACGATCAAAAAAGTTTGCATGAAAAAAAGTCCCTTAAAATGGTGTTACTAATGTTTTGGTGGTGTTATTGGCGCTATCACGTGAAATGTGCCACGCGAGTGACTCTTATAAGCCCAGCACACTCCGTGTTTCTCGTGCGATCTGACCTTCTTCATCGGTGGGAATCACCCAGATCTGACGTCCTAAATAGGCGTTGATCCCAAGTTCCGTGTCATTCGCGCCCTGATCTATACGTCCTTCTGCACCGCGGATCATTTTCTGGTTTTTATCCGCGTCGAGATACAGTCCAAAATGGGGGAGAAGCGCCAATGTTTTGGCACGAATCACCGCTGCATTTTCGCCAATCCCACCCGTAAAGATAATGCCCGTAAACACAGGCAATGCGCAACTCATGGCCGCTAATGACTGGGCAAGGCGATAGCAAAAGACATCAATGGCAAGCTCTGCACCGCGATGTCCATCTGCAGCCGCTTCAGTCAGCGTGCGCATGTCATTGGACAAACCCGACAGACCAAGCAAACCACTTTTTTTATTGAGGATCTGGTCAATTTCTTCCAGTGACCAGCCCAGTGTTCGGGTTAGATGAATGTGCAGACTGGGGTCGACATTGCCACTGCGGGTGCCCATGACCAGACCTTCAAGCGGCGTTAGGCCCATACTGGTGTCCATACTCTTGCCTTGCCAGACGGCACAGGTGGAACAGCCATTGCCTAAATGTGCAGAGATCCAGCCGTTGTTATCACCACCGACAAGCTGGTCGGTATGTTGGGTGACATAAGCATGGCTGGTGCCATGAAAACCATAGCGGCGAATGTGGTGCTTGCTATACAGATCCTCTGGCAGCGCATAGCGAAAAGCTTGCGGGGGCATGGTCTGGTGAAATGCCGTATCAAATACAGCGACTTGCGGTAAATCTGCAAACAGCTTTAATGTCGCATCAATCCCTTGCAGGTTCGCAGGGTTATGCAGCGGGGCAAGCGGTGTAGTTTCACGAATCACTTTTAAGACCGATTCGTCGATCTGCACGGCATGAGTGAACTTCTCACCCCCATGCACCACGCGGTGACCAATCGCTATAGGGAGTTCATCCCCGAGTCTTTTTAATATCTCTGTCAGTGCCGCTTGATGATCTGCATGGGGAATCGCCACCGACGTTTTTTTGCCATCTTCGGTCGTGATATTCAGTAAGGCTTCCGGTGTGCCTAAGTTTTCCGCCAGTCCTGAACGACGCACTTGATGAGCGGCGACGTGTTCGGGAACAAGTGCAAATTTAATCGATGATGAACCGCAATTGATCACTAAGATTGGACGAGACATAGGAGATGACTGTGATGAGCTTCATTGCATTATAGACTGGAAAAATGAAGATTTGACGGCAGAATTTAGTCCAAAATGAAGGTGATATGTGCTTAAAGCGTAACGAAAGTTTTTTCTTTGAGCTTCAAAAAGAATCCCAGCCTATTGCTTGAACAGGCTGGGATTGATTAATGCACGAATGCAGATTTACCACATCACCACGCGTTTTTCGGGAGGCAGATACATCTTGTCGCCTTCCTTGATGTCAAAGGCTTTGAAGAAAGCCGGTTGGTTGAGTAGTGCGCCGTTACCGCGGAATTCAGACGGCGAGTGTGGGTCGGTTTTCACCGCCATGATAGCGGCATCATCACGTACTTTCTCACGCCAGACTTGTGCCCAGCCCAAGTACAAGCGTTGATCACCAGTCTTGCCGTCTATCACTGGTGCTTCTTTGCCTGCCAGTGAAAGGTGATACGCCTTATAGGCAATCGCCAGACCCGAGTTGTCGGCGATATTCTCACCCAGTGTCAGCTCGCCATTGACCTTGTAGCCGGGTACAGGACTATACGCATTGTATTGCGCAACCAGTGCTTTGGTTTTGACTGCAAAGTTCTTGTGATCAGCGGCAGTCCACCAATTACGCAGATTACCCACTTCATCATATTGGCTACCTTGATCATCGAAGGCATGGCTGATTTCGTGTCCGATCACCCCACCAATTCCGCCGTAATTGACCGCATCATCTGCCTTGGCATCAAAGAATGGCGGCTGCAAGATTGCCGCAGGGAATACGATTTCATTGAGGGATGGGTTGTAGTAGGCATTCACGGTTTGCGGTGTCATGCCCCATTCCGCACGGTCTACTGGTTTGCCGAGCTTGTTGATTTCATATTGGCTGGCAAAGAGCGCAGAGCGGATTTCGTTACCGATTAAATCGTCTTTTTTGATTTCCAGAGATGTGTAGTCACGCCATTTGTCGGGGTAACCCACTTTGACCATCAGCGTAGATAGTTTCTTCTGTGCCTCAATTTTGGTGGCTGGGCTCATCCAGTCCAGTTGGCTGATGCTGGTCTTATAGGACTTGATCAGGTTATCCACCAGTACCAGCATTTTGGCTTTGTTTTCAGGCGGGAAGTATTTGTCGACATACACTTTACCGAGTCCTTCACCCAGTGACGCATCGACGGTCTGAACGCCTCGTTTCCAGCGCGGTGTATTCTCCGGCGTGCCCGACAGCACCGTACCATAGAAAGCAAAGTTTTCATCAACGTAAGCCTTGGACAGATCCGGTGCAAAATGATTGATCAGATGGAACTTAAGATAAGCTTTCCATGTGTCTACGGGTGTTTTGTCGATAATGTGACTAAGTGCTTTAAAGTAGGTGGGCTGACTGACAATCACTTCATTGGTTTTGTCTTTCAGACCGGCATTGGTCAGATAGGCATTCCAATCAAAATGTGGGGTCAGTAGCGGCAGTTTTGCGGTGGTGACTTTGTTATAGGTCTTAATCGGGTCGCGGTTCTGGACATTGGTCCATTGCGCCTTGGCGATATCGGTTTCAAATTTCACGATGTCAGCCGCGTGTTTTTTTGCTGCATTATCGCCAGACATGCTCAGTAATTTTTCAATATAAGCTTGGTATTTGATGCGTGCATCTTTGAGTTTGGCATCGTCTTTCAGATAGTAGTCGCGGTCAGGTAGCCCCAAACCACTCTGACCCAAGCCCACGGTCATTTTGGTGGAGTCTTTGTCATCTTGTTTGATTCCGAACTCGATAGGGGAGACTACATTGATCAGAGACAAATGGGCAAGCAAGGCGGCGAGTTGGGTTTTATCGTTCAGCGTATCGATTTTAGACAGTTCTGGAGCAAGGGGAGTTAGCCCTAGTTTTTCTAAAGCGAGTTCATCCATAAAGCTTTGATAGAAATATGAAATCTTCTCTTCTACGCTGCCTTTGGGCAAGTCTTTTGTTTCACTCATTTGCGTGATGATGGTTTGCAATTGGGTTAGAGACTGCTCATACAGTTCATAAAAAGCCCCCCAACTGGATTTGTCTTTGGGAATCTCGGTGTTTTTAAGCCATGTGCCATTGGTGTATTTATAGAAATCATCTTGTGGGCGTACGGCGAGGTCAAAGTTTTTCGGGTCAATGCCTGAAACTAATGTTGCTGCTGTAGTCGTGGATGTTGCTGTGTTCGCAGTGGTCTCTGCAGCATGGGATAGACCACTGATCTGGCTCAGTATCGCAGCAGCAAGTAGTGTACGGGTCATGATCTGTTTCATGGATTATCTCGATCTGATCAATATGATTTAAAAAAGTTTGGCTTGATGTGACTCGTTTAAAAAAATGACCCATTAATTGCTTAACAGGTCATTCATTTTCAGTCTTATGTGTTCACCCGATTTACCACATAATCACGCGTTTTTCAGGCGGCAAGTACATCTTGTCGCCTTCTTTGACTTCAAACGCTTTGTAGAATGCAGGTTGGTTGACTACCGCACCATTACCACGGAACTGCGCTGGAGAGTGTGGGTCAGTTTTCACGAATACAATCGCCTGTGCATCACGGATTTTGTTGCGCCACACTTGTGCCCAGCCTAAGTACAAGCGCTGATCACCCGTAGTGCCATCAATGATTGGTGCTTCTTTGCCACCCAGAGACAGTTTGTAGGCCTTGTAGGCAATAGCAAGGCCGGAGTTGTCCGCGATGTTTTCACCGAGGGTTAGCTCACCATTGACGTTATAACCAGGGACTGGGCTATAGGCATTGTATTGTTCAACTAGAGCTTTGGTTTTTTTAGCGAACTTCTCGTGATCCTGCTTGGTCCACCAGTTACGCAGATTACCCACTTCGTCAAATTGGCTGCCTTGATCATCAAAACCATGGCTGATTTCATGACCAATCACCGCACCGATACCGCCATAGTTGGCTGCATCATCTGCATTGGCATTGAAGAATGGCGGTTGCAGGATCGCGGCTGGGAACACGATTTCATTGAGTGATGGATTGTAGTAGGCATTGACGGTCTGTGGCGTCATTTCCCACTCATCACGATCAACTGGTTTGCCCAATTTGTTGAGCTGATAGGCGTATTCAAAAGCCGCAGAGCGGATTTCATTGCCGATCAGATCATCTTTTTTGATCTCAAGGGCAGAGTAATCACGCCATTTCTTTGGATAGCCGATCTTGATCATCAGGGTAGCCAGTTTCTTTTGCGCCTGTTTCTTGGTCGCAGGTCCCATCCAGTCTAAAGTATCAATACTTTGGTGGTAAGCGGTGATCAAGTTATTGACCAGTTTTTCCATGCGCGCTTTGTTTTCAGGCGGGAAGTACTGCTCGACGTAGAGTTTACCCAAGCCTTCGCCCAGTGCAGCTTCAACGGTTTTCACACCGCGTTTCCAGCGGGGTTCGTTTTCAGGCGTACCACGTAGGGTGGTGCCGTAGAAGGCAAAGTTTTCATCAACGTAGGCTTTGGACAAGTCAGGTGCAAAGTGGCTCAGCACGCGCAATTTGTAATACGCTTTCCAGACGTCCAAAGGTGTTTTTTGCAGGACTTGGTCGTAGCCTTTGAGATAGCTAGGCTGTGCAACGATCACATAGGTGATTTTATCTTTGAGACCTGTATCCACCAAGTAGCTGTTCCAGTCAAAGTGCGGTACTAGACCTGCCAGTTTAGCCACTTCAACTTTATTGTAGGTTTTGACTGGGTCGCGGTTTTGCACTTTGGTCCATTGTACTTTTGCCAGTTCGGTTTCAAGTGCCAAGATAGCGACTGCATTTTCTTTGGCCTTTGCGTCACCAGACAGTGTCAGCAATTTTTCGACATAAGCTTGGTATTTGACGCGCGCATCTTTGAGTTTTTCATCGTCTTTGAGGTAGTAGTCGCGATCAGGTAGACCGAGTCCACTTTGGTCAAAGCCTGCAACGATCTTGGTTGAGTCTTTGGCATCTTGACCAATCCCCAGTTCAAAAGGTGAGCTGACCTGAATCTTGGCTAAATGGGCGGTGTATGCTGCGATCTGTTTTTTGTCTTTCAGCGCATCAATGGTGGCGAACTCGGCATTCAGAGGCGTCACACCGAGTTTTTCTAGTGCGGCTTCATCCGTATAGCTAGCGTAGAGGTCTGCAATTTTTTGTTCAACGGAACCCGCAGGAATGTCTTTTTTCGCACTGATGGTATCAACAATGGTATGCAGTTGATTCAGTGAGTTTTCAGCCAGTTCATTGAATGCACCCCAACGTGATTTGTCGGCAGGGATTTCGGTATTCTTGATCCATTTGCCATTCACATGGTCATAGAAGTCATCTTGTGCACGGATGCTGGTGTCGGCATTTTGTGCGTCGATACCTGAGATCAATGGCGCAGGGCTTGTTGCGGCGGTCGCTGCGACAGGTGCAGCAGGCGTCGCTGTTGTTTCAACAGCATAAGCGATTGCAGTCATCTGCGTGAGCACGGCAGCGGCAATCAGAGTTCGGGTCATCACATGCTTCACGAATAAAAATCCTCTAGCAGGGTGTTATATAGGGGGCTCATGGAAATATTGAGCTAATCTTCGACTATATCAGCTTGATGCAATAGGATTATTGTTGAATATGGTAACTGACATAGAGACCGTGTGATCCGGTTCTGTAGCCTGTTTCTGAAGCTAAAAATTTTAGGTATTTGTTATTATTATAAAAAATAGAAAAGGAAGGTTGAATTGTCATTTTTCCCAGATAATCAATATATGCTTATGAATATAAACATAATTGTTAATAAATATTTTATTTATACAGACTGTTGAAAGAATGAACAGAGTCTTATATTGATATGCATGACAAGACGAAATCGCAACCAAAAAAAAGCCCAGTGGGGTAACTGGGCTTATAAAGCGTTAATGGCTTTTAAAAAAGGTTCGGTGCTATCTACTAACGTGATACCCAGCCGTTTGGCTGTTGCTTGGGAATCAATATCCACAGGACGATGTAGACGAGGATTCCGGGAAAAGCTGCACTGGCCAGCGATATTGCAATAAACACCAATCGGACGAGGTTAGCATTCCAACCAAACCGTTCAGCAATCCCACCCATAACCCCAGCAATCATATGATGTTGAGTTGAGCGTTGCAGACCATTCATAGCAGCAGTTCTCCGTCAATTGTTCTGCCAAGTGGCAGTGAAATCATTATCTATGCTTTCTATATCAGGATGTAGTGCGACTATGTGGTGTTTCATTAGCAGCATGTGACGGCATAAGCGGAATTTGTAAATGTACTGATCTGTTTTCATGCAGCGGTGTGATCCACTTGGCATTCATCAACTATTCATTCGGATGGTCGATCATGATTAACACAATCAGCACGATTTTCAGAAAATTTGTAAGACGTTTCGTTGCACACTGGGATGGAAAGGAACCCTCTTTTTTCAGGAGAAATATCGTGAGTCTCGTTAATGTCGGAATCGAAAACTCAATTCATATCAATCTGCACTATGAGGACTTGGGCTCGGGCAAGCCCGTCGTCCTGATTCATGGCTGGCCGCTGAGCGGGGCGTCATGGGAAAAACAAACAGCGGCGCTCCTTGCAGCGGGGTATCGAGTCATCACGTATGATCGTCGGGGATTTGGGCGTTCTACTCAGCCCTCTACCGGCTATGACTACGATACTTTCGCATCAGATTTAAACAAAATTTTGACCAAGCTGGATCTGCATGATGTGACGTTGGTGGGCTTCTCGATGGGTGGTGGGGAAGTGGCGCGTTATGTCGGTCTATATGGAACTGAGCGGGTAAGTAAGGCGGTTATCATTGGTGGTGTCACGCCATGTTTGCAAAAAGCCGATGATAATCCGGACGGCGTTGATGTCAGTGTTTTCAAAGGTATTCAGCAAGGGCTACTTACCGATCGACCTGCATTTCTGACCGGAATTTTCAAAGATTTTTATAATCTTGATGTGCTGGGTGGTGTGCTGATTAGTGATCAGGTTGTCCAATACAGTTGGAATATTGCTGTTGCTGCATCAGCGAAAGCGACTGTTGATTGTGTGGGCGTTTGGGGCACGGATTTCCGTAAGGATCTGGCAAAATTTACCATTCCGACTCTGGTGATTCATGGTGATAGTGATCGTATGGTTCCTTTCGAGTTATCAGGTGCAAAAACACATCAAGCTGTCAAAGATGCCAAGCTCGTCTTGATCAAAGGCGCTCCCCATGGTCTGACATGGACTCATGCGGATCAAGTTAATGCGGCGCTGCTGGAATTTTTGGCGGGTTAAATAGTGAAAAATTAAAGGCTTTGAATCCAAGTCATTCAGAGTCTTTTTTGTAGCCAATTTATTCATTATTTAATGATTTGCGGTTTATTGAGCACTGTTATCATGAATGAATACTGCACCATGTTGAGAGTTTGAATGACGTATACCGAAATCAGTAAGTTTTTAAGTTTTGTCTTAAGGCACCAACCTGAAGCGATAGGATTGACGCTTGATCGTGAGGGGTGGGTGAGTATTGATGATCTCATTGCCGGTGCAAGCAAAGATGGCAAAGAATTAAGTTACGAGCTTATTGAAGCCGTGGTTGATGGGAGTGATAAAAAACGTTTTGCAATTTCAGAAGATGGCGCTTTGATTCGTGCTGTGCAAGGGCACTCGACTGAAACGGTGCAGCGAAGCTTTCCTGAACAAATCCCTCCGGAAACACTCTATCACGGAACCGCCACTCGGTTTCTAGAATCCATACGCGAGCAGGGGCTTCTGGCTGGATCAAGGCATTATGTACATTTATCTCATAATCAAGACACTGCCATTGCTGTTGGTCGACGCTATGGTAAACCTGTCTTGCTAGAGATTGATGCACTAGAAATGCAGCAGCAAGGTTTTAAATTTTTTCTTTCTGAAAATGGGGTTTGGCTGACGCAGAGTGTGCCTAGAGAGTTTATCAGAGATGAGAGATCATAAAAAAGGAAGCCATCAGGCTTCCTTTTTTTACTCTCAACACTTCAAATGATTAGTAATCAAATGAGAAGTTGCTGATATCCATCTGCATCAGTGATTTAGATGGCTTGATCATTGCTTCAGCATGACCTTGTGCACGTGGCAACAAGCGCTCGAAGAAGAACTCAGCAGTTTGGATCTTGGCTTGATAGAACTCAGGTTGTTCTTTGCCACCTTTCTCAAGCAATTCGAATGACTTAGCAGCCATTTGAGCCCAGAAGTACGCCATCATCGCGTAGCCTGAGTACATCAGGTAGTCGTTAGATGCACTTGAAACCACATCACGATCTTTACGTGCCATCAACATCAGGCGCAGAGTCAGTGTATTCCACTGTGCACAGATCTTGGTCAGATCCCATGCAAAACCGCGCATGTTTTTGTGGCTGGCTTGACGACCACAGAACTTCAGAATGTCGCCAGTGAAGTCACGGACTACTTTACCGCGGCTACCGAGTAATACTTTACGGCCTAGCAAGTCGAGTGCTTGGATACCTGTAGTACCTTCGTAGAGGGTAGAGATACGTGCATCACGAACGATCTGCTCCATGCCGTGTTCTTTGATATAACCGTGACCACCGAAAACTTGCATACCCAAGTTTGCAGATTCCAGACCCATTTCAGTCAAGAAACCTTTCAGGATTGGGGTGTAGAAGCCGAGTTTGTCATCCCAGTATTCGTATTCAGCGTGATCGCCTTTGAGGATACCGTCAGTCATTTTGTCAGCAAGTTGCGCTGCATAATAGATCATCGCACGACCGCCTTCAGCCACTGCTTTTTGAGTCAGGAGCAGACGACGGACATCGGCGTGGTGAATGATCGCATCAGCAACTTTATCTGGATCTTTTTTGCCAGACAGTGCGCGCATCGAGATACGCTCTTTGGCATAAGGTAATGAACCTTGATAAGACAATTCAGCGTGTGCAATACCTTGAACAGCAGTACCGATACGCGCAGTGTTCATGAAGGTGAACATCGCGTTCAAGCCTTTGTTAGGCTCACCGATCAGATAACCGATTGCACCGTCAAAGTTCAATACGGCAGTCGCAGAAGCACGGATACCCATTTTGTGTTCGATTGAACCACAAGTTACTGGGTTACGTTCACCGATGGTGCCGTCAGCTTGAGGGATGAATTTAGGAACGATAAACAGTGAAATCCCTTTGGTGCCTTTAGGCGCATCTGGGAGACGTGCCAGAACGATATGGATGATATTTTCAGCCAGATCGTGCTCACCCGCAGAGATGAAAATTTTGGTACCGAAAAGTTTGTAAGTACCGTCAGCTTCTGGCTCAGCACGGGTTTTGACCTGACCTAAGTCAGTACCACATTGTGGTTCGGTCAAACACATGGTACCACTCCATGTGCCTTCAACCAGTTTAGGCATATAGGTGTCTTTTTGTTCTTCAGTACCGTACTGAAGAATGGTATTCATACAGCCAGAGCTTAAGCCTGGGTACATGGTGAATGACCAGTTTGCGGTTCCCATCATTTCTGACTTAACCAAGTTCAGTGACATCGGTAGACCTTGACCACCGTACTGTTCTGGGTAAGACAGGCCTTGCCAGCCGCCTTGTACGAACTGATCGTAAGCTTCTTTGTAGCCTTTAGGCGTGGTGACTACGCCATTGTCAAAATGACAGCCTTCTTGGTCGCCAGATTGATAGATAGGTGCGAGAACGTTTTCACACAGGTCAGCAGTACCTTCCAAAATCATGTCCACAGTGTCGCTATCGGCAAGTGCGCCGTTAGACAAAGTTGCAAAGTGAGCTTGGAAATCAAACATTTCGTTCATTAAGAAACGAACGTCGCGAAGCGGTGCTTTATAGGTTGGCATAGTGACCCCTTTAGTGGGTAAAGTAAGTAATGCGAAGGGCGATCATAATTTCGCTGCGGCGAATCATAAACCGCTATGGCAAATTTTGCATGTCTGTATTTGCCATAAATTTTGGTCATTTCAGCCATTACTTTTTTTTTAATTATGTGTTAGCTGTTTTTGGCGGGCTTAGAGAGGTGGCTTTGCGCTTTTGAATAGCGCCAGTGGTAAAGATTACACCAATTATGACGCCAAGAGTACCTAAAATTTGCCAAATATTGGGAAGAGCGCCAAAGATGATCGAAACCAGCATGGTAAAGACTGGCACTAAATTAAAAAAAGCAGCAGCACGGCTTGAGCCGATGTGCCGAATCCCATTAAACCAAAATAAATAAGCGATCATCGAACCAAAGAAGGCAAGATAAAGGAGAGCGATATGCACTGATACAGGCATTGCCGTAATCATCGTGAGTGGATGTTCAAAGATTAAACTTAGGATCACGAGTATCAGGGTGCCAAACAACATCGAGAAAGTGGTTGTTTCAAGGGGTGTCGCTTCAACAACGAAGCGTCTAGAAATAATCGTGGTCAGTGAGAATGACACACTTCCAGCCAAAATCATGACATCACCATGGGCAATCTTTAGTGTGAGTAGATGCATGAGGTCGCCATGGGTGATGACTAAAATGACCCCTGCAAGACCAAAGATCAGGCCAATCACCTTATGCAGGGTCATCTGTTCACGCTCAAACACATAAGCCAATGCCAGTGTGGTCAGTGGAGTTGTTGCCATGATCAGTGCACCATTGATCGGTGTGGTGGATTGCAGGCCAAAAAACATCGCCATGTTAAAGCCGACAACCCCAAGAAGACCAATAGCAATAAACGGCAACAAGTTTTGCTTGAGCGCGGTGAGGCGCAATCGGCCTAAACCACCAAAGATAACCACCAATAACAATGTGGCAATGACGAAGCGCTCGGTTGCAGCAGTGATTGGTGACATGAAGCGAATAATATAGGCACCAGCATTGAAGTTGGTGCCCCAAAAGAAAGTGGTCAGGATGATGCCTAAGTAAGCATAGCGCAGTGAGGAGGTCATCTGAGATGTGATCCAATGTTAACAATAAAGCATATATTGGACGTGAATTGAAAGGCGTACAATTCCACAGAGACTCACCACTACTGTGGAAAAATGCACATGTTAGATTGGGAAAATTTACATTATTTTGCGGTGTTTTCACACGAGAAGTCGCTGTCAGCCGCAGCCCGTAAACTGGGTGTTGACCACGCCACGGTGGCGCGGCGTATTGCGGCGCTAGAGTCATCACTTCAGCTTAAATTGGTCGATCGCAGACCGCGTGCCTATGTCCTGACGGTAGACGGCGAGCGAATTGCCAGTATTGCCGATCAAATGGTGGAGGGTGCTTTTTCAATTGGGCGGATTGCCAAGGCTGGGCAGCAGTCGATCAGTGGTGAAGTCTCTATCAGCGTCCCGCCTGCCACGGCGGCTAACTTTATTGTGCCACATCTGGCTAAACTGCGTCAGCAGTATCCTAACATCCTGCTTTCGATGATTGCTGAAACTCGGATTGCCTCCTTGCCGCATGGCGAGGCGGATATTGCTGTACGTTTGAGTCGTCCAACGGAAGACGACTTGGTGGCACGCAGAATTGGCATAATGCCCTTTGCATTTTATGCAGCACCAGATTATCTAGCCAAAACCAAGCCAGAGGATTATGTATTTATTGAGCTTGATTCTAGTCTGGTCCAGTCTGTGCAACAGCGTTGGCTGTCGGCTCATCTGGCGGATCGACCGATTGTTCTGCGCACCAACAGTCCCGAAATTCAGCGCATCGCTGCGTGTGCTGGCGTGGGTGTGGCGGTCTTACCTTATTTTTTAGGAGAGCTCGGAGGGCTTGCACGAGTTAGCCTTGGAGACGGTGGATTAGAGCGAGAGATTTGGTTGGCCGTCCATCAGGACCTACACAATACCCCTGCCGTACGAGCCGTGATGGATTTTCTGGTCGACTGCTTTATGCAGCCTGATTCACACCAGATTTAGATTTGTGCATATGATAAATTTTTCAACGTTATGTATTCATTAATGATACGTTTTTGAAGGGGGTTACTTTGTAGTTACTTTTGGTTTTGCTCAGCATCTGAGCGATGATCACATAAACTCACCCTTCAATAACATTTAGACTCTATTTATATGAGCAGGTTAACATTTTTGTCGTATTCTTATCGCGCTCTAAGGTTAGATAATAGACAAACTAAGCATCTGTTCTGACTTAGCATGATATATAAAGTTCAATATTTGTATTAGATACAGTAATCAATATAGAAAACTAACTTGGAGTTTCGTGATGAACATGTCAAAACATTTCACTCGTTTGACTTTTGCAGCGGCTACTTTAGCAATGGGTATCAGCTTTCCTTTATATGCAGCCGATGCGCCAGCAGCTGCTCCTGCGGCGCCAGCGCCAGCAGCGGCCCCAGCCGCAGCAAAGCCCGCCCATGAAGCGGTGAAAAAAGTGAAACATAAAGCCCATAAAGTTGCAAAAGAAGCTATCGATGAGAAAGGTTCTGCTGAGAAGCGTGTCGTTTGGAAAAATGGCGTAGTCTTCCATGACGTAGAACCTACTGGCCAAGCTGCTGGAACCTTCGGTGCGCCAACATCAACTTCAGACACGTTAAAAGTTGATATTTCACAAACTGCGAAATAAGTACTCCTTCATGATTTAAAAAAACCAGAGTGGTATCCACTCTGGTTTTTTTATTGTCCATATTTCTTCATACACTGCTTATAGTGCGCTCTCAATGGATGGGCGTACGCCATTCCATACAAAGAAGGCTTCTGCAGCCTGACCGACCAGCATCCCTAAACCATCAGCCGTAGGCACATCTTTCTGTTTGGCATGTTCAATAAAGCTAGACGGCTTGCCGTAAGCCATTTCATACGCGTAATCAAAAGTGAGGGTGTAGGGCAGCGTGATAGCACTACCATCTAAACTGGCGGAGGTCGCGTTAATAATAATGTCGAAGTGACCCGTCAGATCGACCAGTGTGCTGGTACTCAAGGATGTGTTCTGAGCCGATTGTGAAATAAAGGGACTGAGGTCAGCCACCAAGGAGTCCGCACGGCTTTGAGTGCGGTTGGCGATGACGATTTCCAACGCACCCGCTTGAGCGAGGGGGAGAACCACACCACGCGTTGCGCCACCTGCGCCTAAAATCAAAATGCGACTATTATCGAGCGGCCAATTCAATAAATTGAGCGCATTGACGAGACCTGCACCGTCGGTATTGTCGCCATGGATTTGATCTTTTTCCATCCATAAGGTGTTGACGGCATGAGCCGCTTTAGCGCGCTCCGTCAGATGGTTACATAGTAGAAAGGCCTGTTCTTTGAAGGGGACAGTCACATTTAAGCCACTACCACCTTGTGCAAAAAAATCATGAACAGTGTCTGCAAACTGATCCAGCGGTGCCAGAATTTTGTCATAGTGCAGCCGAATGCTCATCTCCCGTCCAAAGGCTTGGTGGATCTCGGGTGAGCGGCTGTGGGCAATCGGGTTACCAATCACGGCGAATTTTTTTATAGAGTTTTGAGCGGTCATGTTGATTGTTGATCCAGTTGCAACCAATTACGGGGTTTTAAAAAATATGACGTCAAACGTGCTTCCGGCGAGTCGATGGCCCATTCTGGGCGATAGTGCCAACTGACGAGGTTGGGCAAGCTGACCAGAATCGATTCAATTCGGCCACCCGTTTGTAAGCCGAATAAGGTGCCGCGATCATACACCAAGTTGTATTCTACGTAACGACCGCGTCTATAAAGTTGAAACTCACGTTCTGATTCACTGTATGGGGTCTGCCTGCGTTTTTGCACAATGGGTAGGTAAGCATTTAAGAAACCATGACCAACCGCTTGCATGAATTCAAAGCAACGTTCAAAGCCCCATACATTCAGATCGTCATAAAAAAGACCGCCAATCCCGCGCTGTTCATCTCGATGTTTGAGATAAAAATATTGGTCACACCACGCTTTATACTCAGGATAAACTGCCTCCCCGAACGGTGCGCAGACTTCAAAGGCATGCTGATGCCACGCGACACAATCTTCAAGTACGGGATAGTAGGGGGTCAGATCGAAGCCACCCCCCATCCACCATACGGGTTCCATTCCCTCTTTTTGAGCAATAAACAGACGAATATTAGCGTGGGTCGTGGGGACATGCGGATTCTTCGGGTGAATAACGATAGAGAGTCCCAATGCTTGTGCTGTTGCACCCTCAATCTGGGGGTGACGTGCTGTCGCAGACGCGGGGAGATGCTTCACGTCAATGTGTGAAAACATCACGCCCCCTTTTTCAATCACATCGCCGCCTTGTAAGACGCAGGAGCGCCCACCGCCACCTTCTGGACGTTGCCATTCATCAGCGACAAAGCGTGCGCTGCCACCGCCCAGTTGTTCTTCGGTTTCTAATCCTTGACATATGCGACTTTGTAGGTCGAGTAAAAATGTACGAACACGATCAATATCAGAAGATGTTGGAGCAGCATTTAAATCTTGAGGATTCATCGTATCTCTCTAAAGCGGTTAAGAATATATATGCAATTGCTATCTCTATAGCATCATGACGAATACTTTTTTTAAGGGTCGATGACGGGCGCAATATGTTGTTTTTCAAGGTGTAATGCCCGACCAAATTGCCAGAACCGTGGTGCATTTTCGTTATCGACACTGATGCAGTGGATACAGACCAAGTCGTGGCCATGAATGACCAGCATCGCAACTATGGCCCAAGCTGTGACGATCTTAAAGCTTCGTTGCCAAATTTGAAAGTGTGATGCAATAGACTTTTTATCAGAGTTTGATGCAGTCGAGGTTTGATGCGTGTTCGGTAGTAAAGAGATCAACCATGCTACAGACCATAACCCTAGCATCTGGCTGAGCGGATAGACCAGTACGCCTGAAACCATGGCATCGATACAGACTGCGGCCACGGCAGCGAGGGCAAAGGCAGGTAAGGTTTGCCGATGACGGAGTATGTTCAGCATGATGGGTAAGAACAGAACCAGGGTCAATAGTCCAGCGAATCCCCATTCACTGATCCATTGCAAGAGTAAATTATGTGGGTGAGCATTGAGTAGCCAAGGTTTGGCTAGTGCAAAATGATCACCGCCTGCACCTAGTACCGGATGGGCCTGCCAAAGGTCGAGCGCCTTTTGCCATAGCAGGGTACGCTGGGAGCTATCGGTGCGCATGACACTGACCGCAAAATCTGCGGGAAGAAGTCGGACGAGGAGAGCGTAGATCAAGCCGGATGCCACCAGCGTGAAAAGGGGTAAGCGTAATGATGACCATTGGTCACGACGCAATAATCCAATCAGACCTAAACCCATGATGATGGTAAGCAGTCCAGCCCGCGCGCCATCCATCCAGAAAGCGATCAAATATAAGATCGAAATGGCGGAGAGCGCAAAGGTTAGTGCAACATTAAAAAAGTGTGTTTTAGTGGGCTGGTAGGCAAGCCATGCAGGACGTTGCCAGAGTAAAAATAAGCACGGCAGTAAAGCATCATCCAGCATGCGAATATTACTAAAGGATTGATGCCACACCGACTCTAGATGAGTAAATACCGCAGTGATGATACTGATGGGTAAAAATATCACGGTGAGCAATGGCAGTAGTGCTAATGTCGCTGCAATCTGAGGTGCAAGCGCAGGGGCGCGTTTCATGAGCATGGCTTGTGCCCATATTCCCGCCAGCAGCAATGTATAGAGTGCAGCATCGGCGAGTGCGCGTTCAGGGTATTGCGCCTGTGACACGGTCATGATGATGAGCGCAAAGGTCATCAGAATGCCGATGGAAAGCAGACGATGGGTCTGAGGTGTGAGTATCGATTTTTTAGGAAGTGTACTAAAAAGCGCAAAACCAGAGAGCAACAGTAGGATGACGACTTGAGTCAGACGCCATTCATCATAAGGCACTTGTACCCAGGATGATGACAGCCCTGAAAAGGCTAAAAAGGCCAATAGAGGAGTGCCCCAGAGCAAGAGCACGGACAATCCTTTGTCCTCAGACTTGGCTGTTTCGCCCCTAAGCTTTGATGTGGCGCATACGTTTTTGTTTGGTCTCAATATAGGCAGCATTGTGCGGATTCTCGCCGACGTGTAATGGAGTCCGCTCGACGACATCTAATCCAAGCGCAACTAAGGCTTCGATTTTAGCTGGATTATTGGTAATGAGATTAACTTTTTGTACATTCAGGAAATTTAGCATCACCTGACACATTTCATAGGTGCGTGCATCAGCGGGCAGACCCAGCATCAGGTTGGCATCCAGTGTGTCATGGCCTTGATCTTGCAATGCATAAGCACGGATCTTGTTCGGTAGCCCAATACCACGCCCTTCCTGACGCAAATAGAGGAGTGCGCCACGTCCTTTTTTGGCAAGTAGCGCTAGCGTTGAATTAAGCTGGGGGCCACAGTCGCAGCGTAATGATCCAAACGCATCACCGGTTAGGCACTCCGAATGCAAGCGAACTAAGGTTGGGATACTGGTACTGATTGCAGCATCAGAGGGCGCGACTGATGGATCGACAACGAGTCCGATAGACAGTGCGATATGCTCTTGACCAGATTCAGGATCTTGAAAAACTGAAATATCAAATAATCCATGCTTGGTCGGCAGTTTGGATGCAGCAACGAACTCTACTGGCATTACGTGCTCTGTCATACGTTAAAGGGTTAATATTATAGCCTAGCTTTAGACCGCTTGGTGCGATCCCACTATGTGGCTTAGTAACAATGTCATTTAAGTTTTTCTGTTTGTTTGATAAAACAAAAGGAATGTATAGACGACATGTCAGATCTGTCATAAGACGGACTTATCATTAATCGGGCTGAGGTCTGCGAATTTCAAGTCGTTTTTTATCCGTGGATTTGTTAGGCGATGGGGATCTGCTGGTGAATCGATGGGCATAAGTCTGCTTTAATGCATTATTTTGGATGACAAATGTGCAATTGATCTGAAATCGTGCATTGTTTTAGATTCCAAGGCATGCTTTTGCATCTTGTGACTAGGTCATTTTGCGCGAGAGTGATACGATTCGACTTTAGATTGGCAGTTTTAGCAATTGCTGTGATACAAACGGTGACTTTGAATGATTACTCTTATAGACAAAGCATTGGTTTAGCAAATATTTTTAACTAAGCTTCCGGCATATCTTAACGCTATGATGTATACCCAAATTCCAGAGCTGCGCCCCGATACGCCGTTATTAGACGCTATTGATGCCCCTGAGCAGCTGAAAAACCTCGATTTAGCCGAGCTACAGACGTTGGCGGCGGAACTTCGCGCCTATATTCTCTATGCCGCAGGGCAAAGTGGCGGACACTTTGGTGCCAATCTGGGGGTGATTGAACTGACTGTGGCGCTGCATCGTATTTTGGATACGCCACGTGATCGTTTGGTCTGGGATGTCGGTCATCAGGCTTATCCGCACAAAGTGCTGACGGGTCGCCGTGAACGGTTACCGACCATTCGCAGTAAAAATGGTTTGGCGGCATTTCCAGCGCGTGATGAATCTGAATTTGATACCTTTGGGGTGGGCCACTCATCTACCTCGATATCCGCCGCACTCGGTATGTCGCTGGCGCTGCGCTATCAGCAGCAGCAGGCGCGTGTTGCCTGCGTGATTGGCGATGGTGCGATGACGGCAGGTATGGCATTTGAGGCCATGAATGATGCTGTTCAGCATCAAGCCGATTTATTGGTCGTACTGAACGACAATGATATGTCGATTTCAGGCAGTGTCGGAGGACTTGCACACCATCTGTCTGGTTTATGGCAAAACGGACTCTATGTCCATGTTCATGATGACGGCACACCTGAAGTGCGCCAGCGCCCGAATTGGGATTTTCGCGCGCGTAAACCGACATCAGATCATTTTAAAGTTAACACCGATAATTTGTTCAAAGCTATTGGTTTTGAGTATTTCGGTCCAGTTGATGGCCATGACTTGCCTGAACTGCTGCGTGTGCTCAATGCGCTAAAAGACCGTAAAGGTTGTCGTTTATTGCATGTCTATACCACCAAAGGCAAAGGCTTTACTCCTGCTGAGCAAGACCAGATTGGTTACCATGCCATTGCCAAACTGGGCGCCAATAAGCTCGGTGCGGTTAGCACCAAATATGCTTCGCATAAGCCGGTCAAATATTCTGATGTTTTTGGTCAGTTTCTCTGCGATCAGGCGGCATTGGATTCGCGCCTTCTTGCGATCACTCCTGCCATGTGTGAAGGTTCAGGCATGGTTGAGTTTGCCAAGCGCTACCCAGATCGATTCTTTGATGTGGCGATTGCCGAGCAACATGCCCTGACACTTGCGGCTGGTATGGCGTGTGAAGGCATCAAACCTGTGGTTGCCATTTACTCCACCTTCTTACAGCGCGGCTATGACCAGTTGATTCATGATATCTGTTTACAGAATCTGGACGTTACCTTTGGTATCGATCGTGCGGGTTTGGTCGGAGAAGATGGTGCTACGCATGCGGGTACATTTGACTATGCTTTCATGCGCACATTACCGAATCTGGTGATCATGGCGCCAAAAGATGAAAATGAATGCCGACAAATGCTCCATACCGCCTATCAGCATCCGGGTCCAGCCGCAGTGCGCTATCCGCGCGGAGCTGGTGTAGGCAGCAAAATTGAAGAGACATTTACCGCACTCCCTATAGGCAAGGCTGAGGTATTAGCAACGTTTAATGTGGATCATCCTCAGCAAATTGCGTTCCTAGCCTTTGGTAGCCGGACAACGGTGACGCTTGAAGCAGCGGCACAATTGGCCGAGACCGGTCTGGGCATCACCGTGGTGAATATGCGCTTCATCAAACCGCTGGATACTGCGCTTCTTGAACAACTTGCGCAAACCCATCAGGCTTTTGTCACGGTTGAAGAGCATGCGGTGATGGCTGGTGCGGGTAGTGCGGTCAATGAAGCATTGCATCAGATGCTGATCATTAAGCCTGTCCTAAATTTAGGGCTGTCCGATCGTTTCCTTGCTCATGGTGAACATGGGGAGATGCTAAAAGAAGAAGGCTTGGATGCCGCAGGGATTAGCCGTTCAGTCAGTGCTTTTTTAAGTAAGCTTGCGGCTCTTTAATAGGTGACGATTAACATACCTGACCTAACTTCTAGCGTATGTGAAGCACTGATCAAACAACAACGAGCTTGAAGGTTTCGGATGTCGTTTGATCAGTTTTTTGCACGATACGTGATGTAAAATCTTTGAAACAATTCATTTGCAAGATTCACAGCAAGCCGACAAAAAAAGCTTCAATTTTGACTCATTATCTTATACATTCGTAGTTGAGTTTTAACGATTGGAGCGTGTCAAATGACTGATTCAAGAGTAGACGATTCGACCCCCCTCGGCACTAAAACTGACACGACAGGAGCACCATCTCAAAAGACTGATTTCATAGATGATCTAATCAGTGGTCACGATATCCAAATGCATCACAGCGCAAATGAGGGTCACAGCCCGCCTCATTTAGATGCACAAGTTTCCCTTCCAATCGACACCATCCAACCTCAAACCTCTCAACACGCACTACAAGTTTTACCCAACACATCCGCTCTAACCGCGCATCCTTTGCCGCTAATTGTGCCTGAGCAGATACCTTTACCCGTTCCACCTGTTTATTCCAGTACGCATTTGACTATTTCAGAGCTTGCGGCTTCTTTAACCACTTATCCGCTCGCCCGTAGACATCAGAGTAATACGTTACATGCCAAGACTCCTGCGGTATTGACCACGGCAAGTACTGATCAAGGTATTGTGTATGAGTGGGATTTCTGGCGCCCTCATTCACAGTATCTCTCTGATGTGTTGTCAGAACCTGAACACCATATTCCACATTATCGCCGGAGCCTGATGGAAAGCTGTGGATTGGTGGCAGCAGTGCTTGCACACTATGATTTGTTGCATGTGTCTGAGGTGACGTTTTATGCCTTTAGTGCAATGGTCGAGGGTGAAGTGCAGTACCGGTATCAGCCGCAAAACCACCCGATGCAGTACCAACCTGCGCATCAGCAACAGAGCTTGTACTATCCGGCCTTTGAAATTCCAGATGTTGAGGCATTGAGCAGCTTGCTCCATGCATATTTTGATGAGCAGGTATTGCCAACTGAGCTTGAGTTTGCGGGTCAAGGGGATATTGTGGGTGTGGGACGTTTTGAAAATCCATTCTCCTTTACCTATGAGGTGTTTGAGAGCTTTGAGCGGATTCGCCTACAAACCCGCAGTACGGCTTGGCTGACCTGTGATTTGAATGCGATGCCACAAATGGCGCTCTATGCCGCAAATGGTTGGCGGCTTGAGAACGCGATGACCGATTTGGTGTTCTTTTTGGGGCAGCAAGGTTTCCAACTGGAGCAGAATCAACGTGAGAAAACCGCGTTTAATGATGACTATGCGTTGAATCTGGCCAGTAATGCTACGCGTTATGCCGATTGGGATGGTGACTATCTCGTGAATCGATCGACACTGGAACCAGAAAGTGATCAATTGCTGGATGTCGTGAACTTGTTTGGTCTTAACGTCGACTATGCAGAACCTGTCTAGCAAGTCTTTTTTTAAATTCCCAACAAAAAGCCCACGTATTACGTGGGCTTTTTATGGTGTCTACATATGCGTGAACCTTAGAAGTGGTAATTAAACTCCAGCCAGCCTTGACGACCAAACGGGGAGTAATTGCCCACCGGGTAATAAGGCCAGCCGCCAGTGTCGTCGCGTTTGATGGTGTTGAAGACATTGTTCACGATCAGAGAGACTGTGGCTTTCGGAGTGACTTTGTAGCTTGCGCTCCAGTTAACGGTTACACCCGGTTTAAGGTAGCCTGTTTGTTCACCATTAGGAATTTTACCATTGCGGCTCAGCAATACCGTTGAGGAGACTTTATCCTGATTCCAGGTCAGACTGGTATTGAGCTTATTCGGCCAGTCAGTATTGGTGAGGTCAGCCAAGTAGTTATCTTTTGGATCGTCGCCTGACTGCTGATAGGTATGGCGTACCACTTGGGTATAGTTAGTGGTCCATAAGAAGTTGCCAAAGTCCTCGCTGTCCCAGCGCAGTTTGCCGACCAAATCGACGCCTGCCACATGTTCTCTAGCGGCATTGATCGGAATGATATTGATGTGATTGATCACGCCCGCATCAACAACCGCATTATCAGGATTACGCACGACACGAGAGATGGCATCTTGACAGAGGCTGGAGTTGATGTCGCGAATCCCGCTGCGGCAATCTGCTTCATTACGCAGGATTTTATCCGCGTCGAGATTGGTGACCAAATTGTTGATGGTGATATCCCAGTAGTCTACGGACAGGTCAAATTTCTTGGTCGGTGACCAGACAAAGCCAAAACCAAATGATTTGCCGTCCTCAGGTTTCAAAGCCTGATTGCCCGTCAGAGTATAGTTAGCACCTGGGGACATGTTGTTGAAATCACAGGTACTCAAGGGTTGTCCAGCTTGTTTACAGCGCCAGTAATCGGTTGTATTTGAATAGTAGCCATGCTGTTCTTTGAGATATAGATAATTCATGTCGGGTGCGCGGAAGCTTGATGCATAGTTACCGCGAAACAACAGGCTCTTCATGGGACGGAATTCAAAGCTGCTGCCGTAGGTGAATTTATCGATGCTGCTGTCGGAGAGGGCGTAGCGGTCATAACGTCCTGAAAAGTTTACATTGAGGAGTGATGAAACAGGGATGAATAGTTCAGTACCGACAGCTTGACGCGTGCGGGTTCCGCCATAACTGCTGGTTTTCGAAGCATTATAAAAAGCCCCTTGATTGATCAGCGCATCAGGGGTGTTGGAAAAGCCTTGGCGACCGTACTCTGCTACTCCTGCTAATTTCACCGCACCGGCAGGAAGATCAAATAACTCGCCGTTGGCTGATGCGCTGATGGTGTGTAGCCATGATTTATCGCGTTCAATCGAGCGTCCTGAAATACTTTGGAATTCAGTGGGCGACAAAGGTTGACTCAAGCGGTTCACGTTGGGGTTGTAGATTGGCACACCATCGGGATCAACGCCCAGTTGCGGGCCGAGGAAGTAAGTATCGATACCTGAGAGTAGGCGACCATAGACGCTGGCTTTGCTGGTGTAGGTCGAGCCACTATAAGCGGTTTCATATTTCCAAGTCGAATCACCGATATCACCACGCACGCCAAAGTTCACATTCGCCGAGGTATCATCCCATTCTTTATTGGTGTGATCGACACCGCCCACTTCTTCAGGGGCAAAGCGTTTGGTCCACGACTCATATCCGCCCGTGGCTTGGTTCAGGAAGTAGCCCGTTGAATTTGCCGCCGAGGTCCAACTGGGTCCACGGGTGTTGTTTTCCGTGTGGTTGAAACCGAACAAGAGATTACCAAAGAGTTGAGTATGTTCATTCAAGGTGTAGTCCAGACTAAAGTAACCGTTTTCACTTTGATTGAGCGTTTGTACGGTCCAGAAGTCTGGGCTGGCCTTACCACTCACACAGCGGTTGCCAATGCTGCTGACACTACCGCCAAATAATCCTGCTGCAGAATTACAACCGCCCAAATTGAGATATTTGCCTGACTCTGCGTCTTTACGCCCCAACACCACAGTCGGTGCTTCACCGAGGCGAGTACGGTCCGACATGAAATCGCGTTGACGTGCCCAAATGGGATTGCGTCCACTCACTTCAAGACCATAGACCAGATTGAGATCATCCCATGTCTTGCCACCGCTGAGTTGGAAACGTAGATTTTCGCCACCATGACTGGTGCCACCACCTTTGACATTGACTTCAACCCCGTCAAATTTCTTCTTAAGGATGATGTTGACCACCCCAGCAATAGCATCTGATCCGTAAATTGCGGAAGCACCGCCATTTAATATCTCAATGCGATCCACCATGGCTGTGGGAATGTTGGCCAGATTGACGAAGTTTTCAGAACCATCATAAGGCACTGGGTAGTCGGCAACGCGGTGTCCATCGATCAAGGTCAGGGTGTGGTTTGGCCCCAGACCGCGCAGGCTGATGGCATTTGCCGCAGGGGTAAAGGTGTTGCCGAAGTCGGCGCCTTGGGTGAAGCCAGTATTTTGGGTCAGACCATTTAAGGCATCAAATGCATTGCTGTAGCCTTTCTTTTCCAGTTCAGCACTGGTGATGACCGTGACACTGGTTGCCCCTTCTTTTTGCGCACGCGAAATCCGCGATCCAGTGACCGTGACTTGTTGGGGAGCGTCTGCAGTCGTACTGCTGTCTGCGGCATAACCCTGTGTAGACAGTGAAGCCAGTGCGAGTGCTAGCGCTGACAGGGGAAATGTGTAGCGAGATGGTGTGAATTGTTGAGGCATTACATAAACCATGTCTAAATTTGTAAACGCAAAATTTAGCATGCTTGACCGTTTTTACTTTCAGTAAAAAATGACAACGATATTCATTTTTTAACTAAAAGGTCAAATGTGGACTGTCTAGTTAAAGTTGTTGTCGTGCTCATGAATGTTGAAGCGGATTTTGATTTTTGATTGCTCATCAGGAGGAGATGATCGCCTTTAAATGTATTGAATACATCTCGGATATGGCGAGGTGTAGGAAAACCGCCTTTTTTTTATTGGAGAGCATGCTTTTTTAGCGCTTTTCTAGCCCTAGGTGTAGAAGATACGTTAGAATACCCGACTTATTATAGACAAGCCTTATTAAAGAGTGACGGTACATGGAACCAATGGTGGTGATGGCGACGCGCGCAGCGCAATTGGTCGGCAGCGAAATTCTTAAGGCGCATCAAAACCGCCATAAAATTGATCTTCAAGTGGAGAGCAAAGGCTCTGCAGGTATGACGACCTTAGTGACGCGTGTCGATCGTTATGCAGAGAGTTTACTCATCAGCACTTTGCGTAAAAGCTATCCAACGCATAGTTTTTTAGGTGAAGAAGAGGGCTTTCAAGAAGGTTCAGAGCCTGAATGGTGCTGGATCATTGATCCTTTAGATGGTACGACAAACTTTGTGAACGGTTTGCCGCATTTTTGCATCTCAATCGCTGTGCAGTATAAAGGCGTGACCGAACATGGTGTCATCTATGATCCGGTGCGTGATGAGATGTTCAGTGCGAGCCGTGGACGTGGTGCATTGTTGAATCAGCGACGCCTGCGTGTTTCTGAACAAGTCAGCCTTGAACATGCCAATCTTGCTGTCGGTCACCCGTATCGTGCAGAACGGGGTGGTGTGGTGAAAAGTTTTGCAAAAGAGCATTTTGCATCACTGCTTGCAGTGACCGAAGCAGGTGCACAAATACGTCGTTGTGGTTCTGCCGCATTAGACCTTGCCTATGTGGCTGCGGGTCGTTATGACGGTTTCTTCGAACTCGGTTTGAAGAGCTGGGACATCGCTGCAGGTGAGCTATTGGTTCGTGAAGCTGGCGGTACTGTGGTGGACGCTAAAGGAGGTTCTGACTTCCTAAATAATGGTCAGGTTTTTGCTTGCCCATTGAAATTGTTGAAACCTTTGATGCAAGCGGTTGTTCCTGCTTGGGGTGATGCTGTTCGTTAAGAGCATTTTTTCATTACTGATGCATGTGCGTTGACCACAATAGTAGGTCAGCGCTTAGATCGTTAAATGTTGTAGATCAAGGCTTGTTCAAGGAAGTAACTTTAGATCTGATTCTGCTTTTAAAGCCATTTGAACAGATGATCACCTTAAACATCAGACATTTTATTTTTTTCATTGTGACTTAACTCATGTTGTCTCGTCCTGCAGCTTTAATCTCTCCCAATATCTATCGTCGCCTGGCTCAGCAGCAGTTTTCGGGTCTACTGATTCGATTGCTGGCGCTGGTCGTCTTTGGCTGGACCATGCAGTGGGAGCTGATTCCGCTGGGGCAATGGCATATCGCTGCGTTGACAAAATGGTTGATGAACTCTTTTACACTGGTTTGTCTTGCTTATAGTCTGGCGAGCGCAGCACTGTTTATCTGTCAAATGATCTGGGTCAACAAGCGTGAAGTGTTTGTCGCCTCCAGTATCTGCGATACGATACTTGTGGTGTGTTTATTAGCGCTTTTCCCTGGCGTTGCTCTGGTTGGTTTTAGCGTTGCTGTTGCTGCGATGCTGGCGATGCTACAAGGCTTAAACGGACGCTTTATCCTCAGTCAGAGTTTGATTTTAGGGGTGTGTGCTTTAGTTGTCGCTCATTTTTCGGGTGTCTTGGCAAGCAGTGTGCCGATGCCGATCCATGCGCTGCAAGCGTTATTGGTGCTGTTTGCTTTGCTTGGTGCTTGGCGTTTTGAGAAAACCGGGCATGAGCAATCGGATATTGAAACCGATTTGAACCCAATTAGTGGTTTGCCTCGTTTGAAAGCGTTACACACCAGCCTCCATTACTTGCTGCCTTATCATCAGCGCAATAAGATTCCCGTCAGCTTGATCATGATTCGTGCCGAAGGCCGCGTGCATCATGTGCAAACCATGCAGACCTTTGCTGCATCGGTTTTGGGACGAATTCGCCGCAGTGATGTTTTCGTACAGTTAGATGATCAGGATCTAGTGATCTTGCTGTGCGATACCTCTGTATCGGGTGCCAGCGTATTAGCCAAAGATCTGGTCAAGATTTTGGAGTCTTTAAAAGCCTTGCAATTAACGTTTGCCGTGAGTCAGATTTCACTCGATCATGCCGCGATTGATCCCTTGCTGAGACGAATGCATGACTCCCTTGAACAGGCGAAACAGCAGAAAACAGACCGAATTATCTTTGTTACTGAGGAAAAACAAGAGCATATTAGCTTATAGTACATTTTTATCGCTATTTGATATTTGATTTTAATGCTTTGATTTTAATAAGCATTATTTTTGTTTGTTTCTGTAAGAATTGATACTTAAAAAAATTTTATGAAACAACAGTGGTTTTTCACAAAAACCAATGCTAAGATCATATCACCATTTAGTCTGTCCTGAGAGCTCTTGCGCCTACGGTTTGATATTGTAGGTATTAATAGCAAAAAAAGTGCAGATTAACAGTTGGTTTTTAAATCCCCCTTTTTTTATCTGTGAGAGTGATGCTATGCAACTCAAAAAAATCGCAATCGCTGCTGCTATTGCTGCTTCTGTAGCTATCGTTGGTTGCCAAAAGAAAGCTGAAGAAACAACAACTACAACTACAACTGAAGCGTCTGCTCCAGCTGTAACTGAAGCTTCTGCACCAGCTTCTACTGTAGCACCAGCTTCTGAAGCAACTGCAACTGCACCAGCTTCTGAAACTACTACAACTACTACTACAACTGCATCTTAATCGATCCTTTGTATAGTGTTGAAAAAAGGGAAGCTTCGGCTTCCTTTTTTTGTGCCTGCGATTTGAGTTCATCTCCTGAACAGGATGTCTATTCATATTCATGAGTGTGATTGATCAAATAGCGAGGCGTTGTATTACAAGGATGGTGTGTGATTGTCACAGGATGTGCTATCGTTTTGTTTGCCCTTTTTAAATCTGTGAGAGACACTGCTATGCCAATTCAATTGAAAAACATCGCCATCGCTGCTGCAATTGCATCGACACTTGCTGTTGTGGGTTGTCAAAAACATGAAGAACAAAAAGCGCAAGATTCCGCTGCTGCCACCGCAGATAGTGCTGCACAAGCTGCGCAAGCTGCGACTGATGCTGCGACTGCAGCTGTGCCTGCAGCTGATGCTGCTGCGGATGCGAGTGCTGCTGCAAGCAGTGCTGCTGCAACAGCTCCTGCTCCAACTGAAGCGGCTAAAACAGCGTCTTAATTGCCGCTTGTTTAAAAAAGGAAGCCATGAGCTTCCTTTTTTTATGATTTAATTGAGGCTACATGGAACATAAATGTTTTACAGTATAGGCATAGCGCTGCATAAACTTTTTTCTCTGGTATGTTGTTGACCTCTTTTATGAATGATTCGATACGAACGCTGACTGGTGTAGGAGAGCAGCTTGCTCAGTTGCTGGCAAAGTTGAGTATTTATAAGGCCAGCGATTTGTTGTTTCATTTGCCGCGAGGTTATGAAGACCGCAGCCGTATCGTTCCGATTCCTGAACTTCGTCCTGGGCAAAGCGCATTAATCGAAGCGGTTGTGCAGTCAACGGAGCATCCCTCTACAAATTCACGTCATAGTGGACGGACATCACTGCTCGTGCATCTGAGCGATGGTAGCGGGCGTATCACCCTGCGTTTCTTTCAAATGTATCCCGGAATGAAAGATAAGTTCCAAACGGGTCGTACACTGCGCGCCTTTGGCGAGGTGCGCATGGGGGGACGTGGCCTTGAAATGTCGCATCCCGATATCCAGATGGTGAGTGCTGGGGCTGCGCTGCCACCTTCACGTCTGACCGCTATTTACCCGACCACCGAAGGTTTGAGTCAGGCGAAGTTACGCATGCTGGTCGATCAAGTCCTCAAGAAATTTCCTACCGATCTGCAAGAGTTACTACCGTCAACAGTACTGCCGCAACCCTATAGCTTGCGTCAGGCGCTGCGCGAGGTGCATCAGCCTGCCAGTGATGCTGATGTCAGCGCACTGTTATCTTATCGCCATCCTGCGCAGATTCGTTTGATCTTTGAAGAGTTGGTCGCGCATCAGGCGAGTTTGCTCAGTCGGCGTTATTACTTGCAATTAAAAAAGGCACCTGTGGTGCCGATGAGCCAGACTCTCGCTCCGCAATTATTGGCTCGTTTACCGTTTAAGCCGACACAGGCACAGCAGCGGGTTGGGCAGGAGATCGGGCGTGATCTACAGCAAGCGCATGCCATGTTGCGTTTGGTGCAGGGCGATGTGGGATCGGGAAAGACCTTGGTCGCGGCACTCGCCGCGTGTCACGTACTAGAGGCAGGATGGCAAGTCGCGCTCATGGCACCTACTGAGATCTTGGCAGAACAGCATTTCATCAATTTTAAAAACTGGTTTGAGCCGCTTGGGGTTCAAGTGGCATGGCTAGCGGGCAAGCAGAAGGGAAAGGCACGGGCTGCAGCTGAGTTATCGGTCAGTACTGGTGAAGCGGGGCTGGTGATCGGTACCCATGCGCTATTTCAAGACAGTGTGCAATTTGCCCATTTGGCGATGGTTATCATCGATGAACAGCATCGCTTTGGAGTGGATCAGCGACTGGCACTGCGGGAGAAGGGTATGGCGGGCATGAGTCCGCACCAACTGGTGATGACCGCAACCCCAATTCCTCGTACACTGACTATGAGTGTATATGGGGATTTGGATACATCGATCATCGATAAGCTCCCACCTGGGCGGACATCAATTACCACCGTGGCAGTACCCTTTGAACGTCGTGAAGAAGTCATTGCACGAGTATCCGCCAACTGTGCACAAGGCAAGCAAGCGTATTGGGTCTGTACCTTGGTTGAAGAGTCTGAGACTCTCGATGCGAAAGCGGCAGAAGATACCTATGCCGAATTGTCGAGCCGATTGCCGCATCTGCGTATTGGACTTGTGCATGGCCGGATGAAGTCCGAAGAAAAGCAGGCGGTCATGCAACAGTTCAAAGCCAATGAACTGCACTTGCTGATTGCAACGACCGTGATTGAGGTGGGGGTGGATGTACCCAATGCCTCACTCATGATCATTGAGAATGCCGAGCGCTTAGGTCTATCCCAATTGCATCAGTTACGCGGACGAGTGGGTCGCGGCGCCACGGCTAGTTTTTGCGTACTGATGTATAAAGCCCCCCTTTCTGACACGGGGGTGGAGCGTCTATCGACCTTACGCAATAGTACCGATGGTTTCGTGATAGCTGAGAAAGATTTAGAACTGCGCGGGCCGGGCGAGATTTTGGGTACGCGCCAAACAGGGCTATTAGGTTTTCGTTTGGTACAATTGCAGCGCGATGATTATCTATTGCCGCGGGCGCAACAGGTTGCCGCACAGATGCTTAAAGCACAACCTGAGGCCTGTGACGCGTTGATGAACCGCTGGCTACCGACCGCACCGCGCTATGCGCGTGTCTAGCCATGACTCATTCTGCTCTGGGATCTTTTCAGCTATGTCAGCCTTGCTTGCTCTGTCAGGTGAGTTCTGCCGCGTCTAAACAGCCCATCTGTGACGGTTGTCATCGGGATTTACCTTGGCGCAGAGACACGCGCTGGGTGCAAGATTTGGCGGTGCAGATTGCTTTTGACTATGCATGGCCGATGGATCGGTTGATTCATCTGTATAAGTATCAGGATCGTCTGGATCTCATGGCAGTATTGCAGTTTGGGCTGACCCAGTTACAACGACCGGATGTGGATGCGCTGCTTGCGGTTCCATTGTCTGATACGCGGTTGCGTGAGCGGGGTTTTAATCAAAGTCATGAACTGGCCAAGCGGCTGGCACAAACGTGGAAAATTCCGGTATGGGCGGGTATCACGCGTCTGGATGGCTTACGGCAAAAGGGACTTAGCCGCAGCGAACGCCTGCAAAATGTTGCCAACGTATTTGGCCTTGAGGGCAGAGGTGGTCAGCCATTGCCAGCACGCGTGGCCCTGATCGATGACGTATTGACGACGGGAAGTACGCTGCTTAGCCTCACACAATTTCTCAAACAGCATGGTGTGCAGCAGGTTGAAGCGATGGTGATCGCCAGCCGTCAAACAAAATAAGAAAACATGGCGAAAAAATACGCAGTTCTCTTCAGGTAAGCGCGAAAAGAGTGTGAAAATTTACGTTAAATACTGCCTTTTATCAGGCGCTATCATTAGAATAGACAACTTCATAGGGAGATGCTTGCCGAGCATTTAAAACAAGCCCATCAACTCCGCAAGATGGCGGGAGGAGACGCTATGCTGGAAGCCTTTCAAGCCACCGAGCAGGGCAGTCTACGAGAAGTCACGTTACGCGGTGGATTTGATCTCGCACCAGATCTGGTCTGGGTTGACCTGATTGCGCCTTCGCAAGAAGAGCAGCAATGGGTGACTGAAGCCTATGAACAGAATATTCCAACCTTAAAATCGCTTGAAGATATTTCGGCATCTGCACGCTACTATCGCGATGACGATGGCGTGTTGCACATCAGTACCTATTTCCTCAGTAAGAATAGAAATTCAACTGCCGATGGTGAGGGCGAGCTATCCAGTAATATCCTCGCCTCAGCCCATACCGTTGCGTTTATTCTGCACAAGGATCGCTTATTTACCCTGCGTGGTCACAAGCTGTTGTCGTTCAGAGCCTTTCGCGCCCGCGCACATCGCAACGACTATGACCTGAACTACAAAGACCCAGTATGGATTCTCTTGGGGCTGCTCGAAGCGAAGCTGGATGAATTGGCGGACATCTTAGAAGATGTGCACAAAGACCTGGAACAAGGCACCACCGAAGTCCTCAATAATCATCACCGTGAATATCATCTGGATCTGGATGACATGGTTACCCGTCTTGCGCAGCAGGATGACGTCCTTGGAAAAGCGCAACTTTGTCTGATCGACTTGCGCCGCGTGCTGAATTTCTTAAGTCGTCCACGTGCCTTAGGCAGTCATGAGTATGATGTGGATGTACGCGAGCTCAATGAAGATGTGCGCTCACTGGTTGAGCACAACGCCTTCTTATTTCAAAAGGTCCGCTTCTTACTCGACACCACATCCGGGTTTATTAACACTGAACAAAGTGACATCATCAAACGCTTCTCGGTGATTTCTAGTATGCTGGCGCCGCCCGTTTTGGTTACGGGGGTTTTTGGGATGAACGTCAACGGTTTGCCCTTTGTCAGCCCCAATAGTCACTATGGTTTTATCATTACCATGGGTATCGTACTATTATTCTTCCTCGTGCCACTGGTCTATTTCCGTAGACGTGGTTGGTTGTAACGCCTGAAAAAAGAGAATGCAGATGCATTCTCTTTTTTTTCTTTACCCATCATTGAAACTCATCGCAGCAAAGCGGTTAGTCGAAGGTAAAATAGGCAAGTCATTTTCTTAAATGATCTTCTAGATCGCACTCACACAAACGCCCACATCTCCTTTTTTACTTCATATTTGCCCCATATTTCCTCAAAGAATGCGGTTTAAGCTTGCCTATTAATTCATCTAAGTTTATGAAAATTTTATCTTTGATATGAATAAATAAACAAGTCTTTAAATCTGACTTCATGAGTAATCGAGTTGATGAAATGGTTCTTTGGTGGTCTTTATGATTACCGTGTGGTGTTGGTTCAATTGGTGCGCTTGCAACTGACATTGCGTTACCACCGAACCGCATTAGGCTTTCTGTGGACGCTGATCAATCCGCTGTTAAATATGGCGGTGTTGGCCATCGTTTTTTCTACGGTCATGCATATGCCGGTCAAGAATTTTGCCGTGTATTTGTTTGCTGGGGTGATTCCTTGGACCTTATTTTCCACCACCCTAAGTCAGTGTGCATGGGTGCTGATTGCTAAAGAAAGCATTATCAAAAAAATTTATCTGCCTAAGCAGTTGTTTGTGGCATCGACTGCAATCGGTCTACTCATCGACTCGTTGCTCAGCACGGTGTGTTTGTTTCTGATTGCTATGGCGCTTGGTGCGCCGATGACGCTGAGTTTGCTGTTTTTGCCCGTGTCGTTCTTGCTACTGGCCATCTTTAGTTTTGGGCTGGGATTGATGCTGTCGATTATCACGGTGTTTGTGCGGGATATGCAAAACATCATCACGGCGCTGCTGCAAGCCTTGTATTTTATGACGCCGATTATTTATCCGATTACGCAGATTCCTGAGCAATATCGTGTCTTTTTTCAACTCAATCCCATGTATTACTTTCTAGATGTGTTTAGGCAGCCGATTTCCAATGGCGTATTGCCGAGCTGGCATTCCATGGGGATGTGTAGCGTTCTTGCTCTGACTTCATTGCTTTTGGGGATTTGGATCTTCAAAGCCAACGATCGCAAAATCATTTTTAGGTTGTAGCGCCATGACCTCAGCAAGCACTTCTTCCAAAGCTATCCCTTCGCATATTCATGTGCAGGATGTATCGCTTAATTTCCAGCTCTTTCGGCAAAAGAGCACCTCAATGAAAGAGGTGTTCTCAAGTCTATTCAAAAAGAATAGCTATCAAAAGCTTACCGAGTTTCATGCCTTGGATCATTTGAGTGTCAAGATCGGTCATGGTGAGCGAGTCGGGATCGTTGGGCATAACGGCGCAGGCAAGAGCACGCTTTTGAAAACCCTTTGCCGCATCTATGAGCCCACCACAGGTCGCATTGATGTTCAAGGTAAAGTCGCGCCGCTGCTTGAAATTGGCGCTGGCTTTAGCCCCGAACTGAGCGGCCGCCAGAATATTTATCTGAATGGCGCCATACTGGGTTGCAGTATCAAGACTCTTAAAAGTGTCGAGCAGGACATCATCGATTTTGCGGAACTTGAGCCTTTTATCGATACGCCTGTGAAATATTATTCTACGGGCATGTATATGCGTTTGGCCTTTGCCATAGCCACCGCGATCAGGCCAGATATATTGATTTTGGATGAGTTGTTTGCTGGCGCTGATGACGACTTCATCCGTAAAGCCCGCATCCGCATGCAGTCGTTTATCGATAGTGCCAGTATCATGGTTTTTGTTTCGCATGATATGGCACTGCTCGCTGAGCTGTCCACACGAGTGATTTGGCTGGATCATGGTCGCTTGGTGGCGGATGGCGATCCGCAAACCATCATCGCCCAGTATCTGCAGCATGCCTTGGCGGAGTCAGAATCATGAGACTCTCCGCCAGCATTAATTTCTTCAACGGTGAGGAGCTGCTCTGGCATGCAGTGCTTCATATGCGTCCTTTGGTTGAGCATTTATCGATTGTTTACCAGTGCCAATCGAATTGGGGGCAGGGGATCTCAGCAAATGCAATGGCAGTACTTAACCGTCTGCAGCAGACGGGACTGGTTGATGATTTGGTTTGCTATGAGCCTGATCTGACTCTACGTGCTGCTGAAAATGAATTCCGTAAGCGTCGTATCGGTTTGGATGTGGCGATTGCCAAGCAGGCCAGTCACTTCCTGCTGATGGATGCGGATGAGTTCTATATGCCTGATCAGTTTCTGGCAGCCAAGCAGCAGATTGAAGATGAGGAAATCTGCTATAGCTGTGTGTCTTCTTATTTTTATCTCCATCAGCCGATCTATCGCTCTGCAACGCCGGACACGACTAATGTCTGCTTTATTGCCAAGATTGATGAGGGGCTGATCTTTGAGAGGCAATCTCGTTTTCCTGTAGAGCATGTCGATCCGACACGTCGATTAATCCATGCAACTGGGCGGTTTAAGCGTTTTGATACTGATCAAATCGCCATGCACCATATGAATTTTGTGCGCTCAAATTTTGTCTCCAAGCTGAGCAATACCAGCAGTGCAAGCAATCGAGCATTTATTGAATCAGCACGGATTGCACTACACCAGTGGTCATATCCAGCGCCGTTTAAATTTCCCAATAAGCCTAGCTATAACATCGTTTGTGTGGCAGATGCATTTGATCTCAAGGGCATCGGATTTAAGCCGAAAAGAGCGCTGATAGCCACCTCTAGGCTCTTTGATCTGGCGGGCTCCGAACTCTATGCATTGGAGTTGTATCAGGCTTTTTCACACATGGGCTTTAGCGTAGATCTCTATGCATTCAAATTTGGAGGTAAGCTACAGGCCTTGGCGCGGAGTCTGGATATCGATATCAAACTGCTGATGGATCTACCAGAGTCATCGACCTATGATTTGGTGTGGATTCAGCATTGGCCGACCTATGCTTACGTTTTTCAAGACAAACAGATTCATGCCGCACAAGCCTTTTATACCTCTCTAGGTCCTACCGAGTCCTTAGAGTGTCCGCCGATGAGTTTGTTGCCGGGTCATCAGTTATTGGTGAACTCGCAAGAGAATCAGGATTGGCTAGCGGAAAATGTGCCCGAGTATGTGCGTATGAGTCAGGTCTTTCCGAATGCCGCACCCGATGAGTTCTTAAACTTTGAAGCACCGGTCAGACTCGTGTCGACGAAAAAAAATATTGCCATCGTCACCAACCATTTATGCCCTGAGCTTGCGGAAGCCATGCAGATCTTACAAAAGCATCATGATATTGTGGTCGATCATATAGGATTACCTGACCATATGAAGCCAGTCACACCAGCATTACTGGCGAAGTATGATGCGATCGTGAGTATAGGTAAGACGGTTCAATATGCCTTGGTTCTTGGACTTCCGGTGTACTGTTATGATCATTTCGGCGGACCGGGTTGGTTATCCATGAACAATGTGGCGCAGGCCTTGTACTATAATTTTAGTGGGCGCCAATCCAGACAACGCACGGCACAGCAGATCGTGCATGAATTGTGTGAGATTCCCTGCATACCCCATCATCAGCACGCACTCAAACAGTGGTCGCGCAGTCATTTTTCTTTGACGGCAAACTTAAAATCGTTATTGCATGCTAGAAAAACTCAAACGCTTGATTATGAATCGAAAGGATTGTCATTCCAGTCCACGGCGAATCTACAAAAGCGTCTATTAAATGGTTATCTCAGTATGAATAAAGACTTATATATTGTGCATGGACTACATCGAATTGGGCGGTGTTTACCATTTAAAGTAAAAGAACAGATTAAGTTTATATTGCGATTTACGTACATGATGCTTTGTTTATTGCGACAGATACCTAATGATCTTAAAAGGAAAACAGGTCAATGGCATCGAGTTGCATCAAGTGCCATCAGAAAACCGTTCTCATTTGGTTTTGAGTTGTTTCATACATTCAGATTATGGACGCAGATCAATAAACGTGATTAGTCAAGAAACAACTATAGTGATCAAATTGCAAGAGGGGTGGGAGTGACTTTTTATAAATATTTGAGCGAAACACCCGCTTAGAGAATTTCCTGTAAGCGGGAGGTTTGAATGATCGATTGCATTTTTGCAGGGACATTGACCAAATGTAGACGCTGTCCCGCATTTAAGCGGCGGATCCACTGCACAATCACGGCCAGTAGTACCGTATGACTCTGACTGAGCCCTGCCAAATCAAAAGTAATCATCTCGGTTTTTAAACCTTTTAAAGCGCTGACGCCTTGTTCATAGATGCTATTGGCATTGCCGAAGTGGACTGAACCATCAATGATCAGTGTATCCCCTGCAAACGTGACGCTTGCAGGGGTACGATCAACCGATTCTGGTGCGATTTGAGTATTACTCAAGGTCTAAACTCACTGTCCAGACGCATTGGCGGAAGGGATAAAGTTCTTGATCGCCAGATCCAAGTTATTTTTATTGGTCTGTACTGCAGTCGCAAATTGATTGCGGAAGGTCAAGCCAATATCAATACCATTCAACTGTAAGTTACGCAGTTTCCATGAGTCTCCGCTTTGGATCAACTGATAAGCAACAGGAACGATGGTGCCAGTATCGGTTTTAAAGTCCATATTCACAACTGCTTTGCTCGGGTCTTTGCCTTCAACGAATGGGCGGATGGTGTAGCTTTCGTTGTCGTAAGACGCCAAACCTTTAGAATAGGTACGGATCAGACTTTGTTTAAAGGTTTGCGCAAAAGCAGTACGTTGTTGTGGCGTTGCTTGGCGATAAAATGGGCCCATGACACCACGTGAGAAACCATCAAAATCGATATAGGGCTCAATATTTTGCTGTACGATGTCGTTGAGAACCGCTGGGTTCTTCTTATACGAACCGCGTTCATTAACGAGCCGTGTGATCAGCGCATCGGAAATTCTTTTGACAAATACGGGCGCAGGTTCAACGGCTGCAAATGCAGTCGATATTGAGAACAAGCTGGACAGTGTCAGTGCAGTCACCGCTGGAAAAAGTATACGTTTCATTCAAAAAACTCCAAACATATTACGAATAAAATTGCAGATTGACCCTTTAGGAAGTTAGGACATGGCTCACGTCATGAGCACGTCAAGCCATAACCTCAATCTTAGAATGCATCGCTCGTGGCAGCTTTAGCAGTCGCAGCAGGTGCTGAAGCAGCGCCTGTTGCACCAGGTGTCGGCTCGGTTGCTTTACTGAATAAGAACTTACTGATTAAGTCCTCCAGAACCAGTGCACTTTGAGTTTGTTCGATTTCACTACCCTCTTTGAGCATCGTGTCATCGGCACCCACTGAAATTCCGATATATTGTCCACCAATCAAACCTTCAGTCAGAATACTGGCGGTGGAATCGGTGCTGATTTCTTTCATGCTGTTATTGATCTGCATGGTGACCACCGCATCTAATCGTTTTGGATCTAGAGCGATATTGGTCACACGTCCGATCACCACACCACTTAATGTTACTTTAGCACGCGGGGTAAGCCCACCTATGTTCTGAAAGTGTGCTGTTACTGTATAGCCACCTTTATCGATTTCACTCAGTAAACCACTGACGCGTAGCGCCAGAAAAAATATCGCGGCGATCGTTAAAATAATAAAAATCCCGACCCCAAACTCTGCACCACGAGTTCTCATGACAACCCTCCGAACATGACCGCAGTCAGAATAAAATCAAGACCTAAAACACACAATGATGAATACACAACGGTGTTTGTCGTTGCTGTAGAAATACCTTCCGATGTCGGTGTGGCAGCATAGCCTTGATAGACGGCTATCCACGTACATACGACACCAAAGACCACACTTTTAATGACGCCATTAATGACGTCATTGGTAAAATTAACATTGACTTGCATGCTGTTCCAGAACGACCCTTCGTCTACACCTAACCAGTCCACACCGACCAGTTTACCGCCCAAGATACCGACAGCAGAAAACACAATAGCCAGCATCGGCATGCTGATCAGCCCAGCCCAGAGGCGCGGTGCCACAATGCGCTTGAGCGGATCAACGCCAATCATTTCCATGCTGGCGAGCTGTTCCGTGGCTTTCATCAAACCAATTTCTGCGGTGAGTGCCGAACCTGCACGACCCGCAAACAACAATGCAGTGATCACGGGGCCCAGTTCACGGACTAAGGTCAGTGCAACCATGGTTCCAAGTGCTTGTGAGCTTCCGTATTTAGAAAGAATCGTAAAGCCTTGTAAACCTAGGACTAAACCAATAAATAAACCTGAAACTAAAATAATGAGGAGCGACATCACCCCGACACGGTACATTTGTTGCCCAAACAAGCCGATACCCGACCATTTTGGAATGCCAAATGCTGAACGTGCGAGCAATACACCAGCCGCGCCGATGCCAGTAATGCGATCGATGACATCACGACCCAGTAACTGTATCCATTTCATTGCTGATGCTCTCTCGTCGACGATAATGACAACATAATCCAAACCTTCATGCGTTGTCCTTGCCTTTATTAACAGATACAGCATCTTGCTGGATGTTGTTGCTGGTATTGCCTAAATAGGGGAGCTGGCTGTACTGGAATTTAACCGGACCGTCTGCTTCACCTTTTAAGAATTGCTGTACGAACGGTGAGTCGGATTGGCGAAGTTGTTCTGGTGTGCCTTCGCCCATGACTTTGCCATCGGCAACTACATAGACATAGTCAGAAATAGACAGGGTCTCAGTTACATCGTGGGAAACAATCACAGTGGTCAGACCCAACGCATCACGCAGTGAACGAATCAAGCGTACTAAAACACCCATCACAATCGGGTCTTGCCCCGCAAACGGTTCGTCATACATGATCAATTCGGGATCGAGCGCAATGGCGCGTGCCAGCGCCACACGGCGATTCATCCCGCCGGAGAGCTCCGCAGGCATCAAATCTTCAGTGCCGCGTAAACCCACAGCTTCTAACTTTAATCCGACTAATTCTCGGATCAGATTTTCAGAGAGATTTGTATGGGCTCGCAGTGGAAATGCAACGTTTTCAAAGACACTCATGTCGGTAAACAATGCGCCACTTTGAAACAGCATGCCCATGCGAGCACGTGCGGCAAACAGTTCGGTACGGTTCATCTCGGCAACACTGCGACCATTCAGTAGCAGTTGTCCTGAATCAGCGATCAGTTGTCCGCCAATAAGCTTAAGCAGAGTAGTTTTACCGGTTCCTGATGGCCCCATGATGCCAGTGACTTGACCGCGACGAATCACTAAATTCAGACGATCATAGATCACACGCTCGCCCCAACTGAAAGAAAGCGCTCGGGCTTCAACCAAGTTGGTTGCTGATGAGGGGAGAGTAGAGTTGGTCATCGACGGTGATGGTGCAGAAGGTGTCGTCATGCAGCAGAAGCCAAAATTATAAAATGCGTATTGTGCAATGTAGCACAAAATTGCTTACATTTGAGAGAGAGTTGCTTGTTCTGTATGTACAAGCTTTGTGTGAATTGTGGACTAAGATTCATATTTTGTTGGTAATTTCTCAAATGCATGTCGTGGGTTATTTAAGCCATTTGGTATAGTTCGATAATTTATCGTACTGATATTCATATTTCTAATATCGTTGCTGAATTCCCCATGCCATCAATCTTATTAAGAGTGACTTCGCTCTGGAAAGAGAGGTTTTTCCGAAACCAACTCTAATGTCACCGGAAAATCCTGATGAGTCACTGCAGTTATGGGTTGCAGTAGCGTCGGTTGGTTCTCTTGTAATAACTGGTAGCCCAAATACGCAGCATTAATTGCTACGAGGAATACAAAAATATAAGGCATGACATTGCTTTTCCGTGCATTGTTTAGATACAAACAATAACATAGTTTTTTTAATTTAAAAACAAATTGTATGACGGATTAAGCCGTAATTCTCTTCATTTTTAATCCATTAATTTATGGTTATCGATCAACACCACGTCATTATTTTTTTCTGACATGACTCGATTATCTTTTGCTGAATGTAAACCATACGAAAATTGATAAGAATAAGTGATGGCCATCCTTTTCTAAACCCAAGTGTGTATGTCTAAAGTGCAACTTGGTAGTCAGAAAGCTTGTCTGAAAGATTTTGTCGAGAATGCTTGCAGAGTGGTCACGACTATAATATAGTCATGACTATCGTTTTGTTGTAAGTTGTATAGAGAGCTAACTTAGAGCAGAGGCATTCCCTGTTGTTGTGACAACGAGGAGGCCTTGTCTTCATACGAAGTTGCGCTACTCTGTCATGATTTATAAGCAAAAGAACACATTTGATGCCCAAAATGGAATTGCCCGCGCCATGACAAACCGTACTCACACGCTAGCAAACACCGCTAATCACTGGAAGAATTGGTCAGGCTTACAACAATCCAATCCCCAGCACTATGCGATGCCGCATGATTTAGCAGCACTTAGCCAAGTTATTCGCCAATCAAGCAAATGTCGTGTCGTTGGGGCAGGGCATTCATTCACACCTTTAGTGTCTACTGACGATACGCTGATTTCTCTGGATGGATTATCAGGTCTAGTGCGTCATGACCAAAATCTCATGCAAAGTACGATTCATGCGGGAACACGGCTCAAAAATCTGGGACCGTTGTTGGCGGGAATTAATCAAGGGCTTGCCAACCAAGGGGATATTGATGAGCAAAGCCTTGCAGGAGCGGTTGCAACAGGCACACATGGTACAGGTCAAACCCTGACCTGTTTGTCAGGGTTGGTGGAAGGATTTCAATTGGTGTCTGCCGATGGGGAGTTACTGGAGTGTGACCGAACACAGAACAGTGAGATTTTCACAGCCGGGCGTGTTGCACTGGGTTGTTTTGGGGTGCTTAGTCAGATCACCATGCAGAACGTGCCTAGTTATCGTTTAAAAGAACAAGTCAAGCTGATGCCTCTACAAGACATTTTAGACAATATGGATCAATGGAAAACTGAGCATCGCCATATTGAATGTTTTGTCTTCGCCCATGGCTCTGCCGCCATGTTGAAAACTCTAGATCCCACCACTGATGAGATTCAAACGCTGCCTAAGGCGTGGCCCTCTGAAGATACATTATTAACCGCATGCTGCGAACTGACACGGACGTTACCAAGTCTTGGACACAGTATCCAGAAAATGCTGGGTGTGTTTATCAAACCCACCACACGTGTGGACTGGTCATCAAATATATTCCCAGCTGTCAGAGAAACGCGCTTCAATGAAATGGAATATCAAATTCCGGCGGCACAGGGTCTGGCATGTTTAACCGAAGTCGTCTCAATGCTCAAGAAGCACAAAGCGCCAGTATTTTTCCCGATCGAATATCGCTATGTCAAAGGTGATGACATTTGGCTGAGTCCTTTTTATCAGCAAGATTCAGCATCGATATCGATCCATCAATATCACAAGCAGGATTGCCGAGAAATTTTTAAGCTGATTGAGCCCATCTTTTGGAAATATCAAGGACGTCCGCATTGGGGCAAACTACATACCTTAGGTTGCCGCGAACTCAAACCACTATACCCGCGCTGGGATGATTTTATGGCGATCAGAGAGACGCTTGATCCGACCCGGAAGTGGTTGAATCCTCATTTGAGTCAGTTGTTTATTGAGTAATGGATGGAGCGTGGCTGACTTATAGTGTAGTTGGCTGATCAATACTGAAAAGGGATGTCGAGTATTATGTCTGACTATTTTAAGTGCTTGAATGCCGCGTTAAAGCGAGCCAATTTTGCACTGCCGACGCTGATCATCGATCAAGCGCGTCTTGATGCCAATCTGGCTCGAGTCCAGCGTATGTTGCCAGCGATGTTGCAATCCAGAATTGTTGTTAAATCACTGTGTGCAATGGAGTTATTACAATACATTTCGCAGGCATTAGACTGTCAGCGGTTTATGATTTTTCATCTGCCCCATATTCGCAAAGTCATTCATCTATTCCCAGAATCCGATATCCTGCTTGGCAAACCGATGCCCATCAAAGCCGTACAAGCATTCTATGCTCAGCATCAAGCTTTAGATACCGTACGCATTCAGTGGCTTGTCGATACTATGGAACGATTGCAGCAATATCTGGCGTTGGCTCAAGCACAAAATCTAAAGCTTGAGATCAATATCGAGATTGATGTCGGACTGCATCGGGGTGGTATTAAAGATATTGCACCATTTAAAGCGCTTTTGGCCTTGATTCAAGCACATCCTGAGCATCTAGCCTTGTCGGGTTTGATGGGGTATGACGCCCATGTTTCCAAGATTCCGTCTTTTATTCAATCCATTGCACAGGGCTATGCGGAGTCACAGCAGCACTATCAGCATTATATTGATGCGATACAGCAAGATTTTCCCAAGCTTTACCATCAGAATCTTTGTTTCAATGGCTCGGGTAGCCCAACCTTTAGTCTGCATACAGAACACAGTGTGTGTAACGATCTGTCCTTTGGCTCGATGTTGCTCAAGCCTAAAGACTTTGATATCCCAAGCCTCGATGGTTTCCAGTCTGCGCTGTGGATTGCCGCGCCAGTATTGAAGAAGCTGCCATCCACGCAAATTCCCGGGCTGACTTTACTGGACCGTTTACCTTCCTTTCAAGATGCTTTGTTTATCTATGGAGGGAAGTGGATGGCCGACTATGTTTATCCTCAAGGCGCACATGCCAATCGCTTGTTTGGACGCAGCAGTAATCAGGATTTGGTGAATGTCCCGAAATCTGCGCAAATTCAAGTCGACGATTTTGTTTTTCTACAACCCACGCAGAGTGAATCCATCATCAGTCAATTCGAGCAAGTGTGGCTTTATGATGGTATAGGTTTTACGCCATGGCATACTTTTATCTAAGTCATGACGTTGATTTAAAACAGCAACATTACTCAGCCGCACCAAGTCGGATGAAATAGGCCGCCAAAGCAGAGGCCACGATTGACATAACAGCTTTGGGCTCCAGTGCTGGATCATCGAACAGCATTTCCATCGGGGAGTAGGCCATCTCGATCGCAACTCTGCTGATCAATAGTAATTGGGCGGGGGCAATATGCGGCAATGCTTCACGCAAGAGTTCAACATTATAGGTTGATACTTCCAGATCTGAAGCTAAACGCACTTCTTGCAGCATCGGTACGGCACGCATGGCACGAATAATCCACATGCCTCCCGTCGTCTCACGGGTAATTTCATAAGTTTCGAGCTGCAATCCGAGTAGGGCGGCTTCTAAAGATTTGAGCCCACCAGTAAACACTTCTGGCGTCAGCCACTTCGGGATGATTGCATTTTGCCGCTCCATGAGTCGACGTGACAGTTCATGCAACAGCGCATATTTATTCGGGAAATAGCGATAAAGCGCTGGCGGCGTGAGTTCTGCCCGCTGGCAGACCAGATTGGTCGATAACCGTTCAAAGCCCACCTCAGCCAGTGTTTCTGCTGCTGCTTCTAGAATCCGTTCATAGGTCTGAGTCGCACGCGTTTGGGCGGGCTGCATCTTGGGTTCCAGTTCCAGCAATTCCGTTTTTTTTGGGCGAGAAGTGGCCATAAAAAATATTTCCAATGAGGCTTGCGTAATTGCATTGGCTATAATATAGTCATCACTATATTATAGTGATGACTATATTTGTGTGCAAGTGGTGAATGAGCAACAACAGAACAATATAGGTATTTGTCGTCGCTCCGACTTATCCCATTCTATGGCGGGTTTTCAAGATTACAACCCGAGATTGTGCAAGGACTTGCGTGCATTTTTATACAAAGAGCATGATCCGTCGCGGCAAATGAGATCAGTCGTGATGGTATGCAAAGGTTAAAGATCAATCTATCACTTTCTTAAGCATCAGGATGATGTGCATGACGACGAAACCCCCTTTCCAGTTCAGCCGCTTTGAGAAAGCCGCAGCACTGATGCTGGGCTCTCTGGCGCTACTGATACTGGGTTTGCAGCCTGTACTACTGGGTGAGTTGGTTGCAGAACATCAAATCACTATGGAGGGAGTCGGGATTGTCGCCATGGGTGAGATTTTCGCGATTGGTATCGGTGTCATTCTTGCGGAAAAATTCTTCTCTATACATCGTTTACGCTGGATAGCGTGTGTAACGATTATCTTGTTAGCCGTCATCAATGTGATCATGGTGAGGGGCAGCGGTGATACTGCCTTTACGATCCTGCGTATGTTCGCGGGACTGATCGAAGGTGCGATGCTGTGGTTAACCACCAGTATGATTGTCCGTACCGCACATCCCGATCAGATGGCAGGGCTATTTCTGATGGTGCAAACCTTCTTGCAGGCGCTGGTGACACTGTTCTTGGCTCGCTATGTCATGCCCTCGGGTGGCTGGCAATCAGGTTTTGTTGCACTTGCCATATTGGCGCTGCTCTCTCTTTTGTTATTACCGTTTATTCCGACACAGCTCACTACGCTCGTAGATGAAACGACACCTCCAGTTGCATCCGGTATGACAGTGTTTGTATTGGCGGTTCCCTTTGCATTTCTGAGTGCGATAGGGGCGCTATGGGCTTATATGGATCCACTGGGACGTGCCGTGGGTTTCGGTGCTATCGGTGTGCAAACGCTGATCGCTTGGGTGCTACTTTTACAAATCATAGGCAGCGCCGTTGCCATTCTGCTGGTTAGAAAATTGCCATTGCTAATCACGATGAGCGTGGGTGCTGTTCTCATTGGCGCAATCGCGCTGGTGATTTATGTATTACCTACGGGCAATACACTGATTTTTGCCATGTTGTGTTTAGGATTTGGCTTTGTCTGGCAATTTTTTATGCCGTTCCAAATTCGGCTAGCCATGGCTGCTGATCCAGCAGGGCGCGTTGCCATGCTTGTACCAGCGTCACAGTTGCTGGGTTGTGCCTTTGGGCCATTGATTGCTTCGTTCAGTGTCACAAATGACAACGCAGCAAGTGTTCCATTGGTCAGTATTGGGTTTGCGGGAGTGATGGTGGTGGCGTTATTGCTGGTCTGGCGGCGTAATCGTGGGAGCGTCCAGTCAGCGACTGTAACGAAGTATTAATACATGGTCTAAGTAAAATTTAAATTAATTCTATATCAATTATTGAATGTTGGAGTGGAGGCAAAAAAGAGCGGGGTAGGAAAAGTTCTGTCCAATGGGTTCCATCGATATGGAGCGCTGAGTCAATCATGCATGAGGTGTCATCGAAAATGGAAAATCGAATCTCGTTTATCAAGCTCGCTTTAGCAGGGGCAGTCGCTGTGTGTTTTAGCCATTCGGCATTGGCCACAGAAACAGGGGTTGACAATGTCGGCGCGGGTAGTGATGGTATGTTTGTTGCCCCTCTGGATCTTGCCAGCTTACCGGATAATCTTTTCGTGTTTGATCTGTATTACAACCATTATTCCGCCACGAAGTTTAATTCGGCGATCCTAGGCGGAGATATCCCAGACTTTAAGGTCAATTCAAACAGCATCATTCCTCGTGTTGATTATCTCAGTGGTATTACGCTGCCCGGCGGCGGTCGACTCGCTGGGTATCTTGCCGTCCCATTCACCAAAGTAACGGTTTCATTTCCAGATTTTGTCGGGGGAGTGAATAAGGACAGTCGTGATGGGCTTGGTGATATTCAATTTGCGCCTATCATTTTGTGGGGCTTTGGCAAAAATCTGACTGTGGGTACTGGACTTGAAGTCACGGTTCCAACCGGAAAATATGATGCCACGCGTCTGGCCAATACCAGCAATAACTTCTATACCTATAAGCCAGTATTTCCAATTACTTGGCAGCCCAATGACAACGTCGAGGTCTCTACCAAACTCTCGTACAGCTTTAATCAAAAAAACAAAGACACCGATTACCGCTCAGGGCAAATCTTTCACTTTGATTATTCGCTGACGTACAAAGTGGCAGATAACCTGCACCTCGGTGTCAATGGCTACTACTTCAAGCAGACGACCGATGATAAGCAGTATGGTGAAGCCGTCACAGACGTGATGGGTATGCCAGTATCGAATGGAAATCGAGGTCAAGCCTTTGCCATTGGCCCAGCCGTGCATCTCACTTTCTTAAAATACGCGTCGGCAGAATTGCGCTGGGAGAAAGAATTTGATGCACGTAATCGCCCTGAAGGACAAACGGTTTGGGCGAAGGTTAGCTTGCCGTATCTTTTTTAAGTATTAAAACAATCTACGTTATCCGATACTAAGCCATAAAAAATCCCCCTGCATGCTTCAACATGCAGAGGGATCATTGATTTCATCTTTTAGATAAAATTAGTCTTCGCGTTTTTTGCGGAAGTCAGTGCGCGGAGCAGAGTCTCCACCAAAGCGGCGTTCTTGACGTTCAAAACGGTCATCACGGCTGCCAGCTTGGAATTCGCGACGTGGACGCGCTGGTGCAGTGTTGGCTGCGCCTTCACGGTTGAAGTTACGTTCTCCAACGACACGACCTTCGTTACGACCACCTACTTCTGAGTTGAAGCTACGTTCGTTGCCACCCGCACGCGGGCTGCTGAACGGACGTGGTGCAGCGCCATCACGGCTAAAGCCACGACCTGCGCCTGAATCACGGTTGAAGTCGCCACGCGGTGCACGATCGCCACCATCACGGCTGAAACCTGCGCTACGCGGAGCACCGCCATCACGTGATGGATACGGGCGGTCACCCGCTGGACGTGGACGATCACCGGCTGGACGTGAGTCAAAACGATTGCCACGGTTTTCATCATTACCACGTGGACGGTCGCTGTTGAAGCGTTGGCCATCACGTTCTGGACGTGGAGAATTGAAATCACGTGGTGCTGAATCACGTGGCGCAGAGTCACGGCTAAAGCCACGACCACCTTCGCTGTTACCGAAGTCGCGCGGTGCTGCTGCGCCATCACGGTTACCGCGATAGCCACCAGAATCACGGCTGCCGCCATCACGGCTATAACCGCTACTGCGACCACCGCCATCACGGCCATAACCACCGCTGTTGCGGCCGCCACCAAAACCACCGCGACCACCGTCACGGCCGCGACGATCGCTGCCTGCAGGTGGTGGGCTTGGCTCAAGGCCAGCGATTTCGGTTACGTTGATTTTGGCTTGTAAGTAGTCTTCAAGCGCACGAATCTTGCTGCGTTCACGATGAGTCGCCAAGGTGATCGCTTGACCACTACGACCTGCACGTCCAGTACGGCCAATACGGTGTACGTAGTCTTCGTTTTTCATTGGCAAGCCAAAGTTGATTACATGGCTGATCGCAGGAACGTCAAGACCACGTGCCGCAACATCGGTTGCAACCAGAACGCGAACTTTACCTTCACGTAGGCTGCGGATACGGCGCATACGTACGGCTTGTGGCATCGCACCATGCAGTGCAACCACTTGATGACCCGCCATTGCCAGCTCTTCAGCCAACATGTCGGTATCTTCTTGAGTGCTTGCAAACACAACGGCTTGATCCATGGTTTCATCATTCAACCAATGGGACAGCAATTTTTTCTTGTGTTCAAAACCATCAGTCCAATGCAGTGTTTGGGTGACGTCTAGATTGGTTGAGTGACCTGTTTCAATCGCGATGCGTGTTGGGTCAGCTTTCATCATGCGTTTTGCAAGATGGATGATGCGATCTGCGAATGTTGCAGAGAACATCAGTGTTTGTTTACGGTTTGCAGCCAAGTCACCGATGGCTTCTAGGTCTTCAGAGAAGCCCAGATCCAACATACGGTCAGCTTCATCGACGATCAACGCATCGACTTCGTTCAGTGCGAGTTGACGACGGTTTACGAGGTCAAGCAGACGACCTGGTGTAGCGATGAGAACTTGCGCGCCTTTCAACTGTGCAATTTGCTTACCGAAAGGCATGCCGCCCATAACGGTTGCAATGCGTACACCGCGTACATGGCGAACCAGTTTGATTGCATCTTGACTAACTTGCTGTGCAAGTTCGCGGGTTGGGCAGAGTACGAGAATGTTCGGTGAAGGCATGTTTTTCAAACGTGCATTCAGGGATGGTTGGTCTTGCATCGCCAGAGCGTTTAACGTTGGCAGCAAGAATGCAGCAGTTTTACCGCTACCAGTTTGGCTTGATACGAGAAGGTCTTTACCTGCGAGTGCTGCAGGGATCGCTTGCAACTGAACATCAGTCGGTGCGGTATATTCAAGATCGGTCAGTGCTTGTTGTAGGCTAGGGGCTAGCTCAAAATCAGAAAAAGTCATGCTCATGGGGTTTTGTCCGTTTCTCGGACACTCCAATTAAAAAAAATCAAAATAGCGCATCGGCGCGAGCAGGGATAAGGACCAACGTATTACTTTATAAAACCGTTTATATCGTCGGTTATAAAGTCTGACGAGTCTCGTATCGTTTTGAATGTGGGCACATCGGTAGTTTGACTTTCGCTCGCCATGGTTGCTTGCTCTAAAATAAAAAGCAAAAGCATCACATACGAGACATATCAAATAGATGACCTAAATTCTTTAAACAAAGCCAAATCAGATCAAATGATTCAAAATGAATCAATTCAATAGAGGCTTCCTGAAAAAGACGATGCAGGGCTTATACACAAAAACACACAAATGCTTTTGGACGTGGCCTGAAGATTGTCGATAAGGCTATCGACTTGGGCGTTGGTTACATTCTCTTGAATGTGGACGCTTAATTTAGTCGCTTAGTTTTGGCTGTTTTAAGGCGGCGTGACTAAACTGACTGGTCAGTGGAAAAGTTCAGGCATGAACGTGAAAAGTGCGTGGCGAGATTGTAGGGCAACAATGATCAATAAGCAAGGCATCAGCATTAAAAATCTAAAAATAGTATAAAGAAAAAATATTTCTTTTTGACTGTGTGGTCCATTTTGTATAGAACCCCCTCCAGATGAGAGCCTGAGGGGGCTTTGGGGTAATCTCGCGGCTAGTACCAGTTCAGCAAAGAGACGCCGAGCCCAACGTAAGTAGATTGATGATTGTAGTCGATCAGGCTTTCACCGTAACCATTAAACACCTGAACAAACCCGCGTAGATTACCTTGGAGCGGGAATGTCCAGTCGAGTTGTGCTGCGCCGTGTGACTTATCACCAGTTTTGAGGCTATGACGCAGCATTAAGGAGAATTCTTGGTTATTCCACTTCCGAGTGATCTGTAGGTCACCGCGGCCGAGGTAGTTGCTGATATCTGGATTATCGTCATCAGCTTTGCTTTCGGGTATACGATACCAAGGACGTAGCATAACGACCCAGTCTCCGCGCTCAAGTCCAATATTTAGGATCGCCCGATTCCAACTGCGAGAGAGAGGTAATGCACGGCCATTGGATTGATGGTCTAAGGTAAGCCCGAGTAACCTGCCATCAAGGCCCAAAAAGTTGTAATTGGTACGGAAGATTAAACTGGCTTCAGGCTCATAATTGGTTTCACGAAATGGTCGTGAATCCTCAGCGTTGTAGACTTGCCAACGGGATGTCTGGGTATAGCCGAGCCATAAGTCACCATTGTTACCAAAGATATTTTCTAGAGCTTTAGTTTTTAAGCTGAATTGAAATTTTGATTCAGCATCGTCGATATTCAATGGCTTAGTCACGGTATTAAGTGGGTTAGGACTTGATGGCGTGGTGTTGGGGTTGTTGTTGTAGAAAATAGGTAAAATATATAATGGCTTATGCGCGCGTAGTGTAAATGTCCCCAATTTTGATTCTGGAGAAAGCTCCCAACGTCGATCGAGTAGCGATGTCGTGGGTGTAATCGGAGTGGTACTTTGGTTGGCTGCATCAAAAGGGTTGATTGCAGTCGAGAGTGGGACGTCTTTAGTCTGCGTGACGGTAATGGCTTTCGCTTTATTATCATTTTGGGTTGCGGTGGGCACATTGACTTGCCGACCTAATGCAACATCATAGCAGGCAAGCCGCGCAGCATCGGCATCGATGCTCGTACAGGCCTGCGGTGTAGCTGGCGATGGATTGTTTTCTGGTGCGGATGGAATCTCAACCAGACTGGGTGCCTTTTGCGGTGTTGCTTTGGGTGTGGCTGCAAAAGCAGGCAGTGCTGTACTGGCGATCAAGAGAGAGAGTGCCGTTTGTAAACGCGCCATAGAGGATCCTAATTATCTGATTGGTGTGAATCATGTCTCATCATTATCATATTTTGTACAAAAAACAAATGAATTTCATTCTGATGATGCCTTTTTACGTTGAGGTCTTAGATGAATAAATGATGAGTCAGTGTCCATTTTGAGGAAGATGCTGAAAATAGAGAGGCTGTGGAGATTTGAGTCTTAATACGCGCATTGTGCGTACTTTTTTGACTATATGCAGTCTATGGATGTTGGTGTATAAGCGAGTTAAATCATTTGTTTCGAGAAGAGGTGCTCTTGTGCGTTGGGAAGATCGAAGAGAAAGTGACAACGTCGAAGACGCTCGCGGAAGCAGTGGTCGTGGTTTTCGGGTTGGCGGTGGGGTAGGCATAGGGACGCTTGTTTTAGCACTGGTGCTTTGGAAGGGGTGCGGCATTGATCCTTCCGTGACTTTGGGTTTAAGCCAACAGGTGCAATCGACAGGGTCGGCTGTAACCCAAAGTGGTCAGCCGGTGGTGGATACGCCTGAGAGTGCTCGGGATAAGAAGTTTGTCAGTGTAGTGCTGGCGGATACCGAAGATACTTGGCGGCAGATCTTTCAAGAGCATCATGCGACCTACCAGCCGCCAAAGTTAACGTTATTTAGCGGTACCATCCAGTCTGGTTGCGGTGCAGCAGAGTCGGCAATGGGTCCTTTTTATTGCCCGATGGATCAAAAAGTCTATCTTGATATGGATTTCTTTAAGGACATGCGTCAGCAGTTAGGCATCAGTGGTGATCAGCAAAATAGTGGATCAGGGTCTAATGATGAGGCTGGTGATTTTGCCCGTGCTTATGTGGTGGCACATGAGGTCGGGCATCACGTCCAGAATTTACTGGGTATCGCAGATAAGATACAAAGTGCGCGGCAAAATGCGAGTAAGGTGCAGTCCAATGCACTTTCGGTACGTCAGGAGTTACAGGCGGATTGTTTTGCTGGGGTCTGGGCAAATCGCAATCAGCAGCGGGTGAATTTTTTGCAAGCGGGTGATATTGAAGAGGCATTAAATGCGGCAACCGCGATTGGCGATGATCGTTTGCAGCAGCGTGCTCGTGGTTATGTGGTCCCAGATAGCTTTACCCATGGCACCAGTGCTCAGCGTGTCAAGTGGTTTCAGCTTGGCTTTCAACAAGGGCGGATTGAGGTCTGCGATACGTTTGGGCAGACCATTTGAACGTGACGGTTGCTTCAAGTGCGGGCTACAGGCATGGGCTAATGATGATCGGATGGATCATTATTAGCCTTTGGTGATATGGATTTGTTGATGTTGGGTATTTCATTATTTGATTGTTTTTATAAAGTGCGTGCGTTCATCCTTGTAGCTATTGAGTGGGCTTGCAGGTCTTCAGGAACATCCTGATTGCTAGACGTGAAAGGGTGGGCTGAGCAGCAGTGTAAGGCGTGAAGAGGTGGCGTTTTAGCTAAGTCATGGTTGCTAAAAAAGAATCATTGGTTCATTATTTCCCCGCGCTTTTTTGAGCTTCATCTAGAAAAGCGATGTCTATATCAGGTATAGTTCGCCTATGAAATTTTAAGTAAACGTTTTTGATCGGGTAATCAGTTGCGATCAACCCAAAAATGTTTACTTAAAATCTTTAATCAAGGTTCTGACGTTGGGGTTTTTCTCATCGTTAGAGCTTGGCAAGCCAGGAGTAATCCCCGCATGAGTGCCATCGTAGCCCATCATTGGTCGTTGATTGCTTTTGTTCTAGGTGTTGTTTTTTTGTTGGGCTTTATGCTGACTGTTCCTCTCTTGATGGGCGGAAAAGCAGTGGGTCGTACAAAGGAAGAACCATTCGAGTCAGGTCAGCTTGGTGCTGGCGGAGCTCGTTTGCGGTTGTCCGCAAAGTTTTATCTGGTGGCGATGTTCTTCGTCATTTTCGATGTTGAAGCCCTCTTTCTTTATGCATACTCCGTTTCCGTCCGCGAAAATGGCTGGGTAGGCTTTGTCGAAGTTGCTGTCTTTATTGTCGTGCTGCTCGTTGGGTTGATCTATGTTTGGCGCATTGGTGCGCTGGATTGGGCGCCTGAAAAACGCCTTGCGCTTGAAAAAGCTGCACGTCAAAAACATGGCAGCGAACAAGCACCATTGGATCTTGCTGAAATCACGCGGTTCATTCCCATGGAAGAACTCGAGCTTGATAATCGCGGCATGATTCCCGGACAGTCGATCGATGCAGCTGCAAATGCTGTGCAACAAGCTAAGCTGCAAAAGGAAAGCGTATGAAATACACACTGACTCGCGCCACTCAAGATGGCGAAACAGCCCTGCAATACCCCGATCATTCAAGTGAAGTTGTCAGCGATCCGCTGCAAGACCAAGTTGATAAAAACATCTTTATGACCAAGCTTGAAGACTTGGCGCATTTGGCTGTGAACTGGGGTCGTAAAAATTCACTTTGGCCGTATAACTTCGGCTTGTCATGTTGTTATGTTGAAATGGCAACTGCCTTCACATCACCGCATGATCTGGCACGTTTTGGTGCTGAGGTTATTCGCGCATCACCCCGTCAAGCCGATTTGATGGTGGTTGCGGGAACGTGTTTTGTCAAAATGGCACCGGTTGTACAGCGTCTGTATGAGCAAATGCTTGAACCTAAATGGGTGATTTCAATGGGTGCGTGTGCCAACTCTGGTGGCATGTACGACATTTACTCTGTGGTGCAAGGTGTCGATAAATTTATTCCTGTGGATGTCTATATCCCAGGCTGCCCACCGCGTCCAGAAGCCTTTCTGCAAGCGTTGATGTTACTTCAGGATTCAATCGGTAAAGAACGTCGTCCTTTATCGAGTGTTGTTGGTGATCAGGGTCTGTATCGTCCCATCATGCAGCCTGAGCGTGATCGTAAACAAGCTGAGCGTATTGCGGTGACCAATCTGCGTTCGCCGGATGATGCGAGCTAAGAAGTTTCTCTTTAATTTGTATGGACTTTTGACCTGATTTCATCTGCATGCATCAATAAGTAGCATAAGCGGTTAAGTAAAAAGCAGCATCAGATGAGTCAGTGATCGCCAAACAAAGCATTTAAAACATATTTAAGAAATTGTTGTTATTTGGGAAGTCTAGCAATGGCTGAAGCTCAAGCGGTAGCATCTGATGCGCAAGATGCGAATCAAGCTGCACCTTTTATAGATCCTCGCCCTGCATTCGCGGTGGTGGAGGAATTACGTGTCAAGTTCGGTGATTCGCTGTTTTTGCAAGCGACGCACGACGATATGCCAACCTTGTGGGTTGAACGTTCGCAGCTGTTAGAAGTGCTGATGTTCTTGCGTACCCTGCCTAAACCCTACGTGATGTTGTATGACCTCTCGGCAATTGATGAGCGCTTGCGTACTCATCGTGCAGGTCTACCGCCTTCTGATTTCACAGTGTTCTATCACTTGCTGTCTTTAGAGCGTAACAGCGATATCCGTATCAAGGTTGCGTTAAAAGAATCAGATGTTAACCTTCCGACCGCAACCAAAATCTGGCCAAATGCCAACTGGTACGAGCGTGAAGTGTGGGATATGTTTGGGATTACTTTTACAGGCCATCCGCACTTACGTCGTATTCTGCTGCCTAACTACTGGGAAGGTCATCCACTGCGCAAAGAGTATTCTGCACGCGCAACTGAATTTGATCCGTATCGTTTGAATGCAGAAAAGCACAAGCTTGAAGAAGAGTCAGGGAACTTTAATCCTGATGACTGGGGCATGAAGCGGGGCAATAAAAACGAAGATTTCATGTTCTTGAACTTGGGTCCAAACCATCCGTCAGCGCACGGTGCATTCCGTATTGTGCTGCAATTGGATGGTGAAGAGATCCTCGACTGTGTGCCAGAGATCGGTTACCACCACCGTGGTGCTGAGAAGATGGCAGAGCGTCAGTCATGGCACTCCTTTATTCCTTATACCGACCGGATCGATTATCTCGGCGGTGTCATGAACAACTTGCCGTATGTAATGTCCGTTGAGAAGCTTGCGGGCATCAAGGTGCCTGATCGTGTAAATACGATTCGTATCATGATGAGTGAGTTCTTCCGTGTTACCTCTCATCTGTTGTTCTTGGGAACATACATTCAAGATTTGGGCGGGATGACCCCGATCTTCTTTATGTTTACCGACCGCCAAAAAGCCTATGATGTGATCGAAGCCATTACTGGTTTCCGTATGCACCCTGCATGGTTCCGTATCGGTGGTGTTGCCCATGACTTGCCACGCGGTTGGGACAAGCTGGTTCGTGATTTTGTCGAGTGGATGCCGAAGCGTTTGGACGAATACGTCAAAGCCGCGATCCAAAACTCGATGATCATGGGCCGCGCCAAAGGTGTTGCGCAGTATGACGCACGTCAAGCCTTGGCTTGGGGTGTGACTGGCGCAGGTCTGCGTGCGACTGGTGTTGATTTCGACTTACGTAAAGCCCGTCCTTATTGCGGTTATGAGAACTTCGACTTTGAAGTCCCATTGGCCTATAACGGCGATGCCTATGACCGCTGTCTGGTGCGTATTGAAGAAATGCGTCAGTCGATTCGTATTATCAAACAGTGCTTGGACAATATGCCTGAAGGTCCATATAAAGCCGATCACCCACTCGCCGTACCACCACCGAAAGACCGCACCCTGCAAGACATTGAAACACTGATTACGCACTTCTTGAGCGTGTCATGGGGTCCGGTTATGCCTGAAGGTGAAGCGAGCATGATGGTTGAAGCCACCAAAGGAATTAACAGCTATTACCTGACCAGTGACCGCAATACGATGAGTTATCGTACGCGTATCCGCACACCAAGTTATGCGCATCTCCAGCAAATGCCTTCGGTGATTAATGGCAGTATGGTTCCAGATTTGATTACATATTTGGCGTCGATTGACTTCGTAATGGCTGACGTTGACCGCTAAGGAATTAATTGTATGATGATTTTAAAAAATAAAGCGCGAATTGTTACTGATCAGCAGCCCCATATCAATGTTGAAGCGGTTCTGACCGAGAGTGAGCGCGCTGCGCTGCATGATTTTATGCACCACTATCCAGATCCACGTGCGGCCTCACTCGACTCACTCAAACATGTGCAAAAGCGCAATGGCTGGGTGGATGATGCACAAGTCAATGCCATTGCCCAAGTGTTAGGTATTTCGATCCCTGATGTTGAAGGCGTTGCGACCTTCTATAACCGTATTTATCGTCAACCTGTCGGTCGCCATGTGATCCTGCTGTGCGATTCGATTGCGTGTTTTCTGATGGGTAATGAGTCCCTGGCTGATGTGTTTAAAAAACAGTTAGGCATTCAATACGGTCAGACCACACCGGATGGTCGTTTTACGCTGTTGCCCATCTGTTGTTTAGGGAATTGTGATAAAGCCCCTTCGCTCATGATCGATGAAGATACCTACGGACTTGTGTCCCGAGCCCAAGTTGCTGAAGTATTGGAGCAATACCTATGACATCTGAAAACAAACCAGACAACAAAGATCTGCCAGAAGGCAGTGCGGTCAGCGTTGTAGCTGGCGTTGCGATTGCAAAAGCTGAAGAAAAAGCAGCTATTGAGGCCGCTGCGAAAGCCGCAAAAATTGAAGCTGCAAAGATTCCTAAAACTGAACCAACCCCAATACATGGCAACGGTACAGCAGAAACACATCCACTGACTTGGCGCTTGAAGCATCACCAGCAAGTGCTCAGTATCGATACCTATGAGTCTTTGGAAGGTTATGAAGGTTTAAAGAAAGCTTTGAAGATGACCCCGGCCGAAGTGCAAGGGATTGTGAAAGATGCAGTGTTGCGTGGTCGTGGTGGTGCAGGCTTCCCAGCAGGGATCAAGTGGTCTTTGATTCCGATGAATAAAGAAGGCTCCCCAGACGTAGGTCCGAAATATCTGGTCTGTAATGCTGACGAGATGGAGCCAGGCACGTTTAAAGATCGCTTGTTGATGGAAAAACTTCCCCATCAATTGGTTGAAGCGATGATTCTGGTGTCGTATGCGATAGGTGCGCAAACGGGCTATATCTTCTTGCGTGGGGAATATGTTCTTGCCGCGAAGAATCTCAATAGCGCAATTTATCAAGCGAAAGCCAAGGGTTATCTCGGTGAGAATATCCTTGATTCTGGTCACAATTTCGACCTGCATGTGCATACTGGCGCTGGGCGTTATATCTGCGGTGAAGAAACTGCACTGATTAATTCGCTGGAAGGTCGCCGCGCAAATCCACGGACCAAACCGCCATTCCCACAAATTTCCGGTGCTTGGGGTAAACCCACGATCGTGAATAACGTTGAGACCCTGTGTAACGTACCTGCGATTATCGTACGCGGTGCGACATGGTTTAAAGGCTTGTCCAATGGCCGTAGCGGCGATGCAGGCACCAAAATTTATGGTGCATCTGGCAAGGTCAAGTTCCCGGGTCTTTGGGAACTGCCGATCGGAACCAGCGCACGTGAAATTTTGGCACTTGCTGGCGGCATGCAAGATGGCCTTGAGCTGAAATGCTGGTTGCCAGGCGGCGCCTCGACGGACTTCTTGATGCCTGAGCATCTGGATCTGGCGATGGACTTTGACACGATTGGTAAGGCAGGTAGCCGTATGGGTACTGGTCTTTTAATGGTGGTTGACCAAACTCAGAATATCGTCTCAGCCGTTCGTAACCTTGAAGAATTTTTTGCACGTGAATCATGCGGCTGGTGTACGCCATGCCGTGATGGCTTGCCGTGGGCGGTGAAACTGCTTAAAGGTCTGGAGCAGGGTGAAGGAAAAGCAGAGGACATTGATGTCTTACTGCAACTCACCCGTTTCTTAGGGCCTGGAAAAACGTTCTGTGCGCATGCGCCCGGTGCGATGGAGCCGCTACAAAGTGCGCTCAAGTTCTTCCGCTCAGAGTTTGAAGCAGGCGTGCGCGCAACCAAGGTTGACGCAATTAATCATATTTCAGTTATACAAGCATAAGGAATCGAGATGGCAGTCATTCATGTCGATGGAAAGCAGTTTGATGTTAATGGAGCGGATAATCTTCTCAAAGCGTGTTTGTCGCTGGGTTTAGATATTCCGTATTTCTGTTGGCATCCCGCGCTGGGTTCAGTAGGTGCGTGTCGTCAATGTGCGGTGAAGCAATACAACACCGCTGAAGATGCCGCCGCTGGTCGTGGTCGTTTGGTCATGTCATGTATGACACCCAATACCGACAATATGTATATTTCGATTGATGATGCTGAAGCGGTTGCATTCCGTGCCAGCGTTGTTGAGTGGTTGATGACCAATCACCCGCACGACTGTCCAGTCTGTGAAGAGGGTGGTCACTGTCATTTGCAAGATATGACCGTGATGACGGGTCATGACCGTCGTCGCTATCGCTTTACCAAGCGTACTCACCAGAACCAATATCTCGGGCCATTCATTTCGCATGAAATGAACCGTTGTATTTCATGCTATCGCTGCGTTCGTTATTACAATGATTACGCTGGTGGTAAAGATCTCGGTGTGTTTGGCTCGGCATCCAATGTTTACTTTGGACGTGCGACTGAAGGTGTACTGGAAAGTGAATTCTCCGGTAACTTGGTTGAAGTCTGTCCTACAGGTGTGTTTACCGATAAAACTCATAGTGAACGCTATAACCGTAAGTGGGACATGCAATACGCACCAAGCGTTTGCCAACAATGTTCCAGCGGCTGTAACACTTCCCCGGGTGAGCGTTATGGCGAGATCCGTCGTATCGAAAACCGTTTCAATGGTTCTGTGAATCAATACTTCCTGTGTGACCGTGGTCGCTTTGGTTATGGCTATGTCAATCGGGTGGACCGTCCACGTCAACCGTTGCAAACTGTAGCGGGCAAACAGTCAGCAATTACGGTTGATGCGGCACTGGATCAAGTGATTGCATCCTTAAAAGGCAAAAAAGTATTCGGTATCGGCTCGCCACGTGCATCGGTTGAAACCAACTTTGCACTGCGTGAATTGGTCGGTACGGCAAACTTTTCATCGGGCGTGTCTCGCGAAGAACAATTGCTCATCGAAAAAACCGCTGAAATTTTGCAAACCGAAGGTATCTATAACCCGAATTTGCGTGATGTAGAAGACGCTGATGCGGTGTTGATCTTGGGTGAAGACATTACTCAAACTGCTGCACGTGTTGCCTTAGCAGTACGCCAAGCTGCGAAAACCCGCAGTGAAAATATGGCAGCCAAGCTGAAAACTCAAGAGTGGTTGGCAGAGCCAGTCAGTCGTATCGGTCAGCGTGAACAAAGCCCAATTTTTATTCTCTCAGTCTCTGAAACCAAACTGGATGAACTGGCAGAAGGCGTATGTGTTGCTACGCCGAATGATATCGCGCGCTTAGGTTTTGCAGTTGCAGCAAGTATTGCTGGTGAGCCGTTGACAGGTCTTGCTGAAGAGGCTGTTGAATTTGCTCATCAAATCGCAGAGACATTAAAAGCCGCGAAGAAACCTTTGGTTGTGACGGGAACCACCTTACGTGAACCTGCACTGCTGGAAGCGGCTGCACAAATTGTTCAAAACTTGGGTGTGTATTTCGCGGCTCAAGGTGCTGATGCTGGTCTGGCCGGTATCAATCTGGTCGTGCCTGAAGTTAACTCCATGGGCTTGGCACTGCTTGCTCAACATGGTGGCGCATTGCCACTTGAAAGCCTGCTGGATGCCGATTACGACGTACTGGTTATTGCTGAAAATGATCTGACCCGTCGCTTGCCGAAAGCCAAGGTTGAAGCGTTATTTGCCAAAGCACAGCAAGTGATTGTGCTGGATCATCAAGCGACTGAGACCACTGCACAAGCACAAATTGTGCTGCCAGCTGCGAGTTTTGCTGAAGGTGACGGTACTGTGGTATCGGGTGAAGGCCGTGCACAGCGTTATTTCCAAGTATTCGATGCGAGCTATTACGACGCGAAGATCACGATCAAAGAAGGCTGGCGCTGGTTGCATGCGATCAAGGTCGGTCTTGAAAATCGTGCGATTGAATGGACAGTACTAGATGATGTGATTGAGTCTATCGCACGTCTGGTGCCTTCACTTGAGCATATTGTCGAAGCTGCGCCGAATGCGGGTTATCGTGTTCAGGGTTTGAAGATTGCACGTGAACCACGTCGCTACTCAGGTCGTACCTCTATGCGTGCCAAAGTATCTGTACATGAACCGCGCCAACCGCAAGATAAAGACTCAGCATTGACCTTCTCGATGGAAGGTTATGTAGGTCCTCAAGAGTCAGGTTCGTTAATTCCCTTTGCATGGGCACCGGGCTGGAACTCACCACAATCTTGGAATAAATTCCAAGACGAAGTGGGTGGACATCTGAAAGCGGGTGATCCGGGCGTACGTCTGTTCGATCTACTGCGCAAAACTGCAAAACGCACTTATGTCGCGCCTGATGCAGATGCTGGCGTGGGTTATAAACTGTTACCGATCGCCAATCTCTATGCATCTGATGAGATGGCAGCACGTGCACCCGTCATGCAAGAACGTATCAGCGATGCGGTGTTGACCTTAAGCACTGAAACGGCTGAACAGTTGAAGTTGAAAGATGGTCAAGATGTTCTGTTGCAAGTTGGCTCTGATGAAGTGCGTTTACCGATCGTTGTTACTGAAAACTTGCCTGTGGGCGTGATCGGTTATCCTCTCGGCCAACTCACAGCACTGGATCTGTCCCAAGCGGTCGTGATTCAAGCGGCGCCACAAGTTCAATCTGCTGCGGTAGGGGGCTAAGATGAGAGCTGACCCAACGTTACCGAATTTTCTGGCAGGCACGCTGACCCAATCGCAATGGGATATTACCTTTTCGGTTGTACAGGCGGTCTTGATCCTGTTACTCGTGGTTATGGTTGCAGGTTTCTTAAGCTTTGTTGAGCGCCGTGTCCTTGCGCTATGGCAGGATCGTTATGGTCCAAATCGCGTGGGTCCTTTTGGTCTGTTTCAGATCATCGCCGATGCGCTGAAGATGTTCTTTAAAGAAGACTGGACTCCACCATTCGTTGACAAACTGACCTTTATCCTTGCGCCTGCCATTGGTATGGGTGCATTGATGTTGTCCTTTATCGTTGTGCCATTCACCCCGACATGGGGTGTGGCTGATCTGAATATTGGCATTCTGTTTTTCTTTGCCATGGCGGGTCTAGGCGTATATGCCGTGATGTTCGCCGGTTGGGCATCGAATAACAAATTCGCGTTGCTCGGTGGTATTCGTGCCGCTGCACAGACCGTGAGCTATGAAGTGTTCATGGGCTTGTCGCTGATGGGCGTGGTTGCAACTGTGGGTAGCTTTAGCCTACGTGACATCGTTGAATATCAGCAAACCCATCTTTGGTTTGTCATTCCACAATTCCTCGGTTTCATCACCTTCGCGATTGCGGGCGTGGCAGTGACTCACCGTAGTCCATTCGATGCGCCAGAAGCCGAGCAGGATCTGGGTGCGGGTTACCATACGGAATACGCAGGGATGAAGTGGGGGATGTTCTTCGTCGGTGAGTATATCGGCGTAATTCTGGTGTCTGCCCTGATCAGTGCGTTGTTCTTTGGTGGCTGGCTTGCGCCGTTTAACTGGAATATTCCTTACGTACCGGCCATTTTCTGGTTTGTCGTGAAGATTGTATTTTTCGTCATGATGTTTATCTTGGTTCGCGCCGCATTACCGCGCCCACGTTATGACCAAATCATGAATTTCGGTTGGAAAATCTGTTTACCGATTACGTTATTGAATCTATTGGTTACTGCCGGCATGGTGCTTTATACCAGCCCGTTGCAGCCTTAAAGCATGCTTTGGAATGAACATAATGAATAATTCTAGTGCAAACTTATTGACCGGTGTCTGGTCTCAAATTCGCAGCTTGCTGATGGTGTTTAGCCATGCATGGCGTAAGCGCGACACCTTAATGTATCCTGAAGTGCCGATTAATCCGCCGCCGCGTTATCGTGGTCGGATTATCCTGACCCGTGATCCCGATGGGGAAGAGCGCTGTGTGGCGTGTAACCTGTGTGCGGTGGCATGTCCGGTCGGTTGTATTTCACTGCAAAAAGCGGAGAAAGAGGACGGACGCTGGTATCCAGAGTTTTTCCGCATCAACTTCAGTCGTTGCATTTTTTGCGGTATGTGTGAAGAAGCTTGTCCAACGACTGCGATTCAATTGACACCTGATTTTGAAATGGCTGAATTTGACCGTCAAAATCTGGTCTACGAAAAAGAACATCTGTTGATCTCAGGTCCTGGTAAATACCACGACTATAACTTCTACCGCGTAGCGGGGATGTCTATTGCGGGCAAACCTAAAGGTTCTGGTGAGCACGAAGCGGCTCCAGTCGACGTGAAGGGGTTGTTGCCATGATGACGACCATATTGAACGCTTGGCCGTTCTACGCGATTGCCGTGGTTGCGATCTTTGCAACCATTCGCACCGTAACCAATACCAATCCGGTTCACGCATTGCTCAGTCTGATTGTTTCCTTACTCTCGGTTGCTGGTTTGTTCTTCTGTCTCGGTGCACCATTTGCTGCGGCGCTGGAAGTGATTGTCTATGCAGGCGCCATCATGGTGCTGTTCGTGTTCGTGGTTATGATGCTGAACTTGGGTCAGGCGACGACTGCACAAGAAAAACGCTGGTTTACAGCGGAGACATGGGCATGGCCGGCTGGTTTATCGTTCTTACTCGCGCTGGCTGTGGTCTGGCTTTTAGCCAGTGGTCAATACGATCCACAGACCGCGATCACTGGTACTCAGGTGGTCGATGCCAAACTGGTTGGTATTTCCCTGTTTGGGCCATACTTGCTGTTGGTTGAGCTTGCCTCTTTACTGCTGCTGGCGGCTTTGGTTGCTGCGTACCATTTGGGTCGCAATACCGATGGCTTCAATGACCCGATCGCGATCCGTGATGTCGCTGCAGAAACGACTGCACAAATTAAAGAAAAACAGTTGGCTCGCCAACAATCTCAGAATAAAGGGGCATCGAAATGATCATTCCTTTAGAACATGGCTTGGTGATCTCGGCAATTCTGTTTGCGCTGGGTTTTTATGGTGTGATGGCACGTCGTAATCTGATGTTTATCCTGATGAGTTTAGAAGTCATGATGAATGCAGCGGCGCTGGCATTTGTGGTCGCAGGTTCGCGCTGGGTGCAACCCGATGGTCAGGTGATGTTCATCCTGATTCTGACCCTTGCCGCAGCGGAGGCCAGTATTGGTCTTGCGATCCTGTTGCAGTTTTATCGTCGATTCCAGCACTTGGATATCGATGCGGCCAGTGAGATGCACGGATGAGCCTATCAATGATTTCTTACTTGCCTTTAACATTTCTCTTTCCGCTGGTAGGCTTTCTGATTTTAGCGATCTTCCGTGATCGTTTATCTGAGAATGTCGCTGCACTGGTGGGTGTTGGTAGCATGGCCTTGTCTGCACTGGTTGCAGCATTGGTCGGTTTTGAGTTCCTGCATATCCCTGTTGGTGATCATGCGATTGCTGCGCATCAAGTCCTATGGACTTGGATGCAAGTCGGTAGCTTTGCACCTGCTTTTGGACTGCATCTAGATGGTCTGGCATTGACCATGACCGGTATCATTACTGGTGTCGGTTTCCTGATTCATCTGTTTGCATCATGGTATATGCGTGGTGAAGTCGGCTATGCCCGTTTCTTCTCTTATATGAACCTGTTTGTCGCCAGCATGTTGCTGCTCGTACAAGGTGACAACCTCGTCCTGTTGTACTTGGGCTGGGAAGGCGTGGGGATCTGTTCGTACTTGCTGATCGGTTTCTACTATTCTGATCTGGCCAATGGCCGTGCAGCGATCAAAGCATTTACCGTGACCCGTGTCGGTGACGTATTCCTTGCGATTGCAATGTTCCTCTTGTTCCGTGAGCTGGGTACCCTGAATATTCAGGAAATCATTCAGCGCGCGCCTGAACTGATTGCCAATAGCGCAAACGTACAATTGATTGCGCTGATGATCCTTGGCGGTGCGATGGGTAAATCAGCGCAGATTCCGCTGCATACTTGGCTTGCCGATGCGATGGCGGGTCCAACTCCAGTTTCTGCGTTGATCCACGCGGCAACCATGGTGACCGCGGGTGTGTATCTGATTGCACGTCTACATCCCGTATTCCTGATGGCGCCAAACATTCTTGAGTTTGTGGGTCAAGTCGGTGCGGTCGGTGTGTTGGTGGCGGGTTTCTCTGCACTGGCACAAACCGATATCAAACGCGTGTTGGCCTATTCAACCATGAGTCAGATTGCTTATATGTTCTTGGCGCTCGGTGTTGGAGCATGGCAAGCGGCGATTTTCCATCTGATGACACATGCGTTCTTTAAAGCATTATTGTTCCTCTCTTCGGGTGCGGTCATTATTGCGACGCATCATGAACAGAATATCTTCAAGATGGGTGGCCTCTGGAAAAAGATTCCATTCGTCTATGTCTGTTTCCTCGTCGGTGGTGGTGCGCTTGCTGCGTTACCATTCATCACCGTCGGTTTCTACTCTAAAGATACGATTCTGTGGCAGGCATGGGCGTCAGGTCATCAAGGCTTGTTCTATGCGGGCTTACTAGGTGCGTTCCTGACCTCGGTGTATACCTTCCGTCTGATCTGGACTGTGTTCCATGGTCAACCGAATGGTCATGCCCATGCGATTAAAGGCTCAAGCTACTGGTTGCCACTGTCTGTGTTGCTGGTGTTATCAACCGCAGTTGGTGCGTTGATTCATCCACCACTGGCAGGCGTATTGCCTGACTTTAAAGCACTGGCTCAGTTTGAACATGACGAACACTTTATCGAGTACCTCTCCATTGCGACTGCATTGGGCGGTGTATTGGTAGGCTTTATCCTGTTCTCAGGCAAACGCACTTTGGTCAACAAATTTAACCAAACCACGATTGGTGCAGGCCTTGGCTATTGGCTGTATAACGCATGTGGTTTTGATGCACTGTTTGACATCATCTTTACCAAACCGTTCTTGTTCATCGCACGTCTGGTGAAAAGCGATCCTGTGGATAAATTTTGGAGTATCGTCCCTGCAATTGTACGCGGTGGTAATGCTATGGCGACCAAAGGTCAAAGCGGTTCATTACGCGGTTATGCTGCAAGTACTGCGTTCGGTGCAATCATATTGCTCTTTGCACTGTTGGCAATTCAGGTGATGGGGAAATAAGATGGAACATTTTCAAAATAACCTGATTTTACCGCTATTGATCCTGATTCCTTTTATTACAGGATTTCTGTGCTGGGTTGGCGAAAAAATTAGTATCAGCTTTCCGCGTTGGATTGCCTTGTTCGGTATGTTGTTGACGTTGGGTTTGACGATACACCTCTGGATACACGGTGATTACAGCTTATCTGCGCATAATCTGGTGCAACCGGGTACAGCGCCTGTATGGCAAGCAGAATATTTAGTCCAGTGGATTCCGCAGTTGGGGATTAATATCCATCTGGCGCTGGATGGTCTTTCACTCATGATGGTCGCTTTGACTGCACTTTTGGGTGTGCTCGCTGTGGGCTGTTCTTGGGGGGAGATCCAAAAACATGTGGGCTTCTTCCACCTGAATCTGCTGTGGAGCTTGGGCGGTGTGATCGGTGTGTTTCTCGCGATCGACATGTTCTTGTTCTTCTTCTTCTGGGAAATGATGCTGGTGCCGATCTACTTCCTGATCGCACTGTGGGGTCATGCCGGATCGAATGGTCACAGCCGTGTCTATGCAGCGACCAAGTTCTTCATCTATACCCAAGCATCGGGTCTGATCATGTTGGTCGGTATCTTGGCTCTGGTCTTGATCCGCTATCAGCAAACACATCAACTCAGCTTTGACTATATGGCATTGCTGGGCACGCAGTTCCCACCGGGCTTTGAATATGCGCTGATGCTGACGTTCTTTATTGCTTTTGCGGTGAAGCTACCGGTTGTGCCACTCCATGGCTGGTTGCCTGATGCGCATGCGCAAGCACCCACAGCGGGTTCGGTCGACTTGGCAGGTATTCTGATCAAGACAGCGGCTTATGGTCTATTGCGTTTCGTGATTCCATTATTCCCGCACGCATCAGCAGAGTTTGCACCGATTGCGATTACCCTCGGGATGATCGGCGTGTTCTACGGCGCATGGGTTGCATTCCTGCAGACCGATATCAAGCGTCTAATTGCCTATACCAGTGTGTCGCACATGGGTTTTATTCTGCTGGCGATCTATTCCGGCAATCTGCTGACCATGCAAGGTCTGATGGTCCAAATGCTGGCACACGGTTTGTCATCCGCTGCACTGTTTATCATGAGCGGTCAAATTTACGAACGTCTGCATACCCGTGACTTGCGTCTGATGGGCGGAATGTGGGGACGTGCGCGCTACTTACCCGTCTTCTTGATGTTCTTTAGTGCTGCTTTACTGGGTATTCCCGGTACCGGAAACTTTATCGGTGAGTTCCTGATTCTACTCGGTGCGTTTAAACAGTACCCGTGGTATACGGTGCTTGCGACAGTCAGCTTAGTCCTTGCTGGTCTGTATTCACTGTTCATGATTCACCAGACCTTATTTGGTCATGCACATGAAACCGTGATTCCTGCACATGACGAAAATGATGAGCCTGTAGCAACAGCGCCTGTTGCTGATCATCATCACAACAGCCCTGCTACATCAGCAACCTTTGCCATCACTGATCTCAATGCACGTGAATTATCACTGCTGGTGGTGATGGCTGTCGGCTTGGTGTGGCTCGGCTTGTATCCTCAAACTGTTTTGGATACTTCGAATCAAACCATGCAATGGATCAGTAATTCGTTTACTTCGCCACTGTTTCCAGCAGCAGTTCCAGCTTTACCGACAACAACTGGCACGGGAGTTCACTAAGCCATGACGAATGAACTCAATTTGGTCGATTTTCTGCCTTTAATGCCAGTCTTTATTGTCAGTTTGACCTCCGTTTTAGTAATGCTGCTGATTGCGATTAAGCGTCACCATAACCTCAGTGCGACGGTGACGGTGATTGGTCTGAATGCGGCGCTGTTATCGGTGTTCTTACCTGCGGTCCATCGTTTGCAAATTATTCCGATGGAAGTGCTGCGTCGTTATTTCCAATTAGGTCCTGATCAAAGTTTCGGGATTAAAGAATTTATCCAATTAGACTTTCTGCCTGAGCAATTTGTGACGGGCAAAGTCGCTGCAATCAATGCGATTAACTCGCTGTTCGTGGTGGATGGTTTTGCACAGTTCTATATTATTCTGATCCTGATTGCAGGTTTGGCGTGCTGTACCTTGGCCCATGCCTACATTCATGACTATAAAGATAATAAAGAAGAGCTGTATATTCTGCTGTTGATTGCAATCGCAGGCGGTATGCTGCTGGTTTGTGCGCAGAACATGACCTCTTTCTTTATCGGTCTTGAACTACTTTCTGTACCAACTTATGGATTGCTCGCGTATACCCACGAGCGCAGCAAAGCGTTGGAGTCAGGCATCAAGTATATGGTGCTATCCGCAACGGCTTCTGCATCGATCCTGATGGGTATGGCTTTCTTGTATGCTTACAGCGGCACACTGGATTTCCGTCAATTGGGCGAAGTCTTGGTGCGCACCTTACATGCGCCGCTTGCAGTGACGGGTGTTGGCCTGATTTTGGTGGGTGTTTCTTTTAAATTGTCATTGGTGCCGTTCCATCGTTGGACACCCGATGTCTATCAAGGTGCGCCTGCACCCGTTGCCACATTTTTGGCGACGGTCAGCAAAGTCGCAGTTTTGGCATTGCTCCTGCGCTTCTTGTTCAGCAGTGGTGCACTGGCGATGGAAGGGACACGTATCGTCCTGACCGTCATTGCAGTATTGTCCGTGATCATTGGTAACTTATTGGCTGTACGTCAGGTTAACATCAAGCGTCTGCTAGGTTATTCATCTATCGCGCACTTGGGTTACATCCTGATTGCGATCGTGGTTGCAGGTACTGCAAGCTTACCGACTGTCAATATCTACTTGGTCGCTTATGTGCTGACCACGATTGGTGCTTTTGGTGTAGTGGCCTTGATGTCGAGCCCTTATGACGGCGATGAAGCGGAGTCTTTGGCAGATTATCGTGGTTTGTTCTGGCGTCGTCCGGTACTGACTGCGGTACTGACCGTGATGATGCTGTCACTCGCTGGTATTCCACTGACTGCTGGTTTTATCGGGAAGTTCTTCGTGATCCTCTCTGCGACCACTGGCGGTGCATGGTATCTGCTTGCCGTGGTGATCTTGGGTAGTGCAATCGGCTTGTACTACTACTTGCGTGTATTGGTCGTGCTCTATATGACTCCTGCCAAAACCAAAGGGCTGGATGCGCAAGGCAACTGGGGCACGCAAGCGGGTGGGGTGGTCGTGCTCTTATGCTCTCTGCTGGTGTTGATCCTCGGGGTCTATCCTGCGCCACTCTTGGCACTGGCTGCGATGGCACGCTTCTAAACCTAAATTAGGCTTAAATAATAAAAAACCAGACGCGATGTCTGGTTTTTTATTGCCCATTTTTTTTGTGTTAAATTGATTCTTGGCAATACGTCATAAACGCCTTCATACCTGGTCCTTGATACTTCTGACGATGTACCAGCAAGAAGAACGGGCGAATCAACATCCAGAACGGTGTATTCAATACCACCAATTGACCTGCATCAATCATCGGTTCAACGGCAAGACGCGATACACAGCCAATGCCAATCCCACCAGCCACCACTTTTAGAATCGCTTCATTATGACCCAATGTCAGGCGTAAGCGGGCATCCGGTAGATCATTCAACACGATCTTATCAAAGACCTCGCGGGTACCTGAGCCTTCCTCACGTACGATCCAGTCAGCATCTCGGAAGTCATCAAGATGAAGTGCTGTGTGCTGCTGTTTGATCGCTAGGGGATGGGTTGGCGCGCTGCACACCGCCAGTTCATCCGCCCCCCATGGAATTGCTTGCAACTGCGGGAGGTTACATGAGCCTTCAATCAATCCCAAATCCAGTTGGAACTGGCTGACTGCTTCGATAATCTGGCGAGTGTTGCCCACTTGCAGGCGCAGGTGTGCATCGGGTTTCTTCAGCAAGAAACCCGCCATCAGGTCAGGCATTAGATAGTCACTGATGGTGAGCGTTGAGCCGAGACGCAGATCAACGGTTTGTAGCTCACCACGCGCTGCTTGTTCAAATGCTTCCGCACGACCTAAAATTTCTAGTGCTTGGGGCAGAAGATAGCGTCCTAAATCATTTAAATGCAGACGCTTGCCCTGACGATCAAATAAGGGGGACTCGATGCCATTTTCAAGGTCGGACAGCGCCATACTGGCGGCGCTTTGGGTGAGGCGCACGGCTTCACTGGCGCGGGTAACGGTTCCCTCTTGGGCAATGGCAACAAAAACGGCAAGCTGGCGCAAGGTCATACGCATGGATCAATCTCAATCAAGTTGATGAATCACTTTAAGCAAGCGACATGCTACCATGTTGGCAGGTGAGATAGGCCCAGTCAGTTAAGTCAGTTAAAGTCCGTTGGGGAGATATTTGCGTGAGTGATGAGGGAGTAAGTGCGCCTGTGGTGGATGCCCTGAGCGAGAAATACACCAGAGAAACCGTCCTGAGCGTACGTCGTTGGAGCCCAACTCTATTTAGCTTTGTTATGACGCGTCCTGCCCATTTTCGTTTTGACGCCGGACAGTTTGCTCGCATTGGCATTGAAGTCCCAGATGCAGCACCGATAGTCCGTGCCTATTCTGTGGTGTCATCGCCCTTTGCCGAAGAGCTGGAGTTTTTCTCCATTGTGGTGGCGGATGGTGCATTCACCTCAAAGTTGCAGTTTTTAAAGGCCGGTGATCAATTACTGCTTGAACGTATCCCTTACGGGTATCTGACGCTTGCACGCTATCAGGAGCCTTTGCCACAAGACCTCTGGCTGCTGGCAACCGGAACAGGGCTTGCGCCATTTCTATCGATCTTGCAAGACTTTACAGTCTGGCAGAGCTATCGGCATATTGTTTTGGCCTACAGTGTCCGTACGTTGGAAGAACTGGCGTATGTCACCGAGATCAATGCGCTCCCCGAGCTATTCCGTGATGAAGGTGGTGCCAGTTTTCAATTCCTGCCCATTGTGACGCGTGATTCTAACTATCCACTGCACCAGCGATTGCCAACATTGATTGCATCAGGTCGATTGGAAGAGGCCGCTGGGGTAGAACTCCGTCCCGAGAGTAGTCATGTGATGTTATGCGGCAATCCGCAAATGGTGGACGATACGCGCAATGCCTTAAAAGCCCGTGGCTTGACCATGAATCGTCGTGGGGTAGGCAATATCGCGGTTGAGAATTACTGGTAGATTGCAAATGTTTAGAGGTGTTGAACTCTCATAAAAATCAACGCCTCTACGCTATTCCCTAAGTTTGTTTAAAGTACAGACTGACCAATACGCCGTTCGCAATATTCTCAATCTGCGCATAGCCTTGATGCAGCGCCATCACCTCACGCACCAGCGTTAGACCGATTCCCGTACTTTTACGTCCACTGCCGGGCCTAGGCAATGAGAAGTAACGATCAAAGACTTGTGGCAACGCATAGTCGGGAATCGCTTGACCATCATTCTGGATTTGAATCCGTAGGCTATGCTCCTGATCTGTGGCAAGGCCGGCACTGATCAGAATGCGACCACCCTGCGGCGTGAAATCAATGGCATTATCCAAAAGATTACCCAAGGCCTGACCTAACCAGAAAGGCTCGGCATTGAGCGTGGTGTTATTGGGAATATCCTGCGTGATCTGCAATTGCCGTGTTTCGATCAGGGCGCTGCGCTCATGCAGCAATTGCTTAAACTGCTCGATGAGTAAGACTGGTTGTCGATCAAGAGGTTGTTCCAGATGATCCTGCTGTTTCTCTAATCGGGTGAGTAAAAGTAGGCGCTCGATCAGCAGTTGCAGGCGCTCGGTCTGTTCATGAATGTTCTTGGCAAAACGCAGACGATCCGTAGTCGGTAAATCATCTTGCAAGAGTTCGGCGCTGGCGGCGATTGCGGTCAGCGGACTTTTGAGCTCATGGGTGAGGGTATGGACATAGTTTTCGACATAGGCCTTACCTGCCAGAGCCTCGCGCATGTCATCAATGGTTTTGGTCAGATCGTTGAGCTCACGGGCAATCCAAAAGCGTAATGGTTTAGCAGGCTTACTGGGCGCATAGCCAGAATCTTGTGAATGCGACTCAGTGGCAGATCTGGGTGTAAACGCCAAGGCATAGCGTCGTACTTGTTCAATACCATGTCGCAGCCACCATGCCACACCGCCACTGACAATCAAGGACAACAGTACAATCCACACCGCCCTAAACATCATTTCATGTTGTGCACGGTCGATATAGGGTTGTACTGATATTCCGGGTTTTGCCAGTGAAAGCACACCGATGAGTTGTCCTTGCCAGAGGATCGGTGCGGCAACATACATGGTAGAGGTACTGGCATCATTGGGGTTAGTACGCGTTGAGCGCACACCATAGTGACCGCGCAGCGTCAGATAGACATCATTCCAGCGGGAATAATCATGGCCCACGGCAAGACCTTGCGAGTCGTAGAGCACCACGCCTTTGCTATCGGTGATATAAAGCTGCTGGCTGATGTTATCTTTTTGTTGATTCCAGATTTTGGCGTCCAGTTTGCGACTCAGAATTTGCTGCATCTTTTGCTGAAATTCAGGGGTCTGGACTTGACCGTTAGCGACGTCAGTTGCAATCAACGTGGCGATGATATTGGCATTGTCAGCGAGTATTTCTTCAACAACCTGTCGCACACTTGGCTTAATTTGGTTTTGCATGGCGCTTAAAGTAAAGTAACTACCGACCAACAGCACGATGGCAAAAGCCAGCCAGATTCTTAAAAAGATCGACATGGGTGTACTCCGCTGCGCGTCCTGCGATTATAGACAAGCATCGTTAATCTGCTGATGAACGACTTAAGCTATAACCCAATCCCCGATGGGTCTGAATTGGGTCGATGGGATCAATCGCACGTAGCTTCTGACGCAAAGTTTTTATATGGCTGTCGATGGTGCGCTCTAAACTATGATCCGGGTGCTCCCATGCCGCTTGCATCAGCTGGTTACGGCTCCAGACGCGCTCAGGGTGTCTCAACAACACTTCCAGTAAGCGGAGTTCATAGCGGGTTAGGCTCAAGGGCTGCGCGTGATAAAGCACATGAAAGGTCAGCAGATTCAAGTGCCAGGGTCCCCAAGCAATCAGTTGCTCTATGTCCGGCACAGGTTCTGGACTTGAGGTCATCTGGCTAGGTGCGACCTCTGGACTCTGCATCCGTCGCCAGATGACCTTAATACGGGAGATAATTTCACGCGGGCTAAAGGGTTTTGCACAGTAATCATCGGCGCCAATCTCAAGACCAATGATACGTTCGATTTCCTCACTGCGTGCGGTGAGGAAGAGCAGCGGAGTGCTCCACTGTTTCCGGATGGCACGGCATAGATCAAAGCCATCCATATCAGGAAGTCCGACATCCAGAATCATAAAGTCGTGTGGTGTCGCTGCTTGTCGATCTAAGGCCTGTGCGGCAAGCGTGACCCAATTGACCAACCAGCCTTCGCGTTGCAGCGCATAAATGAGTGGTTCAGCAATGGCTGGGTCATCTTCAACCAACAGGATTCTTTTAGTCGTTGCGGGAGGAGTGATCGAAGACATAGCCAGTCAGGTCAGAAATGATCATGCATTATTGGAATGAATCGCAACTGATGTCCAGTATCGATTATGGATTTTAGGTGAAGTTTCGATGGCCTATCTCGAAACGTATCGTATGGAACGGTCTATAGCGCATGGGGCGATAGCGTTTTTTCCATAAATAAGCTCAGGGGGTCAGGTAGATAGCTCGCAAATGGACCTCGCTCTATATAACCGATTTTCTGATAAAGTGCGATGGCTTCGGGCTGTTTGACCCCCGTTTCTAAGCGGGCAATCCAGATTTCCTGATCAATCAGGGAGGACTCAAGGGCACACATGATTTCTTTTGAAATCCCAAGACCACGGTATTCCTCAAAGACAAACAGACGTTTAATTTCCCCATAGTGTCCATCATCCATGCGGATTCGTACTGCGCCGCATCCTGCGAGTTTCTCTTCTTGAGCAGGGTTTAGAACATAAGCGCCGAGGAACAGTACATTGGATTGTTTAAGCGCATGGGTACTGGCCAGATGATTACTCTCGCTGGGGTAGAGGCTGGCCATATAGGCATCAGACTGCGTGATAATCATTTGTGCTTCATCAGCGTCTGGATCGAGGCGTTTGATGATCATAGGTTCCCTGCCTTTATTTTTAAAATTCATGTCACGAAAGACCCTAGTCTATGCTGACAAGGATACATCGCACAACTTGAATGCAGGATTTGCCTCGCATACTATGCTTCAAAGCCTTAAAATTGAATGACGTGAGTACAATGATCAAGGAATTACGGGTAGGGTTATCATGCGGATAGCCATCACCACCAAGTTGTTTATAGCCATTCTGGGCATTAGTGCGCTGGTCATTTTTGCAATGGGTGGGGCCATGACGTGGAGTCTGCGTCATAGTTTTAATGCCTTTAATGAACAGCAGGATGATCAGCGTGCACAAGCGATGTCGGTGACGCTTGCTGATCTTTATGATGATAAAGGCAGTTGGGATTTTATTCGTAATAAGCCCGAACTATGGCGGGATATTCTGCGTTCTGACGGCATCTGGCGAGGGCTGAATAACAGGCAACCCATGGATCCTTCCTTTGGTGACCAGCTCAAAGGTCTGGTAAGTGAGTCTGAGAAAAAAACACTTCAGGATATCCATGATGCAGCGGCTGCTAAAGCCGAGCCGAAGAAATCTCCTGAGGGCGTACAACATCCCGCAGAGTTTAAACGTCCACAACCAAATTCGGATTATCGCTCCAGACGTTTTGCCCATTGGAGTTTACTCGATGAGAAAGGCGTTGTGATCGCGGGTAAGACCGATCTCTCTCAAGCCTCGCATCGTTATCCTATCCTCTTTCATTCTAATCCCGTAGGCTGGCTTGCAGTTTCTCCGCGTGAAAGACGAGCAATGCCTGCTGAACAGAAGTTTTTGGCTCAGCAACGTAAGTCGAGTTTACTGATTATGCTCGGTGCAGCAATTGTTGCGATCATCGCTGCATTGATGCTCGCTCGGCTGTTTCTTGCACCGGTTCGCCGCTTGGCCGATGCAACTCAGCAGTTGATTGCAGGTCGTTACGAGACCCGTACCCATGTGGACCAGCAAGATGAGTTGGGGCAGCTCGCAAAAGACTTTAATCATCTGGCGGCAACGCTTGAGCGCAATGAAAAAATGCGCCGCGATTTTGTAGCGGATATTTCTCATGAACTGCGAACGCCGCTGGCCATCCTCAAAGGCGAGCTGGAAGCCATTCAGGATGGAATAAGAAAGCCCGATGTTGCCGCGATGAGCTCATTATTATCCGAGACCCAAGCCTTAAGTCAGCTCGTTGATGACCTTTATCAGTTATCGCTTTCAGATGTCGGCGGTTTACGTTATCAAATGCAAGAGATGGACATTAATGCGTGCTTGCATCATGTGATTTCGCTTTTTCAAGAGCGATTCAAGCAGAAGCAATTAACCTTATATGTGCTACAGCCTGATCAGCCTGTGCTTCTGTATGGCGATGAGCGTCGATTAACCCAGTTATTTAAGAACTTATTTGAAAATACACTGCGTTATACCGACCCCAATGGACAAGTCAAATTTACCGTGCGGCGTACCGATCATGGTGTCCACATCAGTTTGCAAGACTCAGCTCCGGGGGTGTCTGACGAAGAGTTGCCACAACTGTTTGAGCGTCTTTATCGAGTGGAAAGCTCGCGTAATCGGGCTACGGGCGGCGCAGGTTTAGGTTTACCGCTTTGCCAGACGATTGTTGAGGCGCATGGGGGCACGATCCAAGCCAAACATTCACCGCTCGGAGGCATTTGGATTGATATTGTACTGCCTAACGAGAACCCAGCTTTAGAAGGAAAGAGTGATGACTGAGAAGAAAGCCTTAGTGCTCGTGGTTGAAGACGAGCCGAAACTGGCACAAGTACTGATCGACTACCTAACCGCCAATGATTATGCGACGCATTGGATTTCTGACGGTCGTGACGTTGCGAAATTTTACAGCGAACATGCCAAAGCAGATCAACCCGATCTGGTCTTGCTGGATTTGATGCTGCCCGGACGTGATGGTCTAGATGTCTGCAAGGACTTGCGCCGGATCAGCCAAGTACCAATCATCATGATTACAGCACGGGTTGAAGAGATCGACCGCTTGATCGGGCTTGAGATTGGTGCCGATGATTATATCTGCAAGCCATTTAGCCCGCGTGAAGTGATGGCGCGCGTCAAGGCGATTTTACGTCGTATTCCGCATGGCGATCAGGGTATCAAAACCACTGGATTGACTCATTTTCCGCAATTACAGCTGGATGAGGCACGTTTTGAAGCGCGTTATCACGATCAATTGTTAGAGCTTACCCCGGCTGAGTTTCGTTTGCTGAAGACCTTGGCCGATGCTCCGGGGCGCGTGTTTCAACGCGATCAGTTGATCAATCATGTCTATGATGATCAGCGCATCATTACGGATCGCACTATTGATAGTCATATCAAAAACTTAAGAAAGAAAATGGCCGTGGTTGCCCCTGAAGATGTGATCCGTTCGATTTATGGCGTGGGCTATAAACTGGAGCTGTAGGATAAAAAAAGCGGAGAAAATAGGTGATGTACCTAAAGCGTGTATAAGTCACGCAAAGGCATATAGCTCCTTGTTTTCTCCTCATTTCCTGCAAATTGTACCGACATTTGAACGTTACTTTGGTCTTGTCCACAAAAAGCGGCAATTAGCCGTACCGACAAATCGGAGTCATCAAATGAGTACATTTATTTCGAAGCAATTGTCAAAAAAACAGCTCAGCAAACAGCCGAGTTTTAAGCACTCTCTGATCGCGGCAGTCGTGATCGGTTGTGGTGGATTGTCCATGGCGAGTTGGGCCGATGATAGTGCGGCAAGTGCCGCTGTAGCCACAGCATCAGCCAGTGTTGCTCCGGCTGCTAAACCAGAATTGACCTCTGAACAGCGTAAAGCGTGGCACGAACAGCATAAAGCCGAACGTGAGCAACAGCGCACTCAGCGTCGTACCGAACTTTTTAATCTCGCTGATACCAATAAAGATGGTACGGTAAGTTTGCAAGAGTGGTTAGCGTTTAAACCGCCACGTCCTGAGCATCGTTTTGAGGGGCATCGTGGAGGTCCAGATCAAGGTCGCCCCGATGAGCGCCCAGAACATGCTGGGGATCAACCACCACCACCTCCAGAAGCGGATCGCGGTGCTAAACATCTTGCAGAATGGCTGCAAAAAGTAGATGCTAATCATGACAATCAGATTAGTCTTGCTGAAGCGCAATCGAATGCCCCATTTATTGCCAAGCACTTTAATGAGATCGATACTGATCATAATGGCTTGATTAGTCAGGATGAACTGAAGGCTTACCATGAGGCTCAGAAAGCAAAATGGGATGCCAAGCGCATCGAGATGCGTACCGAAGCCTTTAAAAAGGCGGATACCAATCATGATGGCCAGTTGACCTTGGCAGAATGGCTGGCGTTCAAGCCTCATCATGGTGGTTTTTGGCATCATTTATGGGGTCGTTTGTTTGGTCATGAGCATCATCATGGCGGTGATGATCGCGGCCCATGGCGTGATCGTGGCGATTGGTTCAAGAAAATTGATACCAATGGCGATGGTCAGATTAGCTTGAGCGAAGCTCAAGCAAATGCTCCAAAAATCGCACAACACTTTAATGAAATTGATACAGATCATAACGGTCAGATTAGTCAAGATGAGCTCCATGCTTTTTTCAAGAATCAGCATGCCAAAACATCGTCATAAAACGTCATCCATCAAGTATTAAATACTTGATGGTGTTATGAAAAAGGGGAAGGTGTGAGTACTTCAAATCCAATCACGTTGAAAGCAGGTCTGGGCACACTCGTGGTGCTTGGGCTATGGGCTGGGTCGTTACAGGTTGCACAAGCGATTCCACAGCAACCCAGCAGCAAGTATCGTGCTGAATCCGTCCATGACGCAAAATGGCATCAAGCTCATCCTAAAGCCGCGGTGACCCCACCATCGACCAAAGGATGGATTAAGACCTTACCGCATCGCTACCGGATTGTGAAATCCCATCACCAAACCTATTATTTTGCCAATAAACACTACTATCAGCGTAGTGGCGCAGGTTATGGCATTGTCAAATTGCCTTAATGATTTATCAGCAATATCAAAGCCCAATATGGTTCTCCATATTGGGCTTTTGCGTTTCTAGAGGGCGTTATAAAGGCGCTATATTGAGAATTTTTTAGCGTGATGGAGTGAATTACTCAACTTGTGTAAAGAATCCGCTACAATATCGGCAAAATTTTATATGCTCATCTCATCCTAGCGTGCTCAAGATAAGGCTAGGATTCAATTGTCAGGAGTGTTTTTGATGTCTACAAGCAGTGCAGGTAAACGTTTTCGGGAAGCCTTAGCGGCTGAAAAACCACTACAAATCATGGGCACGGTCAATGCCTATGCCGCCATGATGGCCACTCAAGTGGGCTACAAAGCGATTTATTTATCCGGTGCGGGCGTTGCGAACTACTCCTATGGCTTGCCTGATTTGGGCATTACTTCACTTGAAGATGTGTTGATTGACGCACGCCGTATCACTAGCGTGGTCGATACACCACTCCTTGTGGACATCGATACGGGTTGGGGCGGTGCATTCAACATCGGCCGTACCGTTAAAGAAATGATCCGCGCTGGGGTCGCTGCTGTGCATATTGAAGACCAAGTCGCGCAAAAACGCTGTGGTCATCGTCCAAATAAAGAAATCGTCACCAAAGGTGAAATGGTTGACCGCGTCAAAGCAGCAGTTGATGCTAAAACCGATTCTGACTTCGTCATCATGGCGCGTACTGATTCGTTGCAAGCTGAAGGTCTGCAAGGCGTGATTGACCGTGCTTGTGCATTCGTTGAAGCGGGTGCGGATGCGATCTTCGCAGAAGCGATGACCGACATCACCATGTACAAAAAGGTCTGTGACGCGGTTAAAGTTCCCGTTCTTGCCAATATCACCGAGTTCGGCGATACCCCGTACTACACGGTTGAACAACTCCGCGAACAAGACATCGCGATGGTGCTTTACCCGCTGTCTGGCACGCGCGCAATGCAGAAAGCGGCACTGGCCGTATTTGAAGCCGTACGTAAAGAAGGGACTCAAGTCAACGTACTCGACCTGATGCAAAAGCGTGTCGACCTGTACAAGTTCCTGGATTACTACTCCTACGAAGATAAACTCGACGCATTGTTTAAATCTGAGAAATAAGTTTAAAAATCCCGCTGACCTGCTTGAAGAAATGCAGGTGAGTGGGGATTCGCTTTAAAAATAGAATGTAGACGTTATCCTTTAAATCAACAATCGATAGGAATAAACAACATGGCAGAAGCAAAAGTATTATCCGGTGCGGGGCTACGTGGACAAGTTGCAGGTAAAACTGCACTCTCAACCGTAGGGAAAGAAGGGGCAGGTCTGACCTACCGTGGCTATGATGTTCGTGACCTTGCAGAACATTGCGAGTTTGAAGAAGTTGCCTATCTGATTTTCTTTGGTGAACTTCCAACCGCAGCACAACTGGCAGCCTATAAAGCCAAACTGAAAACCTTACGCGGTTTGCCACAAGCACTGAAAACCGTTTTGGAAAACATTCCAAAAGAAGCGCATCCAATGGATGTGATGCGTACTGGCGCATCGATGCTGGGCAACCTCGAAACTGAGCTGAGCTTTGCAGAGCAGCAAGACGCCACTGACCGTTTATTGGCAGCATTCCCATCGATCATCACCTACTGGTATCGTTTTTCGCACGACGGTGTGCGCATCGAAACTGAAACCGATGACGACAGCATTGGTTCACACTTCCTGCATTTGCTGAAAGGTGAAAAACCAAATGCACTGCATGCACAGACCATGAACGTATCCTTGATTCTGTACGCAGAGCATGAGTTCAACGCGTCAACCTTCACTGCACGTGTTTGTGCATCAACCTTGTCCGATATGCACTCTTGTGTGACTGCTGCGATTGGTTCACTGCGTGGCCCTCTGCACGGCGGTGCAAACGAAGCAGCTATGGACATGATTGAAAAATTCACCAGCCCAGACCATGCTGAACAAGAAATGTTGGCGATGCTGGCACGTAAAGACAAAATCATGGGCTTCGGTCATGCGATCTACAAAGACAACGATCCACGTAACGGCATCATCAAGCAATGGTCAGAAAAGCTAGCGGCTGATGTCGGTGATACCGTACTGTATCCAGTCTCTGTACGCTGTGAAGAAGTCATGTGGCGTGAGAAAAAACTGTTCTGTAATGCAGACTTTTTCCATGCATCGGCTTACCACTTCATGGGTATTCCAACCAAACTGTTCACGCCAATTTTCGTGATCAGCCGTTTAACGGGTTGGGCTGCACACGTCATGGAACAACGCGCTGACAATCGTATCATTCGTCCAAGTGCTGAATATACTGGTCCAGAACTGCGTAAAGTGACCCCGATTGCTGCACGTGGCTAATTAGCTACTGCATTAATCAAAAAAAGCCCCTTTATTCCAAGGGGCTTTTTTTATTGCTGAGCATTTTCCTAAAGCTCAAGCGCTGTGATTGTCATCAAATCGCTATGGCAGGCTGATCGACATGTTGCTATGCTCAAAAGATCATGGATAACAATTCTTCTTGAGATATGGATATGCCTAAGCCCTTGTCGTCTCTTATTTTAAAACGCGCTATTGCACCTCATTTACCCTCATCTTCCTGTCTCGTCCTTTTATTGGGTCTGCCTTTGGTGGCAGAGGCCAGTTCGCATCTGACTGCGGTTACCGTCTATCCGGGAACCGCGACGGTGCAGCGTGCTATGACGGTCGATGCTGGAACCAAAACGGTCATTTTTGATTGCTTGCCTGCAGGACTGGATCCCCAAAGCTTGCAGATCACTGCGGATACGGGGGTCAGTATTGGTGAGATGACCGTAGATACTCAGGATCGCAGTTTATCCACGACCTGTGCAGCACATCCATTAGATGCCCGTATCGATGCCTTGCAAGATCAGAAGGCGGCTCTGCAAGCTGAGAGTGACTCTTTGGATACGGTGAAGGGGTATTTGAAGAGCTATACCTATGACCCAGATCACCCATGGAAAGTTCGCTCTAAAAGCGAGAATATCACAGCAACAATCGATGCTTTGCGCCGTTCTGGACAAGATAACAATGTAAGACAGTATCAATTAGACAAAAAAATAGAAAACTTGGACAAGCAACTGCAACCCTTAATTGCAGAGCGGGATCGTACACAGAAGCACGATAAAGTCACGACCGTAAAGGCGACACTGTATACGGCTAGAAATGCGGAAATCCGCTTGAATTATTTAGTGCACGGACCAAACTGGTCACCTGCTTATCGAGCATCTTTAGATACGAGCACAGGAAAACTTAACATTGAGCGTCGGGCAATGGTGAGTCAATCGACAGGGGAGGATTGGTCCGGGGTCAATTTGACGCTTTCGACAGGACAGCCTCATGCGAATGCGAGCTCACCGATTCCAAGGCAATGGGGCGTTGATATTTTGCCGCCCCCACAGCCACAACGTCGTTTTGCTGCGGCCAGTTCCGCATTCGAATATGGCCCACCAGCCCCAGCGCCAATAGCAACACCGCAATTGACAGAAGACATACCGATTAGACAGTCTGGTTCAGCGATGCAACCAAATTATACGCCCGAAGTAGTGAACTACGGCTACACCACCGCGTTTAATATTCCCGGCAACATCGATGTTCCCTCAAATGGCGAGCGTATTGCATTTTCATTCGGTCAGATCGATCAAATGGCCAAGATCGTGGCTCGAACCAGTCCACTGCTCGATGCAAATGCCTATTTGGTAGCAGAGATTGCGCCACCTGAGGGGATCTGGCCTGAAGGGCCGATGCAACTCTATCGTGACGGCGCTTTTGTTGGATCAACCAATTTCAATGTTGATCAGACCGACAAGCAGGATTTGCCTTTTGGTCGTGATGAGTTGGTTCGTGTTCTATCTGAACCTGTGCGAGACACGCAATCCGTCGCAGGATTTACCGGTTCACGTCATGAGCGTCAGGTAGTCCATGGTTATGTGGTTGAAAACAAGCATAATCAGTCTATTACTTTACAAGTCTTTGAAGCAGCCCCAGTCGCTTTAGATAGTAACATCCATATCACCAGTCAGTTTGAGCCGACACCAACGAAACAAAACTGGAATAAACAGCAAGGTTTGACACTGTGGAGTACGGAGTTGGGTGCAAACAAAAAAACACGTTTTGCTGCCAACTACACGATCAGCTCTCCGAAAGATGCACGCGTGATTGAGCGCTAATCCATTGTGAGGTTTATATAGAGGCTTAGAAAATCTGAGCCTTTTTCATCTGAGAAATTCATCACATCTTGTGAGACAATTTTTGTACGATCTTCATTTGGAGTATGCTAATTTGCGGGCTTAGGGGATTTTATTTGATTAGGAAATCATGAAAAAAATTATAGGGATATTTTGTCTGCTCCTATCTGCAAATGGACTGCATGCCGAGCAGAATAAGGAAACATTTAGCCAAGCACTTGCGGCGTATAACAACGATATTAATGCCTATAAATTAGCCCAGAGTCGGCATCCTGCACACCTGATGACCTATGCCGATCCAGATGGCATGCGCTTGCGTAAAATCCTCAATCCAGATCGCTATGAAGCCACGCTCATCACAGCACAAGCCAATACTGGCGATACTCAAAAGATGACGCAATTCACCCATAGTCAGTTGGACTTGATCGATACCATGTACATTGACGCGTTCACAAAGCAGTGGGGCACTTATGATCAAGAGTATCTGGATATCCAAGACATGAAGTTGCGTGCCTTTAAGCTGGAGTGGCGGCAGCTTGCGCCAAAGCTCAATCCTCGCAAGATGACGGCTGAAGACCGCGCTCAAGTGCAGCAGTTGTTCAATCAACCGGAGTCGATGATTGCTGAGTTGAGCAATCATATTCAAAAAAGACGCTTCTCCGCTGCCTACAAGGCACAGGCCATGGCACGCTTGGCGATGCTAAAAGGGATGGTACAGGCCATTAAGCCCAAGATCTAACCAGATTTGGTGATTTATCATATTTAAAAATTAAAATTTATTATTATATAAATTATATAGTTAGTTGTATTTGGTTCTTTTTTTTTGAAAAAGAACCCTTTAAACCCCCTCGAAATGGCCTGATTTTGAGTAAAAACTCTAAAAATATTCAAAATATAAGGTTATCTTTTTGATTAATATAAGATTTGGGAAATGGTATTTTGAAGGAGTACAATACTGCAGCTTTAAAGCGAACATCATTTTGAAGCCCTTTTAAGCCAGCATCTACGGATTGCTCGATATGCCTCTTAAGAGACAAACAATAGTCTTATTTGAGCATGGATTAGATTTTTCGCGTTGAGCGAAGCAAGGTCGTGCTGATCCTGCATTGCAGATCGGCAGAAGAAGGCGCAGGTCGATCTAATCGACTCACCCGCTACCCAGCCCCTTTGAATGTTAATGATTGAGCCTAGACGTCATATGAATACAGCAAACCGCAAACCCCTTCCAGGTACCAACCTTGATTATTTCGACACCCGTAGTGCTGTCGATGCAATCGAGCCGGGCGCTTATGCCAAATTGCCTTATACCTCACGCGTATTGGCAGAGAACCTCGTGCGTCGCTGCGATCCTGCAACTTTGACGGATTCGCTCAAACAATTGATCGAACGCAAGCAAGACTTGGATTTTCCTTGGTATCCAGCCCGTGTGGTTTGTCATGACATCTTGGGTCAGACTGCATTGGTTGACTTGGCGGGTCTACGCGATGCGATTGCAGACATGGGCGGCGATCCCTCTAAAGTAAACCCTGTGGTCCCGACACAGTTGATCGTTGACCATTCACTGTCTGTGGAGTGTGGTGGTTTTGATCCAGATGCGTTCGCCAAAAACCGCGCCATCGAAGACCGTCGTAACGAAGACCGTTTCCACTTCATTGAGTGGACCAAAACAGCATTTAAAAACGTAGACGTGATCCCAGCGGGTAACGGCATCATGCACCAAATCAACTTGGAGAAAATGTCTCCAGTGATTCAAGCACGTGACGGCGTTGCATTCCCAGATACTTGTGTGGGTACTGACAGCCATACACCGCACGTCGATGCACTGGGTGTGATCGCGATTGGTGTGGGTGGTCTGGAAGCTGAAACCGTTATGCTGGGCCGCGCATCAATGATGCGTCTGCCAGATATCATTGGCGTTGAGTTGACTGGCAAACGTCAACCGGGCATCACTGCAACGGACATCGTGCTGGCATTAACCGAATTCTTGCGTAAAGAGCGTGTGGTCTCTGCATACCTCGAATTCTTCGGTGAAGGTGCAGATGATCTATCGATCGGTGACCGTGCAACGATCTCCAATATGACTCCAGAATACGGCGCAACCGCGGGCATGTTCTACATCGACAACCAAACGCTTGATTATCTGCGTTTGACTGGTCGTGATGATGCACAAGTTGAACTGGTAGAAATCTACGCTAAAGAAACTGGCCTTTGGTCAGAGAGCCTCAAAACAGCCGTTTATCCACGCGTTCTGACCTTTGATTTGTCAGCTGTAGGCCGTAACATGGCGGGTCCTTCAAACCCGCATGCACGCGTAGCAACTGCTGATCTTGCAGCAAAAGGCATCTCTGGTGCTTGGGAAGAAGTCGAAGGCGAAATGCCAGACGGCGCAGTGATCATCGCTGCGATCACCAGCTGTACCAACACCAGTAACCCTCGTAACACCGTAGCCGCAGGTCTGTTGGCACGCAAAGCGCTGGAATTTGGTCTGGTGCGTAAGCCATGGGTCAAATCATCCTTTGCACCGGGTTCTAAAGCCGCTGAGCTTTATTTGCAGGAAGCAGGCGTGTTGACTGATCTGGAGCAATTAGGCTTTGGTATCGTGGCATTCGCTTGTACCACCTGTAACGGCATGAGCGGTGCGCTTGATCCGGTGATCCAGCAAGAAATTATCGACCGTGACCTGTATGCGACTGCTGTACTATCCGGTAACCGTAACTTTGACGGTCGTATTCATCCGTATGCGAAGCAAGCATTCTTGGCATCACCACCACTCGTGGTTGCCTACGCGATTGCAGGCACGATTCGTTTCGATATCGAAAAAGACGTGCTTGGTGTACATGAAGGCAAAGAGATTCGCCTCAAAGACATCTGGCCATCGGATGCTGAAATCGACGCCTTGGTTGCCAAGAGCGTGAAGCCAGAACAATTCCGCAAGGTCTACATCCCAATGTTTGACTTGGGCAAGGTAGAAGAAGCGGCAAGTCCATTGTATGACTGGCGCCCAATGTCGACTTACATCCGTCGTCCTCCTTACTGGGATACAACGGGTGTAGGTGCACTGGCGGCGAACCCACGTACCTTGACTGGTATGCGCCCTCTGGCGGTACTCCCAGACAACATCACCACCGACCACTTGTCACCATCAAATGCGATCATGATGAACAGTGCTGCGGGTGAGTATCTGCATAAAATGGGTCTGCCAGAAGAAGACTTCAACAGCTATGCGACTCACCGTGGTGACCACCTGACGGCTATGCGTGCGACCTTTGCTAATCCGCAATTGGTCAACGAAATGGCAGTAGTCGATGGTCAAGTGAAGAAAGGTTCACTGACCCGTGTTGAGCCAGAAGGTAAAGTAACACGCATGTGGGAAGCGATTGAGACCTACATGGATCGCAAACAACCACTGATCATCATTGCTGGTGCTGACTATGGTCAAGGTTCAAGCCGTGACTGGGCTGCTAAAGGTGTACGTCTGGCTGGTGTTGAGGCGATTGTGGCTGAAGGCTTTGAGCGTATTCACCGTACCAACCTGATTGGTATGGGTGTACTGCCGCTTGAGTTTAAAGCGGGTCAAAACCGCAAGACGTTGAACATCGACGGTACTGAGGTATTTGATGTGATTGGTACGCCGACTCCTCGTGCAACCATGACCTTGGTCATCCATCGTAAGGATGGCGAGCGCGTGGAAGTGCCAGTGACTTGCCGTCTGGATACCGCTGAAGAAGTGTTGATCTATGAAGCGGGTGGTGTATTGCAGCGCTTTGCACAGGACTTCTTGGAAGGTGCGGTGGCTTAATTAGCCTTTGAGTTTCAAAAGAACCCTGTCGAAAGATGGGGTTTTTTATTAAATGTGGTCACTAAATTCTATTAGATAAATATTTTACTTTCCAAGTAAATACTCTTGTTGATTGTTTAAATAATATTCATTACTCTTTGATTTATGCACAACTTCATAAATTTTCTACGTTAATTTCCGACTATTTGGTTTGTTTTTTTAACAATGATTCAACAAGAATTTGTAGATTGGATCAGTTTTAAAAATGGCCTCTAGGTTTTAGGGCTATATCTAAATCAAATCGATTTTTATGAAGGAAATAAATTGATAACCCTCAAAAGCATCTTCATGAACAAAAGCGGAATACGCACAGGTTGGCGCTTCGCCGCATTTTTCTTGCTTGCAACGTTTTTTTATATCGGTTTAGAAGTTTATGTCAGACCCTGGCTTTGTCATCTACTCCAAGTTGATGAGCACACGCTTAATTCAGGAGTGATACTCATCTCTGAAGTTTTGGGAACAATAGCTATTTTTGCTGCCACTTGGATTATGGCAACATGTGAACGTCGAAGAGTTGACAGCTATGGTTTACCTATCAGTGATGCATTTCGAGGATATTTCTGGGAAGGAGTCGCACTAGGGATCGCTGTTGCGGGTATCGTTGCTGGCGGTATGTATGCATTTGGAGGGCTAGAGATTCACGGATTTGCATTGCAAGGAAATGATTGGTTCGTACAACCATTCTTGTGGATTGTGGCAATGATCTTCCTTGGAGTTAGTGAAGAAATGTGGCTCCGTGGTTATGGGTTGCAGGTACTGGGTCGTGGCATCGGGTTTTGGCCTGCTGCCGTGATCACCTCACTCATTTTCGGTGCGATGCATTTGAACAAGCCTGAAGAAAATTTCATAGATATCTTCAATATCGTTATACTTGGCATCGTCTTATGCATCACAGTGCGGCGTACTGGTAGTCTATGGCTGGCTGTGGGGTTTCATACTACCTTCGATTTCATGCAGTTTTTTGTCATTGGTACGCCTAATGGCGGTAATAAACCCATTGGTACGTTACTTCAATCAGAGTTTCTAGGACCCGCTTGGCTCAATGGAGGATCACTTGGCACAGAGGCAAGTTACATCATGCTTCCTGTGATTTTTGGATTCTATGTATACATAGTCCTGCGCTATAAATCGCGAAATGAATAAAAGTCTTAAGAGTGCCGTTGCTTTACAGGGTCAACCTTATCAGCACGTTCACGTCCCTAATAAATTGGTTAAGCTGATGCAAATAGCTTGCGTATTACTTCAAAACTGTTTAATCAACTTTACTCCATAAATCCCCATGCCCCTAAACGACAACTTCATCTACACCCCACCCCAAGATCCCTTAACCATTCTGTTTGAGGACGATGACCTTGTGGTGATCGATAAGCCCGCAGGCTTATTGTCGGTTCCTGGGCGCCTGCCTGAACATCATGACAGTGCCTACCTGCGCATATTAGAAAAACACCCCAACGCAAAAGTCACTCATCGTCTGGATATGGCGACATCAGGCATTCTCATGTTTGCCAAACATCGTGATGCGGAAGTCGCCATAAGTAAAATGTTTCAGGCGCGCACGGTCAAGAAGCACTATATCGCCTTAGTCCAAGGCAATTTGATCGGTGAGGGGAGTATAGAGGCGCCGCTGATCACCGATTGGCCCAATCGTCCTAAACAAAAAGTAGACTTTGAGATCGGTAAAACCGCCCAAACGCTCTACCAGCAACTCGACTATAACGCTGGCGAGAACCACAGCCGTATTTTATTAGAGCCCATCACTGGACGCTCACACCAACTACGCGTGCATCTGGCGCATATCGGTCATCCCATTACCGGCGATAAGCTATATCACCCTGATCCTCTGCAAAGTCGCTTGAATCGTTTGGCCTTACACGCCAGTTATTTGGCCTTTGAACATCCGCTACAGGGTCATCCGATAGAGCTACGATCTCAAGTGCCTTTTTAGAAAGCATAGCGATAAAACATCGCGATCCGCTAGATCAGCAGATTCATTCCGTTTAAGCTTAGAAGCGCTATACCAAACACCATAACAACGGAAAATAAAAATGAAAAATTTGGCTTGGTTATCTCTAGGGCTGATGATCGGACAGTTTGCATATGCCGATCCCATTGAAAACGGTATTTCCTTTACCTCTGGCGATTGGGAGATCGTCTGTGATAACACGCGGACTTGTCGTGCGGCGGGTTATCAAAATGAAGATGATGGAACTCAACAACCTGTCTCTGTATTGTTGACCCGTGCAGCGGGTAAGAATCAAGCGGTCGTCGGCCAGATTCGTTTAGGCGCTACTGATACCGACCCGACAGATACCGAAGTGCAAATGAAGATTAATGGTCAGAATTTTGGAAAAGTAAGCATTAGTAAAGATGGTGATTTTCTCGGGCACTTATCGAGTGCGCAGGTTGAAGGGATATTATCCTCAGTGAAAAAGACCAGCCTGATTGATTTTATCGGTAAGCAGCAAAAGTGGCGTGTCTCGGATAAAGGCGTGGCCGCCGTGTTGCTCAAAATGGATGACGTGCAAGGCCGTATCAACACCACAGGTGCCATTGTGAAGAAAGGCGCTTTGACCGAAGCCAATGTATTGCCGGCATTGCCTAAGCCGCTGATCACCACAGTTAAAGTCAAATCGTCACCTGTGCAGTGGAATTCCACACAACTGAGTCAGCTCCGTGCGGCTTTGAAGGCTACCTTTAAAAGTGATGATGACGCTTGTTCTATGCTGACTGATCCACAGGAAGGAGCCAGCGAAATCTCGATTACACGCCTCAATGACCAGAAGTTACTTACTTCTGCATTATGTTGGCGCGCGGCATATAACGAAGGGTATGGTTACTGGGTTATTGATGCCAAAGCCCCTTACCATCCCGTTCTCGTTACCACGGATGCCAGTGATTATCAGGAAGGTAAAATCACCTCTGCGCAAAAAGGGCGTGGCGTTGGAGATTGTTGGTCATCAGAGTCATGGGCATGGGATGGCAAGCAGTTTATTCATACAGGTGCCTCGACGACAGGCGAGTGTAAAGCTGTGGCAGCCGGCGGAACATGGAATTTGCCGACCTTTGTCTCAACGGTGCGTTAGATTTGTTTGATTTCCATAGGAGCATTAGGGCGTGATACGCATGTGACCTATGGATGCACAACAATAAGCAGCATCATTTTCCCTATAATCCATAGGGCATTGCCGCTATAATCCTTAGCAAGTTTAAATAGTCATTTGGTACCCTAATGAGCAACGTTCCCCAAATTAAAATCCCAGCAACCTACATCCGTGGTGGCACCAGCAAAGGCGTTTTCTTTAATCTGACCGACCTGCCAGAAGCGGCACAAGTGCCGGGCAAAGCACGCGATGCAATCCTGCTACGTGTGATCGGTAGTCCAGACCCTTACGGTAAGCAAATCGACGGTATGGGCGGCGCGACCTCCAGTACCAGCAAAACCGTGATCCTATCGAAAAGTACCCAGCCTGATCACGATGTCGATTATTTGTTTGGTCAGGTGTCTATCGATACTGCGTTTGTGGATTGGAGTGGCAACTGCGGGAATCTGTCTGCGGCAGTAGGCGCTTTTGCGATTAGTTCAGGCTTGGTCGATGCCAGCCGCATCCCACAAAACGGCGTTGCCATCGTACGCATTTGGCAAGCCAATATCAGCAAAACCATCATTGCCCATGTACCGATTACCAATGGCGAAGTGCAAGAAACCGGTGATTTCGAGCTGGACGGCGTGACCTTCCCAGCGGCAGAAGTGCAAATCGAATTCTTGAATCCTGCCGATGAAGGTGAAGACGGTGCGGGCGGTTCGATGTTCCCAACTGGCAATCTGGTGGATGACCTCGAAGTTCCGGGTGTCGGCACATTCAAGGCGACCATGATTAATGCTGGTATCCCAACGATTTTTGTCAATGCTGATGCTATTGGCTATACCGGTACTGAACTGCAAGAGGCGATCAATGGCGATGCCAAAGCACTTGCGATGTTTGAAACTATTCGTGCTTATGGTGCGCTGCGTATGGGCTTGATCAAAGACATTTCTGAGGCCGCCAAACGTCAACATACCCCCAAAATCGCCTTTGTTGCCCCACCGAAAGACTATGTCTCTTCAAGTGGTAAAGCGGTTAACGCTGCGGATGTGGATCTGTTAGTACGTGCGCTGTCGATGGGTAAACTCCACCACGCGATGATGGGTACAGCAGCCGTCGCAATCGGTACTGCTGCGGCAGTGTCCGGTACGTTGGTGAACCTTGCGGCTGGCGGTGGCGCGCGTACTGCGGTACGTTTTGGTCATCCATCAGGCACCTTGCGTGTCGGTGCGGAAGCAACTCAAGTGGATGGCGAGTGGACCGTGACCAAAGCAATCATGAGCCGCAGTGCGCGTGTGTTGATGGAAGGTTGGGTGCGCATCCCTGGCGACACGTTCTAGAGTATGCTTGTGAGTGCGGGGAGCTTGTCCTGAGCTCCCCGATCAGCAGGAAGCTTCGCTATGACTGCTACATTTGACCTCAATACCCGTCCTGATTACGATCACGTGATTCAGGACATTGCGGATTATGTGCTTCACTACCAGATCGAGAGTATTGAAGCACTCACCACCGCGCGTCATTGTCTGATGGACACCCTTGGCTGCGGCTTACTGGCCCTGCGTTTCCCTGAATGTACCAAACTGCTCGGTCCCATCGTCGAAGGTACGATCGTGCCGCATGGCGCACGTGTGCCCGGTACATCGTTTCGGCTTGATCCGGTGAAAGCCGCTTGGGATATCGGCGCGATTATTCGCTGGCTGGATTACAACGATACATGGCTTGCCGCAGAGTGGGGGCACCCTTCAGATAACCTTGGTGGGATTCTGGCGGTTGCTGATCATCTGTCTCAGGTGCAAGTCTCGCGTGGTAAAGTGCCGATCCCCATGAAGCAAGTGCTTGAAGCAATGATCATGGCACATGAGATTCAAGGCGTGATTGCGCTGGAGAATTCCTTTAACCGTGTGGGTCTAGATCATGTGTTCTTGGTCAAGCTGGCATCTACTGCGGTCATAGCAAAGTTACGCGGTTTGGATCGTGAACGCACCATGGCAGCATTATCTCAAGCGATTGTCGATGGTCAGTCTCTGCGGACCTATCGCCATGCGCCGAATGCTGGTTCACGTAAGTCATGGGCGGCTGGCGATGCGACCTCGCGTGCGGTACGTCTTGTTGACATCGCAGCGCGCGGCGAGATGGGCATTCCCAGTGCACTGACTGCACCTCAGTGGGGGTTTTATGATGTCTTGTTTAGCCATACCAATAAAGATCTAGCGACTAAAGCACCTGAAGATCGCCAGTTTAAATTCCAGCGCTCCTATGGCTCATACGTGATGGAAAATATTTTATTTAAGATCAGTTTTCCTGCCGAGTTTCATAGTCAGACGGCTTGTGAAGCGGCTGTTATCCTGCATCCGATAGTCAAAGACAAACTGGATCAGATTGATAGAATCATTCTCACCACCCATGATTCCGCCATCCGGATTATCTCTAAAGTCGGGCCTTTGGCCAATCCTGCCGACCGTGATCACTGTCTGCAGTACATGGTGGCAGTGCCCCTCATCACAGGGAACCTGACGGCGGATGACTATGAAGATGATTACCATGCAGCACATCCGTTGATTGATGTGCTACGCGACAAGATGATCGTAGTCGAAGACCCGCGCTATAGTGCGGAATATTACGATCCCGCCTACCGCTCAATTGCCAATGCCATTCAGATTTTCTTTAAAGACGGAACCTCAACGGCGAAGGTCGAAGTAGAGTATCCGCTCGGGCATCGTCGTCGCCGTGTAGAAGGTATACCAGTGCTGATCGAGAAATTTAAGACTAATCTGGCTACGCGCTTTGTGCCGATTCGGGTTGAGGAGATCGTGAATCTGACCAATGATCCGGTGCAATTAGAGGCAACGCCTGTGCATGAGTTTATGGATTTGTTTGTGATCTAGGGATAGGCGTGATGAGCTGGTTTTATATTCTTAAATTAATGATATAATTCATAGTGTTGATCTCTATTCGTGCTGTGTTCTTACGATTTGACAATGATTCATAAAGGGTATAAATTAAATTAAAAGCTCAAAGAATAATCAGACATTATTCAAGAATAAACCACGCAAAGCTTAAGGCTTGGGTGTTTAAAAAGAGCTGATGTGCCAAAGTAGACCGTTGTAGACACGTTAGCTGCTAAGCCGCTGTCTTTGTAGAGTTTAGATACAAGGAGAGATATCATGGCTGCAATTAGTCGCAATGTACTGTCGTATAAACCTGTTTGCCCACCATGGTTCTTGGCCATGGTCTTTATTGGTTCTTTTATTGGAAGTGTGTTTTTCTACGCCATGGAACCCATAGGCGGGAAATTGTTCTCCGATGCACCCATCATCACCGCATTCTTCGATCCGAGTTCTGCCACCTCTGCAATGCATACCAGCCGTATGGAACATCCGATTGCTTTCTTGCTGATCGGTTTCTGTGTGGTGGTTCAGATTTTTTCAGCATTGATCTTCTTAAGAGAGTTTCCTGTGCTGCTCCTGTCTTCTAGCGAAGAGCGGGTAGCGCGTGCGGCTGGATTGGTGGAAACCACGCTGTTGTTCATTGTTGCGAGTCTGGTCGTGATCATTGCGGCATCTGCAATGATGTAGAGGGTTCATCAGCGAGCGAGAGGACAGCAATAGATTGAGATACTGTATCTTGATCTTAGTGCTGTCCTGATATTGATCTAGATCAAGAATAACTTCAGACAATCTGTTTCTGGGGTAGGGTATTGATGTTAAGGGATTGGTTCTGTATATCATTATCATTTGATGTGCATGTGATGCGCATAAATTCTTCCAATTCGGTTACAATGCACCCTTTTTAAGGGCCTTTTCCCATGAGCGCATTGCCAAACTGTCCAAAGTGCCAATCCGAATATACCTATGAAGACGGCGATTTATATATTTGCCCAGAGTGCAGCCACGAGTGGAGTAAGCGTGCCACGACTGAAGCAGCCGATGACAGTGCTGTGATTAAAGATTCAAATGGCAACTTGCTGCAAGATGGCGATACCGTGACGGTGATTAAAGATCTAAAAGTCAAAGGTTCATCTTTAGTGGTTAAAGTAGGCACTAAGGTTAAAAACATTCGCTTGTTGCCTGATGCCAGTGATGGTCATGATATTGACTGCAAGATTGATGGCATTGGCGCCATGAAACTGAAGTCAGAGTTTGTCAAAAAGGCATAATTTGCTTTATTTGTGACCGTTTATCAGAAACCGCCCGTAAACTGGCGGTTTTTTTGCATGGTTAAAGTCATGAATCTGTATGATGAATCATCGTCTAATTTATGACCAACCGGTAAAGATATTTGTATTTTGAATTGTTTGATAGGATAAGGACGCCTAGATCAATGAAAACATGGAAGGTTGCCGCAGGACTGCTGGTGGCTGCATCGCTGCTGAGTGGGTGTAAGTCCTATGAAGACCAAGCGGTGACGATCTCTCAAATCTCATCCCCTAAAGCCAGCTCAGACGACTGGCGTTCAGTGTCGGCAACCAAACATGCCGAGCGCTTTGAGTCGCCGCTGGGAACCATTGAATTTAGCCAAACACCCAGCTTACTCAAGAGCATCGAACAACCCAAAACCGCTGCAGCTTTCTCGATCCTGCGTAAACAAGTTGAGCGTGATTTTAAGGCATCCAAGTGCAGTTTAATGAGTGCGACCGATCCTGATCAGTTGACCATCAACAATCATGATTTTTTGCATACTACCTACCGCACCCGCGATGTGCAAAACCAGCGTCAGCGCGTCGAGATCTATGCAGCACCGATCAATAATATGCTGGTGACGATTATTGTCCGTATAGGTGATGATGCCGATATCTATAGCTATAGTGACTTACAGAGCTTTCTGGCTGAGCGCGTACGCGCCATCAGTAAAGCTTAAAATTTAATGAGTAGTGCATCATCCTTGATGCTCCCTTTCTTGTTTTGTGCTCATCCGCTTTACGCAGCGATTTTCATTGTCTCATCCAGATATTTACGCCAGTGATCTAGCAGGGCAGTACGATCTCGTTTCGCAGGATGGAAGTCGGCTTTAAAATAGTCCAGATACTCTGGCACCAACGTGATGAACATATGACCGAGAAAAGCCACACCGCGCAGATTGCCGCGTAGCGCAAATAGGCTATTGCGTCGATCCTGCCAAAATAATCGCCAAGTGCTATAGGCCACCAGTGAAGCAAATCCCGTGGTGACGGAGAGCATCACCTGACGGCGTACTTTGAGATCATTGAAGACTTCTTGATAAACATCAAAAGCGACGCTCTTGTGTTCTGCTTCTTCAATCGCATGCCAGAGCCAGAGGCGCATGGCTTCTTGGTCAAAGGACTCAACCAACTTGGGATTGCGTAGGATGTATTCGCCAAGCATCGCAGTAAAGTGTTCAAAGGCACAGGTGACCGCCAGTTGATAGCGTGCAGGTACGGCTTTGATTCGTTTGTCTTCACGTGCCAGCCACGCCATAAAGCTATCCAGTTGATAGTCATCCCGACGCCAGCTTTGGTTGAATTGGCTATGCGCTTGTGAGTGCATGGCCTCTTGACCAATAAAAGCAGAAATCTGGGTTTGTAGGGCATCGTTTTTTACCCGATCACGCACATTCCGCACGCTATGAACAAAGAACTGTTCACCAATCGGAAAGGTCGAGGAGAGGGCAGTCAGCAAATGAGAGACCAGCGGCGACCGTGCAAAGTACTGACGCGGTATCCGCGCAGGCTGAAAAGCGAGGCGACGTACGGTAATGCCGATGGCTTTCGGGCGGGTAATGGGTCGAATAGCAACAGTCATGGCTCAGTCTCCAAACGATGTTTTACACGTGATTGATCATCAACAGCGTGCGAACAAGCTTTTTTAGAGGATCATCATGACAATGAGGCGTGTCAAATCAAATGGCGAAATCGATCATTTCTGCATCAAAAAAGTCGGTTCTGACCAATTTCTTAAAGCATGAATATTTTTTATTTCTCGATATTGAACCGAACGGTAAAAACGTGTTAACATTTATCCAAGCAATCGGTCAACGTTCTATGAAGTTGAAGCGTGCTATAGATTTATTTAATATGTTGTTTATTAATGTATTATTATAGTTTTCAAGATTCTGATAAATAGTGTCAATTTTGTTTTAATCATTACATAATTGACATTTGTTTACAGAGTTAGGACAGCCTAGCAACAGACTCAAGCTGCATGTGGACATATACTGCTTATGTCCCCCAAAGACAGTAAGACCCCTTTTCAGTCCGCCTCCCCCGGCGGACTTTTTTTATGCGCGTTTTATAGATATGCCAAGTCTTTATTTATGGTAGACAATAAAAAACGCCCGATCTGGGCGTTTTTATGAAATAAGAACGGACGACTAGTCGTCTAGTTTCCTATTAAGAATCGTTTGCGGAAGAGCCGAGTTGAGATTGAGTATAGTTCTGAATGCCGATACGCTCGATCAGATCAAGCTGGGTTTGCAGCCAGTCGATGTGTTCTTCTTCGCTTTCCAGAATGTCGTTAAACAGATCACGCGACACATAGTCACGGACTTTTTCACAGTGTTCAATGGCATCTTTCAAATCGGGATGTGCTTGCATTTCCATACCCAAATCACAGGTCAGAATTTCTTTGACATCTTCACCGATATGCAATTTACCCAGTTGTTGCAGATTCGGTAGACCTTCCAAAAACAGGATACGCTCAATCAGTCGGTCAGCATGTTTCATCTCATCAATGGACTCATGCCATTCATGTTCAGCAAGTTTAGTGATGCCCCAGTTTTTAAACATTTTGGAATGCAGAAAATACTGATTGATGGCAGTCAATTCGTTAAGCAGAACTTTATTGAGATAGGCAATAACTTGCGGGTCGCCACGTAATGACATGATAGGACTCCTTGTGAGTTTTAATTAATCTGGAGCAGATTGTAAACGCCTAGGGCAACAGAATAAATCAATTTAAAATCAAATATTGAGGAGTTTTGTGACTATCAAGAATAGGATTCAAAAGTAGATTTGTTTACGTTTGATAGTGATTCCGATTCACGGATATGATTATTTTATGATCTAAAGTGAAAACTAGATAATCATCACTCAAGCGATCATTGAGAGGCTTGAGCGATGGCGCGGTGCAAAGAATTAAGCGGCTCTTTTCTTAGGTACCCAAACCCAGATCATTTCGCACTCAACAGGGCTTTGGCCCGTTTCATCGGTGATGATACAAGAGACCGTCACTTCACCTTTAGGGGTAGTGGCAATCAATTCACGTTGAGTCTGGGTCAAAGTTGCGACAGCAGTAATATCACCCTTGGCAACTTTTTTGTATTCCAATTTCATTGATTTAATCAGCACCAGTTTTTCACCATCTGGCAGGTTCATCGAGGTGACAAAGCCAGTTGCGGTCTCTGCAACCAATGCCATGGCAACCGCATGCACACCATGGATATGGTTTTGCATGGGGCGACGATTTTTGATGGTGCAGATCACTTTTTCTGGAGTGACCAATTCGTAGCGGATACCTGCTGTGCCAACCATAGGAACCGCTTTACCAAAAGCAGTAGAGAGTACTCGAACGCGAACCGATGCCGGTAGCAGTTTGGTTCCGTTCACGATAGTGGCGATTAGATTCTTACTCATAATGTACTCTCAATCCTGCAAGGGGTTTTAGTGTCTAGATCTGATGGGGTTATGCCGTATCAGTCTTTAAAGTTGTTGAACTGCAATGGCAAACCGAACTGTTGTTCTTTCAGATAAGCCATGATTTGTTGCAAGGTATCGCGTTTTTTGTCTGTGACGCGAATCTTGTCACCTTGGATTGAAGATTGAACTTTAATACCGCTTTCTTTAATGGCTTTATTAATTTTTTTTGCGCTATCTGAGTCAAGTCCATCTTTGAGTTTGATCAATTGGGTGATGAACTTACCAGACGCAGTCATGTCTTGTGGGTCCAGACTTTGGATGTCCACTTTGCGCTTGGTCATGTGGTTTTCTAACATGGCGTAAACGTTTTCAACCTGAAAATCACTTTCGCCTTTGATTTTAATTTCTTTGTTTTTTTCATTCAGTTCAATGCTGACTTCACTACCGCGAAAATCGAAACGGGTCTGGATTTCTTTTTGTGTGTTTTGTACAGCATGATTGAGTTCAAAAAGCTCTAATTCTGAGACAATATCGAGTGATGGCATAAGGTAACCTATACGGATAAATTGAATGGCGTCATTATAGCAAATTGTACCTACAAAACGCGGTGTGTCAGCGCTTTGACGTGTATGAAGTGTTAAGTTGAATGAACGCATCAGTTCAAATCATGAGGAGTAGTGCGGTGATTAAACAATTAGCAATTACGGATTTTCCAGCGGTTCAACAGGATAAGCCAGAGCTGCATGTCTGGGATGTCCGAGATAGCAAGTCTTTTGCTGAGGGGCATATCGTGGGTGCGGTGAATCGTCCGATTGAGCATCTGGATGCATCTACCCTTGCTGGCATTCCTCAAGGTGAGCCAGTGTATGTACTGTGCGGCGGTGGCACTAAAGCGGGTCGTGCAGTAACGATTTTGGAAGCCTTAGACCCCACACGTGATTATGTTGAACTAAAAGGCGGCACGCGTGGTGCAAAAGCGGCCGGCTGGCCGATTGTCAGCGAAGCATAAACGCCGTCTAAGCAAAGTCTAACCACAGCGAAATCGGTCATGAGCACATCGCCACGGAAAATCATCCATATCGATATGGATGCCTTCTATGCCTCAGTTGAGCAGCGTGATGATGTCAGCTTGCGTGGCAAACCAGTCGTGGTAGCATGGAAAGGGGAGCGCTCGGTGGTCTGTGCGGCGTCCTATGAGGCCAGAAAGTTTGGTATACGCTCTGCCATGTCGGCAATCCGTGCCGAGCGCTTATGTCCTGATGCCGTCTTTGTTCCTCCCGACTTTGTCCGTTATAAAGCGGCTTCGCGGCAGATGCATGAGATTTTTCATCGTTATACCGATCTGATTGAGCCCTTGTCTTTAGATGAGGCTTATCTCGATGTCACTGCCCCCAAGGCAGATTTGGGATCAGCAACTGCGATAGCCACTCAAATCCGTGCAGAGATTCGTGAAGAGATTGGACTTACGGCATCAGCAGGCGTAGCACCGAATAAATTGTTGGCCAAGATCGCCTCGGACTGGCGTAAGCCCGATGGCCTGTTTGTGATTCGTCCGCATCAGGTTGAAGCTTTTTTACAACCGCTGCCTGTGTCGAAGATTCATGGCGTGGGCAAGGTGATGCAGGCCAAGCTGACAGAACTTGGCATCGCAACGGTTGCGGATTTAAGACAACGAGAGCTTGTGGAGCTTGAGCAACGTTTTGGGCGTTTTGGTCGGCGACTGTTTGAGTGCGCGCGGGGCATCGATGAGCGCACGGTCGAGCCCAATCAACCCGTGCAGTCGATCTCATCTGAAGATACCTTTAGTATCGATCTTCCCCTGAGTGCTTTGCATGAAGCCATTCAGAAGTTGGCGCTCAGAACATGGAATGCGACCAAGAAGACCAATCGTATTGGACGCACGGTGGTCTTAAAGCTTAAAACGGCTCAGTTTCAAAGTATCACCCGCAGTTTTACACCGCAGCACGTAATTCGTTCAGAAGCGGAATTTACTCAAATCGCGCTCGCACTCTGCGAGCGTGTTCAACTGCCAGAAAGCACTCACTATCGACTCGTGGGTGTGGGGCTCAGTGGCTTTGTTGAGCGAGATGAGATCTCGCTGCAAGGGGAGTTGTTCGATTAGGCTTTTTCAAGCGGCCAATCAAGGTGATTGAGTGACGGGTCGTTTAAGCGATTAAAGTGATCCGTAATCCGTTCAATTAGTGCATGGTCTTTTTCCAGATCAAGGCTTTGATAGCTTTGACCATTGTAGCGACCATGATAGGTCAGTATGGGTACGATCGATTGATGTTCCTCATAGATCGAATGAATCAACAGACTTTCTTTGTCATTCGGATTGATCAGACGCACTGCATAGAGCAGGCCCAGCGCGGTGCCAAATTCCAGCATTGGCGTGGCAATTTCATATTTCTGTGCCAGATCAATACTGCCGATGATGCGTTCTTTTCTTTGCAGTTTACGTAAGGGATCGCGAGCCACGCGTGAGCAAGGGTCTTTAAAGGAGACCTTACAGCTTTGAATAAAATTATGAATAAAGGTATTCATAAAGTTGGCGGAGACAGGAGACTCTTTCAGAATGGCGGGTTTGATCTCATGGTTGACCAGTTTTTTGACCAGTGCCAAAACCCGTGGATCACCCATGCCCTGACCAATACTTTGATAACCCAGTAAACTGCTATACCATGCGATGATGGCATGGGTGCCATTAAGCAGTTTGTTTTTGATCATCTGAATTTCTTTCATATTATCAAAAACTTGAACCTGCCTTAATTGCTCCAGAATTTTACTGCCTTTTTGAGCATACAGTGCCATTTCAGGGCCGCTATTAAAGACCGTCACGTTAAACGAATTGACGATATCGGTGATATTCGACATTACATCCAGTTTCTCAGAGATGCTTTGAATGCTTTGATCAGCTGGGTCTTCGCCTTGCGGCAGTATGGTGCGGATATTTTTGCGTGAGAGCAGATTCTTATCCGCTAGACTCCCTTCCACACTATAAAAATTGATCTTGGCCTGTTTGATCAGCGCTTTATTCGAGGCCTTACTGACTATGCGATTCACCACGGTTTCGGTAAAGTAAACGTGATCAATGATCTGTTTGCATGTCATCTCATCCGTTAGCAGGGACAAGGCTTGCTTGACATGCTTTTTCACAAAGGTCGCACCAGACACTTTATTTAAGATAATTAATAGCGTGATCTCGCGACCATTAGTGTTGTGACGCGCAAGTAAGCCTTGGGCAATCACGGTCGCTTGTTGTTTGATCGCCGCTTCTGGTAGGCATAAGCCGATGATCTCAGATTCCACATACATCTGAAGCATGGCCTCTTCATCAGCGATATCAATCAATCGAATATGATCAATGGTCTGGTCAAAGGCAAGTTTGCTGTAGTCCACATGATATTTGCCGAAGGCATTGATCAGATTTCTCAGGACGCTATTGCCTGTGGCGGCTGTGATTTCCATCGGGCGAGTGTAACCATCCCAATGAGAGAAGACTTGCGTCAGATATCCACCGCCCATGGCGCCAAAACCATGGATACCCACTTTTAATTGATTAATGGCTTGAGGAAAAGCATCGATCAGTTTGGGGATCGGTAAGTTTGGTGTTGCATCTGCCAACTCTTGCAGAAACTCAGTCATGCTTTCATAAAACTGAAACGCTTTTTGCTTGATTTCAGGGCGAGGTTCTTTGATGTCTTTAATCAAGATGGGAATCCCACCCGCGCCAAAGGCCGACAGCAAACCATTTTCAGAGTCTTCAAACATAAAGCAATGTTCAGGAGCGCAGTTCAGTTCATGCGCTGCGGTTAAGAAAATCTCTGGGTGAGGTTTGCCCAACTGCACTTCATCACCACACACGGTGATATCAAAGTATTTCATCACATTGGCATTGATCAGATATTCTTCAGCAATCTCTCGGCGACTTGATGTGGCAACGGCCATCAACATATCATTTTTTTTGAGTCGTTCTAAAACTTGAAACAGTCCTTTTTTGATAGGAACGCCGTGTGTCCGGATGTGGGCTAGCTCTAGCTCATCGGCACGGCGACGGATATCCTTGTAGGGGTAGTCTATGCCATAGACACTTTTGGCAAGCTCTTCGGCTTTCTTTGCACTCAGACCCAGTGAGCCCATCAGGACTTCATCACTGATGGGTGTTCCAAAGAGCTCATCGGACGCTTGCTGGATTGTTTTAAAACGAAGTCGTTCTGTATCAAACATGGTGCCATCCATATCGAAAATGGCAGCCTTGATGGTCCTATCTTTAAAAATCATATACATACCTTTGACGCAATTGCGTAGTCATGAAAATGGAATGGATGTCAGCTCATAGATGGTTCTCTGTCGTGTTCATGTATGGGTCTATAAGTAATCGTCATCGAGTTGATTGACGAAAAGTTAAAACGGTTAGTAGCTTGGCAGCGAAATACCGTCGTGATTCATGGATAAGCGTTCATCTTTGCGCTTTTAAAATGAGACATCCTGTTTGGTCATGGGCATGCCGTATCATGCTTAGCGCATTGTTTTTATATAAATTTATCGTATTTATTTTTGAGGCTGTATTTTGAGGTGTTCAACATGAAGCTGTTGATCACGTGTGAGTCGCAGGAATGAGGTGATGACTTATCGTTTTATATACAGGAAATCATTCCACGAATGATTTCAATCATGAACTTTCCTATACTGCTCTGATCTGACATGGGGCATTGATTGAGCAACCCATGTTCAGTTGCGAAATTTATTTTACCACATGGTAAAGTTTGTTGTCGGTATGAGTGGTGTCAGTATGTTAAAAGATGTAAAACATCCTCAAACCGCAGCACTGTGTCATCTTACGTTAAAATTGTAAGCGCTAGACATAAAACATCGTTGGGGCATTGTAGCTGTGCGCTCAACATCTGTTTGAGCGAGATTATTTACATAAACGGGACGCGTGGGGCATCTTTTTAAAGGTGGGATGCTCTAAAATGAACGTCTGGTTTAGTCGCTTTGGAAAAGTATATGAATATCAATAAGCCCATGTTGCTGGTGTGGAGTAGCGTCTTTCTGGTGACGTTCTTGTCTGCCTGTAATAAACACGAGCAACGTGTTGCCGCCGATGCGGCGCCTGCTGAGGCCACTGCATCAGCTCCAGCACCCACCGCGAACCAAATTGCGATTGCAGGAAAATATGAGGGCACTCTGCCAGGCGGAGATTCTAGTATTAAAACCATCATTCAACTGAATGCAGATGGTACTTATACCTCCAATGAAACCTATGTCCGTGAGAAAGAGTTTAAGCAACCTGAAGTGAAAGGACTGTGGCTAGCCAGCAAAGACGGCACCAATATTGCGCTAAAGTCCGATAGTGCTGTCCCTGGCAATATCGTATGTTTTGGCGTAGTGCCCGGCGGCATTGTTAAATACGATACCTCATGTAAACCGATTGCCGGTGAACAAGCTGCAATGTATACATTGAAGAAGTCTTAAGTATTCCTTATTTATTCTGAACACAAAAAAGCCGCACCATCTTTCGATGTGTGCGGCTTTTTATTGCCTAGGGCATTACGCCGTAGCGGATTTCTTCTTCATTTGATCAAAGAAGTCATCGTTGGTTTTGGTATCTTTCATGCGATCAAGCAAGAATTCAATCGCTTGAAGCTCATCCATCGGATGTAGCAATTTACGCAGGATCCAGACCTTACGTAAGGTATCCTCATCCATCAGGCGCTCTTCACGACGCGTACCGGATTTCTTGATATTCATGGCTGGGAACACGCGTTTTTCAGCGATACGGCGTTCAAGATTGATCTCTTGATTACCAGTTCCTTTGAACTCTTCAAAAATGACTTCATCCATTTTTGAACCGGTTTCAATCAGCGCGGTACCGATGATAGTCAGTGATCCGCCTTCTTCGATATTACGTGCCGCACCAAAGAAGCGTTTTGGACGTTCAAGCGCATGTGCGTCCACACCACCAGTCAAGACTTTACCAGAGGATGGAATCACAGTGTTGTAAGCACGGGCGAGGCGTGTGATTGAGTCGAGCAGAATCACCACGTCTTTCTTATGCTCAACAAGGCGTTTTGCTTTTTCGATGACCATTTCAGCTACTTGGACGTGACGTGCTGGTGGCTCATCAAAGGTCGATGCAACCACTTCACCACGGACAGTACGCTGCATTTCCGTGACTTCTTCAGGACGTTCATCAATCAAGAGAACGATCAAATAGGCTTCTGGCGTATTGCGGGTAATTGACTGCGCCAGAGTTTGCAGCAACATGGTTTTACCGGCTTTAGGCGGTGCAACCACGATAGAACGTTGGCCTTTACCAATCGGCGCCATCAAGTCGATAACACGACCTGTGAGATCTTCAGTTGTGCCGTTGCCTAATTCCATGATCATCTGTTCCGTTGGGAACAGTGGGGTCAAGTTTTCAAAGAGGATTTTATTGCGGGCGTTTTCAGGAGAATCATAGTTGATCTGATTCACTTTAAGCAGTGCGAAGTAGCGTTCACCTTCTTTCGGTGGGCGAATCGTACCGTTGATGGTGTCACCTGTACGCAGATTGAAGCGTCGAATCTGACTTGGGCTGACATAGATGTCGTCAGGACCAGCAAGATAAGAGCCTTCAGCCGAGCGCAGAAAGCCAAAACCATCACCCAAAATTTCAAGGACACCATCGCCAAAGATTTCATCGCCGTTCATGGCATGGCGTTTAAGCAGTGCAAAAATAATATCTTGTTTGCGATTTCTCGCCATATTGTCTAAGCCAATTTGTTCAGCGATATGCACAAGTTCGCTGATTGGTTTTTTCTTAAGTTCTGTAAGATTCATAGAGCAGGATTCGTGGAATGGAGGAGGGAGGGAGAAACAAAATGTTGCATGGTATTGATATCGTTCAATGAGGATTGGTTTCGTTCAGCTAAAAAGACAAGTTGGGGCATTTCTAGGTGCGACCTGTGGTTTTGCGAAATCCGAAAAGGACCAATCGCGTGTAAATACAGTGAGCAGTGCATGAAGTGTCTTAAATTAAAAATTAAAGTTGTTGAGAGGGATGTGTACAGTCTAGCCAGATGATATTGATTAGTTTTAGCGGGAACGCGAACCATCAGAGAGTAAGAGACTTTATGCTCTGAATGCAGGGTTGCTAAAAATGATCAAGTGAATCACTAAGTAAAATGCCGTCATCCCGGACAGTCATATTTTGTGTTTGTTTAAGATAGTAACGTCGTTGTGTTATCTTAAAAGCATCATCTTTACAACATCATAAAGCGTTGGTTCTGAAACAAAAACAGACTTAAAATCGTTTGATTCAGATTACTTTGTAACCTAGATAAAGTATCAAAGCAAAATTATTAAATTTAAATCGATTCGGAACAAATTTTATAGGAGTGAAGTAGGTTTGACCGAGCGGTCGTCTTGAATCAACTGGCAGTGCAGTCTATCAAAAAATAAACATCTTTTCCTTATTAGGAACTATAAGAGCTTTGATAAGCACTTGTCAATGTTGTAACGCATCTAAATTTAAAAACAATACAAAAAAACGCATAAGCGGCAATGGGCATGCATTGCATGCCCATCACTCAAGATCTGTTAGATATGTTGTTCGATGAATGAAACCAATTGTGAGCGCGGTGCTGCGCCAACTTTTTGATCTACTTTCTCACCGTTCTTGAAGATCAAGAGAGCAGGAATGTTACGGATGTTATAATCCACAGAAGTTTGTTCGTTGGCAGTCACGTCTACTTTGACGATTTTGATTTTGCCTTCGTATTCTGCTGACAGTGCTTCCAGAACTGGAGCGATTTGTTTACAAGGTGCACACCAGCTTGCCCAGAAATCAACGAGTACAGGGATGTCTGAATCCAAGACGTCGGTTTTGAAGTTGCTGTCAGTGGTGTTGATAATCAGGTCGCTCATGGCGGACTCCAAATAGGTGAATCGGTAGACCTACGATACACATGTTTAATCATGAAAGATCATTGGGATGTTTTACCAGTATCGATCTTTCCGTGATTAAAGCATGGCGCTACTCAAACTGCGTAGTGTTGATATGTAGGGTAATGTTGCCATTTTCAAGGGTAAAGCCTTGACTGTCAAATGGGCTCTTCTGATGGGGCTGATCGGTTCTGTCGATGATGTCAGTTTTAAATCAGCGAGTTATGCCGACCAAAGTCGCCTATTAACGCGTATCGATATCATTAATATGACGACATGGTGAAATATTGGTAGCATTTTGAGTCGATTTGGATGACGTTTTGGTTGGGCTTTGGTGACGTTTCGCGTTAAACTCAGGTCAATTGACGTGTGATACGTTTGATGCAAGCGACTAGGACGGGTAGCGAGTTAACCCCCAATCGTGTTTTAGCGTTTTTTTTGGATGAGAATTTCTCCAATTTTTCTTTTTTCTTTTAATGGTTTTTATCGTTTTTGGATTTGCTGATGGCTGATTTTTTCCCTGAAGAAGAACTTTTGGCCGCGATTGATCTCGGGTCGAATAGTTTTCATTTAGCAATCGCGCGTTTAGATCACGGCGAAGTGCGTAAAGTTGCATCAATGTCAGAAAAAGTGCAGTTAGCCGCAGGCTTAGATGCTGACAAAGTGTTGAGTTTAGAGGCGCAGCAGCGTGGATTAGATTGTCTTTCCCGTTTTGTGGGGCGGCTTGGGAGTGTCACTCCCCAGCGGATGCGCATTGTGGCGACCAATGCACTGCGTGAAGCGACCAATGCCCAAGAGTTTATAGATAAAGCGCAACGGATACTGCCGAAGTCGATTGAGATTATTGCCGGTCGTGAAGAGGCGCGTCTGATTTATCTGGGTGTATCGCATACTACGGCGGCTGGTGGTCGTCGGTTGGTGGTCGATATTGGTGGTGGTTCGACTGAGTTTATTATTGGTCAGGATTTTGAGCCACTACAAACTGAATCGCTACAGATGGGCTGCGTTGCTTATACACGCCAGTTTTTCCTAGATGGCCAGATCAATCCAATGTCTTTTGAACGTGCCAAAGCTGCAGCACGTAAGGAAGTGACTGCGATTGCAGCGATTTATCGTGAAACGGGTTGGGACACGGTGGTCGGATCAAGCGGTACGATTAAGGCTGCGCGTCAGTTGCTCATGCAGCAAGGACTCACAGACGAACAAGGGCATATCACGTATGCGGCACTCGAAAAATTGCGTGAGCAGATCTTGAAGTGGAAGCATACCGATGACATTTATTTCGAAGGTTTAAAAGAAGACCGTAAAGCGGTATTGCCTGCCGGTCTTGCCATACTCATGGGCTTATTTGAAATTCTCGGCATCGAAAAAATGGGCTATTCCGATGGCGCACTGCGTGAGGGGGTCATGTATGATCTGCTCGGACGCTTCCGCCATGAAGATGTGCGTGATCGCAGTGTCCAAGCTTTGATGGCGCGTTACTACGCTGACCCTCGTCAAGCAGAGCGGGTTGCATTGACCGCGCGTACTTTGTTTGAGCAAGTGGCAGATGCCTTAAAGCTTGATGAAGAAGACGGTGATTTACTGCGTCGTGCGGCTTATTTGCATGAAATTGGATTGGCCATTAGCCATGGTAGTTATCATCGTCATGGGGCGTACCTGCTTGAGCATTCTGATGTGCCCGGCTTTTCTAAGGTCGATCAATTACGTCTGTCTTTTCTCGTTGGTCTGCATCGCCGTAAGCTTCGGGTTGAAACACGCGCGCAAGTGCTGCATGCCGGTGGTCAGTCGTTATTAACATTATGTCTGTTGTTACGCTTATCGGTCCTGTTCCATCATTCTCGCTATGATCAAGTCGTACCGACATTTGTGTTATCGATTATTGATGAGAAAACGTGGCAGTTGGCGGTCGATCAGCATGGTGCTGAGTGGCCTATGCTGCAAGCGGATCTGCAGCAGGAGATTGTCCAGTTTGCGAATTGGGGGATTGAATTGGATATCGTGCAATTGATTAAAGCCGAAATTGAAGCATAATGGTGTTTTAAAAGCAGTTTGCTCGCCTTAATTGGCTCATGATTGAATAGGATAAAACATGAATGCATCACTGAATCCGATTAAAAGCGCATGGCAGACTGTGCAAATTGCACGGCATGCGGATCGCCCGCAATTTTTAGATTATGTGAATGGCTTATTTACAGAGTTTGATATCTTGCATGGCGATCGCGCTTTTGGTGATGATCACGCACTGATTGGTGGATTAGCCCGATTCAATGGCCGCCCAGTGATGGTGGTTGGGCAGCATCGGGGGCGGACAACTGCTGAGCGGATTTATCATAATTTTGGCATGACCAATCCCGAAGGTTATCGCAAAGCACAGCGTTTGTTTGAAATGGCAGAACGCTTTGGCTTACCCGTATTGACCTTTATCGACACTATGGGTGCTTACCCAGGTGTAGGTGCGGAAGAGCGCGGACAAGCGGAAGCGATTGCGCGAAATCTGGCGGTACTCTCCACGTTGAAAGTACCGGTTATTGCGACTGTGATTGGTGAAGGCGGCTCAGGGGGTGCACTAGCAATCGGAGTTGCGGATAAAGTTCTGATGCTTGAAAACAGTATGTATTCCGTCATTTCACCCGAGGGTTGTGCCTCGATTCTGTGGAAAACTAACGAACAGGCTGAGCGCGCCAGTGAGGCATTGGCATTGACTGCGCAGAAGTTAAAAGCTTTGGGGTTGATTGATCAAGTGATCAGTGAAGGTGAGGGTGCGCATTTGACGCCAGATCATGCTGTGGATGCACTGCGTGTGGCGTTGACGGCATGGCTTGATCAACTCAGTGCATTACCAGTGGCAGAACTGGTTGAAGCACGTTATCAGCGATTGATGAAATTTGGGAGTCGTTTACCCGCTTTACCGATCACATGATGAGAACGGCGGGTGAGGCTCAGACAAAACGGATGCAGCTTGCATGCTGATTGAACAGGCGATTAAGGAAACGCTGAAACGGTTTAAACCGAATCAGCGTTTTTTGTTGGGTTGTAGTGGCGGATTAGACTCCATTGCTCTGCTGTTTGCGCTGAAGCGTATTTGCGCTGAAGCGGAGTCTGGCTTTGGGCTGCGCGTAGTTCACGTGGACCATGATTTACAAGCACCTTCTAGCGAGTGGGCCCGTCAAGTGGTCACTCAGGCACAAGCCTTAAATCTGGATGTGGTGGTTAAGAAAGTTCAAGTTGCATCCGGCAATCTTGAAAATGAGGCGCGCATTGCACGCTATCGTGCATTTAAGGACGTGATTGACGCAGATGAGGTGCTGGTACTGGCGCATCATAAACAAGATCAAGCCGAAACGGTCTTGATGCGTTTGCTGAGTGGTAGCGGCGTGAGTGGCTTAGCGGCGATGCGGGAAGTCAATGTGCAAGACGGATTGACCATTGTCAGGCCGCTCTTGCATGTTTCTCGTGCAGATATTCAGTATTACGCTGAGCAGCATCAATTACGTTGGGTGGATGATCCGGCCAATCATGATTTGAGTTTTGATCGAGTTGTATTACGCGAGAAAGTGTGGCCTGTGCTGCAAGCCCAGTGGCCGGGATTTGAAGCAGCAATGACACGCACTGCACGACTGATGGCTGATGCGGAATCTATGCTTACAGAGCAAGGTCTGCTGGATATTGCATCAGTACGGCGATCACAAAACACCCTTGATATTGCTGCGATCCAGACGTTGTCCGAGGCGCGGACACGGTGGCTGTTATCGCGCTGGATGCAGGGAGATGAGCGCTATGCTCCACCACTGAGTCGAGTTGAGGCCGTACGGCAGATGATGGATGCCCAAATGGATGCGACACCTGTAGTGATTTGGCAGTCGGGTACAGCCAGCTATCAGTTTAGGCGTTATCAGGGGCGATTGTTTCGTTTGCCGCTTGATTTGCCTAAAGCCGATATTCAGGAAAGATCTTTTGTGCTGGAGCAGCAGTTGGATTTAGCCACGGGTAAGTGGCAAGTTCAATCGATGCCCAGTGGCTTGTCTCCAACATTTTTAGGACAACCCTTACGACTTCGCCCACGTCGTCTGGGAGAGTCATTACATTTATCTGGGCGGGTGGGGCGCTGGCCACTCAAAAAACTGTTACAGTCATTGGATTTGTCACCTTGGCAGCGTGAGCAAGTTCAGGTACTTGAAACTTTAGATGCAGAGCCTTTAGCACTCCTTAGTGCGGCAGGATTTTGGCCTGTGGCTCAGGTCGTCGAAACTTCCGGTTGGGGAATGATCCAGTGTCATTAAATTCCAATAGATTTTGGTTATGCTCAGTGGCGAGATCATCTGTGATTTTGGCATGTTTATTTTAAGCAGCCACAGATGATGATCAGCTTATCGTGATCAAAGGATCACAGTTTTAATGATTTGTTTTTGATGATTTGTTCTATGATGAATCTTTATAATTTTTATGAATAATTTCGTGGATTTAGTTTTATGAGCGTACAACACAATGTGACCCCAATTGATTCAACCAAAATTGTTGCATTTATCGGTGGCGGGAACATGGCGCAGGCATTGATTGGTGGGCTTTTGGCGGAAGGTTTACCTGCGACAATGATTCGCGTTGCTGAGCCCGTTGCTGAGTTGCGAGAGATATTGGCCTTGCGTGGCGTCGGGGCGTTTGCGACCGCGACTGAAGCGGTGAATGGTGCAGATGTTGTTGTACTTGCAGTAAAACCGCAAATCATTCAAGCGGTATTGGCTGAATTGGCTGATCTGGTTGCAGATAAGCTGGTGATTTCCATTGCCGCTGGCATTTCGGTTGCGACGATTGCTCATGGTCTTGCAGGACATGAGCGAATTGTACGTGCGATGCCTAATACTCCTGCTTTGGTACAAACAGGTGCGACTGGCTTGTATGCAGATGACCTGCTGAGTCAACTGGATCGAGATATGGCAGCAACCATTCTTTCAGCAGCAGGTTTAGTGCTGTGGGTTGAGGATGAATCATTGATGCATGCGGTCACTGCGGTATCCGGTTCTGGTCCAGCGTATTTCTTTTATTTGATGGAAGCCATGATTGATGCGGGAATCGCGCAAGGGCTCGATGAACGGACTGCACGTGCCTTGACCTTACAAACGGCGCTTGGTGCAGCACAGATGGCGATTATCAGTGAAGACAGTCCAGCAAAACTCCGTCAAAAAGTGACATCTCCAAACGGCACAACGGCAGCAGCGATAGACTATCTGGATGATCATGCTGTGCGCACGCATATCGTCGATGCATTAGGTGCGGCGGGAAAACGTAGTATCGAATTGTCAGCCAATTGATACCGTCGCTTTTGATATCAAGTCGCATTCCCCGACATGTATTGTCATGCTTGATCGACTAAGTTTTACAAAATAGAAATGAGGACGCGGTTGTATGGATTCGTTAATTTTACAGATTTTTAACATCGTCACTGGTGTGGCGATGTTGTTGTTATTCCTGCGCTTTATGATGCAGTTGACTCAGGTTGATCCTTACAACCCGATTGTGATGTCGACGGTTCGTGCGACGCACATTGTAGATATTTTTGGCCGTATTTTACCAACAGTCGGTCAAGGTCGTATCAATTTGGCCGCACTTGGACTGATGGTTCTGGTTCGTTTGGTCGATCTAGGCGGTACGAACTTGTTGAATGGCTCAACCAATATCGGACCGGATGTATTGCTTCTAGAGTTGGTTTTTGGTCTGCTCGATGATTTCTTGTGGATGTGTAAGATTCTGATTTATGTGTCCATAATTTCAAGCGTTGTCATGATGTTTACGCAAGCACCGACGCCAATGATTGTACTGGTTATGCAAATGACCGAGCCATTATATGCGCCTTTTAGACGGTTTATGCCGGATTTAGGGCCTCTGGATCTGTCACCATTGGTTGCGTTACTTGCTATTGGTGCTACGCGTTTCTTGCTCAGCTATGCACATAATTTCCTGCTGCAAGGGATGCTCTAACTTGTTTTTTAGCAGCACAGACAGTCATTCGCATTATTCAAAAGTGAGTCATGCATTTTGAGTGACTCTGTGCCTGCTTTTGCTTTCTTTGTCAAAGTTCAGCCCAATGCTAAAAAAACTGAGATCCTTGGGCTTGAGACGATCAATCATCCTGCATCGAATATCCCTACGTCCATGTTAAAAATTCGTTTGGCGGCGCCACCCATTGATGGTAAAGCCAACCAAGTGCTGTGTGCCTTTATTGCAAAGCAATTTGATGTGCCCCTTCGGCAAGTCACGCTTCAGAGCGGCGAAGCCTCAAAGATTAAGCGGATTTTGGTTGATCAGCCAAAAGTGATCCCTGCGCTACTGAACGATATTGATTGACTGACAATCATCAATTTCTGATGAATCTTGAGCCTCCGAATTTGGATTATAGTGGAGATCGACTCCTATTCTTTTTGTAAACTAATAGACATCTTTTCGCCTAAATCTATATAGTTATAGTTGACTATTCGTCTTAATAGGAATACTTTTTCAAAGACTAAGGCCTTACATTGACCAGCCAGTAGATATAGCTTGGAATGGAGGTGTTAGTGATGTGGAACAAATTTGAAACAAGTGATTCAATTTAAAAAATTACAATTTAAAAAATCAAATATAGAAAAATTAACCATGTCAAACAAGCCACTTTTCCGAACAGAAGCGTTGAATGCCCAACAGGTCAATTGGCTGGGCAACATCATTCTTGCGCGTCCCATTTCTTTTAGCATGATGACTGCATTTGCAGGCATTCTTGCGCTGATTGTGGTCCTGTTTCTGATCTGGGGAACGTATACCAAGCGCAGTACGGTTACAGGGCAACTTATCCCCAATACGGGACTTGTGCAAATCTATGCGCAGCAGCCGGGCATTGTCTTAGAGAAAAAAGTGGTCGAAGGACAGGCGGTTAAGCAAGGTGATGTCCTGTACGTTCTATCCAGTGAACGTCAAAGCACGCAAGGCGATACGCAAAATGCGATCAGTCGGCAGGTTCAAGCGCGCGAGCAGTCCTTGCGCGATGAGTTAATCAAGACTAAAGCCATTCAGCAAGATGACCAAGCTGCACAGGCCCGAAAAGTGACCGATTTACGCGCAGAGCTTTCTGCTTTGGCGGGTCAAATTCAAGGTCAACAAAGCCGCGTAGCATTAGCTGAACAAACCATCAGTCGCTATCAAAGTCTATTGAATCAAGATTATATTTCAAAAGAACAATTTCAACAAAAACAAGAAGACTTGCTCGATCAACGCAATCGGCTGCAAAGTCTGCAGCGGGATCGCATTACGGTTGGACGTGAATTGGATGCCCAGCAACACACGCTCGGTAGTTTATCGCTCAATCAACAAAACCAGTTGGCGCAGATTGATCGCACACTTGCCAGTACGAGTCAGGAACTGACCGAGAGCGAAGCGAAAAGACGTTTGGTGATTACCGCATCCGAGTCGGGTATTGCGACTACAGTAACTGCGGAAGTCGGGCAAACAGTGGATAACAATAGGCCTTTGGTGAGTATTGTGCCACGCGGTTCGATCTTACAGGCGCAGTTGTATGTCCCGAGTAAAGCGATTGGTTTTATCAAACCGGGTGATTCAGTGTTACTACGCTATCAGGCCTATCCTTATCAAAAGTTTGGTCATGCTAAAGGGGTCGTGATTTCTGTATCCAAGACGGCTTTGCCGAGCAGTGAAATCACCAATATGAGTATCCCGATCAATGGTACAACTCAAAATAGTGAACCCCTGTACCGCATTACGGTCAAATTGAATCAGCAAACCGTCCAAGCCTACGGCAAAGCGCAATCCTTACAAGCAGGCATGCTGCTGGATGCTGACATCCTGCAAGAGAAGCGTCATTTGTATGAGTGGGTGCTGGAGCCCCTGTATAGCTTGACCGGTAAACTTTAATTTTTTTTAAGTCCTCTATTTTAGGCTGCTAATGATGACTTTTCTTGATGAGCTGTCTTTTGGGTTTTCTAAAAAATTACCACTTATACTGCAAACCGAAGCGACGGAGTGTGGTCTTGCCTGTTTAGGCATGGTTGCGGGTTTCTATGGTCATCGTACTGATCTGGCAACATTACGCCGCTCTTATCCGATCTCGCTGAAGGGCGCAACACTGGCTAATCTGATTCAAATAGCCAATCGATTAGAACTGGCAACCCGCCCATTGAAGCTGGAGCTTGAGGATCTCGATCAACTCAAGCTACCGTGCATTTTGCATTGGGACTTTAATCATTTTGTCGTGCTCAAAGAAGTCCATAGCGGATCGGTCATTATTTATGACCCTGCTTTTGGCTCCCGTAAGTTATCGATGAATGAGGTCTCTAAGTCCTTCACAGGCGTAGCGCTTGAGCTATGGCCCAACCCTGATTTTAAGAAGAAAGAAGAGGTTCAGGCGGTTCGACTGCGTGAGCTCATGGGGCATGTTAAAGGACTATGGCGCTCTTTAAGTCAGATCTTATTGCTTGCGCTTGCTTTAGAAGTCTTCGCACTTGTTAGTCCATTCTTTATGCAGTGGGTAATCGATAATGTGATTGTGACTGCTGATCGTGATCTGCTAGCGACCTTGGCGATAGGTTTTGGGATTTTAATGCTGATGCAACAAGCAGTCAGTGTGATGCGCTCTTGGGTCATCATGTATATGGGGACGACACTCAACGTGCAATGGCGCGCCAATGTCTTTACTCACCTCATTCGCCTCCCTGTGCAGTACTTCGAGAAACGTCATTTGGGTGATGTGATTTCACGCTTTGGTTCGATCGACCAGATTCAGCATACGTTGACCGCGACTTTTTTGGAGGCGATTCTGGATGGTCTGATGACCGTTGTGACGCTCATCATGATGTTTATCTATAGTCCAAAGCTAGCATTGATCGCCATTGCGGCGATGGTTCTGTATGCCTTGAGCCGCTGGATCTGGTATCGCCCCCTGCGTAATGCCACTGAAGAGCAAATTATTCACTCAGCCAAGCAAGAAAGCCACTTCATGGAAACGGTGCGCGGCGTTAAAGCGATCAAACTCTTTGAACGCCAAGATGAGCGCCGTTCGACATGGCTGACGCTTGTGGTTGATCAAACCAATGCTGGCTTACGGACTCAAAAATTACAAATTCTGTTTAGACTGTTTAATGGTGTCTTATTTGGCGTTGAAAACATCTTGATCATTTGGCTCGGTGCTTTACTGGTGCTGGATGGTAATTTCAGTGTCGGCGCCTTGATGGCCTTCATGGCGTATAAAGGGCAGTTTGATGGACGGGTGGGCTCGTTGATTGATAAGTTTGTCGAAGTCAAAATGCTGCAACTGCAAGGTGAGCGTCTAGCAGATATCGTGTTGACTGAGCCTGAGGAAGTCTTTGGGCGTCAAACGCTGGCTGAGGATGCACCACTCACGCCGTCCATTACCGTAACCAATTTACGCTATCGCTATTCAGACCAAGAACCTTATGTTTTGGATGATGTGAACTTTACGATCAGTGCTGGGGATTCCGTCGCCATCATTGGTCCCTCGGGCTGTGGCAAAACCACGCTGATGAATGTGTTGCTGGGTGTATTACCACCGACTGACGGTGATGTGCTGATTGGTGGAATCAGTACCAAGCAGCTTGGTATCCATACGCTACGCAGCATGGTCGGTACGGTGCTTCAGGACGACGTGCTTTTTGCTGGCTCGATTGCGGATAACATCAGTTTCTTTGATTCCAAAGCCGATCAGACATGGGTTGAACAATGCGCCAAGATGGCCGCCGTAGATGCTGAAATCTCTGCAATGCCGATGGGTTATAACACCTTAGTCGGTGATATGGGCACAGTCTTATCGGGTGGGCAAAAACAACGTGTTCTCCTTGCCCGTGCGCTGTATAAGCGTCCAAAGATTCTCTTTCTCGATGAAGCAACCAGTCATTTGGACATCGCTAAAGAACAAGAGGTCAATCAGGTCGTGAAGTCACTGGATGTGACCCGGGTGATCATTGCCCATCGTCCTGAAACGATTGCATCGGCCAAGCGTGTGATTGTACTGTCAGGCGGTAAAGTCGTACACGATGTCCCCGTTGAGGCGGGGCTACAACCGTCAAGTGAGCAATGATATGAGCAAGTTTGCTCGTCACGGGGTCACGGTTGGGGTGTTGATCGCACTTTATGCGACCGTAAATCCTGCACATGCCTTTGAAATAGATCCTTTTTCGGTAAAAAAGCTCTATTCAAAAACACCTTCTAAAGGTCAAGTGTTGGAAAAAAAACAGCCTCAACTCGAATCACTCTCTACCGCTGGGGCTGAACCTGCGACAAAACCCACCGCGAGTAGTACTGCGCCAGACAGAGCCATGGCTGATCCCTGTACGTGGGGCAGTATCAAGACTTCGGTCGATTTGCTTGAGGTCGTTGAGCGGGCAATGTGTAGTAACACTGAAGCGCGTCAAGCGTGGGTCAACGTCAAGATTCAAGCTGCACAGGTCGGTGTTGCGAAAGCGGCCTTTCTCCCTACCGCCGATGCAACATTAAGCTATAGTCGAGGACCGAATAATTATCAGGTGCAGGATCGACCCGATTTAAGCTTTAATTCTAAGACCTCGGCCCATAATATTGGTGTGAATGCCAATTGGGTACTGTTTGATTTTGGGCTGCGTCGTGCCAATCTTGAAAACGCACGGCAATTGCTGATTGCAGCCAATGCCACCCAAGACCTGACATTACAGAAGGTTTTTGTCGCCGCCGCACAAGCCTACTATGATTTGATGAGCGCCCAAAGTGCTCTGGATGCCTATAGTGAGGCAGAAAAGACTTCTGGTGAAAGTTTCAAGGCTGCCGAGGCCAAATATAATGCAGGGGCAGGTACGCTCGTAGATAAGCTACAAGCCCAGACGGATTACGCTCAAGCGCGTCTGGATTGTGTGAAAGCATTAGGGGATTTGAGAACTGCCCAAGGTACGCTTGCCGTTGCGATGGGTGTCGATGCGAATACACCTTTTACAGTCAGTACCGATACGCGTGATTTGCCGGATACGGCATTTGTCACCTCAATCAATCAACTGATTGCTGATGCCAAGCGTACCCATCCCAGTTTACGGGCAGCACAAGCACAGCTGGCAGCCGCCAATGCCAATGTGAATGCCGTACGCGATGAAGGATTACCCTCAGTGTCTTTGTTTGGGTCGGCAAACCGCAATCGGCAAATCGGTCAACCGCCTTCTGCGACTGAGTCTGATAATAGTAGCGTGGGGATACAATTAAAAATTCCGCTCTTTGAAGGGTTTGGTCGTAGTTATCGTGTACGTGCAGCCAAAGCACAAGCAGAACTGAAATCCGTGGAGCTTGAGAATGCTGAACAGCAAGTTTCGCTAGAGGTATGGAAAAACTATCAAGCTTTGGCCACGGAGACAGAAGGACTTAAAGCCACTGACGACCTGCTCAAAAGTGCACGACAAGCGTTCGATACCGCGAAAGGTCGTTATAAGGCCGGAGTAGGGAGCATTATTGAGTTGCTGAATGCGCAAAGCGCTTTAAGTAAAGCGGAGCAGCAACGTGTACAGGCGCTTTCGAATTGGCATGTGGCACGTTTGAAGTTGGCCAGTAGCCTAGGGCGACTTGGACTTTGGGCGCTATGAGCTTTTACTCATCAATAGAGAAAATGGCCTCAATGTTTAATGAGAATATCTTAGCTATCGCAAATGCGAGAGGCAGACTGGGGTCGTAGCGCCCCGTTTCTATCGCGTTGATGGTTTGACGTGATACTCCTAGTAAATCGGCTAAAGCGGCTTGGCTTAAGCCGCGCTCTGCGCGTAAATCACGGATAATATTCTTCATTGATGGTATCGTCGATCAAAAATGGCAAGGATTGCCCACAGTACCCCCATTACTGGCCAAACCATAAACATACTCAATTTGGGATAACCTGCATTTTCAAGGAAGCCATAGGTAAATGTCCAACCCACAGTAATTGCTGTAGCAATTGCAATATGCTCGAGAATTGTTTTACGCAGAAGTTCGTCGGAGCGGCGAAACTGTCGAACGATCGCCCAAATAATCAAGAGTACAGGCAACATGGGGGTAATATAGATAAGAGTTTGCGAGATACCCGACACTCGTTCGCCGAGCGTTAAAGACGCCGCAAGTGTAATGAAATACACCAGTAGTGAGCCTGTTAATTCAGCCAAGTAAGCATATTTATAGTTTGTTGAGATCATCATGCACCCCCAGAGATGTAAAGTATGCTTTACATCTTAGTGTTAAATAAAAATATGTCAAGTAAACTTTACATTTTACTTGGAATAGAAACGGCTGCTAAATAAAATTCTTCCGCAAACTTCATTTCACGTTTTTCGCCAATGCGCGGATATCCAAAGATATGAGTCGTGGTTAATTTTTATTACGGCCTAACAAGAATTTCGCTGTTCTAGTGTGACTATTTTACAAACATGAATTAGGCTCATCTTTTTCATGATAAGATGAATAATATTAACATTAAAATATTTTTATTTTGAAAAGGTGCGCTTCATGCTGGAAATTCGCCACTTGAAAACATTGCACGCGCTCCGTGAGCAAGGCTCCTTGGCCGCCGCATCTGAGCATCTACACCTCACCCCCTCAGCGTTGTCACATCAACTCAAAGAGCTTGAGCAATGGTTATCGATGTCGTTGGTCAATCGCAAGACCAAGCCTCTCCAGTTTTCAGCAGCCGGATTACGCTTACTCCAGCTTGCCGATCAAGTCTTACCGTTGGTACAGATGACGCGTGCGGAACTTACGCGACTGGCGCATGGACAAACTGGTCGTTTGTTGCTGGCATCGGAGTGCCATAGCTGCTTCGACTGGTTAATGCCGGTTCTGAATCGCTATCGGCAGGATTTTCCCGATGTCGATTTAGACTTTGCCAGTGGTTTTGAGCCAGAGCCCCATACGCAGTTACAGCAGGGCGAGATTGATTTATTGGTCACTACCGATTGCTTACCCGTCAAGGGCATTCAGTATCTGCGCTTATTTGACTATGAATCCCGGCTAGTCCTGGCACCATCGCACCCCCTTGCTGCACAAGAGGTGATTCATGCCGAAGAAGTCGCAGCACAGACGCTAATTGCTTATCCGGTTGAGCCGACTCGACTAGATATTGTCGCGGGGTATTTAACCCCTTATGGCTTAAAGCCTGCTCAATTACGCACTACTGAACTGACGCCGATGCTGATTCAGTTAGTCGCGAGTGGTCGTGGTATAGCGGCATTACCCGATTGGGTGGTGAAGGATTATGAGCAAAAAGGCTGGGTGGTCAGTCGCCGTTTAATTCCAAAAAATGCTGAAGCAGCTCCGCTAGGATTACGCCGTACGCTCTATGCCGCCGTACGCGAGGTCGATCAGGAGTTGGTGTTTATGCAGGGCTTTTTAACCTTACTGGCGCGCATGACACAAGGGCGATAGTGACATTTTTTGTCACGGCTTATTCATGCTCAGACTGCAAAGTTTATCGTTGAGAGGTGATGTTAATTTAGGCGGATGATGCTTTTTAACACTTTTATGCAGAATATGTCACATATTGACGTATTTATTGCATGAGTTGGGCGTTGAGCTAGTTGCGTGCTCATCTTTGCAAATGTACACTCATCGGGAAAGCAGAAAAGGATGAATCTGCAGATTGCCAAAGGCAGTCATGAATGGGAGCGATCAGATGATCGACAAGCGGTATCATGTATTTATCAGTACGACTGGCGCGGATATGCAAGCTGAGCGGTCGGTACTGGCACAAACTTTGGCCAGTTTAGGCTTTTTCTCGTGGGGACTAGAGACTCGTACACCGCTGACGACAGCTTTTGCTCGCCGTCAAATCGATGATTGCGATTATTTCGTATTGATGCTGGGTTCTCGCTATGGTGAATTATCGGCTTCGGGCGTCAGTTACGTCCATCTTGAATACATCTATGCCATTACCAAACAAAAACCAGTTTTTGTGATTCTGCACGAGTCACCTGAGACGCGTTCCCCAGATTTTCAGGAAAAGACGCAAGAAGGGCAGGTTAAATTTCAAGATTTCCGCCGTCAATTGCAACGCGAGCGTGATATGGTGGTCACGTTCCGCGAACCGCGTGAACTTGAAGTGATTTTGCGTCATGCCATGCCACAACTTACACAGCGTTACCCCTCCTTGGGTTGGGTGCGTCCAAACGATGGGCCGATGCAAGCATTGCAGGCTGAAAATGAGAAGCTACGTCTTAAAGTTCAACAACTGACGACGCTAGGTCGTGGTCGCTCTACAGCGAGACCGACCCCTGTGGATGCCGAAGTTGAACAGGCTTTTGTGGATATCGAAGAAAAACCGGCACCGCTTGAGGTCCCAGTGGTCCGTGGGGATGAGGTGGTTGCTTTTGACTATCGTGTTCATGCCTATCAGGATGGTAATTTCCGAGAACTGCGTCCACGTCGTCAAATGTCATGGAATGAACTGCTCATGGCAATGGGTCCGGGCTTTCGTCCGCCTGCACCTGAAGAGGACTTTGCGCGGATCATCAATGATTATTTGAACATCTCAGCACTGGGCGATGTCAAAGATTCCATGCCGCGTGCCCATGCGACTGCTCGCTGTCAGATTAATATTCGTGCATTGCATGCCATTAAAATGCAGCTTAAAAATAATAAATGGATTGTCCCAGTCGGCCGTGATGAAAAGCATCGCATCCTATGGGGCTTATCACCGCAGGGAGAGAGTCAACTTAATAAACTCATGGCAGGTCAGCGCCTTGAAACAGGTTCATAGATGACATCGAATTCCCAGGATACTTCTGCAATCCAACGTGCTGTGCTCCTCGTTAATCTCGGTACCCCTGATGCGCCAACGCCGCAGGCTGTGCGGCGTTTTTTACGCGAGTTTCTCTCCGATTCGCGGGTGATAGAGATTCCGCGGGTTATCTGGGCAATCATTCTTAATCTGTTTGTGCTGCCATTTCGGCCCAAGCGTGTTGCGCATGCCTACGCTTCGATCTGGGCCATGGGTGATTCACCGATGCGGTTAATTTTGAACGCGCAGGCCAATGCACTTCAGCAAATGCTTGATTTTCAGATAGTACATCGGGATGTCGCGGTGCTGCCTGCGATGACGTATGGTACTCCGAGTTTGGCAGCAGCATTGGATCGTTTATCCGCTGATGGGGTCGAGCAGATCATTATCTTGCCGCTTTTTCCGCAGTATTCAGCTACATCCACGGGCGCTGTTTATGATGTGGCAACACGCTGGATGCAGACACAGCGCAATTTACCCACAGTGACCTTTATTAAAGATTATTTTGCGCATCCCTTATATATCCAAGCGCTTGCTGATAGTGTGCGACGTTATCAAGTTGAGCATGGGACTCCTGATCGACTGCTAATGTCCTTTCATGGTATTCCTATCCCTTATGCAGAGCGCGGCGATCCTTACCCTGAGCGTTGTCATGTGACAGCTAAACGTGTGGCAGAGGCATTGGGTTTACGTGATGATCAGTGGGCAATCAGCTTTCAATCGCGCTTTGGCAAACAAGAGTGGGTTAAGCCCTATACCAATGTATTGCTGACTGAGTGGGCGCAAGCGGGCGTCAAGTCGGTACAGATTATCAGTCCCGCGTTTTCAGCAGACTGTTTAGAAACGCTAGAAGAACTTGCGATCGAAAATCGTGACGTATTCCTTAGCGCGGGTGGTCAATCCTATCAATATATCCCAGCGCTGAATGCTGATGTTGCCCATATTGAAATGATGGCAGCGCTGATTAATCCTATTCTAGACGGCTTTGAGGCGATATCTTAAATCCACTGTCAAAATGGTTTTGAGTCGACAAGTGTTCTAAGAGATTTAGTTTCTTTATCGGATAAAAAAAATCCCTTCCTTTTTATTTCTGGAAGGGATTTTTTTGTTGCTATGGGGAATTAAACAGCATTGGCAAAGGCTTGTTCTTGAACAGGCTGCGTGGGCGGCTCTATGAGTTTGACGTGGGTTTGTGCTTGATAGCGTAAATGACCATTTTCAAAACCCAGTAATTCTCCCGAAGTAAAAGCAGTCCACTGTTCATTGTCTGTCAGCGGTTCAGTTGCAATGACCGCAACACGATCATCAGGCTTAGCATAATGACTAAAGTCGATGTCGAGATCCATATCGACCAGATGGGCTTGGCTAAAAGGCCACGAGCGAATCAGCCAATGCAAGTTTGTTGTCGCATAAGCAAAGAGTGCCTGACCATTGGACAGCATAAAGTTAAAAGTACCATGGGCTGCAATGGTCGGCGCAAGTTCGGCCAGCACCGAGAAAATTTCAGCAAGATCCGGTTCATTGTTACCAAAGCGATCTCGTAGTCCTTGCAACAGAGCACAATACGCCAGTTCACTGTCTGTCGTTCCTACAGGCAAGTAGGTGCCATTTAATACTGGGGCATAATTTTTGAGATCGCCATTATGGGCAAAGATCCAGTGCCGCCCCCATAGTTCCCGCATGAACGGATGGCTATTTTCAACTTCAATATTGCCTTGTGTAGCTTTACGAATATGCGCGATCACGTTTTTGGACTTAATCGGATTACGACGTAAACAATCCGCAATCGGTGAGTTCACCGCAGATTGATTGTCAATAAACAGGCGACAGGCTTTATTTTCAAAGAAAGCAATTCCCCAGCCGTCGGCATGATCCGAAGTCACGCCCGCACGCTGCGAGAATCCCTTAAATGAAAAGGTAATATCAGTTGGTGTCGCACAGTTCATGCCGAGTAATTGGCACATATCGAAGTTAGGCTCCATTTTGGCATTCATCGCATAGTTCGACAGAGTTAATATTCTGACGTGCTATCGATGCTTTGAAATCAGACATCCATTACGCCATCTAAAACGCAAGAAAGCCACATGAACTTATAGTCTTAATTCTGCCGATTATAACGACCTTAATGCAAATAATGAATATAGGATTGGTTTGCATCACTTGTGCTATAGAGTGCAAAAGGAGCAAATTTTTATCCTGAAGCAATGCAGTCAGACGGCTTTATCACTAAGAGTGCAGCAATCCTTATGCCAAATGATAACGTGAAAATGGATCCCATATCCGATCAAATAGGGTGTTTTACCAGTGTTGAAATAAAGTGATTGTTTCAGAGGTATGAAATGTCAGACGAAAAATGAGCACAACTGCATAATTTTTGCGCTAGAATACTCGTACTAGTCATAAAGGACGTATGACTTTCAACACAGCAAAAAAACGCGTTCATAAGGGCAATAAGTGAGCTGGTCGGAAATCACCATAAAAGAGTTGGTGGATGTAGACTATTTCATTACAGTCTTACGAACAATACACGCTAGCTGATTTGTGACGGAACATGAATATCAGTGATTTAAACCCCAAAGACCTCAAAGCGCAAATTATTGCATTATATAAACGGACGCTTGGTTCGGTTATCGTGATGGAGTGGAGTTTTGCTCAAAAAAGCATGCTGTTGCTCGTATTCATGATCATGCTTTATTCTTCCTATGTACTCTATATGTTTGCAGTACCGCTGAATCCAGAGTGGGCGGCTTATATTAATGTTCCTCTTTTCAAAATTTTGATTTGGAAAGATATTCTAGTCACCCTACTTGCTGCTATTTTCTTCTGTTGTTGCTATATCTGGCGTAAAAGTGCTTGGGCTAATCGACATCTACCTCTCTTTATTATTGTCTTTTATGCGATCTCCATGTGCCTTACTGGGTATCTGGTTGGTGCCATGAGCCCTGCCACGGGCATCTTCCTCATCGGCACGCCACTGATCGGACTCGCTTTGTTTCCACGTGGGATGGTGTTGTGGGTGACCATACTTGCGACGATTTTGATGACATCGCTTGCTTTTGCTGGTGTATCAGGCTGGATTGCGTATGCACCACTCTTTGCTAGCGGCGGTATTTTAGATTTAAAGCAGCATTCACGCTTCTATTTCTATAGCCAGATGTATTTTATGCTGCCCCCGTCGCTAATTATCTTGGTTGCTGCTGATGTGATTTTAAAGCAATGGCATATGCGTGGGCGGGAAGTGACGTTACTCAGTCAACTCGATTCATTGACCAATCTGTTTAATCGGCGAACGATTAATGAACATCTTGAGCGCTTGATTATTGAAAGTACGGAAGCGGAGCGAATCTCGATTTTGATTTTGGACCTTGATCACTTTAAACAGATTAATGATACTCATGGTCATATGATCGGTGATGAGGTACTCAAGGCGGTTGGTCAGGTGCTACAACAGAGTATGCGTAAAAATGATGTCGCAGGACGCTTTGGTGGTGAAGAGTTTATCGTTGTCCTTGCCCGCTCTGAGCGTCAGGTAGGTATGCAAGTGGCGGAGCGGATACGTAATCGCATACAAGCGATTCGCATTCTGGATAAAAACGGACAAGAGATTAAGATCACGACCAGTGTTGGGGTATCCAGTTGCGCCCCCCAAGTGATGACGGGTATCGATCCTATGCTACACGAGGCCGATCAAGCGCTCTATTTCGCTAAGAATGCCGGACGGAATCAAGTCATTCATTTTGATCAGTTGGTTGTAGAGCAAGCCCCCGATTTCCATATTTATGATGCTAAAGCTGAAGTTAGTGAAGAAGGGGCACTGGTTAAACATATGGGGGCATATCCCATACCTCCTTCAATTTAATAAACTGTTAGTCGATAATTTGTATACTAGGTCACTATAAATCGCTAAAATGTATTGAATTTAGGCCATATCGAATGGAAGGCTTGAACTTTCGATCTGCTCTGATTTTTGAGCGTATATTATTAAAATGGGTATGTGAACCATGGTGGCCCAAGCATTAACACTTAAAAAAATTAGACAACACATTCGTGACATACGCCAAAAAAACCTCAGCTCTTTGATCATTATTGAGTGGAGCTTTATTCAAAAGAGCATCCTCTTGCTTGCGATTATGGTTGTGTTATTTACATCGTATGCGCTGTATGTTGCTTTTGTCATGCTTCATCCAACATTACACCATTTCATTAATGTCAATTCGACGATCTTACTATGGAAAGATGTGGTCATTCTGATGATTGCATTTGCTGCAATGATTTTTGGCTATACATGGCGGACCAGTGCGCGGGTCAATCGTTATTTTCCAATCTTTTGTATCATCTTTTTCGCAACTGCGATGTGTATATCAGGATATTGTTTAGGCGTCTTGAGTCCTGCGACAGGGGTATTTGTAATTGGAACACCTTTGATTGGACTAGTTTTATTTCCGCGTAAAATTGTGCTGATCATGGCCGTTCTGACGATGTTGACTATGGTACTTTTAACTATAGCCAGTAATCTGAACGTGATTCCTTATGCGCCACTGTTCACCCATCAGGACCTAGTGGGGATGCAAGGTTTTGCATCGTTTTATTTATATAGTCAGCTTTATTTTACCCTGCCACCTTTGCTATTTATCTTATTTATTATGGATGTGATTTTAAGGCAATGGAGTCAACGCGAACGCGATGCGGCGATGCAAAGCAAACTAGACTCGCTTACCCATCTTCTAAGTCGCTACAGTATTGATCAACACTTAGAGCGTTTAGTGACACTGAGTTCAGATCAGAAAGAAATATCGACTTTGTTAATTGCCATCGACAGAATTGAATATATTCAAAAAACGTATGGCCGTACTTTTTGCAATGAGTTGAAGAAAAAGATTGCCAAACTTTTACAGCTTAGTTTGCGTAATCAAGATTTAGCAGGCAGCTTCGACGATGATCATTTTATTGTGATTTTATCTGCTGCCCATCGTGAAGTGGGTTTGGCTGTCGCAGAGCGAATCAGGGTTCGGATTGAGAATCTCATCATTGCAGATGGGTTTGGACTTGAGATACAGATAACGGCGAGTATTGGTGTCTCTACCTGTCTGCCTTTTGGCATGGTGGGAGCCGATTCAATTTTGATACAAGCTGAACAAGCACTCGCTCAAGCCCAGCAGAATGGTACGAATCTGGTCATGCACTATGATCAAGTGCCTATCGCCGCTCTTAAAGAGTCGGATGTCGTATTTACCTCATGACCTTGCTCTATACCTCATCATCATGATTGGTATCATAGCGAGTCGTAGTTTGACGTTCTGGAACTCGATATTCTTCATTGGCCCATGCGCCTAAATCAATCAGTTTACAGCGCTCAGAGCAAAAAGGTCTGCTGGGATTGTCGGTCCAGTGGGACGGCTTACCGCACTGAGGACAGGGAAAACTTGGGATGGCAGGAGTTGATGGTGTAGTCATGGTTTTCCTTCGTTGATGAGATTTTAGAATGAATATTGCTGAAAAATAGTTTCAGCAATATTCGATATCGAAAAAGGCTGTTATGGGGCCATTAGAACTTGACGGCAAGGGTCTTAAAAGCCACAGGCGTATTATTGATATCAAACAGTTCAACCACTGCCAGATATTGTTGACCGCGGGCGACATTATTATTAACTGCATTGGTGATGAGCGTCGTTGCAGGTGCAATGATCTGACGCACAACCGCATTGTTTGAACTATCCACTTGGCTTGGATCGACAATCAAGACCACTGCGCGAGTGGCGTTGCTTACAAAGGTCCAGTTAATCAGATCGCCAGTTTGCGTTAATGCAAAATTATTGGGAAAAGTAACGGAGTCTTTGTAAACTTGCCAAGTACCTTTATCTGCAACGGTATAACTTCCACAGTTATTGACGGTTTTACGATCATCACCACTTTTGTCTATGCGATTGTATTTGCCAGAATAATTATCGGTTGCCCGAGAGTAGCTACCTGAGAATGTTGCCGCAAATGTAGGATTCAGCTGATCCCAATTCAAGGTGTCTAGCGAGCCTACGGTTTTTCCGGTGAGGTAAGCCGTAGTTTTTTGCCCTGTGATTTGCAGGGCATTGGTCCGCTGACAATCAAAGAATTGATAAGACATACGACCATTAAACCCGCCTTCACTATTGGGCAAAGACAGATACATTCCGCCTACGGTTGAGGGCGTATCTGCGGTATCTGCACTTTGTACATAATAGCCGTAGAAACGGCCTCCAGCACCATCGGTGAGGGCCGGCGGTGTAATCGCATCAACAATCGCATCACCCGTACCGCCGCCACAGCCAGAGAGCAGGATGCTGGCGGTCAGGCCGATGAGTAGCATTTTTTTGTTGTGTAACATGAATATTCCTTTTTTTCGGTCTTGCGTGATATTCAATCTCAAGATTGAAATTCTATATTGGACGTTATAGGCTTTGATGCTTCTTCATAATGGCTTGCCATTCAGCAGGACTGACAGGCATGAGCGAAAGACGATTGCCACGGCGAACCAAAGCGAGGCTTTCAAGCTCCGGCATCAATCGTAATTGTTCCAGCGGTAGTTGCTTCGACCAGATTTCACCAAACTTAACATCGACGCCTGTCCAGCGTGGATTATCCAATGTCGATTTCGGATCATAGTATTTGTGATGGGGATCAAACTGCGTAGGGTCTGGATAGCCCGCACGACTAATCGTCATCTGTCCAACTATTCCCGGCACTTTGGTGTTTGAGTGGTAGAATAGTGCTTCATCACCCACAGCCATTTGTCGTAAAAAGTTACGTGCCTGATAGTTACGTACGCCATCCCAAAGTGCCGTGCCACGTGCTTTAAGATGTTCAATGCCAAATGTTTCTGGTTCAGATTTCATTAGCCAATAGGCCATAGGATGCTCCCGTTTTGAGTCCTTTTATCACTGTTGATTCTCACATTCCCTTAGCATTGTATATCCACATGCCATGGTGCGTAAAAAAATGCCCTTATTGTGATTTTAACTCACATGCCGTGCCGCAAGGTACATTTTCGGTAGAAGGCACGTTATCCATCAGTTTAGAGCAAGAGTATCTTTCTGCGCTGCTCGCCGATGCCAAGCAGCAAGCCGCATGGGCCCAGAATCGACCTTTGGTGAGTGTGTTCATTGGGGGAGGGACGCCATCTCTCATTTCTGCAGCAGGTTATCAATGGCTTTTCGCTGAGCTACGCCAAATTTTTGAGTTTGCCGCTGATTGTGAAATCACGTTAGAAGCTAATCCGGGAACGCTCGAACATGCGCCTTTCTCAGAGTATCTGATTGCAGGTATTAACCGATTGTCACTGGGTGTACAGACGTTTAATGATGAGCTGTTGCATACATTAGGGCGAGTTCATGGCTCAGATGAGGCTAGACTTGCGATTGCACGTGCGCGCGCAGATGGTTTTGATCGATTGAATGTGGATTTGATGCATGGATTACCTAATCAAACGGTGGAAATGGCCCTGTTTGATCTCCAGAGCGCAATGGACTGTGGGGCAACGCATATCTCTTGGTATCAATTGACGATTGAACCCAATACAGTTTTTTTTCGGACTCAGCCCGTACTTCCTGATGAAGATCGCTTGGCAGACATCCAGTCGGCTGGTGAGGCGTTATTGCGTGCGCATGGGTATGTGCAATATGAGGTCTCCGCTTGGGCGAAGGAGCTGCCCAGTCGTCATAACCTAAACTATTGGCAGTTTGGTGATTATCTAGCAATCGGTGCGGGCGCTCACGGCAAAATCACTGTGCAAGAGCAGGACAGTGAGACGCCTACGATTTATCGGTTCCAAAAGTCACGATTGCCCAAGGATTATTTAGCGCAGGTTCCGGCCCCTGCCTTACAGTTTGAGCCTGTGATAGCAGAAGACTTACCTTTTGAGTTTATGATGAATGCATTGCGTTTGGTAGATGGCGTGCCACAATCTTACTTTGCAGAGCGGACAGGATTATCGCTTGATCGAATCTGGTCTACGGTTAGCGCATTGCAGCAAGAACAGCTAATGCAGCCAAATCCATCACAGCTGGTTTGTTCGGCATTGGGCTTTAATTACCTCAATGCCGTACTCGAACGCTTTAGCGTGCCCGATGATTGAACATTGAGGAGTTGTTATGGCTGCTCTTCGGGGATGGCTTGTTCATCATCAATCACGATGCCACGTGCTTGCCATTCGCGCCAGACTGCGAGTAAAACGGCCAGAATGACAGGCCCGATAAATAAGCCTACGAGACCAAAGGCACCCAGCCCTCCTAAAACACCGAACATGATCAGTAAGAAGGGCACCTGCGTGACTCCAGAGATGACCATGGGGCGAATAATATTATCCACCCAGCTCACTACCAGCCCTCCCCAAAGTGCCAAGCCAATGGCGGGTATCGTATGGCCTTGAGCAAGAAGCCATAAGCTGACGCCACCCCACGCAAACGGAGTTCCAAAAGGGATCAAGGCGAATAACAATGTCATGACAGTGAGGAGGATTGGGCTAGGGGCACCAGCAAACGCATATCCAATACCTGCAAGTAACGCCTGAGCCAATGCCGTTAACCCAATACCATAGACCACCGCCTGCGTGGTGAGACCAATTTCAGACAGATAGCCATCCACGCGTTGTCCCATGATGTGGTGCAGCGCTCGACGGATTTGCTTGAGTACGGTATCGCCATCACGATAGAGAAAGAATACCGTCATTAAGGCAAAGCCAAGTTTTGCGGCATTGCGAGAGATTTCATTGATAATCACTTTACCGTAGGTCAGATGGGCTTGGGTCCACTGACGAATCATTTGTACTGTTTCACTCGGATCGTTATTGATTTTATCGACAATGATTTTAATCTCACCGCCAATTGCAGGTAAGCTCAGCACGGAATCTGGCACGATGAGTCGCCCTTCGGCAATTTGTCCTTGCAGACTGAGATAGAGATTACGGGCTTCTTGTTGTAGTAAGAAAGTTCCAATGAGTACGGGGATACCGACAACCAAGATCAGTGCAAAGGTCATGAGTAGGGCGCTTAAATTATTGCGTTCCCCCAATCGGCTGCGCAGGCGGCTATAAAGGGGCCATGTGACATAAGCCAGTATGGCCGCCCAGAGTACAGGGGAAATAAAAAAGACAAGAACTTGATAGCTTAGTAACAGCAGCCCGGTGAGTAAAATGAGTAATAAGAAACGCTGGGTCATTGATGTTACAGGCATAAAACTCTCAAGCTCTTGTTCTATCGTGGATGAATTGCGGGCAAGTGCATGAGTCTACGATAGTCAAAAAAGTGGCACTGGTTTGTCAGAGTTATGTATTCGCGATTCATTCGCCAATAAAAAGCCGCCTTTGTATAGGCGGCTTTAGATCAGATCAATGACCGAGGGAGTTTAAGCAAGTTTTTGAGTGTTTTCTAGAACTTGCAAATGCTCTAACGGGTCTTTGCTGTCGTTGGCGACTGCCGGAAGACGTTCTGGCTTAAGCGTAGGCTTCTCACCGCTGTTGATGACTGCTTCAGTCACTTGAACGGTACCGACATCTTTCATGGAAGGTAGATCGTACATCGTGTCCAAGAGTACGTTTTCCAGAATTGAACGCAGACCACGGGCACCAGTCTTACGTTCCAGTGCTTTCTTGGCAACCGCTTTTAACGATGCTTCGTCAAAAGACAAATCCACATTTTCCATTTCAAACAGACGTTGGTACTGTTTGGTTAATGCATTACGTGGTTCGGTCAAAATCTGAATCAGGGCTTGTTCATCCAGCTCTTCAAGCGTAGCCAGCACAGGTAAACGACCAATGAACTCAGGGATCAGACCATATTTGATCAGATCTTCCGGTTCGACTTCGCGGAACAATTGTCCCAAAGTCTTGGTTCCATCTTTGCTCTTCACATCAGCACCAAAGCCAATGCCGCCTTTTTCACTGCGCTGTTTAACCACTTTCTCTAGACCCGAGAAGGCGCCACCGCAAATGAAGAGAATGTTTGAGGTATCAACTTGCACAAACTCTTGCTGTGGATGCTTACGGCCGCCTTGTGGTGGAATAGACGCAACCGTGCCTTCGATCATTTTGAGCAAAGCTTGCTGGACGCCTTCACCGGAAACATCGCGGGTGATGGAAGGGTTGTCGCTTTTGCGGCTGATTTTATCGATTTCGTCAATGTAGATAATACCCATTTGGGCTTTTTCGACATCGTATTCTGCTTTTTGCAGCAGTTTTTGTACGATGTTCTCAACATCTTCACCGACATAACCCGCTTCGGTGAGGGTTGTGGCATCGGCCATGGCAAACGGGACATCGAGCAGACGGGCTAAGGTTTGAGCAAGCAACGTCTTCCCTGAACCCGTCGGGCCGACGAGGAGAATATTGCTCTTTGATAGCTCAACCATAGCTTCACGTGCACCGGTTTTGGCTGGCACGTTATGAGATGCTTTCAAACGTTTGTAATGGTTGTAAACCGCAACGGCAAGCGTTTTCTTCGCTTGCTCTTGGCCGATCACATATTGATCCAACGCTGCACGAATTTCAGCAGGCTTAGGCAAAGGACGCTCTGCCCACGAGCCTGTTGCTGCAGGAGCAGGGGTCTGAACCAGATCAATACAGATATCAACGCATTCGTTGCAGATATATGCGTTTTCGCCTGCAATCAGTTTTTTAACTTCATCCTGACGTTTGCCGCAGAATGAACAACTCTTGTCGCTATGACCTGAGTTTTTGGGAAGGTCAGTCATGGGAGCTCCCAAGTAATAATGTGAATAATTATAGCAAAACCGAAGCTGTTGTTGAGCTTATTCAGCAACACTTGGTCGCTTCGTTAACACAGCATCGACCAAACCATAATCGCGTGCAGCTTCAGCACTTAAAAAGTTATCGCGATCCGTGTCTTTTTCGATAGTTTCCACCGATTGACCCGTATGGTGTGCCAAAAGGCTGTTCAGTTTTGAGCGGATATACAGAATTTCACGTGCATGAATCTCGATATCCGAGGCTTGGCCACGGAAGCCACCTAGCGGTTGATGAATCATCACACGCGAGTTATCCAGTGCAAAACGCTTGCCTTTGGCGCCCGCGGTGAGCAGGAAAGAGCCCATGGAGCAGGCTTGACCGATACAAATGGTCGAGACATCGGGTTTAATGAATTGCATGGTGTCGTAAATCGCCATACCTGCAGTCACTGAGCCGCCAGGGGAGTTGATATATAAGTGAATATCTTTGTCTGGGTTCTCTGCTTCTAGGAAGAGGAGTTGAGCAACGACGAGATTCGCCATATGGTCTTCAACTTCGCCAGTCAAGAAAATGACGCGTTCACGGAGCAAGCGAGAAAAAATATCAAAAGAGCGTTCGCCGCGAGCAGACTGTTCGACGACCATAGGCACTAGAGCATTGCGTTCAGGGGTGTATAAATCAATCACCGTATCTCTTCCTTTTAATATGAATGCTATGTAGATATTAGGGGCTAATTCTTGAATATGGGGGATATTGCACTAAATTGCAAAGGGCAACTGTAAAATTTATTTGTAAAAAAAGGCGCTATTAGCGCCTTTTTTAATCAAATCGATCTGAAAACCAGATTTTAAGCACTTGTCTTAATTTCTGATTTTAATCGATGGCATTAACCTTGTTGCTGTTGGTTGCGTTTTAACAGCTCTTGGTAGTCCACAGTGACTTCAGTCACTTTAGCACCCGCAAGAATGTGATCAACGACTTGGTCTTCAAGAACGACAGCTTCAACTTGAGCACGTTGTTGCTTGTCGTTGGTGTAGTATTCAATCACTTCACTTGGATCTTCATAGGATTCTGCAGTTTCAGCGATCATCGCTTTAACGCGATCTTGATCCACTTGCAGGTTCGCATCCGCAATAACTTTGCTGATCAATACGCCAAGCTTTACTGAACGTTCTGCTTTGTCGCGGAACAATTCATCAGGCAGCATGCTTTCATCAAATTGTTGTGCCCCACCAAATTGCTGTGCAAATTGCTGAAGCATCAATTTACGCTGACGGGTTGTTTCTTCAGCGATCATTGCTTTAGGCACTTCAATTTCATTGGCTGCAAGAACAGCATCAAATGCTTGTTGTTTCAGTTGGTTGCGCAAACTGCTTTTCACTTCGCGTTCCATGTTTTTGCGAACGTCTGCTTTGAGCTTTTCAATTCCACCTTCATTTGGCGCAAGGTCGATACCGAATAATTGCAGGAACTGAGCATCAACTTCTGGAAGCTGTGCAGTTTCAACTTGTGATACGTTGATTTTGAACTGAGCCAGTTTGCCTGCCAAGTTCTCAGCTTGATAATCAGCTGGGAAGGTAACGTCGATTACTTTTTCTTCGCCTGCTTTCATGCCGACGATGCCGGCTTCAAAGCCAGGAATCATTTTGTTTGAGCCCAAGACCAGTTTAAAGTCTTTTGCTGCGCCGCCATCAAAGAGTTCGCCATCAATGCTGCCTTCGAAATCAAAGGTAACTTGATCGCCGTCAGCAGATGCACCATCTTTAACGGCAAAACTTTGACGTTGTTTACGTAGATTATCAACCATAGTATCGACATCGGCATCATTAACTGTGCTGATTTGACGTTCAACAGTTAAACCATCAAAGCTGTTTACTGTCACAACTGGGTAAACTTCAACGAGCGCTTTATAGGTTAAGCCAGCATCATTGACATCGACTGATTCAATGTTTGGCATGCCCACAGCTTGAATTTTTTCTTGTTCAATCGCTTCAAATACCGTATCACGAACGAGATCGTTGATCACATCTTGTTGAATGCCTTGACCATATTCAGCTTGGATACGGGATAGTGGCACTTTACCTGGACGAAAACCGTTGATTTTTGCTGTTTTGGCAACGCGCTTCAAACGTGCGTCGTATTGAGATTTAACACGTTGTGCTGGAACGGTAACGTTCAGGCGGCGCTCTAGCCCAGAGACCACTTCAGTCGTAATTTGCATGGTTTCCTCGATCCTAGAAAATGATAATTAGGGTTGTTTGTAAAAAAATAGCTAAAATCAGTTAAATTCTGCAGTACGGAAGCTTAAAAAGAGGCTCTACAAGCTACGGGTCGCATTGCATGAAAAAATTAGTGGCGAAGTATAAGCGATATTGTCGGCGGATTCAAAAGGAATGAGATAGACGCAAGAAATTTGTTTGCGTCACTCTGATCTATCTCTTGAATTCACTGGATTACGCTATGGCAATGCGTGTGTTTGCGGTGGTTCCGGCAAGGTTTCTGATTCTGCATCAGTGGCGTACTTAATGTGCTGGTCTGTTTTTCCAGTGCTTCGAGTTGATTCAATGCATTCGTGTATACCGTTTCACCATACAAGGCTCGCAGATTGGTGAGTTCTAACTGGGCTTTAGTCGGCTGATTATTGAGTGCCAATGCTGCGGCATAGTGGTAAAGATTGGCTATTTGTGGATAGCGATAGGCTACGTTGCGCGTCCAATCCAATTGCTGAGCTGTCATGCGGGCCGCTGGATCTGAGTGCTTTAAACGGAGGCGATCACGGAGTTGAGTGAGCAAAATAGCATGGGCTTCGGTTGAAAGCGGTTTTGCAGTATTTTGCTCCACTACTTTCTGAGCACGGTAGTTCTTATCAAGATTTGAATACTCTTGCCCAATCCAGGCTATGCAACCGGCACTCAAAACTAAAAAGCTTGCAAATGCAACGTGCGGCAGTGTGACATTAGGTATGGTAGCCCATTTGAAGCGTAGTAATGGGGAGGTAATCGGCTGAGCAAGCTCACCATTGCTTAAACCCAGCAGGAATCCCACAGGTAATAGAAAGTAGGCATAGCACAGTGGATATTCAAGCATGCCATGTATGAGTACAAAACCCACCGCCATGAGACCAAAGATGGTTTCCTGATTTCTTGCTGAATATCCCAAACGGCAAATCCAGACCCCGATTACAGAGATCATGATCATCCCGACAATGGGTCCATTCCAGACAAGCAAGTCGAGTAAAATGTTATGACTCGAATTAGTCATCTGTGCTACTGGAAACACATTTGACATTGCCAATTGCGCCACACTGACCTGATTCCAGCCATAGCCCCACCATGGGCCATCAATGACGGCCAGACTGAACTGTTGCCATAGACCCAAACGTTCAAAAGCTTGTGCGTGGCCTGCTAAATCGACTTCTCCTACTCTTAAGTAGTCAGTAACAGTCGGCAGACTTAAGATCAGAACGACATATAAGGTGATCCAAGCAATCAGGCTGAGCCAAGAAAGGCGAGGGCTGATAAAGCGGCTTTTCCAAGCCCACCAGACCAACACAAAAAATGATCCGACCCAGGGGGTGCGAGATTGGGTGAGTGTCACCCCGCAAATCAGAAATACCGCTAACAAACTACCTGCAATGCGTCTAATTAGATGTCGTTCAAATAAATACCAAACGCTAGCCAAACCCATGCACAGGAGTGTTGCTAAGTTGTTAGGTTGTCCAAAGTTGGCAAAAGGTCTATAGCCTGAATTAGGTGGGATATAAGCAGAAAAACTATTAAAGCCACTATCAAATTGGAGCCATTGTCGAAATGCTAGCCATGTCGAGATTACCGACCCAATAATCAGTATGCTGGCTAAACCTAGGTAGGCATGGTTTCGGGCATTTTCATTGGCTGCGAAGTTATGCCCTAACATGATTGCAGTTGCAAGACCAAGCAAATAAGACGAGACAATAACCGCATCGCCCAAAAAGAAAATGACACCGAATGCCCATTGGATGATTGGAATGAGCGCGCATAAAGCGATAAAGATACTGATACGAGGTAGGGCGATTTTTGCATTAAACAATAATGGGGAAAGGAGTAATACGGCAATAAAAGCTAAGAACTCACTGTCACTCGTTAACCAAGGGTTATAGTGATGGGGAATAAGCCACGATATTAAGAGAGATAAGCCAGCCAGTGTGGAGATTATGGTTTTTGTCACTTGCAACCTTAGTGTCAGGGTTTTAATTGGATGCTGTGATTATAGACATTTTTTGTTAAGTGTACGGATTATTGTTAGACACTGCCTATAAATTTCATTATGTCTACGCTTGGCGTAGATTTACAAACATATAATATAGGTTCTATATTATTGCTTCCACGGATTTAAGTCAGTGATTGCAATTACATTACCCATTCCATCCAAAAGAACAGTCATTCCTTTTTGGCTGCTCCATAATGGTAGCCATTTCATAGCTTTTGGCCATTTTTTTATTGTAGATTCAATAGCTAATGGCGAATTAAATTTTTCTAATTCCCGAAAGTCACGCGCTTGTGATTCAATTTTGGTTAGATCATGTTGGATTGGACCATATAACGTAGGACTATTGAATAATCCTGCACCTGACTGAAGCGTTTCTGAAATGATAGATCGTCTCGCCATTTTTTCGCTTGGTAACTGTACAGAAACCCATTTGGGACCGAACCAAGATGCCGAACGATACTCAGGAGCTGCTTTTCTCGATATTAGCGGGTCAATATTGGATGGTCGTACGAGGTAAAATTGATCGTTATTGAATACTAACCAAGCTGGACGTCCTTGTGCCACGGTATTCAGGCCGTAACCAAACATTGCAAGCTGTATAACAATAATAATGGTTAGATCCAATTTTAGTGTGCGTTTCCCCGTTTTGTATACAAATAGTGTAAGAAGTGGCCCTAGTATTACATCGATTCCTAGCATAAGTAGGAATATGTGAGTTACACCTACGGCTTGTGCGAGTGGTGCGGGATACCAAATGAGAAATACCAAGATCAAAGCAAAAATGGCTAATAAGATGGATGCAATCAGATGAATAGCAAATGCTTTTAGACGGGGAGGCATATTATGAATATCTCATATGCTTAAAGTTTATAGTGTTTGACTGAAACGATTGCATCTACTCAATCTGTTAACCAACAATAGACCGTATTGTCAGCCTATTGTTGGTTAATAATCTAATTCATCTTATGAAGTAGTTAAAGCTTTAGGAACATATTTCGCAAGAATAGTGCCACCGCTTTGAACCCATGATCCATTACCATTGAGAGTCATAATCAATGTTTTTCCATTGATACCAGCTGAAACGCTAGTCCCTGCAGTACCACTACCGTAAGTTGCGGTTACTTGACAAACAGCTGGAGTTCCTGCAGAAGCAGCGGTTTTAGTGGAGAGGACGTTTTGTACATACTTGCCATTTACTGTATTATTAGCTGTGGTTACGCTATCAATACAGTCTCCATTTTGCAAATTGTCTGCGATGGTTACTTTCATACCATCCGCAAGAGACACACCCTCAGAGGCTTGTGAACGAGCGATATAATCTTGATAAGCAGGAATAGCAATCGCTGCCAAAATACCGATAATCGCAACAACGATCATCAATTCGATCAATGTAAAACCCTTTTGTACAGTATTCATTTTAACTCTCCTAGAGGAATAAGTAATCAGTACGTACTGATTCTGTTAGAGATTATGCAGAAGGCGTGCCAATTTTAAATTATTATATTTAATTGATATAAATTAGTTAGATATGTGAATTTGATAATAGGCAGGATGTTTGTGATCAATGTGTATCTGTGACAATTTATGTCAGATAGTGAATTATTGTGTTAGCTGATGTAGTCGCTATGTATTACAGCAGCTAAAGGGCGGATTTTAATCAGAAAGCAGGGCTACTTGATGGACATAATTTTCGAGTGCGCGCAGTACATCTGCTTGTTCTTCCTCCGAAGCTTGTTCGACTTTGGCTTTCTGCACACGCATGACGTGTTGGCGTAAAGTATGGCGCTCGGCGGCAGGGAATTGGCGTACGAAGTCATTTAATGAACCGTCACCTTGTGCAATAAGACGATCCACCCAACGTGTGATTTGTGCTTGCTTTTTTGCGGGTTGTTTGGCGTTAAAAGTCGCTAGAACAGCACTTTCATCTTCACGTTTGAGCAGTTTTCCAATAAGTTGCGATTGACGACGACGTGCTTCAAAGCTAGGAATACGACCCATCTCTAGCAAATTATCGATCAATACTTCATTGACGGGTAATGCTTTAATGCGCTCTGGTGGTAACGCTGCAAGCTTTTCTCCCAAGAGCTGTAAGCGAGCCATTGCTTTTTTTTGTTCTGTTCGACTTGGGCGATCTTCAAGATCTTCAAAGTCAGGGATATCGGTATGGGGTTTTTTACGCATAATGGTTTTTTAAATCAACTCTAAAAAAATGAATGAATATTAAAAAATAAAGAATTAATAGAGGGCGAGTATTCAAGAAGATAAGGGGAATATCCTCTTGTACCTGTAAAACGGGTTAGAAATGCTTTATTCCGCTTCGTGAAATCTCAGAGCGAATAACTCTCGTATGGCATCGTGAGCTTTGTCTTGGTCAGATCCTTGGATGACGAGCCTTAGCGTTGAGCCTTTACCTGCTCCTAACATCAGCAAAGCCATAATATTTTTTGCGTCAACCAGACTGTCATCTCGACCAATACGAATATCACAGCGATGGCGAGAGGTCACTTCTATAAGCTTGCCGCAAGCACGTGCGTGTAAGCCTAATTTATTGATCACGTCGAGCGTGGTGTCAATTGGATCGTTTTGTGCTGTACTCATGACCAATACTTTAATTCACGGTGAAGGGTTTGGGTGGGCCATTGCGCTTTAAGTGCATCAGCAAGTCGGTTAACCAAATAAACGGAGCGGTGCTGGCCACCGGTACAACCAATAGCCACCGTCAAGTAATGTCGATGACTTGCTGCGAAAACTGGAAGCCATTTTAGCAGAAAAGCAAGGATGTCATTATACATTTCCGTCACATCTGCATTACCGTTCAGGAATTCTTGGACCTCCAGATCCATCCCAGTCAGAGCGCGTAGTTCGGGTTGCCAGTGTGGGTTAGGAAGGTGACGCACATCAAAAACGAAATCCGCATCAAGGGGAACACCGCGCTTGTAGCCAAATGACTGTAGAATCAGAATCATACGTTCATTTTGGCCCATTTTTACGGACAGCGTATGTTGCAGTTCATGCACATTCAGGTTGCTGGTATCCAGCGTTAGGGTTGCATGACGTGCGATGCCTGAAAGCAAGGAGTCTTCTGCTTGCAAAGCTTCTGCAATGGTGTTGTATCGATCCGTCAACGGATGGCGTCTGCGTGTAGCACCATAGCGGGCCAACAATACATCATCGCGAGCATTTAGGAAGATCACTTCGATCTCGCCATGTTGGCGGAGTTGTTCGAGGATGTCTTCGAATTGCATGAGATCGGATTGAGGCGTTCTGACATCAACCCCTAGCGCCAGCATTTCGATATTTTTTTGGGCGTTTAGTTTTGCCACAATTTCAGGCAGCAAAGAGACAGGCAGATTATCAATACAATAATAGCCAAGGTCTTCAAGCATGTGCAGTGTCGAGCTTTTCCCTGCTCCAGAACGACCTGATACGATAAGAAGTTTTTTCAAAATATGATCTTCACAATAAAGTTTTCCAATTCATTATTATTCGCAATAATGATGACAAAAGCGCTTTTCAGCTAAGTTTTCTGTTAAGAGTGTCATCATAATCGTTTTACACGTGATGAATACAATTGATTTTATCATTATGAGCGGTCTTTTATCGAAAAAAAAACCCCCACGGTGTGAGGGTTTATTTCGAAATGTAAATGAATTCAGCTTTTATAGAAAATAAGATATTACTTTTATGCGCTGGGCAGAGTGACTGTCAAATTGTCGATTAAACGTGTTTTCCCAAGTTTTGCTGCGACCAAAATGACCCATTTGCCCTGATCGATTTGCGCAGGAGTAAGGTCTGGATTGCGGATTTCAACGTAATCAACAGCGAATTGTTGCTTTTCAAGTGCCTTGCGGCCTTCTGCTGCGAATCCATCAAAATCAATTTTACCATTTTCAGATGCATCTAATATTTGCGCTTGAATCGTTTGCAGAGCCGCATAAATAGCGGGTGCGAGAATCAGCTCTTCTTCAGATAAGTAGCCATTACGTGAGCTGAGTGCTAAGCCATTTTCTGCACGTACTGTGGGTACACCAATGACATCAACATCAAAGCAGAGATCATTGGCTAGATGGCGGATGATAGCGAGCTGTTGATAGTCCTTTTCACCAAAGAGGGCAACTGTGGGTTGAACGATATTAAACAGTTTAGTGACAACGGTTGCTACACCGGTGAAATGTCCGGGACGAGTTCGACCGCAAAGATCGTCCGCAAGTGAATTCACTTGAACCGTTGTTTTTTGAGGTTGCTCGCCATAAATTTGTTCAGTGCTTGGTGCGAATAAAATATCGCAGTTTGCTTCAGCCAAAAGGTTACTGTCAGCTTCAAAGGTTCGGGGGTAGTTGGCAAAGTCTTCGTTTGGACCAAATTGGGTTGGATTTACAAAGATGCTGACCACCACTACATCGCAGAGCTGACTGGCTTCTTGTACCAGTTTGAGATGACCTTCATGCAGGTTGCCCATTGTCGCGACAAAACCAATACTTTTACGACTGGCACGCACAGGGCTGAGTGCGGCATGTAGCCCTTGGATAGTGGTTTCGGTTCTCATGCTTAGCTTACTCTACGAATTAAATCTTAAATAATGACTTCAAAATACAGCAAACGAATGGGTTACAGCGCGATATGAAAGGCATGTTTAGCCTCAGGATACGCTCGCTTTTGTACGGAATGATGAAAATCACGAAACGCATCGACAATATTGCCTTTGCCTTGTAAGAAGTCATGAACAAATCGCGCCGGTTTTTCAAAGTTCAATCCCAGCATGTCATGCATGACCAATACTTGACCATCACAATCAACACCTGCACCAATCCCAATTACAGGCACATTAAATCGTGCCTGAACTTCTTTTGCAAGTTGCGCAGGTACGACTTCGAGCAATAATAATGCAGCGCCAGCATCGACAACGGCTTGGCAATCGGCCAAAAGATGATCCGCCGCGTCACGGTTACGCCCTTGCAGTTTGTAGCCACCAAAAACGTTAACAGATTGAGGTGTTAACCCCAGATGAACGCACGTAGGAATGCCGTTTTGTTTGAGTACACGGATCGTTTCTGCCAGCCAAGCACCGCCTTCGAGCTTTACCGCATGTGCGCCTGCTTGCATCATCGTGGTTGCGGCACGAATCGCATCGGGCAGTGTGGCGTAGGACATAAATGGTAAGTCGGCCATGATAAACGCATGATGATTGGCGCGTGCAACTGCACGGGTGTGGTAAGCAATATCTTCAACAGTAACGGGAAGTGTGGAGTCGTGTCCTTGGATGACCATGCCCAGCGAGTCGCCTATTAAAATAGAGTCGATTTCAGCGATTTCCATAGCCTTGGCAAAACTGGCATCGTAGCAAGTCAGGCATGAGAAAGGTTTACCTTCAGCTTTATATTGGGCTAATTGACTGAGACGAATCATTTAAGTGACTTCCTTTTTTGCATCACATCGATCTGTGACGTGTTTAGGGGAGGATGACAGGGCAATACGGCTTTAATCTGCCCAATCAACATTTTCAACAATCCGGATTCCGGTTTGTGCTGTTGCGGCAGAACATTTGGTCAAGATAATACCACCGATGCTCAAACTCGCGTCGAGTTCCAAGAGTGGTTGTACGACAAATGAGCGTTCTAAAATTCCGATATGGGGAATGCTGAGGCGTTCATCATGCATAATGATCTGTTTAGGAAAAGGGTTTTCTGCATTATCGCTGGAGGGAAGGTCTCCTTCATCCATAATAAGAATATCTAAATCGAGGGTACGCTCCCCCCAACGACGAACGCGAACACGACCCGCACGTTGCTCTATCTTTTGTAAGGCATCAAGTAGGTCATGAGGAGGGAGGGTTGTATGAATCAGAGCGACAGCATTCAAATAATCAGGTTGGTCTTGGGGACCCATTGGGCTGCTGGCATATAAACTTGAGACTTGAGTTTTGCTCGTACTCAGAGCCTGTAATGCATGAACTGCATCACGCAGAATCTGGCGTGAGTCACCAGATTCATTCGCAAGATTACTACCTAAACCAATAAAAACACGCGCCATTTATGACGCGTCTTCTGCTGAGGTTGACGGCGCAATAGTTGGCTCGATTTGAATCGGTTTACTGCGTGGTTGACGACGACGTGGGGCGAGGCTATAGCGAGTATCGCTGCCATTGCTTGATCCTTGGGAGTCGTTACGATTGGATCGGCGCTTTGCACGAAGATTGGCATGGATCATCGCAGGATCATCGGAAGGCAGTAACTGAATAGCTTCCACCGACTCCAATGGCTTTTCACGTGTTGGGGCTGATTTTAATGGCGTGCTTTCGTCAAAAATCGCCGCCTCTTGTACTTCAGCTGCAAGCGCTGCAAGGGTTTGCTCATGTGTTGCTGTTTTGGGCTTACGGTTTCGTACACGCTTTGCTTTAGTTGTCGGTGTCGTGATATTCAATGTTGCGTTATCCACCGTGTTTTGAGCCGTGATTTCTACTGTAGAAACGCTATGATCAGCTTCCGCGATTACCGCTTGTAAGGGCTGTACAGTTTCACCCGCTTGACGTTTACGTTGTAGACGCTGCTGCAAACGGTTGAGGTCGGCAATGGCGCGTTCACGACCATCATTACTCAGAGTTTGGTAGTCATGCCACCATTGCCCCATGGTGCCTACTAATACATCACCGGTTTGCTCACGCATAAGCAAAAAGTCAAAGCCTGCACGAAAGCGCGGGTGTGCAGCCAGTGCTGGAACTTGGCGCGGTTTTGGCTGTTCTAAACGCGGCTGTAATTCCCATACTTCACGGATGAACATTTCGCTAAAGCGTGGAATGGCGGTGTGTTTAGACTGACGACGGAGAACATCAAGACCCGCTTGTGTCCAAGCGATGGAATGCGGAGCGCCCGTGGCTACCAGTTCTTTGACGCGAGCAAGGAACGGTTCCCAGAGCAACACGGCGTAAAAGAACGCAGGGTTAATGCTCTTGCCGATGGCGATCCGCGCATCCGTGTTTTCTGCAGCTTGCTTGATCAAAGGTGTGAGTTCTGGAGAAACGTCAACAAAGAGTCTATTCCAGACATGATATTGAACCATGAGAGGCAGAAGGGGTGCTAAGTGACCTCCTGAAAACATCTTTTGGGTTTCATCGTAAATACGGTGTGGGGAGACTTCAAGCAATAATTGGGTCATTGCAGGTGTCAAGACTTTGGTGATCTCAGGATCAATCGTGAACTCGAGTTTCGCCGCAAAGCGCAAGGTCCGCAACATCCGTACCGGATCTTCTTCAAAGCGGACGGTAGGTTTGCCTTGTAAGGTCAGTTGCTTATTTTTGATATCTGAAATGGCGTGGGTAAAGTCTAGAACGACTCCTTCACGTGGCTGGTAATACATGGCATTGATGGTGAAGTCACGGCGCACATAATCCTGCTGAATCGTTCCCCAGACGTTGTCCCGGGTGATCATGCCAGAAGCAGTTGTTGAGACTTTGCGTGGAGGGGCGCGGAAGGTGGCGACTTCGATCATCTCACGGCCGGAGTAGACGTGAGCAAGCTCAAAACGTCGTCCGATAATGCGTGAACGTTTGCCAAAAACTTCGCGAATCTGGGCCGGAGTTGCGTTGGTTACCGCATCAAAATCTTTAGGACGTAAACCCAATAATAAGTCGCGTACACCGCCGCCAACGATATATGCCTTAAATCCTGCACGCATGAGGGTGTCGATGACATCCAAAATTGCGGCGGAAACCATGGATTCGTTAAGACCTAAACTTGAGGCGGAGAGGGTTTTCAGAGGCACAGATGCTCCTTAATGTGAGCGGAATTGCATAATACTGGAGAGATAATACTACATTATGCAACTGTTTTAAGGATTGTTTTAATGGTTCATTTCGTGATCAATGACATGGTGCTGATGATTAGCCTCCAGTCATATTCATAAAGCGCACAATTTGTGGTTCGTTGTTCAGGTCAAAGTGATGTTTTTCGGGTTTCATCAGAAGTGCGGTTTTGATACGAGAGGCAATCACTTCATCATCATCCCCTCCGCGTAACAAGGGCATTAAATCGGTCCCTTCCTCATTACCTAAACAGAGTAGGAGGCGTCCTTCGCTAGTGACGCGTACTCGATTGCAGTCTCCACAAAAATTATGACTATGTGGAGAGATAAAACCGACGCGACTGGCATGCGGATTTTGAGGTTGAGCGATTTGCCAATAGCGTGAGGGGCCGCTAGTGTGATGTGTGCTCGGTTGTAAATCAAAATGCGTTTGGATCACTTGGCGTACATCTGCACTTGACATAAAAGCCAGTTGTCTTGAGTGTTCATCGATAACGCCCAGTGGCATTTCTTCAATGAAGCTGATATCTAAACCGCGTGCAGTTGCAAACTCAACCAGAGGCAAGATTTGATCGTCATTGCGTCCCTTCATCATGACGACATTGAGCTTAATTGAAAATCCCGCTGATTGAGCGGCATCAATGCCATTTAACACATCTTTGAGATGACCTGTACGGGTTAATTCATGGAATTGCTTGTCGTTGAGTGTATCTAGGCTGATATTAAGGCGGGACAAGCCTGCTTGTTTGAGGGGTGCAGCCAGTTTGTCTAAACGTGAGCCATTCGTGGTCATGACGACCTCACCAGATTTCGCCAGTTGCTCAACTAACCATGGTATATCTCGACGAATCAGCGGTTCACCACCAGTCAAGCGAAAGGTTTCTACACCGAGGTTGGCAAAGATTTGACCTAAGCGCACCAGTTCTTCTAATGTCAAAACGCGGTTTCGAGGTAGGAATCGCATGTCCTCACTCATACAGTACACGCAGCGGAAGTCACAACGATCCGTGACCGACAGCCGAACGTACTTGATCGATCGCGCGAAAGGGTCGATGAGCTCAGGCTTCTTGAGTTGATCAGCATGTGCATTCATGCGCGTTATTGTTGCTCCCGGTCTAAAGTCGATTGGGTGGGGAGGCGCTCTAAGCGTTTTGCCTCATCCCATAACTGATCCATGGTGGCTAAATCCGCTTCCTCAAGGCTGATCCCGTGAGTTTTGAGTTGTTTCTCCACGAAACTAAAGCGTCTACGAAATTTCGCGATGGTGCCGAGTAGTGCACTTTCGCTCTGAATCCCTGATTTTCTTGCCACATTGACCAGTGCAAAGAAACTATCGCCCAGTTCATCTTCAATCTTTGTGAGATCTTTTGCGGCGATGGCTTCATCCAGTTCGGCAATTTCTTCAGACAGTTTATCACGTGCACCTTGGACATCCGGCCAGTCAAAGCCGACTTTGGCAGCGAGTTTTTGTAAAGACTGGGCTTGGATGAGCGGGGAGCCATGTTTAACATCATTTAAAATGGAAGTTTGCTCACCCTTGGCTGCACGTTCCCTTTGCTTAACCTGCTCCCAAAGCACACTCACATCAGATGCTTGCGCCGCAACATCATCACCATAGACATGTGGATGACGTCGAATCAGTTTTTGCGAAAGGGTCTGGGCAATGTCAAAAAAATTAAAGTGTCCTTGCTCAGCATGCATTTGTGCTTGAAAGACCACCTGTAGTAGCAAGTCACCGAGTTCATCACGAATATGATCAATATTGCCTGTTTGAATCGCGGCTTCGACTTCGTAGGCTTCTTCAATGGCGTAGCGCGTCAGACTGGCTGGCGTTTGCGCCTGATCCCATGGACACTCCGCACGAAGGCGGCTCATGACGGCGAGTAGCTCAAGCAGCGGTTCGCTCACATTCTTTTGTTGGGAGTGGGTCGATGGCTCTGAGATCATTGGATTGGTCGTCATGGCTAGGGGGATGAATGAAAGTGGCAAAATGTGAAATAGAGATTTTGAACCTGCTGTGGATCGATGGTGCGTGTCTCTTCAAATCAATTGTACGTGAAAGGGCAGTGCTTCTCTATAGTGATGCGATCTGTGCTTTAACTTACGAGATGATAAAGTTGCATTACTGAAAGACGGATAAGTTGTGAATTAGTCGATAGGCTTGGCGGTATTTTGTTTATTCTGATAAAAAAATAGCTTATATTCATTGACAATATACCGTGATATGCGTTTCATTTAGGTGTGTTCGTTGTATTCGTATTCATTTGCCTAGTTGACCACCCATGACAACCGCGACGCCAGATCGTGAACTTGAGTCAAATCAAGGGCGCGTCCAGCCAACTGCTTTTGAAAAAGCAGGTTTCACCCATTCAAGTTGGAGTCATCTTCCAGACTTGACGGCTGGTCTACGGGCGACGCTTAGTGAATATCTGCTCGACTCGCAAATTAAACAAGTCATGGATGCTTGCGCTTTTGCCGATACCGCGCATTTAGGCGTAACACGCAAAAGTGGTGAGCCTTATATTGTGCATCCGATTGCCGTGGCTGAAGTATTGGGTAATATGCGCCTCGACACGGAAAGCCTGATGGCTGCCCTACTGCATGATGTGATTGAAGATACTGACGTCAGTAAAGAAGAAATTGAAGAGCGTTTTGGGCAAACCGTTGCCGATATTGTGGATGGCTTGACCAAGCTCACAGTTTCAAATGACAAAAATGATAATAAAGCTGCGACCTTACGTAAAATTCTGACTGCGACCTTAAATGATCCTCGAGTGATCGTAATTAAGCTTGCAGATCGTCTGCATAATATGTCGACCCTTGCAGCGCTCAAGCCTGATCGACGACGAGCGATTGCTTCGGAAACCTTGAATATTTTTGTCCCGATGGGACGATTGGTTGGCGTCAATGAGATTGCCGATCAGCTTGAAATTTTGTGTTATGAAAATCTAGAGCCTGAGCTGTTTAAGCGTCTGCATGATGAACTGGTACAAAGTACTGATGACCGACTTCGTGCAAAGCAGCATTGGGCAGGCGAGATTGGGCGCTTTATTGCAGGCCATCACTTACATGGCACCCCGATTTGTATTAATAATGACATTACGCTCTATCAGCGCTTCTTAAATGAACATGCGGATATCCCGACGTTACTCCATACCCATGCTTATGAGATAGAACTTGAAAGCATTGCTGAGTGCGATCAGTTTGCTGCAGTGGTTCGTGAGCATTTCTTATGGTCACAATTGACGGATCATATTCGTAATCCACTACCTGGCGGTAATCAAGCATTGCAGTTGTCACTTAGTGACGAGCGGGGACGACTGGACATCACGCTCCGTACTCAGTTAATGCGCAAAGCAGCGCAATTGGGTGTTGTACTGGGTGATATTGCGCCGCAGTCATCTCGTTCTGCGATTCAGGCGTCCTTGCGTAATTTGGGTGAGCTGATCGATAAAGATTGTGCGACCAATACTTTTGATGCGCTGCTGGATTATCTGCATCGTGAAAAAATCTCGGTCTATACGCCTGATGGGGATTTGCATGAGTTACCACAGGGCGCGACCGCGGTTGATTTTGCTTACGCCGCGAGCTTGTATCTAGGGAATCATGCGATTGCTGCAACCATTGATGGTCAGCCTTGTCCACTTGCGACACCGCTTAGTACTGGACAAGTGGTCGAGATCATTACCGATGATTTAGCAACTCCTAATCCGGATTGGCTAGGTTTTGTGAATACTGGTAAGGCACGACGCGCTATCCAGCAAGTGTTGAAAGCCTCTGAACCCACGGATCGTCTGGCCTTGGGTCAACAAGCTTTAAGCCGTGCACTGCAACTCTATCAAATTGATATTCAAAGTTTGTCGGATGACGATTGGTTAGGTGTCTTGGACTGGCAGCACCTCAAAAGTAAAGCCCAACTCTTTGAGAAAATTGCCTTGGGCGCGTTACTCCCGCAAATGGTTGCGACACGACTGCTCACGCACCTTTCGGAATCGCATGGTGCGGCAGTCGCTGAAAGTTCACTGCATGTAAATCAATCCAATAATCTGATCGTCGGTACGGATGGCTTGGATGTGCGTTATGCACCATGCTGTATTCCGATCCTCGGTGACCGTATCGATGGTCATCTCACCCGACGCGGTCTCGTCGTTCATCGTAGACGTTGTCCGAATTTAAAGCATGAACTCAATCGCCATCCTGAAAATGTGGTGAGATTACATTGGCAAACTGCTACAGATACCGACCCACGTTTCCCTGTACATCTCAAAATCGATCGTCCGATCACTGATGAAGAAAGCACACAGCTCATTTATTTGATCCGCCAGTTTCAAGGTGGGGTTGAGCGTTTAGAAAGCTTGGAAGAGTCCAGCAATCTCTCTGTTTTAGTCCGTGATCGTAACCACCTTGCCCGTTTGATTCAGGAAATGCGGATATTGCTCGATTTTCCGAGGGTGACGCGGTTCGGGGTTTAAGAGTTTTATTTTTATAAGAATGGACTAGTTTGTTATATGGAGAATAGTAGCCCCGCAGAAAAGTTTTTTAATAACTATAATCCATCTATGGAAGATCAAATTTGTTTTGCATGGAATGGTAAGCATGCAGAATCCTTTGAGGATTCAAATATGCTTTTCAGACGAGAAGTTTGTGAGATATTTAAAACAGAAAAAAATAAGGCATCTATAGAACTCATCGCAGCACTGTATAAAGCTGAAACATTATTTGCCTATGAAGCATGGGGTGTAAATCGTGTAGTCTCTGAGCTCGCGCAAGAAATGCTTGAGCGCGGTGGATCTGCATATTTAGTCACTTATGCAAAAGGCATTCGAGGGATGGATGTTTTTATTGAGTCAGCTCGAATCAAATTATCACAGGGACGCTACAAAGAGTTGCTGAGTTATTGTCAGTCAAAGTTTGATAATGGTGGCGACGAGGACTTAATCGCGGATGCTTGGGATATGTTGATTAAACGTTTTACAGGGTTAGCTGGATTAGCATAATCCATCCCCATATATAAACTCTTCTCTTGAATAGAATTCACAGTATTTATGACAGCTTCTCTAATACCCCTTCCTGAACGTATCCGTCCGCGTCGTTTATCCGATGTTATTGGTCAGCAGCATTTATTGGGTGAGCATGGTCCACTGAGACAAGCCGTTGATCAGGGGCGCTTGCCATCCATCATCTTTTGGGGACCTCCTGGTGTCGGTAAGACGACGTTGGCATTACTCTTGGCCGAGGCCGTTGATCGTCCACTGATTAGTCTGTCGGCGATCAGTGCGGGTGTTAAAGATATTCGTGATGTGATTGGACAGGGCGGTGAGCAAGCTGGGTTACTGGCGCCACCAGTAGTGTTTATCGATGAAATTCATCGCTTCAATAAATCTCAACAAGATGCACTGCTTGCTGCGGTTGAGAAGGGCAAAATTACGCTGATCGGTGCTACCACCGAGAACCCTTCTTTTGAGGTGAATTCTGCGCTGTTATCCCGCTGTCAGGTTTATACCCTGCACGGACTGAGTCGTGAGGAACTGATTGCGGTCGTTGAGCGGGCGCTAACCCTTGATACCGAACTTAAGAATCGCAGTATCGTTCTGCGTGAACCAGATGCATTGTTGCAGTTGTCTGGCGGGGATGCACGAAAACTACTCAATCTGCTGGAGTTGATTGTAGATACTCAGCCTGTCGATGCTGATGTAGTAATCACTAATGACTTAGTACTGCAAAGTGCCCAGCAAAATATTGTGCGCTACGATAAATCGGGTGACCAGCACTACGATATTGTCTCTGCGTTTATTAAGTCGATGCGCGGCAGTGATCCCGATGCGGCGCTGTATTGGATGGCACGCATGATTAAAGGCGGGGAAGACCCTGTATTTATCGCGCGGCGTATGCTGATCTTGGCATCAGAAGATATTGGCAATGCCAATCCCAATGCATTGCTCCTTGCAGGGGAGTGCTTCCGTGCGGTGCAGGCGATTGGTTATCCAGAATGTCGCATTATTTTGGGGCAAACGGTGGTGTATTTGGCGACCAGTCCGAAGAGCAATAGTACCTATCTTGCGATCAACGCCGCATTGGATCTGGCCGAGAAAACCGCAGAGCTTCCAGTGCCGATGCACCTTCGTAATGCTCCAACTCGGCTAATGAAAGAGCAAGGCTATGGCGTGGGCTATAAATACGCGCATGACTTTGCAGGGAACTTTGTACAGCAGGAATTTTTACCAGAACGTTTGCAAGGGACGATTTTTTATCAAGCTGGCGATAACCCGCGTGAGCGTGAAACGGCTAAGGCAATGAGCGATAAGTGGCAGAACTTTAAGAAAAAGTAATAAGGTCTATATAGTTTGACCCTCTTGACAGAAATACATTGTCCTGAATTTTTTTTCGTAAAAAATGGATTCTTGGAACGAATATTGCTTACCACATGGTTAGTATGTTTTTCATTTTGAAAATGCACGATCTGTATTTTAAAAACTGAAAAAACATTTTCAAAATACATGATCTGTATCACGAAAAAATTGAGGTTAAAGCAATGAGTACTTCCAGCAAGTGGGAATCGTTAGACGTTCATTTATTACAAGTTTTGTATGCGTTGCTTTCGGAAAGTAGTGTGTCAAATGCAGCAAGGCGTTTGAACCAGTCACAACCAGCAGTCAGTACTTCTCTTCGTCGTTTACGTGAAATTACCGGGGATCAACTATTGGTGCGTAGCCGCAACGGTATGATTCCAACGGAGCGTGGACAAGCATTACTCGAACCCGTGCGTACCGCGCTGAGCCAAATTGAGGCAATCGGCATTCAACAAGTGCGTTTTGACCCTAGCCAATCACGTCGAGTCTATAACTTGGCAACACCGGACTATTTAAGTGCAGTGATGCTCGGTGAGATGATGAGCCGGATTCGCAGGCTTGCACCGAATTCTCAGGTGATTCTACATTCACTCGGACCTGATTTTAACTATAGCAATGCATTAGAAACAGGGATGCTCGATGGCGTGATTGCCAACTGGCCCCAGCCTCCAGAGCATTTACGTTTAGCACCATTGTTCGAAGATGAAGTGGTGTGCTTGATGCGTAAAGCGCATCCATTGGCAGGTCAGACCCTGACCAAAGATACCTACTTGAATGCAGAGCATCTGGTGCCGACACCGTATACGGTAGGACAGCGTGGCGTTATTGATTTACATCTGGCCAAAGAGCGCTTGAAGCGCAATGTGGTGGTGTATGTCCCGTATTTTAATATGGTGCCGTATATGCTGATGCAGATGGATGCAGTGTTTTCTGCTCCGCGTATCTTTGCAGAACATTTCTGCTCATTGATGCCGCTTAAGGTCTCTGATATTCCGATTGATTTCCCGCCGATTCCATTCTATTTACTTTGGCATGATCGATCACACCATTCCGAAGAGTGTCGTTGGTTCCGTGAACAAGTGATTGCGGTGATGCGAGATACCAAGTCTGCGTATTTGCGTCCACAGTCCGCACCGGCAAAAGTTCAAGCACCCGTGTCAACCAAGCAGCCAGCTCCTCATGTCGCTTATGCTTAATCTTTGACTTGCACTAAAACGTATATGCAATGATTTAAAAGGAAGCGATAAAAAAGCACTGTACCGAGAAGGTATAGTGCTTTTTTTATGGCTGATATGACCGCCTGCCTTGAGATATCAATTAAGCATCAATCAAAAGTCCATCTAGGCGTAGGCTGGCGATACGGCTGATTTGTTGTAGAGCCTGCTCAAATTCCTGCTCAGCCGTGTGATCAAGCCGAGTTTGAATCGCGGCTATGATGGCATCAACATTCATGCCGCGCACAGCGACGATAAAGGGCCAACCGAACTTTTCCATATAAGCAGCATTGAGTTGCTGGATCTTCACCAGTTGCTCGGGGGTACACGCGTTAAGCCCTGCACCCGCCTGCTCATGAGTGGATTCTTTGGTGAGTTGTCCTGAAGCGGCTGCTTTACCCGCAAGTTCAGGGTGAGCACGAATCAGATCTAATAGTTCATTACGGCTGGCGCACCACATTGCGGATTGCAGCGCACGTTCAAGGTCACTGCGATTGTGGAACGGGCGGTCTGCCCAAGCGCGTGCAGCGACCCAGGGTGAATGTTCAAAAATGCCTTCTAATTTGAGCACAAAATCAGATTGATCCAATTTCGACAGGGCGGTGACCGCGATATGCGATGTCGGCTGCGCGTCAATCTTTGGCAGTGTGGTCAAGGTCATAAAAGGTTTCCCTGCGCTTGGCGATTTGTATCGGGTTTCGGTATGGATTGATCTATCAATCTTTGTGTATACGGTGAAAGTATAAGATTCTGTAAACGGCATCAAGTGGGTACATGCATATACCGAAGTTGTGCTAATTCATATAAACCCATCAGCACGTGCAGCATTGAGCTGATGGAGGTTATATGAGATAGGGTATTGATTTATTGTTTATTTGTGCTGCTGTCGAGCCATGTGCGAAGTTGTTCACGTTCTGCATCGGTCATGCCGGTTTTATTCATAAACGGCATGGTGTGACTGTCGACCGCATTGGCGCGAATGCGTGCTGCCCATTGCTTCATTTGAGCTTCATTGTCTAGCATCACACCCATGGGGGCTGTCGTGAATGTTGGGTCGGTTGGTGTTTTGGAGTGACATACGGCACAGCGTTCTTTGATGATCGACTGTGCTTGCATGTTGATATCCCCTGAAGGGGCTTGAACCGCGTTGGTTACTGTTGGCGCGACACTGCTGGTGGGCGTTGTATTCTGGGATAGACCTTCAGTCACTGGCGTTGAAATGCGCGGTACGCGCTTCACGGGCTTAGGAGCCTCTGGCATAGGCGGTTTTAAGATGAAGGCCAAGGCGAAGAATGCGATAAACCCGCTAATCAGGATTGGGGGATGAATTTTGCCATGATGGCGCAGGTTGAAAAAATGACGTACCCACATGCCCAGTAATACCAAAATTACCAGTACCAGCCATGCATGGGCATTGCCATAGGTCATCGGATAGTGGTTGCTCAGCATGAGAAAAACGATCGGTAAGGTGCCGTAATTGTTATGCAGTGAGCGTAGTTTTGCCGCTTGAGCATAGGCCGGATTCGGAGTTTTGTTGAAGCGTACGGCTTCTACCAGTTTGGTTTGAGCAGGCATGATGACCCGCCAAACGTTGAAAACCATACAGGTGCCGATCGATACCCCGACCAGTAGATAAGCAGCGCGACCACTAAAAATGTGGTTGAGGGTAAAACTGAGCAGACCTATCAATACGATGAGCAGCGCGGCGAAGGCTTTACCTTGAGTACGTGCGAAGTTGGTGCGACAGAGCGCATCGTAGATCAACCAACTGCCAAAGATGGCGGCAAGCGCTACGGCAACGCCGACTTTAGGTGTGAACGCAACCTTGCTGGGATCAATGAGATAGGTCGTTGCGCCAAAAAAGTACATGAGCGATAGCAATAAAAAACCACTTAGCCACGTGCTGTAGGCTTCCCATTTAAACCAATGCAGATGCTTGGGCATCTCTGGCGGTGCGAGCTGATATTTGGCAACCTCATAGAATCCGCCGCCATGAATCGCCCAGAGGTCGCCCTTGATCCCTTTGTCTTTTTTCTCCTGAGGGGGTTCTGCGAGGCTATTATCGAGCCAGACGAAATAGAATGATGCGCCAATCCAGGCAATTGCCGTGATCACGTGGATAAAACGAACCAGTAAATTCAGCCAGTCCAACAGATATGCACTCATGGCATCTCCCACGCTTTTTTTAGCGTAAACGTTTAAAAATAATGATCAAAAAAATTAGCTACCGCGATAAGTGCTATAGCCGTATGGGTTGAGGAGTAAGGGAACATGCAAGTGTTTGAGCGCACCATCGGACTGAAACTGTAGGCTGACTTCAGGAAAGAAAGCCGCTTGTTCACGTGCTGCAAAGTAATCAACTAAGTGAAAGGTCAGGCGGTAGTGACCAATGAGCGTAAAGACTTGCTCGCCCCAATAGCGGATTCGCCCGTCGGGATCGGTCACTCCCGATCCCAAATGATGCCATGCATGATCTTGCCAAATGGCGAGTTCCACAGGGATATCGGCAGCGGGTAAACCGCGACTGGTATCGAGAACATGCGTGCTGATTGTCAGCATTTTCGACTCCATGGAAAACCTTTACGGATAAATGAGTAGATAGGGTGGGTCTAGATCATCCTCGATACAGTTCACCCCCGAGCCTTGGCGATCAACTACCAGAAAATCACAGGTTTTATGTAGGGCCAATAAGGGGTGATGCCAAACTCCAGCGCGATAATTGACGCCTTGGGTTGCCGTGGCGATAAAAGCGCGCAGTTGCCCAGGTGAGTCCATTCCTGTTGCTACGACCACCAAATAAGGTTCACCTGAAAGCGGGATAAAGGCCTGACTACCGAGGGGGTGTTTTTCCAGCATGCTGACCGAAAATGGAAAGTGCCGTGCCTCTGCTCGGAAAATAGAAATGATGGCACGGCAGTGATTCTCTCGTGTGACGTCACTATTCTCTTCGAGCAGTTCAACTGCAGCCAAGGCATGAAAACGTTCAGTCGTGCCGTTGTTAATCAGGAATGAGTGTGCAGATTCGGTCTGAATCACCTCACCAAAAGGGGCGAAGGATTCAGCCGTCAATGGCTCGATGTTCAAGGTCATCTGGTCAGACATGACATGCTCCTTAAGCGCTCACTGTACTGAGTCGACTTTGCCCCAAAGGCGTAAACGACTGATACCGCCATCGGGAATGCTGTTGAGACGAACGTGACTGATTTTTCCGAGCTTGCTGATTTCATTGATATAGCTATGGATACTATCGGCAGTCAGGGGTTGTTCAGGAATGAGATAAGGCCAGAACATACTGCGGGTGACTAATGCCCGCTCTAAAGTCACCTCTTCAAATGCGGCTTGAATCGAAAAACGATCCGGGAAATTTCCTTTGAAGTGCGCGGTATCAATTTCAATTTTTTCAATCGTGCCCGCTTGCCCAAGGGCCAGTATGCACCATTCGTTGCCGGGCTCACGGCGACGGCGTGTTTCCCACCCATCCCCCATGTCTTTACCGCGACCCGGTTTTAAAATCTGACGGGGTTCACCGTAGTGGGCATCACTCCATGCGATCTGGCGACCGCCATTTTCAAGGGCGATTAAGTCGTAGCTTTGACTCAAATCCCGATTTTCCCAGTTGCACCATGGCAAACCATAAATGCGCAATCGTGCCATGCCGCCATCCGGCCAAATATGCAGGCGCACATGACTAATCGTTTGCTGACTGTCAATCGCATGAAAGTGATGTTGATTACCGGATAGGGCAACTGAATCAATCAGCGTCACCCACGTCGTTTGTTCATCGGGATCTCCTTCTGCACAGAAACAGCCTTCAAGGGACGCCGCCGGTGGAAAGTTTCCGGAAAAAAAACTGGTATCAAAATCTACGCCCAGCAGAGTGCCGGCATAGGCCAAGCGAACCACGCACCAGTCATGGCCGGTATTGCGACGGCGACGAGTTTCCCAGCCATCCATCCACTTGCCATTATCATCATACAGCCCAGGATAGAAGCGAGCTGGTGCAGGGTTGAGCATGCGCTCGCGCGGTGCGAAGAACTCATCGGTCACGCTAAGCACGACTGCATTTAAACTGCCATCGGCAAGGTTCATACCGATCTTGGCAAACTCAGGGAGTTCAACGGCTGGTGATTCAATAAAATCCATGAGGCGTTTCTCTACAGTAAAATTTAAATAAATGCGTTTAAGGGGTTTGAAAAGGGTGGTTTTCGATCCAATGCTTTGCAATATCGACACGACGACAAACCCAGACGTGATCGTGTTTTTGCACATAATCTAAAAAATGCTGTAAGGCTTTGAAGCGCCCTGGTCGTCCAATCAGTCGGCAATGCAGGCCGATAGAAAGCATTTTGGGTGTTGAGCTGCCTTCGGCATACAGGACATCGAAGGCATCCCGTAGATAGTGGAAAAAATCATCTCCCGTTGCAAAACCTTGTGGCAATGAGAAGCGCATGTCATTGGTATCTAAGGTATAGGGCACAATTAAGTGTGGTTTTTTCTCGCCGTTCGATAACTCGACTTGTGTCCAAAAGGGCAAGTCATCCCCGTAATAATCACTGTCATACAAGATTGCGCCTTGTTCGAGTTGATTCAGTTCAACCAGTAGACGCCGTGTGTTGGGACTATCGCGGCCGGTATACCAGCCTTGTGGCACAGTGCCATAGAGTTCCTTGAAAAGCGTGATGCATTCTTGCATATGGGCACGTTCAGTGGCTTCATCAATGTTCTGATAGCTAATCCAGCGCAAGCCGTGCGCGGCAATTTCATGCCCCAGTTCTTGAAACTTCAGAGCCAGTTCTGGGTGGCGTGCTAAAGCCATGCCAACACCAAAGATGGTTAGGGGTAGATTGCGCCGTTCAAATTCATGCAAAATGCGCCACACCCCAGCACGAGAACCATACTCATAGATGGATTCCATTGATAAATGCCTGTCCTCAAATGCCGGAGGATTAAACATTTCGGAGAGGAATTGTTCTGATCCTGCGTCCCCATGCAAAATGCTGTTTTCACCGCCCTCTTCATAATTCAGTACAAATTGGACAGCGATGCGTGCTCCATTGGGCCAGTTGGCATGCGGCGGTGTTGCACCATAACCGATCAAATCACGCGGGTAACTGGTGATGGACTTGGACATACTTGTCGCTCCTCAAAAGACCGCTAAATGAATCCTATGCATTGAATTTTCGCAGGAAACAGCATCAATTTTATCTAGACGATGCTTGAATCGGGGGCGGAATAAATCCGTGATTTTGATCATTTTAGCTTATATTGGCAGAGCTTTATTTCTTATACAAGATCAGTTATGGAGAACATGCGGGACTATCTATAGTCTTAATATTGGTCAGAGTTTTGCAAATTGAATAATAAGAAATAAGTTAATCACAAAATTGACTTAGTCGTAAGATCATCACTTAAGCTTATGGGGGATTCATCATGATTGCTCAGTCAGTCAGCGTTTTAAACACGACCGTTCCGACGAAAAAGTTAAAGAAAAGCCTGCTTTGCGGACTGGGACTGTTGGCTTTGGGGACACAAATTCATGCGGCAGAATGGAGTGATACGTCATTGGGATGGCGTTATGGCACCACATTCGCTGAACCCTATGACAACAAACCCGATGGCAGTCGTCAGGATATCAGTAAGAATATCATCTCTTTAAATCACGTCAGCGGCTATAAATACGGTACCAACTTCTTTAATGCAGATGTGCTGCTATCGGATGATAAAGATCCGGGCAAAGGTACTAAAGACGGCGCTCAAGAGGTATATGTGGTGTATCGCAATACTTTTGATTTAGGCAAAGCGTTTAAAAAGGACTTAAAGATTGGTCCGATTCAAGGGTTTGGGATTACCGGTGGTTTTGACCTTAATACCAAAAATGACAGTTATGGTTCTAAAAAGCGCATGCTGGTGCTTGGACCTACTATCATGATGGATGTGCCGGGATTTCTTAAAATCAGCGTCTTGGCACTGAATGAGAGCAATGATCCTGCGGGGATTGATAAGCGATATACCTACGATACCCATCCGATGTTAGAAATGGTTTGGGGCATGCCGGTGTTCTCGTTGCCTTTATCCTTTGAGGGCTATGCACTTTTTATCGGGCCTAAAGGGAAAAATGAGTTTGGTAGTGCAACCGCGCCTGAAACTCATGTCGATATGCAGGTCATGTATGACTTAGGTGCTGATCTGGGCATGTCTAAAAAGACGTTCCGCGTAGGTGCTGAGTATGAATATTGGCATAACAAATTCGGTAACCCAGAATCCCAAGCGGGCAAGGGTGCAACGGCAAGTACGCCGATGATCCGAGCGGAATATCATTTTTAGTCTGCATGTAAAAGCTTAACGATATCCCCTGACGTAAAGTTTGGGGATATTATTTTGTTTTGACGGTGGGTATCTAGTTCATTTCATAAAAATAATGCTTTTAAAGAGTAATTTATAACGACCATCTGGTTTCTTGATGGCGTGGTTATTGCACCTTTAATTTTGACAGATCGTTTTATTTTGCGTGAGTTGTTTGCTGTTTGAGCAACTGAGCGCTTTTTGTTTTGAGAGCATCTATGCCGACCTTCATCAAAAAATCATTATTTATCCAAGTGCTCTTTGCGTTGATTGTGGGCGTCATCATTGGTGTGATCGTGCCTGATTTGGGTTTAGATCTAAAGCCCCTTGGCGATGGCTTTATTAAACTGATCAAGATGATTGTGGCACCGATCGTCTTTTGCGTGGTGGTACTTGGCATTTATGGGGCAGGTAACCTCAAGAAAGTCGGGCGGGTAGGCGGTAAAACGATTCTCTATTTTGAGGTTGTGACCACGGTGGCACTGGCATTAGGACTGCTCATGGCTTTTGTCTTAAAGCCGGGTGTCGGGATGAATATCAATACCCAGACGCTTGACGGGACATCCATGGCGACTTATGTCGAGCGCACCAAAAGTCTGCACAGTGTGTCTGATTATTTGCTCAATATTATTCCCTCGACGGTTGTGGATGCTTTTGCGCAAGGCGATATTTTGCAGGTGCTATTGATCGCGCTGCTCTTTGGCGCAGGTATGTCGATGATTTGTGAGTCCGCCAAGCCGGTGGCAGACTTGTTGGAGAGCCTGTCACAAATTCTCTTCCGCATCATGGGCATGATTATTAAATTGGCGCCATTGGGTGTGCTGGGTGCAATTGCATATACCACGGCGAAATATGGCGTGGCATCTCTCAAGCAGTTGGGGATGCTGGTGCTGGTTTTTTATATCAGTTGCATCAGTTTTATCGTGGTGATTTTGGGACTGATCTTGAAGTTGGTTGGTTTTAATATTTTTAAGCTGATCGGATACTTACGCGAAGAGTTACTCATCGTATTGGGTACGGCATCCTCTGATGCAGTCTTGCCACAAATTATGCGTAAACTCACCCAACTCGGCATTAAAGAGTCAACGGTCGGCTTGGTGATTCCAACAGGGTATTCATTCAATTTGGATGGATTTTCGATTTATCTGAGTCTCGCGGTGGTGTTCATTGCACAAGCGACCAATACGCCGCTATCCATGCATGATTTGGGGTTGATTCTGCTGGTTTCACTACTGACGTCTAAAGGTGCACATGGCATTCCGGGGTCTGCGATCGTGATTTTGGCCGCGACGTTGTCCGCGATTCCGGCGATTCCCGCCATTGGTCTGGTCCTGATTCTATCGATTGATTGGTTTGTGGGGATTGCACGTGCACTGACCAATTTGATTGGCAATTGTGCTGCGACTGTGGTGATTGCTGTTTGGGAACGAGATATTGATCGGGTGCAAGCGCAAAAAATGCTGGATGCCGTATCGATTAAAGACCTGCGTTAAGTATTCATTAACTCAGGTCCCTGATATGACTTGATCTTTGAGTTATGCGTCAAAGGAGATTTTATTGCCTTGAATATGAGTCGCATAGATATTGCGTTCATCACCCATGATCATCAGCGCAAAAAGCCGCTCAGATAACGACTCTACACCTTGTAGGCGATAATCCAGTTCCTCAATTGTACTGGTGTCGATGACGATAAAGTCGGCTTCTTTACCGGATGTGAAGTTACCAATAAACGAATCGAGATAAAGCGCCTTAGCCCCGCCTAAGGTCGCCAAATACCAGCCGCGCAGTGCGGACAGCGGTTGTTTGTGCACTTGAGAGACTTTGTAGGCTTCACCCAGGGTACGAATCAGGCTGAATGAGGTGCCTCCGCCGACATCGGTTGCAAGGCCGATGCGAACATTGGCTTCGGCCACTTTACTGTAATCAAAGAAGCCACTGCCCAAGAATAAGTTAGACGTCGGACAGAAGGCTGCGGCAGTGCCTTGCTCGCTCATCGATTGGATTTCACGCGGGGATAGGTGAATGCAGTGGCCGTAAATGGTTCGCTCTCCCGTCAATCCATAGTACTCATAGACATTCAGGTAATCGAAGAGCTCTGGAAACAAGCTACGCACCCAATGAATCTCATCCCAATTTTCAGCAAGATGAGACTGGACATGTAAATCTGGGCGACTGTGATAGAGCTCACCCGCGATGTGGAGTTGTTCCGGCGTTGAGGTCGGTGCAAAGCGTGGGGTGATGCTATAGCGTAGACGCCCCTTGCCATGCCAACGATCAATCAAGTCTTGGCTTTCAATTCCAGATTGTTGCGCAGTGTCTCGTAGATTATCTGGACAGTGGCGATCCATCATGACCTTGCCACACAGCATTCTTAAGCCATATTTCTCTGCGGTTTGCATAAAGGCATCGACGGATGTCGGATGCACCGTCGCAAAGACTGAGGCGGTGGTGGTGCCGTGAGCCAGCAGGCGCTTGACGAAGTATTCCGCACCGCGCAATGCAACATCGGGATCTGCAAATGCCGCTTCGGTGGGGAAGGTGTAGTCATTGAGCCAATCCAGAAGCTGTCGCCCATAAGACCCGATGACCTTGGCTTGGGGATAGTGGCAATGGGTATCGACGAGTCCTGGCATGATGAGTTTGCCCGAATAGTCATACAGCGTTGCCCGACTTAGTTTTTCTGGTGTGATGGTCGAGGTGATCGTTTCCCAGTTGCCGACTTTGAGAATCTTACCCTGCTCAATCCATAAAGCGCCGTCTGCGAAGTATTCATACGATGACGGATCGTCCTGAATAGGGTCACTCAGAAAGTGCAAAATTTGACCACGAACCAACGTTAAAGCGGATGACATAACCCTGTGCCTCAGTGCATGAATGATGCACGTATTCGAAAGAAAGAATTAACAATTGTGAGAAAACTTAAATCATGAGCTGACGCGCAAAATGATTGTGCTGCTCAATCAAGACGGGCAGTTCAACCGTTGTCAGATGTCCATCGCGCACCACCACTTTGCCGTTGATCACGGAGAGATCGACTTGCTGAGGCGCACAAAAGACTAAAGCCGCGACAGGATCGTGCACGGCGGCTCCTGCCATCGCCAAAGTATCACTTCTAAACGCAACCACATCGGCAGACATACCTATCGCTAGTGCCCCGATATCATCCCGGCCCAATACGCGTGCGCCGCCCAGTGTGGCCATCTCTAGGGCTTGCCGCGCATTCATTGCCGACTGGCCATGACCCACGCGTGCAAGCAGCATGGCTTGTCGCGCTTCACCGAGCATATGCGCGCCATCATTGGAGGCTGAACCATCGACACCCAGTCCAACAGCAACGCCTGCTTCCCGAAGGGCTGGAATGGGGGCAATGCCCGAAGCCAGTCGCATGTTGGAACAAGGGCAATGTGCAATCCCCGTGCCTGTTCGTGCAAACAGCGCAATTCCTGCATGATCCAGTTTGACACAATGCGCGTGCCAGACATCTTCACCCACCCAACCCAGTGAGTCCGCATATTCGGCTGGGGTCATACCGAACTTGGCGCGGCTATAAGCAATGTCGTTATCATTTTCGGCTAAATGGGTATGCAGAGAGACGTGATAAGAGCGGGCGAGTACTGCGGATTCACGCATGAGATCGCGACTGACGGAGAAGGGTGAACAAGGTGCAACTGCAATACGCAACATGGCGTGGCGTTCGGGGTTGTGCCAGCGCTCTATCAGACGCTGTGTGTCTTTGAGGATAAAGTCTTCTGCTTCGACCAGATGATCAGGCGGAAGACCCCCTTGGCTTTCGCCCACACTCATGCTGCCACGGCAGGCATGAAAGCGCATGCCAATCTGATAGGCTGCTTCAATTGAGTCATCCAGACGGCAGCCATTGGGATAGATATACAAGTGATCGCTGGATGTGGTGCAACCCGACAGAATGAGCTCAGACATGGCTGTTAGCGTTGAAACCTTGATCATCTCTGGTGTGAGTCCAGCCCAGATCGGATAGAGCCGCTGTAACCATGCGAAAAGCTCGGCATCTTGTGCCCCAGGGATCGTGCGAGTCAGGCTTTGGTACATATGGTGATGGGTATTAATCAATCCTGGAAGCACAATGCGTCCTGTCATATTGATGACTTCATCTGCCTTGGCAGCATACATTGCCAGTTCTGCACTGCTCCCTACGGCCTCAATCACGCCATCCCGAATCCATACGGCTCCATCTTTGATTTCTCGACGCGTAGTATCCATGGTGATGACGACGTCGGCATGGTTGAGGAGGAGTGTAGACATGGGTTTTCCTTATTTCATTACAAGTGCAGTTTTGGAGCAGGTATATATTTCTCTCAGGGATTGCATGGGAGAAGTGGTCGATGGTGGTGTATCCCCTGAATGAATGGGGGCTCTATCGTTTTGGGATTTATTTCCTTGTTTCATCTGGCTTTGATAAAACAAGGAAATCTGATCGGCATCACCCTAGGGTAAAAATGATTTACCAAGTGATGCAGGCAAATTCATCTGCAGGACCTTTCGATCACGTGAAATGACGACCAACACAACGATGGTTGCGGCGTACGGTAAGGCCGCCAAGAGCTGTACGGGAAGATTAATGCCCAGTGCCTGCGCTTGGAATTGCAGGATGGTAACACCGCCAAACAGGTAAGCGCCCAGCATCAGGCGAGCAGGTTTCCATGTGGCAAAGACTACCAATGCAATTGCAATCCAGCCGCGACCGGCGACCATGTTTTCAACCCAAAGTGGGGTATAGACCGTAGATAGATAAGCACCGCCTATACCGGCCATCGCTCCGCCAAACAGGGTAGCGCCGTAGCGAATGGCCAGCACTGGATAGCCGATTGCATGGGCAGCTTCCGGGGATTCGCCCACCGCTTTAAGCAATAGCCCTAAACGTGTCTTGGCCAGTACCCACCAGACGATCCCAAAGGCAATGATCGAAAGATACACCACGAAGTCTTGGTGAAAGAGAACCTTGCCGAGAAAGGGGATGTCCGAGAGCAGCGGAATATCCCACGGTTTTAGACCCGGTAGGCTATAACTGACATAGTGCTGACCAATAAACGCCGAAAGTCCTACACCAAAGATGGTGAGCGCCAGACCACATGCCGCTTGGTTTGCGGCTAAAGATAGGGCCAGAATGGCAAAGAGCAACGCGGCTCCCATGCCAGCCGCTGCACCGGCAAGCAGTCCTGCTCCAGCGCCCATACCTGTCTCAGCCGCACAGGCAAAACCTGCCACCGCACCAATCAGCATCATACCTTCGACACCGAGATTGATGACTCCAGTACGTTCGGTGACTAATTCGCCGAGACCCGCAAAAATGAGCGGCGTGCCCGCTGCGAGCGTGCCTGCAAGGATCGGAACTAAATCAAGCATGGCGTTATTTCCTCAAAATCCAATAATTCAAAATAGGGCTTCTTATCTCTGTGCAAACTTGCTATGCAGGTTTTGCTCCTGCACGGCGGCGTAGACGATTCTCAATAAACGCATCAGACCCCAGCAGGAAGAACAGCAACATGCCCTGAAACAATCCCGTGATCGCCGCGGGTAATTGCATGGACATTTGTGCAGCCTCTCCGCCGAGATAAAGAAGCGCCATCAGAAACCCAGATAACACCATGCCGATTGGGTTTAAGCGCCCTAAGTACGCGACAATGATCGCGGCAAAACCATAGCCTGGGGAGATGTTGGGGTTGAGCTGACCGACAGGCCCTGCGATTTCACCAACACCTGCGATTCCGGCCATCATTCCTGAGATACAGAGGCTGAACCACACTGTGCGCTTGGCGGAGAAACCCGCATAACGCGATGCAGCAGGAGCTTGACCACCGACTTCTAATTGATAAGAAAGAAAACTGCGCGAGGTGAATAGCCAAAACGCGAACACGGCGAAGAGGGTGATAAACACCGAGGCATTTACCCGTGACCCTTCAATCAGGATGGGGAGGAGCGTACTGCCATCAAACATGATCGATTGTGGAAAGTTCATGCCTGCAGGGTCGCGCCATGGACCATTAACCATATAGAGCAGAATAAAGGTTGCCACATAATTGAGCATTAATGTGGTCAGTGTCTCTTCGGCGTTGAATTGGGTCTTAAGAAGTGCAGGCAGGGCGCCCCATAATGCACCACCGATTGCACCACCAATGACCATCAAGGGCAGAATCCACCATCCGGTCATGCCCTGAAACGTGATCGCGATCCCCCCGCCAAACAGTGCGCCCATGATCAATTGACCTTCGGCACCGATGTTAAAGATACGGGCTCGAAAGCCAATCGCAAGACCCTGAGCGATCAGGATCAGCGGGCTGGCTTTGATTAAGAGCTCACCCCATCCATAGCTACTGGTCAGCGGATCGATAAAAAAGACCTTAAACGCTTCAATCGGATTCTTGTCCAGTGCAAGAAATAGCAGACTTCCCGTGATCAGCATGAGGGCAATCGCAATCAAAGGCGACAGCCATTTCATGAGTTGTGACGGATGGGCGCGTGGCTCAAGTAAGTGCATAGGGCAGTCCTAAAATTCTGGTGAACATCAATGCTCTATATAAAAAAATAATAAAAATTTAAAAATAATCGGGTTATGCAGGCTCAAGCACAGGTTTTTCTGCTGTCTTTTGGCTTTTGAGACCTGACATCATGAGGCCAATAGCCTCGGCATTGGTTTCAGATTTTAACCGGGCATCGGAGAGCTTGCCTTCTGCAAGGACTGCGATGCGGTCGCTGATTTCAAACAATTCTTCAAGCTCTTCAGAAATGACGAGGATTGCGACCCCTTGCCTAGACAAATCAATCAGGGTTTGACGTATGAAGGCGGATGCGCCAACATCCACGCCCCAAGTCGGTTGGGCAACGATCATGACTTTCGGGGTTTGCATGATTTCACGGCCCACAATGAATTTTTGTAGATTACCGCCTGATAGGGAGCGTGCCGCAGACTCTGGTCCACCCGTACGCACATCAAAGCGCGTAATACACGCTTGAGCAAACGCGCGGGCTTTCTGGTAACTGACCAGCCCGAACTTTACGAAGCCTTGTGCATGTGCAGTGAGGAGGGCATTTTGTGTGAGTGACATGGCCGGTACAGCGCCTCGCCCTAGGCGCTCTTCGGGTACAAAACCGAGGCCTAACGCACGACGTTTGCCCGCATCCAGATGTCCAACATCAATACCGTCTAACGAAATATGTTGTTTTTTACTGGTCATTTCACCTGACAATGCGGCAAGTAATTCTGCTTGACCATTGCCCGATATACCTGCAATGCCTAGAATCTCTCCTGAGTTGACAGTCAGATTAATATCATCTAGCTGTGTACCAAAAGGATCTTCCGACGTTAAGCTGAGATGACTGACTTGCAGGATAGGGCGACTGGTGCCTTGATAGACAGGGCTTTCATAAGCAGGTAGATCGCGACCAATCATCATGCGTGCAAGGCTTGCCGTCGTCTCTTCTTTGGGTTTGGCAGTGCCTGTGACCTTACCGCCACGCATGATCGTTGCGCTATCACACAGCTCTTGAATCTCGTGGAGCTTATGGCTGATATAGAGGATCGAAACGCCTTCACTGGCCAGACGACGCAAGGTTTCAAACAGCTTGAGTACGGCTTGAGGGGTGAGGACTGAGGTGGGTTCATCCAGAATCAGCAGTGAGGGGTTCTGCAATAAACAGCGCACAATTTCAACGCGTTGTCGCTCACCAACCGACAAGCTATGGACAAGTCGATGCGGGTCAAGCGGTAGACCATATTTCTCTGACACGGCTTTGACCCGCGCGGCAAGCCCTGCCAAGTCATATTTCTCTTCCAATACCAGCGCAATGTTCTGCACCACACTTAAGGTTTCAAACAGTGAGAAATGCTGATAGACCATGCCGATACCGAGACGACGTGCAGCCGCTGGATTGTCGATTTCAACTTCGCGACCATTCCAAATGATATGTCCTTGATTGGCTTTGGTCGCACCGTAAATGACCTTCATCAAGGTGCTTTTTCCGGCACCATTTTCACCCAGCACAGCATGAATTTCACCTGCGGCAACACTGAGACTCACATCATCATTCGCCACGACGCTGCTATAGCGTTTGGTGATGTTGTGCAGCTCTAAACGCTTGGGCAAAAATCGCGTCGCATCTTGTGATGGAGCCGGTGCTATGGATTCGGTCGTCGGCGTCATGAGATTTCCTGAACTGTGTTTTGAGTCAAGCGCTGATTAAGCACGAACCATCGGTTCACGCTTAATGTTTTAAGCATCATCAAATAGTAAGCAATCGCTGAGCCATAATCAGATACCGTTTGTATCCATCTATATTTGCTATAGCAGATTGCATATAAAGCATAAAGTAGACGCTATCAGGCTCTAGATTAGTGTATTTTATGCAGATTCATTTATGGTGATTGGCGTCAAAACGTGTAGGCAGATTTGCCAGTCACCTCATCTATGCGGGCGAAACAGCATGACCACACATCCTCTGGATTCTTTGATTCAACAATTACCCAAAACCGAGCTGCACTTGCATATCGAAGGCTCCTTAGAGCCAGAAATGATGCTGATGCTGGCCGAGCGCAATGGCGTGACGTTAAATTATGCGGACATCGATGCGATTCGCGCAGCTTATGATTTCAAAGATTTGCAGTCCTTTTTAGACTTGTACTATGCAGGGGCGGATGTCCTGATCCATGAGCAGGATTTTTATGATTTGACTTGGGCATACCTTAAAAAAGCTCATCAGGATCATGTGGTGCATACCGAGATTTTCTTTGATCCGCAAACACATACGATGCGCGGTATTCAGTTTGCCACCGTCTACAACGGCATACGCCGCGCGCTGGATGATGCGCAGGCCAAATGGGGTTTGACCTCTAAATTGATCATGAGTTTTCTGCGGCATTTGTCTGAGGCGGAAGGCTTTGAGGTGCTTGAGCAGGCCATACCATATCTATCTGGGATTGATGGTTTTGGTCTGGATTCCAGTGAAAAGGGTCACCCACCTTCAAAATTTGAGCGTCTCTATGCACGCTGTCATGCGCTGAATCTACCGGTCGTTGCCCATGCAGGTGAAGAAGGTCCGCCTGAGTATGTCTATGAAGCCCTAGATCTATTGCAGGTCAAGCGCATTGATCATGGTGTTCGCAGTCTTGAAAGTGAGGCCTTGGTCAAGCGTCTCGTTGCAGAGCGGATGCCGCTGACTGTTTGCCCGCTGTCTAACGTGCGCTTAAAGGTCTATAACGATTTGAAGCTGCATCCGCTGAAAAAGATGCTGGACATGGGTTTAGCCGTCATGATCAATTCTGATGATCCTGCCTACTTTGGCGGCTATGTGAATGACAATTTTATCGCGTGCCGTGCGGCTTTAGATTTATCGGATGCTGATATAGTGCAATTGGCTAAAAATAGTTTTGAAGCGGCATGGATGAGTGATGCCGAGAAAGCCAAGTGGCTGGCGGAGATTGACCGGGTTTGGGCTGCATGGCGTGTTCAGTAACTTTGGATACAACTAAGACCTTGCAACAATAGTCAGCAAGGTCTTAGTTCTCAAGTTTATTGTCATCATGCTTCATTGACATGAGTTGATCTATTTTTACTCAGACCCTTTGCTTAGACAGTCTGATGAATCCATAGGCCTGAATCACAAACCACGATAGTTCAAGTACGGCAAAAATCCAAGTAACCGGATTGATGTCGTAACGAATTAAATAATAAAAAAACCAGATTGAAAAAAGTGCCCGACCTATCGAATCATAAAAACCGTAAATAGGCTGAGGATCGCGAATCCTCAAAATCGACCAGACCAGCACGATTGAGCCAAAGAGATTGACAAAAAGAATATGGGTAGGTTCGAAGGGCGGGACAGGGGCGATCATGTTTAAGAGTTGGTATACGACTGCAAATGTCCACGGTGTTGCAAAAGGTGCTGTCACCAGCAAGTCATAAATTGCCGAAGCGCGGACAATTTTTCGATATTGAGTATTTATCATCATTCACTACCTTCTATAGAGAGTTAGTACTGGGCGTTGTCAAATTGCCCTAGAAAATGCACCTTAAACCTTGGTCTATAGACCAAGGTCAAGTGTTATGATTGGGCTGTAGACAAAGGAGTGGGTCAATGAATATCAGTGAACTGGCGAGAGTGACTCAAACGACGACAGATACGATTCGTTATTATGAAAAGCAAGGTCTGTTGGGAACGCCCAAGCGCCAAGACAATGGCTATCGATTCTATAAAGATGACGATGTTCGTCACGTGAAATTTATTCGGAGTAGCCAGACGCTGGGTTTTTCACTCTCAGAAATTAAAGACATCATGCCAGATGTACTGGATGGGAAATTTGGGCGCATGGAGATCGAGAAACGCTTGGCAGCCAAGATCGATCAGATCGATCAAAAAATAACAGCACTTTACGCCATGAGAAAAGAGCTGACGGACACGTTTAGTGTGTTGACCTGTCCCGTGGATACGTCATTGTCTATAGCCGCCGTAACGCGATGATTCATTTTATAAAGAGATTAGTGTGATGTTAGGTAGAGCGTTGAGCCGTGATGAGATCAAAGATGTATGGACGATTGATCGCAGCGAGATCATTCATCATATCTACTATCTGATCGATGGTCAGTTGGTCTTAACGCCCGAGCACTATGATATGGGGGGCTGGCCAGAGGGAGAGGCTGCGCAATATACGCCGATTTTAGAGGCTTGTTATGATCGTGGCGGTTGGTTTTATGGACTGTTTGAGGGTGGAAAACTCATTGGCGTTGTGGTGGTTGATAATCGTTTTTTGGGTCAGGATCAGGACCAGTTGCAATTGAAGTTTCTGCATGTCAGTAGTGCATACCGCGGCAAAGGACTAGGGAGGAAACTGTTCAACTTGGCAGTCGCCGAGGCAAGAAGACGTGGCGCCCAATTTCTCTATATATCCGCAACGCCATCCGAGAGTACCGTTCATTTTTACCAAAGCTTAGGCTGCATGATGACTCTAGAGCCAGATCCAGCGCTGTATGCACTGGAGCCTGAGGATATTCATTTTATCTTTAAACTATAGATTCGGTTTTGCGATGTGATCTTAGTCACGCTGATCGATATATTCTACATAGCCGCGACCAGTCAGCGGCAGACCATTCCGGGTCCCCTCCCAGTGATATGCACCAACATACCCCGCTGCCAAGCCATAGAGCATGGGCGTATCGACGGTTGCATTGATTTCAAAAAGACGCTCTCCTTTGCCATCTGTGATAGTCCAGCGAAAGGTTTGCGGCAATGTCATGGCGGATCCGTCTGGTGCTATGGCTGGCTCCACTTGGGCAGTCAAGACTTGAAAGCGGACATCAGCATCCAGTCTTTGACTCCCGCCGTCGACTGTTCTTAAGTAAGCGACTGTGGCAATAGGTCTATCCAGAAAAGCAACATAGCCGAGAAGCAATTGCGTATCCTGATCCAAATTGATCACTTGATAGGTGAAGAAATCTGCACCCAGTTTAAAGCGCCGTGGAATCAGTTTGTTTACAGGAAGGTATAAAGACACCGTCTGCCAGTTTTCCCAAGTACATAGCCCTTTGACTAGGGTTGATTGCCCCTGATGGATGACCGTCCCTTCATACCGCATCAATAAACTAAAATGCTGGTAAATGGGGCTGTGACCAAACCATGTGATATCGCCAGTGGCAGTGAGATTGATATCAACTGCAAAATCTTCACGTGCCGATAGAGTCAATGGATATGGCACATTGGTGGGGGAAGTGAGAGGATCATTTATCTTGATTATTCTTAATAAAATGCATTTGTTAGGATGAAGAATCAAATATATGCAGTGTTAATTTTGACCAAAAGGTAATTATATTTAATTGATAACTATATGCTTGGTTGGAATAAGCTAAAATAAGAACTGATTAGAATGATACTTAGGCTGTACCGATGAAGTTTATGAATATCCCCTTAGCAGCGCTGACATGCACTGCGGTATTAGGGAGTAGTAATGCAAGTGCGGATTTAACTGTGACCAGCGGCAATGCCACATTGAAGGCATTTGGTTTGATTGATACGGGTCTAGTAGCGGTGACGCATACCGGAGATGGACATCAAATCAAGACCGATACGACCGATGGGATTTTAAGTGCATCGGGTCTCGGTCTAGGCGGCAGTTATGATTTTGGCTCTGGGTTCAAGGCGATCGTGAATCTTCAGGCAAGTTTTAGCCCTTCCAGACTACAAATTCCAACTAACCATGAGCTCTTCTCACGCAATGCCTATGCCGGGCTTGAAAGTCCATGGGGGACTTTTACGCTGGGTAAACAGTGGGATTTTAATGACGACTGGTTCTTTGGCACTGTGTTTAAGGGGGGCTATAACACTGGGGCAATTTTCAAATTCTCCGAGTTTGATGCGATCAGCGAGCTGTATCGTAATACCGTGAAATACACCTCACCTGAAATCTCAGGTCTGCAAGTCGGTGCCATGTATGGGCTGAATGATTACCGTAAACTCGAGCAAGCGGGCTCCATGTATAGTTTGGGTGTCAAATATACGTCAGGTCCACTCATGGTGGGCTTAACCCATAACCATGAGGAAGACACTGGGGTGGATGAAAATTATACGGGCAATCGATATTTGCTCACCACTTTGGGCAGCAGTTATAACTGGGGTTGGATTAACGGCAGACTGGGACTGACATATGCCGATATTTCAGGTCCAGCCAAGTTACAGTCCATCGGTGCCATGTCGGCACGCAAAGCGTATGCTGTAGAAGTCGGAGTGGACTATCCGTTTACTTCAGCGTTTACGGGATCCGCCAATGTGATTTATCGTGACAATACGACGTTGTCTAACCAGACACTCATGTATCGTTTGTCGGGTGAATATAAGATCTCCAAGCCGCTCAGTCTCACGGCCAATTTGGCGTACTTACATAATCAAGGCGGCGCGACGGAGTCTTTTGTAAATACTCATGCTGATTTTGTCGGTGGTGGATATCCCAATCAGAATCAGATGTCTACGGCCGTAGGCGTGCGCTACCGATTCTAAAGTCTATAGGGGACGAGTCACTCTAAAAAAATTGCCTCACATCGTTTGATTTAGTTCATTCCGATTTCAACGCTTATATGCTGTTAATCAGATAGACGTTATATCCAGATTAAGCTATGTTCAATGAGTCATATCCGTTAGTTTAAAGAGACCAGCTTACTTGTCTAGCGAAGTTAGCTTAAGCCTTGATAAAGGACGGATCTGAGCAATGAAATATCTACGTCATGCGATGCGTCATTGTTTCTGGACGATATCCATTCCTGCCTATTTGCTGCTTTCAGGGTGTGCCATGTCACCACATGATCAGTCGTCAGATTTCGTCAAATTACTTTCGCTGGAGCCTCATCCTGAAGGGGGCTACTACAAGCAGACGTATAAGTCTGAGGAGCAATACACACAAGCGATGCTCCCCGCACGCTACAAAGGCCCACGCTCGACAAGCACCGCAATTGAGTTTCTATTAAACAAAGGTGATTACAGTACCTTTCATCGTTTGCAATCCGATGAGTTATGGCACTTTTATGCTGGGGGACCGCTGAAACTGTATGTGTTGATGCCTGATGGTCAACTGATCATTCATCTGCTGGGAAATGATCCGCATCAGGGGCAGGTCTTCCAAGCGCTGGCACCGCGTGGCAGCTGGTTTGCGGCTGAACCGGCGGTAGGCAGTGAGTATTCGCTAGTCGGTTGCACCGTGAGTCCGGGATTTGATTTTGAAGATTTTGAAATTGGATCGCGTAGCGCACTGCTTGCTGCTTTTCCGCAGCATGCCGAAATCATCACCCATTTGACGCGCAAGCCATAGTGTGTGGTGTCCTAGGTCGATTTCGCTAGCTCAAGTTTGATGACTGATAAGTCTTGCCACCATAGATCCGTTCGGTCTGGAGGCGGGTAGTGTGGACTTGTAGCATTTGAGCAACCACTGACACTGCAATCAAAGCCGGTTCTTTACTGTAGATGCCTTGAATGCCAATCGGGCAGGTCATTTCTTGAAAACGGAGGGTGTCAACCCCGCGTGCATGCAGGCGATGCTCAAAGACAGCCCGTTTGCTCTCCGAACCAATCAAGCCAAAGTAGGCAAAGTCGTTACGTTTGAATAACGCTAAGCACAATCTAAAATCAAGCGCATGGTTGTGCGTCATGATCAGGAAGTAGCTATTGGCTGGAGCTCGTGCAATTTCATCTTCAGGCTCGTCGCTACTGACATAATCAATATGTGCTTCTTGATGCTCAGGAAAGCCATGATCGCGGGAGTCGATCCAGCGAATTTTCGCATCAAGCGGACGTAGCGCTTCGACCACAGCACGACCAACATGTCCTGCACCAAACAGGTAAACCGTAAATGGGCTACCCAGAATTTCTTGTTCAAATTGCCATAAAGTTTCGGGTGTCTGACTTTTTCCCACCGTCGATTTTTTTGCGGTGCTATGGTCGAGCTGGACACGATTTTTACCCGTTGATTGGGTCGTCCACGTCGAGTGACTTTGATCATGGCGAAGCGTGCGGAGTAGGCATGCGCCTTGTTCTAACGCCTTGATAAATGCTTGCCAACTTTGCGAATGATCCGGTGCGATCTTTTCAAAAATGAGCCATACAACGCCGCCACAGCATTGTCCTAAGCGGGCACTGAGATTAAAGCGTTCAAAGTGAATCGGATGTATAGGCTCTGAGCCTGCCAGCATCTTTTGAGCGATGTCGGTCGCTTGCCATTCCAGATGACCGCCACCAATCGTATCGACTTGGAGCGTTTGACCCGTCTCATCAACACCGATCAACATGGATGCACCCGCTTCACGCGGGGTAGAGCCTTCGACCCGAGCAACGGTGACCAGAACACAATCCCGAGATAGCAGCCATGTCGGCAAGGTATTGAGCCATGCTTTCATGGCCGTGGTCCGAAGGGCTGGCTGATTCCAAGGTGAATTGCCCGCAATATCGATTCAGGTGTAGCCGGTGCTTCAAGCTTAGGCTTGAGTTTGGTTCTGATGCCTGTTTCGGCTTCCACCGCAGCGCTCACCGCATCGCGTAGTGCAGAAAAGACGGACAGTGCCAGCATAAATGGCGGTTCACCGACTGCTTTAGAGCGATGTATAGTGTTTTCAACATTCTGATTGTTGAAGAGTTTGACATTAAAAATCGAAGGACAATCGGCAGCGGTGGGAATCTTATAGGTCGATGGCGCATGGGTAAATAAATGCCCGGTCTTGGCACCGCTTTTGACCCAATACAGCTCTTCGCTGGTCAGCCAGCCCATGCCTTGAATAAAGCCACCTTCAATCTGACCAATATCAATAGCGGGGTTAATTGATTGCCCCACGTCATGCAGTACATCCACACGTAGGATCTGTGTTTCACCGGTTAGGGTATCAATAGCGACTTCGGTTGCGGCAGCGCCATACGCGAAGTAGTAAAAAGGTCTTCCAAAACGAATGGCGGGATTCCAGTGGATATCGGGGGTCTTATAGAAACCACTGTCCCAGAGCTGAATCCGTGCTTGATAGGCGCGCAGCACCAATTCGCCAAAGGTCCATTTTTGCAATCCTTTACCATCAATCGCGTCGTCAGTTCCAGCATAGACGTGACCCTCACTGAACACAACATGATCCAGTGTTGTATGGGCAAGCTCTGCTGCAAAGATCGCGAGACGGGTGCGAATCGTGATGCAAGCGGCTTGTGCGGCTTTACCATTTAAGTCGGTACCGCTTGAGGCAGCCGTTGCAGAGGTGTTGGGTACTCGGCTGGTATCGGTTGCCGAGAAACGGACATCGGCTAAGGGAATGGCAAACTCATGGGCGACAATCTGGCGAATCTTGCTATATAAACCTTGTCCCATTTCTGTGCCGCCATGGGTGAGCAGTACAGTACCGTCACTGTAGACATGGACTAAGGCACCCGCTTGGTTGTATAGCGTCGCGTTAAATGAAATCCCAAACTTTACCGGTGTCAGTGCAAAACCTTTCTTGATAATAGGGCTTTGTGCATTGAATGCGTCAATTTCTGCCCGCCGGGCAGTGTAATCACAGCTTTGCGCCAACTCTTTGACGAGACTTGGGATGACGTTATCCGTAATGGTCGTGCCATAGTGGGTGGTATTCCGTGCAGTTTCAGGGTGGGCTGCGATCTGCGTGACATCATCATAGAAGTTGATTAGACGGACAGCTAAAGGATCATGGCCTAGATAGTAGGCAATATCGTCGATGATGTATTCGATCGGGAACATGCCTTGAGGGCCGCCGAATCCGCGAAAGGCCGTATTGGAGACCGTGTGGGTCTTACAGCGTAGACTACGGATTGCAACCGCATCCAGATAGTAGGCATTGTCGATATGACAGATTGCACGGTCATTCACAGGACCCGATAGATCCACTGAGAAACCACAGTTGGAGGCGATTTGAATTTGTAGTCCTAGGATGCGTCCTTCATCATCAAAGCCGACATCCCATTCAAAATCAAAACCATGACGTTTGCCCGTTGCGACCATGTCATCATCTCGATCAAGGCGCAGTTTGACCGGCTTCCCCGTTTTGACGGCGAGTAGCGATGCGATGCAGGCCCACTGCGCTGATTGCGATTCTTTGCCGCCAAAACCGCCGCCCATACGCCGAGCTTCCACACTGACTTGATGGGCACGATAACCCAGTGCATGGCAGATGAGATGCTGCATTTCAGTGGGGTGCTGGGTTGAGCAGTGAACGTGAATGGTGTGATCTTCTTTGGGGTAGGCGTAAGAGATTTGTCCTTCCAGATAAAAGTGCTCTTGTCCACCGACAGCGCTCGATCCTTGCAGACGATGGGGGGCGTTCTTCAGACTTTCTGCCGTTTCACCACGCTTGAGATCGACTGGAGGTAAAACCCAAGACTCTGCCTTGATGGCATCGTCAATGGTTAGGATGGGTTCAAAAGCTTCATATTCGACTTTAGCCAGACGCACTGCGGCACGTGCCTGTTGATAGGTATCCGCCGCAACCACAAAAATGACTTGTCCATAAAATTGAATGACATCATCAGCGATGATCGGTTCATCGGCGACGATGGGGCCGCAGTTATTATGATGAGGGATATCTTTAGCCAAATAGACGCAGCGCACGCCAGCCGCCGTATATACCGCACTTAAGTCGAGTTTCTTAATCCGCCCATGCGCGCAGGTGGATAGACCGAGCGCGGCATGCAAGGTGCCTTCCCATTCGGGTAGGTCATCGATATAGGTTGCTTGACCGCTGACATGCAGATGCGCACTTTCATGCGGGATCGATTTGCCGATAGGCCCAGCGTTCTTGAGCGCGGGGTCTTTATTGATGTGAATGACTTCAGATAGATTCGTCGCTTGATTCATGACTTAGCCCTCCACCGCTTGAGTCGGGATCAGATCACTTAAGCGCTTGACGTGTGGTGCCTGTCCATGAGCGCCATGAGTGGCAGCGTCTGCTGGAAGGGTCTCAAACCAGAAGCGGGTCAAGAGATTTGCCGCGATAACCTGACGATACTCAGCACTGGCGCGACCGTCGCTAAGCGGTGCAAAGTCTAGCTGTAATGCTTTTTTTGCGGATTCAATGAGAGCCTTTGACCATGGCTGCCCAACCAGTGCGGCCTCGCAAGATGCCGCGCGTTTGGGAATGGCGGCCATACCCCCATAGGCAATTCGTGCGCTTTGTACGATTCCTGCTGAATTGAGTACTACCGCAAATGCGCCACATACCGCAGAAATATCCTGCTCATTGCGCTTGGCGATTTTGTAGGTATGAAAGTATGCAGACATCCCCGCGATTGTTTTAGAGATGGGCACACGAATCGCCGCAACAAACTCTCCATTCATCAGCGCCGTTTTTTGGTAATCGAGATAAAAATCTTCAAGGGGCAGGCGGCGAGTGGATGCACCGTGCTGCAGCACAATCTCCGCAGACTGTGTAATCAGCGCGGGCATGGAGTCGCCAATCGGTGATCCATTGGCGACATTGCCACCCAAGGTCCCCGCATTTTTGATCGGTTCTGAGGCAAAGCGCCGTGCCAATTCTGTCCAGCCTGTATCTAGACGAGTGAGCGTGGCGAAGGCATCGGTTAGCGATACCATCGCACCAATCTCAATGTAAGCATCTTGATGATCAATTTTTTTAAGATCCGTAACATGACCTAAATAAATCACATCACTCAACTGACGACCTTGTTTGGTAATCCAGAGACCGACATCAGTGCTTCCCGCAAGCAAACGCGCTTGTGGATATTCAATGCGTAATACTGCCAGTTCTGCCCGAGTCCTTGGTGCAAAGAACCGTTGACCTGCGATGTGATAGCTCAGTGCGGGGAGTGCTTCTAGGGCTTTCAGCGTACTGATGATCGGTTCGCGTTCAAGGGTGACCCGTGGCAAGTCATAAGCTGCAATGGCGGCATCTAGGATGGGACGGTAGCCTGTGCAGCGGCACAGATTACCCGAGATGTGTTCAGTGGCTTCCGTGCGAGTAGGGGCATGGGTTTGGTTTTCGTACATTGCCCACAGCGACATCACAAAGCCCGGCGTGCAAAAACCGCATTGTGAGGCGTGGTGATCTACCATCGCTTGCTGAATCGGGTGCAGTGTTTTGCTTGCAGCATGGGCTGAATGCGCATTAATCGCAGGCGAATGAGTGTCTTTAAGGGTTTGCAGTGCTTGAATCTGCGCCAGATCTTCAACCGTAAATAAGGCTTTGCCATCTAACGTCGGGAGGAATTGAATACATGAATTGACCGTACGTAGTTGCAAGCATTCTTTACCGTCTAATGAAGCCAGTTCTCCGACCACAACCGTACACGCGCCACAGTCTCCTTCGGCGCAGCCTTCTTTGGTACCGGTATGGTGGCAATCTTCGCGTAAGTATTGCAAGACGGTACGGGTGGGGGAAATCGCCTCCACCTGCTGGACTTCACCGCGGAAGTAAAATTGAATAGCGCGTGAAGACATATCGACCTCGTTATTTCCAAAAACCTTCGTGAACGGCAGCAGCTTCTTCAATTAGGCAGGGTCCAATCACGGTAGTTGGACGCTGACCACTGGCAAATACTTGCCGACAGGGCAAGGAGAGTGTCGGATTTTCAGGGTGGTTGCCTGTGATCTCAAGTAAGTGAACTTCTGAAATACCATAAACCACGCGACCAATCCCGCCCCAATAGATACCGCCTGCACACATCGCACAAGGCTCAGCGTTGGTATAGAGCGTACACCCTTGCATCTCATGCGGGGTAAGAATTTTAGCCGCCATACCCACGGCCACAATTTCGGCATGACGGGTAGGATCGCCTTCCGGCGGGAGCGAGTTATTACCTGCTTGGGCAACGATTTTTCCGTCTGGATTGACCACGATAGCCGCGAAAGGATGTTTGCCTTGTTCGCGGGATTGCTGTGATAGGGCAATGGCTTGGCGTAAGAAATCCTGATCGCGAATAGACAAGGATTGTGTTTCTACCGGCGCTGATGTGTTTATAGCGGCTTCTATTTCTGTATTCATGTTTTTTAGCATGCCTAATCAGGGTAATGAAAGGTCAGACAGGCTCTACCGATCTGCACATTACGATCAATGGGAGGCTGCAAAGCCAACATGACGATGAGTATAGGACGGAATGCAGGGCTTAAAAATTCGATTTTACCAATACTCCACATAACCGCCGCAACATGGGTGGCACAAGAATTAGTTGCTAGTATCGGGTCCATGTTGTTGGAATGTGTTTTTTCTTTTGCAGTCTGTAATCGCCTATCTGGGGTCAAGCAGGGGGCAGCCTGCTTTAAATTTTTTAATCATTTTCATTATGCCATTGGGGACTATTATGAGTGAATCTAGGCGTGTCAAACAGCATGGCGAACCATCTTCGCCTTCCTTAAAGCTGGTTAAAAACGTGCTAGCACAAGCATTGAGCCGCGCCAGTTTTGAAATGACGTCTAAACACTTGAGTCAAGCCAGTTCACTGGGCAAAATTGGTGGCTTGCTTTTGGGAATGACCTTGCCAATCGGGATGACTTGGGCAGAAGATGCACCTCAGCCTGCGCCTGTTGCTGATACAGCAGTCGCTGCACCCGCAACAGATTCCACACCGACGGCCGCAACTGAAGCCGCACCGAAACTGGAAGCAGTTACGGTTACGGCATCGCGTCGTACCGAAAATATTAAAAATGTGCCTGTTTCGGTCTCTTTGATCCGCGGTGAACAATTGAATGTGCTCAATTCTGGTGGGCAGGATATTCGTGTACTCGCAGCAAAAACACCGAGCTTAAACATTGAGTCTTCAAACGGTCGTAGCTTCCCGCGTTTATATATCCGCGGATATGGCAATACCGACTTTAATACCTACGCCTCGCAACCCGTGTCTCTCGTTTATGACGATATCGTGCAGGAAAATGCGGTACTAAAAGGCTATCCAATGTTTGACTTGGCGGCTGTAGAAGTATTGCGTGGTCCACAGGGCACTTTGTTTGGTCGTAACTCACCCGCTGGTGTGGTGAAGTTTGATTCCGTCAAACCGACTTTAGACAATAAAGTTAGTGGTTACTATAGTCTTTCCGACGGGACTTATAATACGGCGAATGCAGAAGGTGCCATCAATATTCCCTTGAACGATGTCTTGGCTGTACGGGTATCTGGCTTGGTTCAGCATCGTGATGATTGGGTCAAGGACACTGTGACAGGTGGCAAGCTTGAGGGCTACGATGAGAAAGCGGGCCGTATCCAGTTGCTGTACAAACCGAGCGATGACTTTTCAGCGTTATTGAATGTGCATGCGCGGGATATGAGCGGCTCTGCACGATTGTTCCGTGCAAACATTATTCAACCCGGCACTAATAAACTCATTGATGGTTTTGATCCTGCCGAAATATCAACCGATGCACATAACAAGCAAGAGTTACAAACATCTGGTACCAATCTGCATCTGACCTGGAATTTTGATCAATTCAAAATTAGCTCGATCACCGGTTATGAAACGATTAATAAATACTTTACGCGTGGTGATATTGATGGCGGATACGGTGCCGTATTTGCTCCACCTTCAGGCCCGGGTTTAATTCCATTTCCAGTAGAAACCAGTGGTGGCGTGAATGATCACAAACAGCTGACCCAAGAGTTCCGTATCGAATCCAAGAGTGGACAGCCACTGAACTGGCAAGCGGGTGTCTATTATTTCTGGGATGATATCACTGGTGAGTCAATAGGTTATAACACGTTGTCTAATCCTTCAGGTCAGAAAACCACGGATATGATATGGGAACAAGACAATAAGGCTTGGGCTGCCTTTGGTTCCGCCAGTTATGATCTCACGGATAAATTTAAGGTACGCGGCGGGATACGCTACACCCACGATGAGCGTAATTTTGACGTGAAACTTGCAGATAAAGTACCGATGCTCGGTGCGAAAAGCGCAGATGCTGATGTCAATAAAGTGAATTGGGATGTGAGCGGTACCTATGCCATCACACCTGATGTGAACTTGTATGCGCGTGTTGCAACAGGCTTCCGCGCACCAAGTATCGCACCACCAACAGAGTTTGTACCGATCACTGTTGCACAAGCGGAGACGGTTACTTCCTATGAAGCGGGCTTTAAGTCGGACTTATTTGATAAGAGAGCTCGCCTGAACTTTAGCGTTTTCCGCTATGACGTGAAAAACCAACAGTTAACAGTGGTTGGTGGACAAAACAACAGCAACGTGTTGATCAATGCGGATAAGAGCATTGGACAAGGTGCTGAAGTCGACTTCCAAGCCAATCTGACGGAGCACTTAAAATTCACTCTGGGTACCAGTTATAACGATACCGAAATTAAAGATCCGAATCTTTATGTCGCGCCTTGCCGCACATGTACCGTTACCGATCCTGAGATTGTGAAAAATGGCAAAACTTTAGTATCGATCAATGGTAATCCACTGCCTCAAGCACCGAAGTGGATTAGCAACGTGACGCTCCGTTATGGTATCCCATTGAACTTGAATAAAGATGACGAGTTTTTTGTCTACACCGACTGGTCATATCGCAGTTCAGCCAATTTCTTCTTGTATGAGTCGGCAGAGTTTAAGAGCCAGCCTATCCTCGAAGGAGGGTTACGGGTGGGTTATAACTGGGATGCAGGTAAATACGAAGCGGCAGTTTTTGCACGGAACATTACCAATACCATCCGCACCACCAGTGGTATCGACTTTAACAACTTGACCGGCATGATCAACGAACCGCGTATGGTCGGTGTGCAGTTCAAACAGAACTTCTAATTTTTCATGATTTACTTTTTTCCTTCCTCCGCGACGTTTAGCTAAACGTCGCTTTTTTTTGAGGTATATATCATGTTTTCTCCTCGTAAATTCATGTATTCCGCCATCGCACTGTGCTGTTTAGCGTCTACTATCCCCGCAAATGCGGCAGATCAGCGTAAAGTCATTCTGGATGATGATATTGCCGGCCCCAGAGCTGCGCAGCTCATGGCTTTGATGTCACCTTATGTCGATGTACTGGGTATTACCGTAGTCAGTGGCGATGCTTGGCGGGACGAGAATGTTGCCCATGCACTGCGTATGCTAGAGATCGCTGGGCGTACGGACATTCCTGTGGTGCCCGGTGCCATTTTTCCACTCTTAAATACCAAAGCCTTCACCAATAAATGGGAAGCGTTGCATGGTCGGTTAGTCTGGAAAGGGGCGTGGATGGACGACAAGTTCCCTGACGGCACGATCCAAACTCAGCCTAAGTTTCATGGTCCTTATGAAGTGCCTCATTTGCCTGAGGGGGATCCACAGATCAAGCCTTCCAATGAGATTGCGGCGAATTTCTTGATCCGTAAAGTGCATGAGTTTCCGGGGCAAGTCACGATTATTGCGACAGGGCCTTTGACCAACTTGGCACTGGCAGCGCGTCTAGACCCTACCTTTGCCGCAACCGCTAAAGAGCTGATCTATATGGGCGGCAGTGTTAATCCGCATCAGCAGCTTACTTCCAAAAGTGCCGAGCAGTTTGGCCGTGAATATCGCAATACGCCGCGTTTAGAATTTAACTTCCGCTGGGACCCTGAGGCGGCGCGCATCGTATTGCGTGAGCCTTGGAAGCATATCGTGATGATCCCTGTTGACCCATCGACCGCAACCGAGTTAACACCGAAGTTGCTCAATGACATGACGGCATCACAGACGCCGATAGCCAAGGCGCTGAGACAATATAACGAGGCTGGATTCCCACTTTGGGATGATATCGCGACAGCAGTGTGGCTTGATCCCAGCATCATCACCCAATCCGACGATCTGCTGGTGGATGTCGATACGGACTCCGGTGCAGGCTATGGCAATACTTTGTCATGGGCGCAAGGCTGGGGGCCAGATCTGGGAGAGCGGGTAAACACCGTAGTGCGCAGTGTGGATGTTAAAGCACTGGAGAAAATGATGATCACGATTTTAAATCGGCCGCAGCCCAAAGCAAATCCAACCTCAATTAAGTGAGTCATTCAAAAGCCCATTATTCCACCGTCATCAATGCGTCAACTGTCTATCGTATTTTGCAATATTGTACATAACAGCGAACGCATAGAGCGGTGGTATATAACTTGCTAGTATCAAATGTAGAAAGCCAAGGTGTAGAGTCAGGCGATTTGAAGACAAGAGATGACGTTGCTAGCGGATGTTAAAACCATCTGCAAATGATTAAATCAATGATAAATATCCGGGGAGCACATTCATGTTTCAACGAGACCACCAACACAGCGTCACAGGACAACCCACTATGCTAAATACCGAACATACGGCTATGTCACAACCGAGTGCATCGCCATTGAAAAAATCGCCACTGAGAAAAATGATCGCAGCGATAGCTGCAAGCAGCGCATTGACCTTGGGTTTGCTGTCCACAGCCTATGCTGCAGATCCGGTGAAATCTGCATTTGTGTATATTGGACCAACAGGGGATCATGGCTGGACTTATTCGCATGATCAGGGTCGTCTTGCCAGTGAGGCTGAGCTAAAGGGTAAGGTTAAGACGTCTTATGTTGAAAACGTTCCTGAAACAGCCGATGCTGAACGTGTGTTCCGTAACCTTGCACAGCAAGGTAATAAAGTGATTTTTGCGACGTCATTTGGTTATATGAACCAAATGGCGAAGGTCGCCAAAGTTTTTCCTAATACTGTTTTTATGCATGCTACTGGCTATAAAACGGACAAGAACTTAGGTACCTATGATATCCGTACTTATGAGGGTGCTTATCTACTGGGTGTGGTCGCGGGTAAAACCAGTAAGACGAATAAGTTAGGAGTTGTTGCATCATTCCCGATTCCAGAAGTGGTGCGTAATATCAATGCCTTTACCCTAGGGGCACGCAGTGTGAATCCAAAAATCACGACGCGTGCGATATGGGTAAACTCATGGTTTGATCCAGGCAAAGAGCGTGATGCGGCATTGGCCTTGATTTCGCAAGGTTGTGATACTTTGATGCAAAATACGGATTCACCAGCCGTGGTACAGGCTGCTCAAGAAAAAGGCATCCATGCCTTTGGCTGGGATTCGGATATGAGTAAGTTTGGTGCCAAAGCGCAACTTGCAGCATCTGTCCTGCATTGGGATGTAATCTATGACAGTGTGCTGGCGGATGTGTTGGCTGGGAAGTGGAAATCCAGCAGCATCTGGTGGGGCGTAGATAAAGATGCGATCAACATCGAGAAGTTCGGTCCAGACGTTTCTCCAGAAGTACAGAAATATGCGCTGGGTGTACGCGATGCGATTCACTCCGGAAAATTACATCCTTTTACTGGTCCTCTGACCAATCAAGCGGGCGTCGTGTTCTTGCCTAAAGGCAAGGTCTACTCAGACGCTGATCTCGGTAAAATGAATTTCTACGTGCAAGGCGTAGAAGGTGTTTTACCAAAATAAGCACTTGATATTGCCCTGAAGGATCAGGGGCAGTGAACCATGGCATGCTGAGGTAATCCTCTACCTCAGCTGCTTTTTTATAAAGTGAACTTAGATCACTTCACAATAAATCATTGCTTTATAAATCATAGACTGCACAGGTTGTTCATTATGCGTCATTCGATCATTTCTCGTGATTTTATCCAGACTTTTAAAAAGACCGCGCTATGCGTAACGCTAGGATTGACGGCGTTGATGACAGGGTGTGCGTCTTTAAGTTCCCATGAGCGTGTTTCTTCGTCATTGCAATCGGCAGTCGGCAAGCATTGCTTGACTGAGTGCAACCCACGCTTAGGCATCATGGCGGCATTTGGACAGGAAGCTGAGTTGCTCCTTGCGCAGATGCAGGATAAATCAACCGTGCTGATCAATGGCAAGTCCTTTACTACGGGCACTTTGCGCGGTGTTCCCGTGGTTTTGGTCTTAAGTGGCATCAGCATGTCGAATGCCGTGATGACCAGTCAGTTATTGTTTGATCATTATAACGTACGCCAGCTTGTGTTTAGCGGCATCGCAGGGGGCACCAACTCACAGTACCATGTCGGTGATGTGGTTGTAGCACAAAGTTGGCTAGCACCGAATGAAGTGTATTACGCCAACAGTACTGCGATTCCGGCGCCTTGCGGCAAAGCGAATGATCTGACTTGCTTGGGCTTAAAACTCATGCCAGATGTACCGCCTTATGCGGATGGTATCTTCTTACGTGAAACCAATGTATTAAATGCTAAAAATAGTCAGCAAGAAGCCCTGATCGATACCTATTCGGGCAAGGCGATTGTGCATGGCGAGATGCGCGCTGATTATCCGGTCGATCCGCAGATGTTGGTCGTTGCCAACGGTCTGAAGGTAACAACGACATTAGAGCCGATTTGTACCAGCCCAACCAGTTGCCGTACACCGAATCTGGTGATGGGCCGCCGCGGCATTTCTTCGGGTGCATTTCTTGCCAATGCCAAATACCGTGATTATTTGGAAAAGAACGTCCAAGCCGACTGTGTCGATATGGAGACAGCGGGTGTTGCGCATGTGGCGTACGCCAATCAAATTCCTTTTATTGCCTTCCGCAGCTTATCGGATCTTGCCGGGGCGGATGCCAACCCTGATGTGGGTGCTTTCTTTGCGTCAGGCGTTGCCCAACGTAACTCTGCCAAATTGACCATGGCTTTTGTAGAGGCATGGGCCCCGAATGTGAAGTAGGTATGGGTGTTCCACAGACCACATTTTTTTAAATGATTTATTAGGCACTCCTATGATGAAAGCATCAACGATTACCATTGCTCTGGGTCTCTTCGGATTTGGTCTAGCAACCCTTTCGACCAGTATCTATGCCGCTGAGTCAACGGCACCTGTGCCAGTGATCACATCTTCGACAAAGCTTGCGCCTAAACTTCTTATCATCAGTATGTTTCAGCCTGAAGCACAGCCTTGGCAAGACCATTTGAAATTTACGCAGAAGATCAAAGTTGCCGGTTTAAATCCTCAATACCCGACTCTTAACTGTACGGATACGGGGATTTGTCAGGTGACGACGGGGATGGGCTATGCCAATGTCGCAACGACGGTTACGGCGCTTTTACAGAGTACGGCTTTTGACTGGCGCAAAAGCTATTTTATGGTGGCGGGCATTGCCGGGATGAATCCGCAGATGGCAAGCACAGGCAGTGTTGCATGGTCAGATTATGTGGTGGACTTTGGCATTGCCCAAGAGTTTGATGCCCGTGAAAAACCAAAAAGTTGGCCGACTGGCTATGTGGGTATCGGCACGTTTGACCCATTGAAAAAACCCGTATTAGAATATCAAAACGAAGTGTTTAAACTGGATGAAAAACTCACCAAGCGACTTTATGATCTGACCAAAGCAACACCTTTGGTGGATGATGAGACTGCGCAAAAATACCGTGCACACTATCTTGATGCGACTGCTAAAAAAGCCCCGTTTGTCCTCACCTGTACCACCATGTCCGGTAACACGTGGTGGCATGGAAAACTGCTCGGCGAGCGGGCAACTCAGTGGGGAAAATTACTCACTGATGGCAAAGGCGAATACTGCACTACCCAGCAAGAAGACAATGCAACGTTGACTGCGATTAGCCGTGCGGCAGATGCGGGACTAGCTGATTTAAGTCGTGTCGCTGTACTGCGCTCTGCGTCGAATTATGATCGTCCTTATCCTAAGCAAACCGCTGAACAATCCTTAAAAGCCAACTCTGGCGGCTTCGATATTTCGCGTGAAAATTTATACCGCGTGGGCAATGCATGGGTGTCGGAATTAACGACCCACTGGCAGGACTGGGAGTAAGTCGGGAGATTACTCAAGTCTACAGAAATGACCATTTTTGACATTGTTCTCTACAGGGCGGAGGTCTAAGATCGCCCTGTATTTATTTCAAATGGTATTTTGTTTTTTTAGCACTATAAATACAACAAAATATCTATTCCAGTCGCTATAACTATCTTGCCTCTGTCACATAAAAAGCGTTTCATAGAAGGCACCAAGAAGGATTTTAAGAGACCCCAGATATGCCATTTTATCAAGACCCAGATTCGCTCGAAACTCAAGAATGGCAAGAAGCCTTTGATGCAGTAATTAAGAATGTTGGTGTAGACCGCGCCGCTTTTTTACTTAAAACGCTCTACCAGCAAGCCATTAGTGCCCATGTCCCAATCCAACGCTTCAACACCGCTTATATCAATACCATCCCGACTGAAGAAGAGCCGAGTATACCGGGCGATGCGCATATGGAACGCCGTATTCGCGCCTTGATTCGGTGGAATGCGCTGGCGATGGTACTCCGCGCCAATAAAAATAATGATGAACTCGGTGGACACTTAGCAACATTTGCGTCATCTGCGACACTCTATGATGTGGGCTTCAACCATGTATTTCGCGCCGCCAATGATCATTTTGGTGGCGACATGATTTATTACCAAGGCCATTCTGCACCGGGTATTTACGCACGGTCCTTTTTGGAAGGACGTCTGACCGAAGAGCAAGTGCAGAACTTCCGTCGTGAAGTTGGTGGGAAAGGTTTATCCAGCTATCCGCATCCTTATCTGATGCCGGATTATTGGCAATTCCCAACAGTATCGATGGGTTTAGGACCGATCATGTCGATCTATCAAGCGCATGTGCAAAAGTATCTGATGAACCGTGGCCTACTGGAAACGCAAAATCGTAAGGTCTGGGCATTCTTGGGCGATGGCGAGATGGACGAGCCGGAAAGCTTAGGTGCAATTGGTCTGGCGGGTCGCGAAAAACTCGACAATCTGATTTGGGTGATTAACTGTAATCTACAACGTCTTGATGGCCCTGTGCGCGGTAACGGCAAAATCATTCAGGAGCTGGAGTCCAGTTTCCGCGGTGCAGGTTGGCGTGTGATTAAAGTGGTCTGGGGCCGTCGCTGGGATGCCTTGTTGGCGCGAGATACAACTGGTGCTTTAAGACAGCGTATGGAAGAGGCGGTAGATGGTGAATATCAAGCATTTGAAGCGCATGGTGGGGCATATGCCCGTGAGCACTTCTTTGGCAAATACCCAGAGCTGGCAGAAATGGTTGCCCAGATGTCGGATCAGGAAATTGATGATCTGAATCGTGGAGGTCATGATCCGGTGAAGGTTTATGCAGCCTATGATGCAGCGATGAAAACCGTCGGTCAGCCCGTCGTGATTCTGGCCAAGACCGTAAAGGGTTATGGCTTGTCTGATGCGGTGCAAAGCGCCAATAAGAGCCACCAGATCAAAAAAATGGGCATGCCATCCCTACAGTACTTCCGCGATCGCTTTGATTTGCCGTTTACTGATGAGGAACTGGAGCATCTGCCTCTGTACCGTCCGGCCGAAAACTCTCCAGAAATTCGTTATTTGAATGCACGCCGTGAAGCACTGGGCGGCGCATTACCTGCACGTCGGAGTGGTCATATCCCGCTGACGACACCAGAGCTGGAAGATTTCAAGGCGGTGCTGGAAGGTTCAGGAAATAAAGAGCAGTCCACGACCATGGTGATGGTGCGGATTATCTCGATTCTGCTCAAGAACAAAGATATTGGTTCACGTGTCGTACCGATTGTGCCGGATGAAGCGCGCACTTTTGGTCTGGAGGGCATGTTCCGTCAGTTGGGGATTTACTCAGCCGTAGGTCAGCTGTACACCCCTGAAGACAATGAACAGTTGATGAATTATCGTGAAGATAAAACTGGGCATATGCTTGAAGAGGGCATTAACGAAGCTGGGGCAACCTCTGCGTGGATCGCACTGGGAACCAGTTATTCGACCAATGCCTTGCCGATGATTCCGATGTATATGTTCTACTCGATGTTTGGCTTCCAGCGTGTGGGTGATTTGATCTGGGCTGCTGGGGATTGCCAAGCACAAGGTTTCTTACTCGGTGCAACGGCTGGTCGTACAACGCTCAATGGCGAAGGTTTACAACATCAGGATGGACACTCGCACGTCTTGGCTGCAACTGTGCCAAACGTTGTGAGCTACGATCCTTGTTTTGGCTACGAGTTGGCGGTGATCGTGCAGGATGGTTTACGCCGCATGTATTCCGAAGGTGAGCGTGTGCTGTATTACCTCACACTGATGAATGAAAACTACATCCATCCGCCTATGCCAGAAGGCGTGGAAGAGGGAATCCGTAAAGGGCTGTACCTCTTCCAGAAAGAAGAAGAGGCGACAGTGCAACTGATTGGTTCTGGTGTGATTCTGCGCGAAGTGATTAAAGCAGCCAAACTACTGAAAGACGAATATGGCATTCATGCCAATGTCTGGAGCGCAACCAGCTTCAACGAGCTTGCGCGTGATGGTATGGCTGTGGATTATCATAACCGCTTGCATCCACATGATCCTGTTCAAGTCTCATGGGTAGCCGAACAACTGGCACCGCATAAGGGTGTGGTTTTGGCGGCTACCGATCATATTCGCGCTTATAGCGAACAAATTCGTAGCTTCCTACCTGATCATCGTCCTTATGTGACCCTAGGTACGGATGGCTATGGTCGTTCAGATACCCGAGAAAATCTACGTTCATTCTTTGGCGTCGATGCGGCCAATATTGTGGTTGCCGTACTGAAATTGTTGGCTGATGAAGATGAAATTGATGTGCGTTTGGTGAAAGATGCAATCTCCAGTTTTGAGCTTGAGACGACTTTGCCACCGCCATGGCTACCGCAGCCGCATCTTGAAAATAACCATGATGCCCCTGCACCTCATGTTCCCGATCAGGCTGCACCCCTTGAAGGCATTGAAGCGGATATTGCCGATGGCGAGCCAGTCGCTGATACCCCTGCAACTTCGCAGGAGGCATCATCATGAGTGCTAATAATCAAAGCTATGAAGTGAAGACCCCAGATTTGGGTGTAGAAAAAGCGGAAGTCTCAGAGATTTTGGTCAAAGTGGGCGATAAGGTTGAAAAGAACCAGAGCCTACTGGTGGTTGAGTCGGCTAAAGCCAGCGTCGAAGTGCCGAGTCCGGCGGATGGTGTGGTCGAAGCCATTTTGATTAAGCTTGGCGATATGGTGCAAGAGGGTGTTGCGCTGTTTACTTTATCCAGTTCGACTGCGGCGGCTGCGCCAGTCCCTGCACCTGTGGAAAGTAAGCCAGTTGAAGAAACGAAACCCGTTGCACCTGTTGCAGATGCAAAGCCAACGGCTGAATCATCATCGGCACCAACTTCTCAATCCGTTGAGGTGCCTGATCTCGGCGTTGATCAAGCCGATATTTCCGAAATTCTGGTCAAGGTCGGCGATGTCGTTACTGCGGGTCAAAGTCTCGTGGTGGTTGAGTCTGCCAAGGCCAGTGTCGAGATCCCAAGTCCAGCGGCGGGTACGGTTGAAAGTATTGCCGTGACGCAAGGTCAAACAGTCAAGCAAGGCGTTGCTTTATTGGTCTTAAGCGGTTCTTCTGGTGGCGGTGTGACAAAGATTACGCAATTGTCTGCTTCTGACAAAGATGCACAGACATCCGCTGCAGCAGAAAAAGCGCCGGCTGTTGAAACCAAAACTCAGGCTGTGAGCACAGCACCTCAAGTCGCACAAACACAAAGTGTGATAGCGAGTGAAGATTTAAGTCAAAACGCCGATGTCTATGCAGGTCCAGCCGTAAGGCAAACGGCACGTCAGTTGGGTGTGAACCTGACTAAAGTGAAGGCCAGTGGGCTGAATGGTCGTATTCTGAAAGAAGATGTCTATGCTTATGTCAAACAGCGCCTGACCACGGCGGCTGCAGCAAGTGTTGGCGGGGGTACATTTACCGCGGCGTCTGGCTTACCGCCATTACCAGACCTGAGTAAATGGGGGGCGTCTCACGACGAGCCACTGACCCGTTTGCAGCAGGCGGCGATTCCGCAGTTATCTCTGAATCTGTATATGCCGCAAGTGACGCAGTTTGATCATGCGGATATCACCGAGCTTGAAGCCCTACGCATTGAGCTGAAAGATGGCTATAAGAAAGCAGGGATTGGTTTAACCATTTTGGCGTTCATTGCTAAAGCAACAGCGCATTTGTTGCTGCAAGAGCCACGCTTCAATAGCCATTTGAATGACGATAACAAGTCCATTAAAGTGCGTGAAGAAATTCATTTGGGCATTGCGGTTGCCACGGATGATGGATTAATTGTCCCTGTGCTACGCAATCCGGATCGTTTGAGCATCCGTGAAATCGCCAAACAATTGGGTGAGTTGGGTCAAAAGGCTCGTGATAAGAAACTTGGGCCGAATGACTTGTCTGGTGCAACCTTTACCATTTCCAGTTTAGGTGCCATGGGCGGTACAGGCTTTACGCCGTTGGTGAATTGGCCCCAAGTAGCGATCTTGGGATTATCTCCTGCGGCGATGCAGCCGATTTGGGATGGCCAAGCCTTCCAACCTCGTCTGATGTTGCCTCTGTCATTGTCGTATGATCATCGTGTGATCAATGGCGTGGATGCTGCACGTTTTGCACGGTCTCTGGCTGTCTTGTTAGGTGATTTAAGGCGAGTACTGTTGTAATGATCGTTGTAACCGCAATGTCTTGAAAATACGTTAGAATGAGAGGTAGTACACTAAGGACTGGTCAAATCGATCAGTCCTTATTTTTTATAAATAAATATAATGGTTCTTTATGTCTCTTATTAAAAATAGTTTTGCAGTATTAGGTGTGATTGCAGTGGGCGTTGTTGGCGCTGATTTTTTAATGCCTGAAGAACAACAGACCAAGATCAAGACTTCGGTGATGCATCTGATCAAACCTGAACATGCTGATGCCACGCGAAAAATTACGGTCTATCAGTCACAAGGTCAACGTGGAGAAGCAACTTTTTCAGATCGCCAGAATGGTCAAGCGCGGCCTCGGATCGTAGATAACACTAAAGGCACGACGTTTCATACCGATCCGCCAAAACAAGAGTTGGAACAAGAGGGATCAAACTTCAAGCAATCGCCATTACAACAAAAAGCAGCGGCATTTAAACAAGCTCAAATGGATCACATCATTAATCAGTGATGATCTCACTTCACTCTAAGGTCAGTGCCTGAGCAGGGAAGTGTAGTGTGCTATCTCTGATCACGATCGGCAGCGGCGTGGTGGGTGGGAATATTTGTAGTTTCAGCTCCGAATACATGGGCGCTGCGATATCTCGATGAATCGGGATGAGCGAATGTAGCGTTTCGTGAATATTGGCATGCGTCGTTTGGTTAAACTGAAGTTTCATCGGCCCGTTGTAATCAAACATGACATGGCTGTCGACAGGTACATTGAGTGCGATGGGTAGATTGAACTCAAGTGGTAAGCGAATTTTGATGGGTAAAGTCGGTAAAAAACGACTCTGATAAATCAGATCGGTTGTGGCCTCAATATCGGTATAACTATGAATCGGGATAGTCTGATTCACTTTGAGTGTAAAGCGCACTGGGACATCGGCTTTCATCTCAATATTGCTCTGGGCATCGTAGTGCAGCGGGATAGTAAAATCCTGATGGATTGGGACTTCTGCATGAAGCTGTCCATCCAGCCGAATTTTGACAATATTGGTGATATTCGCGTCTGCATTAAGCTGCTTGGGCAATACGATGCTTGCAGGCTGATTCTTCAACTGTAACTCAATGAACAAACTGCGATATAACCAAAACCCCAAACTTCCCCCGATCGCAATGAGCCCCAGAAATCCCAGCCCAAATAGCAGAATATGAAGGCTGCGCATTTAGGGTTTAGCCTGATGAGTAGGTTTGTTACTTGTCGCGCTTGGTGAGGCTATGAGCAAGTCTTCAAGCTGTGCCTGAGTCTTGGGGGCAGGTAATGTCGAATCTTGGGTATGTAGCTTAATCGTGCGTAGTGGGATATTTAGCTCGGTTCGCTTAATCATCATATCCAATGGTTGATCGATATGAATTGTTGTTTCCAGATCGGACTTGACTGGTACCGACATCATGCCGCTGACTGGGATGGTGGTATGGATGTCGGCTTTCAGCGGCACGTTTAGACTTTGCTTGAGTTTGGCTTTCAATGGTGTGGTAAATTTTAAGTCGATATCCTGATCAACTGGCACATTCAATTCAATTGGAATGGCAGTCTTGATAGGAATATCCCCACGCAGTGGTAGCGTGATATAGCGGCCCAGCACTTTCACTTGGACTTGGGAGTCGACGTGGATCACTTGATCTAGTGGAATCGTATCTTTGATCGGGATATTCATCTTAATCGGCATCTTACTGTCGAAAGTCGCCAGAATATTTAAGGTATCGTCGATCGGTACGGTGATTGTTTGATTGACAGGGGCGACTGTCTCGATCTTGCCTTGTAGCATGATATCGAGGTTATTGAGAATTTTAGCTCGGGCAGGAAAAACGGCTGGGAGCTCAACCGTGGCCTTTTGGTTTTGAATGAGCAGTTTGGCATCGACATGTTTGAATATAAACCAACTGGCAAACATGCCTCCTAAGATCGCTGCGATTAAAATCAGGCAGATCAAGAGAATCAAGTTTTTTCTGGATTGGGTGAACATAGCCAATGATGCGCGTTAGGATACTATCGTACGTATTTTATAGCACTTGTCTTACAAAAAGTCAGATGTTTGTTGGTGTTTTTTGGAGGATTACGGTATCAAAATTCTTTATTGTTAATAGTCCTTGTCAGTTAAGTTCGACATTTTATTTATATATTGTTAGACAATATTATCTGATTCAGTTGTGAAGTCTGAGATGACGATGTTGACCAGTATTCAGTGGCAAATTGATCGTTATTCATGACGTACATGCAACAGGTTACAGACTAATGAGTTGCCCTTGTGTATAATGCCGCATTGAAATTACAGTGTTATAAGCACCATGAGGACACCATGCTGACTATCGTACAAGAAGCCCTCACCTTCGACGACGTGTTGTTACTTCCTGCTTTTTCCAACGTACTCCCTAAAGATGTATCGCTCAAGACGCGTTTAACGCGCGGCATTGATCTAAATATCCCCCTTGTTTCTGCTGCGATGGATACGGTGACTGAATCCCGTATGGCGATTGCGATTGCGCAAGAAGGGGGTATCGGGATCCTTCATAAAAATATGGACATCGCTGCGCAAGCCGCTGAAGTCCGTCGTGTTAAGAAATTTGAAGCGGGAATGGTCAAAGACCCAATTACCGTAAGCCCTGATTTAAGTGTAGGCGAGCTCATCGCATTAACTACTGCACATCGCATCAGTGGTGTACCTGTTGTGGTCGGTGACAAAGTCGTCGGTATCGTGACTAGCCGCGATATGCGCTTTGAAACCAATCTTGAACAACCTGTCAGTAACATCATGACCCCGCAAAACCAATTGGTTACGGTGCGTGAAGGCGAATCAAGTGAACATATCAAAGGGTTGTTACATCAGCATCGTATTGAAAAAGTGCTGGTGATTGGCGATGACTACACCCTTAAAGGGTTAATCACTGTGAACGACTTCCGTAAAGCGGAACTTTACCCAAGCGCGTGTAAAGACCATTTGGGTCGTTTACGTGTTGGAGCAGCAGTCGGTACAGGCAAAGAGACCCCAGATCGTGTGATTGCGCTGATTGAAGCCGGTGCCGATGTACTGGTGGTTGATACTGCGCATGGTCATTCCAATGGTGTGATTGAGCGTGTACGCTGGATTAAACGTGAGTTCCCAAATATTCAAGTGATTGGTGGCAATATCGCAACAGGCGATGCTGCACTAGCATTGCTTGATGCGGGTGCCGATGCTGTGAAAGTCGGTATTGGTCCCGGTTCTATCTGTACCACTCGCATTGTTGCGGGGATCGGTGTGCCACAGATTTCTGCAGTGGATAACGTTGCCCGCGCACTGAAAGAACAGATTCCACTGATTGCGGATGGCGGTATTCGTTACTCTGGTGACGTCGCTAAGGCAATCGCAGCAGGTGCAAGTTGTATTATGGTCGGTTCATTGCTTGCGGGAACTGAAGAAGCTCCGGGTGAAGTTGAACTCTTCCAAGGTCGTTACTTCAAGGCTTATCGTGGCATGGGTTCACTCGGTGCGATGTCTGGTCTGTCCGGCTCCAGTGATCGTTACTTCCAGGATGCCAAAGATGGTGTTGAAAAGTTGGTACCAGAAGGCATTGAAGGTCGCGTACCGTATAAAGGCCCAATGAGCGGTATCGTGCATCAATTGGTGGGCGGTCTACGTTCTTCGATGGGTTATACCGGTTCTAAAGACATCCCGACAATGCGTAGTGAACCGAAGTTCGTCAAGATCACTGCTGCAGGTATGCAGGAGTCGCATGTGCATGACGTAACCATTACCAAAGAAGCGCCGAACTATCGCGTGGGTTGATGGTTTGTTGTTTAAAGAAAAACCAGCATTCGTGCTGGTTTTTTTATGAGCTTAAATAGTAGGACCTTTCCAATTCTTCTGCACCGGAAATCCTTGCTCACGCCAAGTTTGAAAGCAAGTAAATCCCATCTGCGACCACTGGTTGCCATCCATGAGTATCTCTATGTCATTAACCAGATGGAAAACCTCAATCGCCCCTTCTTCACTGCCGATGACTCGATCAGCTTGATCTGGGGTGAGTGCAAAAGCAAGCGGGGTAAATTGGATGGCGCCTGTATCAGGTTCATGGATCATATAAAACGGCGGTAGATCATTTACAAAGTTTGCACTTAGAGTGAGTAAGTTAATTCCTGCTTCTTCTTGAAGTTCAGCGATCAAAGTGTCGATCAGTGCGCCATATCCCAGACTATCGCGATCTGGTGAGAAGTGCCCGCCAAAGGCCGCAAGCTTATGCGGGTAGGTATCAACTAAACTTGAGCGACGCTGCAGGATCACTTGTTGGCGTTCAGGGCAGCAGAGCAAGGTGCCACTGCCTATGGCAGCGAGAATCATGCCGTACTTGCGCAGTGTTTTAATCGCGGTATAGTCAGTAATGACATAGGATAAACAGGCCATATCTGGATGAATCTGGACAGTACAAATCGCCTGACGCTCAACATAGCCGCCACTGGATAAAATATTGTTTTTTAGTTGAGTCGCCTCTGCCTCATGTTCTGCAGATAACGTGAGCACGCCCATAGGACTACAGGTGGGAATGGTCTTGAGCGGTGTCGCATTTTTCAAAGCTTACTCCAAAATCAATCTTTTCAGATATTACCTGCGGCAATGGGATCGCAGTGCCTGATCATCGATTTCTATCGTACGATAGAACGGGTGAATTTTGCGTGAAATCCGAGTGGAATTGTTTGAAAGATGTGATATCTGTTGATTATTGCATCATCAGTCGCGCTTTCATTTGCGTCAGAGATACATAATTTGTCACAATCAACGCATTAATAAAAGAACAGGAAATTAGGCATGAGTCACTTTGGAACTGACGGGATCCGTGGCAAATTTGGTGATGATCCGATTACGCCTGAGTTTGCACTAAAATTAGGTTATGCAGCAGGTAAAGTGCTTGCGGCACAAGGGCGAGCGCAGGTGATGGTGGGGAAAGATACCCGGCTATCGGGTTATGTGCTTGAGGCTGCATTGCAAGCGGGCCTCAATGCGGCAGGCGTGAATGTGCGTTTGCTGGGACCGCTGCCTACGCCAGCCATTGCCCATCTGACCCGCGCATTTCATGCGGATGCAGGCATTGTGATTTCAGCGTCACATAATCCCTATTTTGATAATGGTATTAAGTTTTTCTCTGGGGAAGGAAAGAAGCTGGATGATGCCGTACAAAACGAGATCAGTGCTCAGCTCGCATTGCCGATCACCATTGAGGCACCGGATCAATTGGGTAAAACCAACCGTATTACCGATGCTGCTGGACGTTATATTGAGTTCTGTAAGTCTACCTTTCCCTATAATTTAAGCCTGCGCGGTGTAAAGATCGTAATCGATTGTGCCAATGGTGCAGGTTATGTCGTTGCCCCAGCTGTTCTGCGTGAGCTGGGCGCTACCGTGATCCCGATCTTTAATGCGCCGAATGGTTTGAATATCAACGACGGTTGCGGTTCAACGCATCCGCAAGCATTGCAAAAAGCAGTGGTTGAGAATGGTGCAGATATCGGGATTGCACTCGATGGCGACGGCGATCGTATAGTAATGGTGGATCATCGCGGTGAACTCGTCGATGGAGACAGTATTTTGTATGTACTGGCCACCCGCCCGAGTCAACCTGCACCCGGTGTGGTGGGGACATTGATGAGTAACATGGGGCTAGAGCTCGCGCTGCGTGATCAGAATATTGCGTTTAAACGTGCCAATGTTGGTGACCGTTATGTCATGGCCGCACTGGATGAGGCTGGCTGGCAATTGGGTGGAGAGGCATCAGGTCATATCCTATGTTTGGACAAGAGTACGACTGGAGACGCGTTGATCGCGGGACTGCAAGTGCTGTCTGCGGTGATTGAGCAGGGCAAATCTTTGGCTGAACTCACCTCAGTGCTGAAAGTCTTCCCTCAAGTATTGGTCAATGTCCGTTTGACAGAAATGCGTGACCCGTTTGCGGATGACGTATTAAAAGAGGCCTTTGCCAAGGCTGAGGCATCATTGGCAGGTCGTGGTCGATTGCTGATTCGTAAGTCAGGCACTGAGCCAATGATTCGAGTCATGGTTGAAGGCGAAAACGAAGTTCAAGTGACTAAGCTAGCTAATGATTTGGCGGATCTAGTGCGTACACGTTTAAGCTGATTGTTTTCGTTTTTAGGTTTTTTATTGAGTGCTAAAGGCATGACGGATTTAACCGAGTTAACCCATCAAAGTGATTTGGCTTCTTTGCGCCAGTCGTATGAGAAAGGCGTATTGAATCGTGCCGATGTGGATCCCAATCCTTTTAAGCAGTTTAAACACTGGTTTGATCGTGCACTCAAAAGCAATCAAAAAGAACCTTATGCGATGACTTTGGCGACGGCAAGTAAATCAGGTCGCCCGAGTGCAAGAACGGTACTATTACGCCAGTTTGATGAGCATGGTGCGGTGTTCTATAGTAACTATGATAGTCATAAGGGCGAGGACTTGGCAGAAAACCCTTATGCAGAAGTGTTGCTCTTCTGGAATGAGCTTGAACAGCAAATCCGAATAGCGGGTTCAGTTGAAAAGTTAACTGAAGCAGAATCAACGGCATACTTCCATAGCCGTCCGCATGGTAGCCAAGTTGCCGCGTGTGCGAGTCTGCCGCAAAGCGGTGTGATTACCACCCGTGAAGTTCTTGAACAACGCTTTCAAGCGCTCTTGCAGCAATACCCTGAAGGCTCTGTGGTTCCAAAACCTGAGTTTTGGGGTGGTTACCGTATACTGCCAGAAGTCTTTGAGTTCTGGCAGGGGCGAAAAAGCCGTCTGCATGATCGTCTGCAATATCGCCTAGTCGATGATATCGAGGCAGTATCTACGACCCAGAAGTGGGTCATTGAACGATTGATGCCTTAAGCTTTAAGGCATGCTCAGATTTACTTTGCCAATGCCGCGGTGACAATGACTTCAACTAATAATGAAGGATCGGCAAGTTTGGCTTCGCTGGTTGCACGTGCTGGCGTATGACCTTCAGGAACCCATGCATCATATACGCGATTCATGCCGTCAAAATCAGCGATGTCCTTGAGCCAGATAATTACTTGCAAAATGTGCTGGCGTGAAGAACCTGCTTCTATGAGGAGTTTATCCACTAGAGCAAGTGCTTCAGCGGTTTGTTCTTCTACGGTTTTGCCAGTTTCACCAACTTGTCCAGCAAGATAAACCGTATCGCCATGAATCACGATTTCACTCATGCGACGCCCGACATGTTTACGGATAATGCTCATCAATGACTCCTGAATAGAAAAATATGCAATTGTGCAGAGAAAAAAGATAAAAAAATGCCCCAAGACAGGGGCATTTTTTATGTCAAACCGTCAGTGCTTACTTGTTTTTAGCAGCTTCGATTGATTTGAGAATTTCTTGACGTGCAACTTCAGCACCTTGCCAGCCTTGGATTTTAACCCACTTGCCTGGCTCAAGATCTTTGTAGCGTGTGAAGAAATGTTCGATTTGCTTGATCAGTAGTTCTGGCAAGTCAGTGTATTCTTGTACATGCTTGTAGAGTGGGGTCAGTTTGTCGTGTGGAACTGCAATCAGTTTCGCATCGATACCACCATCATCTTCCATGTCGAGTTTACCAACAACACGTGCACGGATTACTGAACCAGCAACCACTGGATACGGGGTAACAACTAACACATCTAGTGGGTCACCATCTTCTGACAGGGTGTTTGGAATATAACCATAGTTCGCTGGGTAGAACATTGGTGTACCCATGAAGCGGTCAACGAAAAGTGCATCAGAATCTTTGTCGATTTCGTATTTGATTGGGTCGTTGTTTGCTGGGATTTCGATTACGACGTAGATGTCATGTGGAACATCTTTGCCAGCTGGAATGTTGTTATAGCTCATCGCATACACTCATTAAGTCTAGAATAGGAAATTTTGCGCTACGTATTATAGCGACAAATCACGCCGATGTTTGAGTTTGCATGTTAGCAATGCGTTAAATTTTTTGAAAATCCGATTTAACGCATGTGCTGAGGGGGTGAATTAACCAGCAGTTGCAGACATGTAGAGCAGCAGTAGCGGACAAGCAAAGCCCAAAAGCCAAATAATAGAGCGCAATGTCGCCAAGTCGGCAAGATAAGTGACGATGTAAAAGATGCGCAGTAAGACGTAGGTCCAAGCCAGCTGATTTATCACATGTTGATTGATCACCATATATTCCGCCATCAACACCGCAGCCAAAAACACAGGCAGGGTTTCATAACCGTTCATTTGAGCGGCTTGGGCGCGCGCAGCGATGCCGGTTAGGTTCTTTTGAAATTCACGGGGATTATGATTGTCGTTGAGCTTAAATTTGCCAAGTAGCTTGGAGAGTCCCGCCGTGATAAAAGGCAGAACGCTGGCGGCGATCATGGCATAGATGGCATAAGAGAGCGCGTGCATGTTATGAGATTCAGTGATTTGTATATCTTAAGTATGCCATGAGAAACATAAAATTTTCTGTAATCAGTTACGAATATTGAAAACTCCTTCCTGTGCAATAATCGGAGCTCGATCAAGGTTTTTGGGTACGATGCCAAATGATTCCTGAGGTGCGGTCACACCATTGCTCAGTGCGATTGAACGCGCAATGAATGTTGCCCCGTATTTTAAGAGTCGGGGAAACTTTGAGACACTTTGGGTCTCGAAGTGGAAGCGGTTTTGAGCTTGAGACAAATCTTGCTGAGACTCCTGACAGCAGTCACGATCAAACCCATTTCGACGAAAGTGAATATCGTGCAGCGGGGCATGCTGTAGTAAGGGAGCCAGATCTACATTACTGACATTATTCAGCATCTGCTGAGGCATCGGAGTGCCTAATTCTGCATAAACCGTTGTAGAAGATATACAAAGTAGACAATACAGCCAGATTTTTCCGTCCATAGATCATCGCGCTATAAGTAGAGGTTCTCGTCCATTATATAGGCAAAAGATCTTTCTTATAACCCCAGCCTTTCATCTCTGCTTAAAGGTCAATGCACGTCACTGAGTTTCAAACCCATAATCCCCGTCATGATCAAAGCAATGCACATGAGGCGGATCGGCGAGGGGCTTTCTTGCAAGAATACAATGCCTACAGCTGTTACGCCCACAGAGCCTAATCCCGCCCAGACGGCATATGCAGTTCCAATAGGGATATGCTTTGTGCCTTGAGCAAGCAAGACGATACTGGCAAAGGTTGCAATGAAGCATAGTACGCTCGGGATGAGCTTGGTGAGCCCATCGGAGTATTTGAGCAGGAGCACAAAGGCTATTTCTACCATTCCTGCTGCTGCGATAAAAAGCCATGCCATAACACGTATACCCACATTGATTTTCAGACAGCTTAGCGCTATGGTCACTTGTAGACCAGTACGCACTTTTGAGTAACCATGAACACTTTTACAAAAAGCGCACATCTGCCTGAAAGCAACATGGATTCAACGATACCGCTCTCAGTGGCAGAGCAGTTCATCCAAGCCTGCCCATCACGGCAACTGATAGAGGTGATTTCCAATAAATGGATTCTGTATATCATCTGGGCATTGGATTCCGGCACGATGCGTAACAATGAGTTGCTGCGCAAAATCGAAATCATTTCACAGAAAATGCTGACGCAAACATTGAAAGAAATGATTCAACACGGATGGGTAATTCGGACGGATTATCAGACTGTGCCACCCCATGTGGACTATCGCTTGAGTCCTTTAGGGATGTCATTAAGCGAGGTTTTGCGGCCGCTTGATGTGTGGGCGGCGGAGAATATCAGGTAAGAACATATGACCAATAAAAAATCCCCTTTACTGGGGATTTTTTATTGCGTGGGTATCACCAGTTTGGGTTCTTACTCTTCGTCAAACAGTCCTGCAAACAGAACAGATGACAGATAGCGTTCACCAGAGTCCGGCAGAATCACCACAATGGTTTTGCCTTGCCACTCTGAGCGCTCAGCGACTTTAACTGCTGCTGCAACCGCAGCACCTGCGGATATGCCGCTCAGGATTCCTTCCTCACTGGCTAAGCGGCGAGACCATGCAATCGCTTCATCGCTGCTGACGGTTTGTACTTCATCGACGATCGACAGATCGAGGTTCTTGGGCAGGAAGTTTGGACCGATCCCTTGGATTTTATGTGGTGCTGGTTTTAGCGGCTCGCCGTTACGTGTTTGTGTAATGAGGGGGGATTCAGTAGGCTCGACAGCAACACTATGCAATGCCTGACCTTTTACTTGTTCGAAGTAACGCGATATGCCGCTGATGGTTCCACCCGTACCTACACCTGCAACCAAAGCATCCACTTTACCGCCGGTTGCTTCCCAAATCTCAGGTCCGGTAGTTTTAACGTGGATTTCTGGGTTAGCTGGGTTTTCAAACTGCTGGGGCAGGAAGTATTTTTCAGGATCGCGGTCTTTGATGCGCTGCGCTTCATCCACAGAGCCTTTGATGCCAAGTGCGGCATCGGTTAGAACGAGTTTTGCGCCCAATGCTTTGAGCACTTTACGGCGCTCCAGACTCATGCTGGCTGGCATAGTCAGGATAATTTCATAGCCTTTTGCCGCAGCGACAAAGGCAAGGGCAATACCAGTGTTGCCACTGGTAGGTTCGACAATAGTCACGCCTTTTTTGAGGACGCCTCGTGCTTCGGCATCGGTGATCAGATTGGCACCGATTCGGCATTTAACTGAACCAGCAGGGTTGCGGCTTTCGATCTTGGCGAGTAGGGTCACACCGGCTGGTGCCAGTTTATTTAGACGGATCAGCGGGGTGTTACCGATCGATTCGGCATTGGAGTTGTAGACGGCAATGCCAGAATTTTTCGTTACGGATTCAGGAGCTTGGGCTGCTATAGTCATAATTCTATCTTTTAAGGTGGTGATGGAAGTGAAAAGTTGATATAGGTCTATGGTGCACCGAAATACAGGCATGATCAATAACAGTTTGTGTAAATGAAAAATAATTAAACATATGGTTTTAAACAATAAAATTTGTTTAATGTGTATTTGGAGTATGCTTTGCAGGATAAATTATAAGTAATCTAGATAATTTACTCCTTTTTGAAAAAGCATATCTTAAATTTTTAGAATGGCAAATGCCCGAAAAGGGTTTTGATTTAGGCATGATGAGCTTTTAGAGAATCGCTAAGGATAATCATGAAGCCTGAAACACTTGCCATCCATGCTGGTTATAGCCCTGATCCCACCACGAAGTCGGTTGCAGTACCGATCTATCAAACGACGTCTTATGCGTTTGATAGCACTCAGCACGGTGCCGATCTTTTTGATCTGAAAGTACAGGGTAATATTTATACCCGCATTATGAATCCGACTACCGCAGTCCTTGAGCAGCGTCTCGCAGCGCTGGAAGGCGGTATTGGTGCGCTGGTGGTGGCATCTGGTATGGCCGCAATCACTTATGCGATTCAAACCATTGCAGAGGCAGGGGACAACATTGTTTCGGTGTCAGCTCTTTACGGGGGAACCTATAATTTATTTGCGCACACCTTCCCACAGCAAGGCATCGAAGTCCGCTTCTTTGACTATTCAAAGCCAGAAGAAATCGCCAAGCTGATTGACTCCCGTACTAAAGCGGTATTTATTGAAACCATTGGTAATCCACTCGGCAACATTGTTGATCTAGAAGCAATCAGTGCTATTGCACATGAGCACGGTATTCCCGTGATTGCGGATAGCACGGTATCCACACCCATCCTAGGACGTCCTTTTGATCATGGTGTGGATATCGTCGTGCACTCCCTAACCAAATATATCAGTGGTCATGGCACCAGCATAGGCGGTGTGATTATTGACAGTGGCAAGTTTCCATGGGGCAAATATCCGGAGCGATTCAAGCGCCTAAACACCCCTGACGTCAGCTATCACGGGGTGAACTATGTTGAAGCCTTAGGTGAAGCGGCATATATCGCCCGTGCGCGCGTGGTACCACTGCGTAATACCGGTGCTGCTATTAGCCCGTTTAACGCTTTTCAAATTCTACAAGGTTTAGAGACATTGCCTTTACGTATTGCCCGCCACAGTGAGAATGCGTTGAAAGTGGCGCAATATCTACAAAAGCATGACAAGGTGACATGGGTCAAATATGCAGGACTAGCTGATCACCCAGAGCATCATCTGGCGCAGAAATATTTAGGAGGGCAAGCCTCAGGTATTCTGTCTTTTGGTGTAAAAGATGGTCTGGAAGGAGGCACTAAGTTTATTGATGCTCTGCAGTTGATCACGCGCTTGGTGAATATTGGCGATGCGAAAAGTCTAGCGACTCACCCTGCAACCACGACCCATCGTCAGCTTAATCCTGAAGAACTTGCGAAAGCTGGCGTGAGTGTCGATCTGGTGCGGATCTCGGTTGGGCTGGAACATGTGGATGACATCATTGCCGATTTAGAACAGGCATTGGCGAAAGTCTAAGACATTTGCAGTAGTTGATAGTTTTCCCTTGATATCAGGATGGAGGAAGTTGTCCATCCTGATTTTTTATTTTGTGCGTTGGTCTTAAATATGGAGCATCGACATTTACATTGATTTTTCGCAGTTGATCATCCAAGGAATCCCGAACTGATCGACCAACATGCCAAAGCGCTGAGCCCAGAAGGTTTCTGCGATCGGCATATGGATCGTGCCATTTTCGGCGAGCCCAGCAAACACACGTTCCGCCTCAGCAGGATCTTTGATTTGTAGAGAGGCATTAAAACCTTGTGGCGTGACTTGATGACCCTCAGGCATATCTGCGCCCATCAGCACAGATTGACCGATTTCCATGCGCATATGCATGATCTTATCCAGCCACTCAGGAGCTGTTTCAGCCGCCATCGGCGAGTCTTTATGGGTGAACTTCATAGTGATGCTTCCACCCAGAACCTTGGCGTAGAAGTTAAATGCTGCTTCGCATTGACCTTTAAATGAGAGATAAATGTTCAGTTCCATGATGCATTCCTTTGTGGTTGTTTTGCATTGTTGTGGCGGGGTGAATCTTTTTATTGGATTGAGCTGAACATATATCTTGTTTGTGACAGCTTATTGAATCACCAGCCCCGCACGATTTAAACGCTCAGTGACAGAAGCCAGACTTCCTTCATATTCCCAATACATAATCCTGCCGTGAGAAGACGATACGAGTAGATATTTTTCCGTCACCGATTGGATACGATCAACCGCAATCAGTTTTTCAACAAACGACTCGTCATTGACGATTTCAGTAATTTCTTTATGATCTTCGGTATAACCGTGAACGAGTAATGCGGTTTTAACCCGTAATGAAATGAATTTCATGAATCAATATTCCTAACCGTGTGTCGAATATAGTAGTTGTCAAATTCATCTTGTTCAATGCGCCTAAAACCATGGCGCTGATAAAAGCGATTGGAGTCGCTGTCTTTCAATGCACCAACACGTATGGGCAGACCTTGGCTATCGGCTTCGATAAAAATATGGGCTAAAACCTGACTGCCTACTTTTTTTCTTTGTGCTTTGGGGACGACATACAGATGGTCGAGCAACAATTGATTGAGTACGGGTTTGACCACGACAAAGCCCACTTTACGACCATTGATTTCGATAAAGCGCGTGTGCTCAGGTGAGAAGCCCTGACGAAAACGCTCTCTTGCACGCTCAGGATCAAAGCGCCCAATCCGCTCCAAGCTCTCTCGCATTGCCGCAATACGAATTTCAACGAGTTGCTCGAAGTCATCGGTCTGGACTGCTGAAAGCGTGATCGGCGCAATTTTGGACATATTTTATACTCTGCAAATCAAAGGAGCGTTGAATGCTCTTGGTCTTAGTGCTTAGAGAGTCACATCGATCACTTCACCAGACCATGTGCTTCCATTCTTTGTCGCAATTATTAAAGCATTTCCCGTGCCGAGTGCGGTCACCACTAAGTCGCCATCCGGTGCCCAAAACGCACTTTTCCCAGCGGAGATATATTCTCCTGAAGGGCCAGCATGATTAGCCATGAGCACACCCATGTGATGCTGCTTTGCATAACCTTGCAGTAGGGCTGCATCTTTAGCATAGCCTGACTCAGAGACTAATACACTGGCAACATAGAGTGAAGCCCCTGTCGCTGCGGCCCGTTCTGCATGGATAGAATGCGTAGTATCCGCACAAATCCCGAGAGCAAATGACTCGCCCCCAAGCGGGTATTTGAGATTAATTCTTTCGCCGTTGACTGCATAGGGTGCTTCGCTGCTATGCACATATTGTTTATGGTATGTCTGTATCGTGCCATCAGGGAAAAAGGTAATCGCACTAATTGTGATGCCATCTGCTGCTGCAAGAGGAACACCGATCACCACGGTCATCTGTGTTTCTTTAACTAATGTCCGAATGAGATCCAGACGAGTATCGTCGAGTTTGATCGCAAGGCTTTTCAGTAAAGGCAGCTCATAACCCGAGAGCGATAGTTCTGGAAAAACCAAAAAATTTACACCTACTTGATGCGCGGCACCAATGAATTTCAGATGAATGTCGATATTGGCAGCAATATCCCCTGCGACAGATATCGATTGTGCGGCGGCTATACGAAGCGTAGACATAAGGCACTCAGACTCGGAAGTTCTTCATGGATAAAAATAGGGGCAGCACTGCGAACATTAGATTTACTCAACCAGTGCTGTATCAGATTTTTCAGTCACTACAGGTTCATCGTGTGGTAATTGCCAGAAAATCCAAGCTGCTGCCGATGTCATCAGCCCCACACAAATAAAGGTGGAGTGGAAAGCCTCTAAGGTATTTGCCACATTACCCATGATCTGGGTAAATCCGGCCAAGACCGCAGCGGCACTGGCAACACCCAAACTCATGGATAGCATCATCACCATCGACAGCAGTCCATTGCCACTACTGGCAAGCTTGCCGTCAAGGTCTTTTAAGGTCAGCGTATTCATACAGGTGAACTGAATAGAGTTAAAGAAGCCAAAGAGCCCCATGTGAATCACACGTAACCATGTGGGTTCGTCACCAGTCATCAGTGCAAAACTGGCGATGCTGAGTCCTACCAATACCGTATTGGCAACCAGCACTTGGCGATAACCGAACTTACGCACCAGTGGCGTGACAAAGTTCTTGGAGAGCATCGCTGCGAGGGCCACAGGGATCATCATCATTCCAGCTTCTGCGGGAGTATGGCCTAAGCAAACTTGCAGTAGGAGAGGCAATAAGAACGGCATACTGCCGCTGCCGATACGTGCAAACAGATTGCCCAACACCCCAATTCGATAGCTGGGTAGGACAAAGAGTTTTAGGCTAAATAAAGCAGCATCTCCTTTACGACCCGCATGTAGCCAATAGGTGGTAAGGGACACAAATCCAAAGATGAGGAGTAGCATTACCATCGCGTGAGGCAGATGGAGTTCTGATAGTCCATCCAGAGCAATCGATAACGCCACCATACCGCTGGTCAACAAGAAATATCCTGCACTGTCAAAAGGCATTAAATCATCACTACGAATATCGGGCATAAAACGTAGGGTGGCAAGGCCGCCAATGATCCCAATCGGGACATTGATGAGAAAGATCCAATGCCACGATAATGCTTCAACGAGCCAGCCCCCGAGAGTCGGACCAATCAGCGGACCTATAAGACCGGGAATGGTGATAAAACTCATCGCGGGTAAAAATAAATGACGTGGCAATGCACGCAGCATGGTTAATCGCCCGACAGGGAGTAGCATTGCACCGCCGATACCTTGGACAACGCGAGAGGCTACAAGCAGCGGCAGTGTTTGTGAGCTGGCGCAAAGAATAGAGCCCAGCGTAAACAGGAATATCGCACTAAAGAAAATCTTGCGCGTACCAACGCGATCCGCAAGCCAGCCACTGACCGGGATGATGATCGCCATCGTGAGCATATAGGCGATGATCACGGACTGCATACGCAGTGGGCTTTCGCCAAGGCTTCGTGCCATGGCAGGCAATGCGGTATTGACAATCGTAGAGTCCAGCGCTTGCATGAAGAACCCCATCGCAACCAACCACAAGAGTGGTCTATAGTTTTGGGGTTTATCGGGTGCCATACTTGGCGTGTCGCTGCTGGACGTCATACGATTTCGCTTCTTATCAAGGCAGAAAGTATCAGAGCTTACGCTATCCATGTAGGATAGCGTTTATGATTTACAATCCTTAATCAAAAAACATTAGCCAAAGAAAATGGCGGAGCCTGCGAGCACTGCTGCAAGACGCTCACTGCCTTTCACATAACGGCTGGCATAGTGCTGTAGGGTCCGCCCCAACAGTAAACCTACACCATATAAGCCACTCAAGGTCACGAGCATCCCGGCAAGGAAAACTGCTGGATTGAGCCCAGCAGGCACTTCCGCACCATGCGCAACACCATGAAATAGACCTAAGGTCGCCACCATGCCAAGAAATGCTGAATGTGAACGCATCCATAAGGCAACCGCAAGCACCAGCAGTGAAGCACCAATACCATATTCAGCCCAATCCGCGCCGATCAACCCGACCACGCCTAGACTAAAGCCCGCAACCAATGCACCCATGAGGAGTACTAGTCCTGCCACGCGGGCACGCTTGAAAGTACGCGCCATGAGCAGACCAAAGCCCAAGCCCATCGCAAGATGGTCGAGTCCAGTTAACGGGTGCAGCAAACCTTCAACAAAGGCCGCTTGATGCCCTGCATGGCCCGGATGGGCAAGTGCGAAGCTTGAGGCCAGTAAGGTCGTGAATAATACAGCCAGTCGAGAAATACGCATGTTTATACTCCATAGAGATCTAAAATGTAGAGGACATCTGCTTAAGAAGCGGTGAGTAAACCTTGCTTTTCGATGAACGCGATAATCTCATCCAGTCCATCACCATCTTTCATATTGGAAAATTGAAAAGGACGATCACCGCGCATGCGTTTGGCATCTTGCGCCATGATCTCAAGTGACGCACCCACCATTGGGGCTAAGTCGGTTTTATTGATGATCAGAAGGTCAGACTTGGTAATGCCAGGCCCACCTTTGCGTGGAATCTTTTCGCCACCTGCGACGTCAATCACATAGAGGGTAAGGTCAGAGAGTTCAGGGCTAAAAGTTGCCGCCAAATTATCACCACCACTCTCGATTAGAATCAGTTCAAGATTCGGGAATTTACGATTGAGGTCGGCAATCGCCGCAAGGTTAATTGAGGCATCTTCGCGAATCGCTGTGTGTGGGCAACCACCGGTCTCAACACCGACGATACGGTCGGGCGTCAAGGCTTCATTCCGCGTCAGGAAGTTTGAGTCTTCTTTGGTGTAGATGTCGTTAGTGACCACGGCAAGGTTATAACGGGTACGCAGAACACGGCAGAGGTTGAGCGTAAGTGCTGTTTTACCTGAGCCAACAGGACCGCCGATACCGACGCGAAGGGGAGAGCGTTCAGACATGAGATGTTCCTTTTCCTTTACATAGAGGTGATGTACTAAGATCTAAATAAACGTGAATACTGACTTTCGTGCCCAATCGATAGCATCGCAAGTCCGGGTAAGCTACTACTGATGATCGCATCACTTTGCAAAGCGCGCGCCACGCCTGCGGGGACTTGCGCATAGACTGCCCAAAGAATCCGCTGCCCGCTGATTTGTCCGAGTGGCACAGTTTTAACCGCAGCAAGGACAAGATTCTCAAGTTGGGTAAAGGCATACGCCGTTAGGCATTCTTCTGCTTGCAGACCTAAGCTGACACATAGCGCTGCATAGACAGGCAAGAAACCCAAACGTTCATCAACTGTCACCGGAATTTTGGCGACTTCCCGTACCCACGCGGTGAGTGAGAACCCTAACTGTCGTGTTTCTGCGAGCAACTCACTGCTTTCCCGGCTGGCACAATATTGCGTTGCAAGCTGCTGGAACTTAGCATTATTTTTGTCACGACACGCATGCATCATATGGGCGAGCATAGGCAACTCAAAGCGCACTAACATGAGCTCCAGCACATCTTCAAAATAGGCAAGAGCCGTCGATTCATTCCGAATCCACTCCCGATCAATCGCAGACTCCACGCCTTGCGAGTAGCAGTATGCACCCACAGGCAGTGCGGTCGAGCTCAACATCAACAATCTTAATAAGGATTGTGGTGTCGTGATCGGCAAGGCGCTTTGAGTCAGATTAGACATGAGTTGTTTACTTCAGCCTTTAGTGGTGAACTGGAAGTGGGCGCAACCGTGTTTCATGCGCATGCTGTGCATAGGCGCCGCTTTCTGGTTCAAAGGGATGTTGCATCGTCGTCACCGTCAGCCCTAAACCCTCTACCATTTCTGCCAGCACATGATCAGGTTCAAAGTAAACGGCATCGGGGGTCAGCATCAGAGGGACATGACGATTCCCCAAGTGATAGGCGGCTTTAAGTAAGGTAAATGAATCCGCAGCCACTGCTTGCATTACGGTCTCAGCCGCCGCAACGATTTGCAGGGCTTCATCGGTCTGCGTCGCAATATACGCGCCGCTGCGCAGCACACCGGTGCGCGGCAGATCCACACCGATATCAATGCCGCTCGCGAGCGTTGCGCGGAAGCGGGATTTTTGACGGGTGTCAAAAGGCAGAGCGAGTGTTTCGACATCGGCTTTGGGCTGGAAGTCTTTGGGAAGACGGATCGTGTAGAGGTTCATGATTTACTATAATTTTCCTTAAAATGTAATCTCAGGTTTGAGGGTACCAAAATCCAAATAATCAATAGAGTCCTCAATTTCTATATTTTCTAGTTTCAGTTCACTTAATTTTAATGTTGGAGAGTCGAAGTCAAAAGAAATAAGAACATTAGTTATATAGCTAGAATCATGATAAATTTGTTTAGATTCTATTAACACTCTATTCTTTTGAATCGGGTTCCATACAAAGAAATTACAAGTTGCTTCAGCAACATAGAAAATTTCGCAACGGGTATTAAAAACAAGTTTGTTGTCTTTAAGATTTACTAGTTTGACAGTGGGTAAATCATATTTTCTTGAAACGAACGTATGTGATAAATAGCTTATTCGAGCTTCTTCAATATCAAAATCAACATCAATGTCTGCAACAATAGAAGGAGCACTGTTCTCTACATATTCAGATATAACATCACCAAGTCGATCATTGAGTTCAGAGTCTGACTTTGAGTCGTCCATCAATGCTATTTGAATTTCTAAAATAATTCTTTCTATAGACTGTCTAAAAACTTGTGAAATTGAGGGTGTTTGACTAAGCAGATATGAAATGGCTTCTACTAAGTCTTCATAACAGTCAATTGTTTCTGAGGTCTTACAGTAATTGTTCCATCCTTTATCTTTACTTACAGCAAGGACGCGAAAATTATTTTTTGCAGCCCATGACTCTAAAGTCAATAGTGCGATTGCGTCTGGAAATTCATTTTTTTTCTTTCCATTATCTTCAAAGGGGTAGGAGGTTGAAAAGTAGAGTTCTAAGAGCGAATGCATATCTACATATTCTTTTGCCGTTATAACTCTCGCACCGCATCGTATCTTGAAACTTTCTAATTGAGTATGAGAAAAGTTTTCAGGACTACCTATATCAAAGAAAATCTGAAATTTGGACAAGGTATCTTCATCAACTTCTAAATATTGATGCGCAGACTTAATTGTTGCATTAACATTTCTTACCACATCTGAAATTTTCTCAGCTAAATGCTTTCCAATTTCTCTAAAAACAACATCGGGAAAAATTAACTTAATGGGACTATCGGAGAATTGCTCTAATTGCTTTAATATCCCATGCTTGAGAAGCATACCGTGAGTGAAAAAAGTATTAGTGTCAATTGTTAGTGCATCATACTTAGTCTCTGAACTAGTCACAATTAACCCTTCCGCATGCTCATTATGTTCTTCGGTAATAGTTAGTCGGTTCAAGTTTTTAAGATACTAACTATTCACTAAGAGAAATTTCCTTAAAACAAAAAATACCTTTGCGCCAGCGGCAACACATCGGCAGGCTCACAGGTCAACAGCACCCCATCCGCACGCACATGATAAGTCTCAGGATCAACTTCCATCACCGGCAAATAGTCATTGAGCTTCATATCACTTTTGCGCAGTTCACGTGTTTTAGATACGGCACTGATTTGTTTCTTCAGTTTCAACTGATGATGCACGCCTTCGTCTATCGCCAGTTGCGACAGGAAGGTCAGGCTAGAGGCGTGTACGCCTTCAGGCAATGCGCCAAACATCGGGCGGAAATGCACGGGTTGTGGGGTTGGGATCGAGGCATTGATATCGCCCATCGGTGCCGCAGCAATCATACCGCCTTTGATAATCATCGACGGTTTTACACCAAAGAACGGCGGACGCCAGAGCACAAGGTCTGCGAGCTTGCCGACTTCAACCGAGCCGACCTCATGGGATAAACCATGAGTAATCGCAGGATTAATGGTGTATTTGGCGATATAGCGTTTGATACGGTTATTGTCATTGCGAGAGCTATCACTTGAGCCATCGAGCAGGATCAAACCGCCGCGCTGTACTTTCATTTTATGCGCAGTTTGCCATGTGCGGATGATCACCTCGCCGACACGCCCCATCGCTTGCGAGTCAGAGCTCATCATCGAGATTGCACCAAGGTCCTGCAAGATGTCTTCAGCCGCAATCGTCTCACGGCGGATACGACTTTCAGCAAAGGCGACATCTTCGGCGATGGCGGGATCAAGATGGTGACAGACCATCAGCATATCGAGATGTTCGTCGATGGTATTTATTGTGAATGGTCGTGTCGGGTTGGTTGAGGAGGGTAGCACATTGGCTGCACCAATGGCTCTTAGAATATCGGGTGCATGACCGCCGCCAGCGCCTTCGGTATGGTAGGTGTGGATGGTTCGATCTTTAAAGGCGGCAAGGGTCGTCTCAAGGAAGCCCGCTTCATTCAAAGTGTCTGAGTGAATCGCAACTTGCACATCAAAGCGATCTGCGACTGATAGACAGTTATCGATTGCCGCTGGTGTCGTACCCCAATCTTCATGCAGCTTTAAGCCAATCGCACCAGCACGGATTTGCTCTTCTATAGGCTGTGGCAAACTGACATTCCCTTTGCCCAATAAACCAATATTCATCGGTAAGCTATCTATCGCTTGTAGCATCCGCGCCATATGCCATGGGCCAGGAGTCACGGTCGTTGCGCTTGTTCCTGCCGCAGGACCCGTGCCACCGCCAACCATGGTCGTGATACCTGACATCAGAGCGGTTTCAACTTGCTGGGGGGCGATCCAGTGGATGTGGGTGTCGATACCGCCAGCAGTGAGAATTTGTCCTTCGCCTGCGATAACTTCGGTTGCTGCACCTAAGGGGATATCGACATTGGGCTGGATGTCAGGATTGCCTGCTTTACCAATTTTCCAGATGCGACCATTCTTGATGCCGACATCGGCTTTCACGATGCCCCAATAGTCGATGATGAGCGCATTGGTGATGACGGTGTCGGCAACTTCAGCAGCCAATAACTGGGATTGTCCCATGCCGTCACGGATGACTTTACCACCCCCAAATTTTACTTCCTCCCCGTACACGGTGTAGTCGTGTTCCACTTCGGCGATGAGGTCGGTATCGGCAAGACGAACACGATCCCCTTTAGTTGGACCAAACATTTCTGAATAAGCGCGGCGTGACATTTTCATGATTAATTCTCGGTAGCAGTATTGCCGTCTGTATCTGATAGCGGACCCATGACCCGCCCTTGAAAGCCGTAGACTGTTTTTAGTCCTGAAAGCTCTACCAATTCCACACGGCGTGTTTGACCGGGTTCAAAGCGTACAGCAGTACCCGCAGCGATATTGAGTCGAAATCCACGCGCAACTGCGCGATCAAATTGCAAGCCATCGTTGACTTCAAAGAAATGAAAATGCGAACCCACTTGAATTGGACGGTCACCGACATTGGTAATATCCAGCGTGCGTGTTTCGCGACCGGCATTGAGTTCGATGTCACCTTCATCGAGGAAATATTCACCAGCAATCATCATGTTTTCCCTTTTAGTGTGCTGTATAGATCATTGATTTGCTGCGATCAGATAATCGGTTGATGAACCGTGACCAGTTTGGAGCCATCAGGAAAGGTCGCTTCGACTTGAATCTCATGGATCATGTCCGCAATACCGTCCATCACATCATCGCGAGTGAGCAGGGTAGTCCCGTAGTGCATGAGCTCACTGACGCTCTTGCCATCGCGAGCACCTTCTAATAGCGCCGCAGAGATATAGGCGATGGCTTCTGGATAGTTGAGTTTTAAACCGCGAGCTTTGCGTCTTTCTGCCACGAGTCCTGCGGTGAATATCAGCATTTTGTCTTTTTCGTGCGGCGTGAGTTCCATGGTGCTTCCTTTTGCGGGTATTACTGATCAGTCTTAAATAGTTATGAAAGAATCATACCAAGAGCAATAACCTATTTTGAATAAGTCATATGCCTCACTTGACATTCCGCGCCTAATCTTTCATCCATCTGGAAGAAAATGCTAACCGCTTACTTCAAGCTTTCAGATACAGTCTGATCATATTACAAATTGTGATTAAGCGGACACTTCATTGGAGGTGTCATTTGAGCGGTTAAGCAAGATGTGGAGCGTAGTGAATGTCTGATTTCGTAGAGAATAGTGTAGAGTCGTTTATTGATGAGTTGCAATCGGCTTTAAAAAACAACCCTAAACCCATCAATATCAAAGCCCTTAAAAACTGGGAACCGTCAGGCCTCACGACCGCATTGCTGCGTAAAGTTCAAGGCTACGCGACAGGTATGAAACGTCGCAGTACTTTCGTTAAATCTCAAAAAATTGTCTGGCTTGAAGGTGGTAATCCGCATGGCGAGCCTGTCTTACTACTGCACGGCTTTGCTTCGAGTAAAGAAAATTGGGTGTTGTTACTGCCGTACTTAACCCGACGGTATCGGGTGTTTGTGCCGGATTTACCGGGTTGGGGTGAGAGTGAGTTTAACTATGTTGAGCAATATAGCTTAGAAAAACAGCTTGATCGCGTCGATAATTGGACTGGGCGCTATATGCCCAGTCAGTTTCATATCGTGGGTAGTTCGATGGGAGGAGGTATTGCGGCACTGTTTACGGCGCGACACCCAGAAAAAATACTCAGCTTAACGCTCATGAACGCGTTAGGAGTATTTGGTTCCGAGTCGACGCATTTTGAGCAAGAGCTGAAAAAGGGGAACAATCATTTGATTGCGCATCGTCTGACCGATGTCGTGCGCATGATGAGTACCGTGATGTCTTATAACCGCTGGACATTGACGGCGCTATTGGTGCCCTTGATGTATCAAGAGCTGGTTTCAAGACGCCATATCAACCAGCATATGTTTCATCAGTTGCTTGAGCACGCACCACCGACCATGTTTGAAGGAATTGCCCATATTACTTCGCCGACTTTGGTACTGTGGGGAGAGAAAGACCGAATACTGCATGCCTCTTGCGCCACCGTATTCAAACAGCTTATTCCGCAAGCTGAGGTGAAAATTTTCAGTGAAGTTGGGCATTTGCCCATGGTCGAAGTGCCGCAAATGACAGCGCGTGCGTTATTGGGTTTTTGGCGGCAATTGTCCAAAAAGCATATAGCCAAAGATCATCACTGTTTATCCCCTGCTTAATGTATGCCGCTTGGCGAGATGAGGGGTGAAGGGCTGATTCTGGTTGTCACAAGAGTCCTCTTTATCTTTTATTGATTTGAGGCTAAAACAAACACTTCAAATTGGATGAGTGGAACTGTGATGACGACGATTCGTGCTTATGCCGCACTTGCGGCTAATCAACCTTTACAAGCTTTTCAATATGAAGCAGGTGCGCTTAAAGCACATGAAGTTGAAGTTAAAGTTGAATACTGTGGAATCTGTCACTCTGATATTTCTGTGATTGATAACGAATGGGGCAATAGTATTTACCCCGTTGTCGGTGGTCATGAAATTATCGGAAAGATTACGGCATTGGGTGCTGAAGCCCGCGGACTCGAAATCGGGCAAACAGTGGGTATTGGTTGGACCGCCGACAGTTGTCAATATTGCGATCCGTGTATCCACGGTAAACAAAATCTCTGCGCAACATCGACTGCAACGATCATTGGTCATCATGGCGGCTTTGCCGAGAAAGTCCGTGCCAGTTGGCAATGGGCGATTCCGCTACCTGACAATGTTGATCCGGCCAAAATGGGTCCGATGCTCTGTGGTGGTATCACGGTATTCGCACCACTGCTGCAACACAACACCTTGCCGATTCATAAAGTGGGTGTGGTGGGCATTGGCGGTTTAGGTCATATGGCGATTAAACTGTTTAAGGCTTGGGGCTGTGAAGTTACTGCCTTTAGTTCGAATCCAGAAAAGGTCGATGAAGTCAAAGCAATGGGCGCGCATCAGGTGGTATCCAGCCGCAGCAAAGCTGAACTTGCCAAAATCAAAGGCACGCTCGATCTCATCGTAAGTACGGTGAATGTACCGCTGGAGTGGAATTCTTATCTCTCAGCCCTTGCACCAGAAGGCACGCTGCATGTGGTTGGTGCTGTACTAGAACCGATCCCTGTTCCTGCTTTTAGCTTGATTGGCGGTGCGAAGAGTGTGTCAGGTTCACCCACGGGTTCTCCTTGGGCGCTGCGCACCATGCTTGATTTTGCTGCCCGCCATGGGATAGCGCCACAAGTCGAAGAGTTCCCAATGTCACAGATCAATGAAGCCATTGAGCATGTGAAAAGTGGCAAAGCGCGCTATCGCGTGGTGTTAAAAGCAGACTTTTGATGTTGATTTGAAGATTAGATATTTAAAAAGCCAGAGCATATGACTCTGGTTTTTTTTATGAGGGGGGGAGGGTTACGTGATTATTCAACCAGTCGCTCTTTAGGGAAGCGGCATAGAAATGTTGAACCTTGCTCACGCTTAGAGGAGATCTCCAAGCGTCCCTCATGTTGCAGCATGACGTGTTTCACGATAGCGAGTCCGAGTCCTGTACCACCGGTATCTCGGCTGCGGTCACTATCAACACGGTAAAACCGTTCTGTCAAACGATTGATATGATGTGACTCAATGCCGATGCCGTTGTCCGTCACGCTAAAGCAGCAGTCATCGCCATCATCAAACCAACGTACTCTGATGATGCCGCCTTTGGGGGTGTACTTAATTGCATTGGTAATGAGATTGGTAAACGCACTGGTCAGCTCTTGCTCAGCACCGAGGATACTGCGGAAGCTTTCGATCTCCAGATTCAACTCGTGCTTAAATTCAGCATTATAGGCTTGGGCATCATCAAAGATTTTATTCAATAAATACGGCATATCAATGACTTTGCGTTCAGTCTGCGCACTGCTATTTTCTAAGCGCGATAGCAGCAGCAAGTCTTTGACAATGTTAGTCATGCGCGTGGTTTGTTGGCGCATTTGTTCAAAGCCACGCCGCCAGCGTGGGTTAAGGTCATCCTGATCCATATAGGTTTCAAGATAGCCGGACAGTACGGTTAACGGCGTGCGTAACTCGTGCGAAACATTGTCTACAAAGTCTTTGCGCATCAATTCTAGGTTGTGTAAGCGGGTAACATCGTAAGCGACCAGCAAGCGATCATTTTGTCCAAAGCGAGTGAGCTTACATTGGAAGTAACGCTCTTCATTGATCCAAGATTTAAGCTTAATCTCTTGGCTATAGTTACCTTGTTGGTAGTAACTGACAAATTCTGGAGCCCGGCAGAAATTCAGGATGTTGCGACCTTGATCGCCAGACTTTAGGCCCAGTATTTTTTCTGCAGCAGGATTCCACCACTCAATTAGCGAGCTAGCATCAATCAGGACCACGGCTTCTTCAAGCGCCGCAACAGAGGTTTGTGCACGGCTGATGACACCCAGCAGATTTTTGCGTGAGCGATGTTCACTGATTTGGATTCGGGTGATGTTGTACAGTAGGGCAGACCAGACACCACCCAGTTCAGGCGGCTCTTGATCGGGCGTGTGCTGCATCCAGCGATAGAGTCGATACAGTGAGTACCACTGTAAAAGTAAAAACAGAAACAAAGCCAGCAAGACCGCCAGCCAAGGCATACCAACGACCCAGCCGATGCAAAAAAAGATTAGCACCAGCCCAATTAAACGTAATAAATCTTGATAGACAAAGTCTAATAAAGAGGTCGTTGAATTACTCATGCGGGCAGTTTAGCCGATTTCAGCGCGGCGCTGTGAATCATTATGATCTGCCCTTATGGGTTTATGTTGCTGGTTGCAAGTCAATGCGTGTGGAGAAGCGATAGCCTGTACCACGCACCGTTTGGATAAACCGATCAAAGCCATGAGGCTCTAATACTTTGCGTAAACGGCGAATATGCACATCAATGGTGCGATCTTCTACATAGACATTACCGCCCCAGACTTGATCGAGCATCTGAGTGCGGGTATATGCACGTTCTGGGTGCGTCATAAAGAAAGCCAACAGGCGATATTCAGTCGGTCCCATTTCAACGGTATGCGTTCCAACACTGATGCGCTGGCTCACTGGATCCAACGTTAAGCCGTCTGCGTTGATGGCACGGTCTGCATTAAGTGCGCTGGCACGACGCAAAACCGCTTTGATGCGAGAAACCAGTTCACGGGTTGAGAAGGGCTTGGTCATATAGTCATCGGCGCCTGCGTCAAGGCCTTGCACTTTATTGTCTTCTTCTCCGCGAGCGGTCAGCATAATGACGGGTATTTCTGATAGGGACTCATCTTTCTTTAAGCGGCGGCAAAGTTCAATCCCGCTCATACTGCCTGGCATCATCCAGTCGAGCAGGATAAGGGCTGGCCGCTGATCGACGATAATGGCATGTGCGGTACGGGCATCTTCGGCTTGCACGCAGTCAAAGCCTGCGAGATCAAGCGCTGTGTGAATCATTTCACGAATGGGAGCTTCGTCATCAACAATTAAAATACGGTCTGTCATGGTTTCTGTGATCCATTTGCTGGTAACACACTGCCCAGTGCAATGCGTGATAACCAGATCGTGACAATCGTTTTGGATGTTTTTAGGTTTAACGACAGTTAAACAATATCCAAAAGCAACGTCAAACTAATAATGACAGTAATATTACAACGAATATTGTTACGGTTTGATTACGGCAAGATTCTTGCTTATCGTCTTTCATCTCGTAATTCACCTAGCTTATCGACAAAAGCCGACTGTTTTTGGTCTTTATGCCAGTGACAGCACAAACAACTGGTGCTAAAGTGAATGCCGTTTGTGTTTTCGACAGGTTGCATTGCATCAATGCATCGTGTTTATGATGAGTCTCATTGAGACTGTATTTTATATTTTTAAACATCGGCATCTCAATTTTTTGATCAAGCACTATGTGTATATGCCAATTTATATCCTCCATGCGAGCTTCTACTATGACTCTTCCTGTCGTTCAACTACCATTGCTCAATCTATCTACACATCCGTTTGATTTGTTGTTAGCGGGTTTAGGGCTACGCATGATTCAATTGGCGTATACCAGTCCAGAATTTAAAACGATTTTAGAAAATCGTTCGTTCACCATTCAGATTGAATCGCAAGACGGCATCGCCCGTAATTTTACCGTGCTGAATAATCAGGTCACTATGGCCAGCGGCCTTGCACCAAAACCAGATTTCACTTTGCGTTTTAAGGATGGTGAAACAGCGATACAGATTCTCAAGCAAGGCAATCCAGCAGCATTTATGACCGGCATGCAAGATGGCTCGGTACAAATGGAAGGCGACTTTAGTTTGCTGATGTGGTTTAACCAAGCTTCAAAAATGATTGTGCCAAAGATTCCGAAACCGATCTTAGCCAAAGTCAAGCCAGCGCTCAAACATGCGCGTAAGTTGCAGTCACGTTTTACACGTGCACGCTCTGCATAAAACGGTTAGATTCAGGTTAGATTGTTTTTCAGCAATAGGATAGGTTGAAATGATGCTACGTAATGATTGGACACGCGATGAGATCGCGGCACTCTTTGATTTACCCTTCAATGATTTGATGTTTCAGGCGCAAACAGTCCATCGCCAGCATTTTGATGCCAATGCGATTCAGGTCAGCACCCTGCTTTCCATCAAGACTGGTAACTGCCCCGAAGATTGCGATTATTGCTCACAATCCGCTCATCACCAAACCGCACTCGTTCCTGAAAAGAAAATCGCGATTGAAAAAGTTTTAGAAGCGGCCAAAGCAGCACGTGATACTGGTGCTTCACGTTTCTGCATGGGCGCAGCATGGCGTAATCCGCATGAGCGTGATATGCCTTATGTACTGGAACTGGTCAAAGAAGTCAAAGCTATGGGTCTTGAGACCTGTATGACTTTGGGTATGTTGTCCTCCAATCAAGCAGAGCGTTTGGCTGAAGCAGGACTGGATTATTACAACCATAATCTGGATACTTCTCGTGAGCACTATGCACATATCATCCGTACCCGTACATTTGATGACCGCTTGGATACCTTGTCCCATGTGCGTGCCTCAGGCATGAAAGTGTGTAGTGGCGGTATTGTTGGACTCGGCGAGTCACGTCAAGATCGCGTGGGTCTACTGCATGAGCTGTCCACCTTACCTTTGCATCCTGAATCTGTGCCGCTGAATCTACTGGTTGCAGTTGAGGGAACTCCGCTAGGTGATACCCCACAACTACCCGTGATTGAATGGATTAAAACCATCGCTGTTGCACGTATCTTGATGCCCAAGAGCTATGTCCGTTTGTCTGCAGGTCGTGAAGGGCTGACCGACTCCGAGCAAGCCTTGGCATTCTTGGCTGGCGCGAACTCCCTGTTCTATGGTGAGAAGCTCTTAACCACACCAAATGCCGATTCATCTCGCGATGACCGTTTATTTGAGACACTCGGTTTACACCGTGAAGCACCACGTGTTGATGTAAAACTCACAGCGCTTGATGCGATGAGTGCGTAATTGCAATCTTGATGTATAAAAAATCCCCCTGCATCACAGGGGGATTTTTGTTTTTCAACGCTCAAAATCACATATTGATTGTTGAGCCAGTATTCATCAGCCTGTAGAACTTGATATGACGCTCAATGCTTTTAATCTCTCTGAACAACTGGCTAGTCTACAAGCGCAGTCCCTCAAGCGTACTCCGCGTGCACTCTCCCATGGAGTCACGCCGTGTATCTGGCGAGGTGGCAAAGAGTTTCTGAATTTTTCTAGCAATGATTATCTCGGAATCGCTGATCATTATGCACTGCGTGATGCCGTGGTGGAGACGCTTAACCAACATGGCATAGGCGCTGGCGCTGCGCATTTGATCACGGGTCATACTGAACTCCATGAGCAATTGGAGCTTCGATTGGCCTTGATGAGTGGCTATCCGCGTGCGTTGCTGTTTTCTACCGGTTATATGGCAAATATGGGTGTGCTGGATGCACTCTTAACGCCTAAAAGCACGGTCTATCAGGATAAGCTCAATCATGCTTCACTAATTGATGGTGCCCGCTTAGTGGGTGCTGTACATCGTCGTTATCCGCATCAAGACTTAGTCGTACTTGAGCATTGGCTCGCAAGCGATACTTCACCATTAAAGCTTATTGCGACCGATCAAGTGTTCAGCATGGATGGCACAGAAGCTCAGCTTGAGCCGCTTCGACATCTTGCGGATCAATATCAAGCGGCGCTGATGATTGATGATGCACATGGTTTTGCGGTACGTGCTACACCGCTGCCAAAAGTCGATGTTTATATGGCAACACTGGGCAAAGCGGTTGGCACCTTTGGTGCATTTGTGGCGGGTTCTGACGAACTCATTGAATTCTTGCAGAGCCGAGCTCGGACATTCTGTTTTACCACAGCAACGCCGCCATTGCTTGCGGCAGCGACTTTGGCTGCACTGGACGTGATTGAAAGTGAAAGTTGGCGCCGCACAAAACTGGCGGCGCATATTGTGCGGCTACGTACTGCGCTCATCGAGCAAGGTTGGCTGTTGACAGATAGTCAGACGGCGATCCAACCAATCATCATTGGTGCCGCCGATCGGGCGTTGGCGATTTCGAAGTGGCTGGAGGAGCAAGGGGTATTGGCAGTTGCCATCCGTCCACCGACAGTACCAGTCGGCACCAGTCGGCTACGCATTACCCTCTCTGCTGCGCATCTGGATGAGGATGTTGAACGATTGATTGAGTGTTTACAGCAGGCAAGAATTGTTTTTCCTTAAAGGAATGTGAGCGATGATTCTGGATTTCAATGCCATTGAGATTTTTGTCAGGCAGAGATTGGCAAATATGAATGTGATTAGAGTTAAGGTATAGCTATGCTATTAAAGAAAAAAAGCCTTCTCGAAAGAAGGCTTTTTCCTTATTGCTTTTAAAGCCCTGCGCGAATCATATCGACCGCTTTTTCGGCAATCATGATGGTTGGGGCGTTGGTATTGCCGTTCACCACAGCAGGCATAATCGATGCATCAATTACGCGTAATCCTGCTACGCCATAGACTTTGAGAGTAGGGCTTACGACGGCCATCTCATCGGTACCCATTTTACAACTGCCCACAGGATGGTAGACCGTATCGACCCGTGCACGCAGTACAGCACGAATGTCATCATCGGTTTTTACATCGGCCGTAAAGAGATCTTTGGTGATGGTGTCTTTAAACGCATTGGCGTCCATCAGCTTCTTGGTCATCTTAAAGCCATCAACCATATCTTCGACATCAGCAGGATCACCCAAGAAGTTAGGATCAATCAGTAGTGGATCATCCATTGTCGGACCACTCAGTTTCACCGTACCCCGGCTACGCGGATTGAGCAGACACACATGGCAAGAAATACCATGACCGAGGTGCATGGTACGGGCATGGTTATCGACGAGCGCAATGACAAAGTGAAGCTGAACATTAGGAATGTCGAGACTCGGTTTGGTCTTCAGGAAGCCGCCGCATTCTGCGAAGTTACTGGAGATCATGCCCGTATGGTTTTTACGGTACTGCTGAATCTGACCCAGTACCCGGAAAGAACCGCCAACAGAAAGTCCGAAGCTATCTTGAGTATTGTTGGATTTGTAGCCGAACACAAAGTCAGGGTGGTCATGTAGATTTTTGCCCACGCCCGGCAAGTGGTGAATCACGGGGATCCCCTGTGCTTCAAGTTCAGCCCGATCGCCAATTCCTGAAACCATCAGCAGTTGTGGAGATTGAAATGCTCCAGCTGATACGATGACTTCTCGGGTTGCTCGGATCGTTTTCTTTACGCCATTTTGCTTAAATTCGACACCGACCGCACGACCATTTTCAAAAATAATGCGTTGTGCGAGTGCATTGATCTCTACGTGCAGATTGGGGCGTTTATCCATGTGTGGAAATAAATAGCCTTTGGCAGCACTACAGCGCTCACCATTGATCTGCGTGACTTGGTAAATGCCTAAACCTTCTTGCTCAGCACCATTGAAATCATCATTGAGTGGATAGCCGACTTCACGGGCTGCTGCGAGGTAGGTTTGTTGTAAGGGATTGTCAGTTCTGAGTTCACTGACATTCAGTGGTCCGCCTTGACCATGAAATTCATTGTGGATGCGTTCGTTATTTTCCGCTTTTTTAAAATAGGGAAGGACTTCATCATAGGACCAGCCTGTATTTCCCAGAGCCGCCCACTGATCATAATCTTTGCGGTTACCGCGGATATAAGCCATCGCGTTGGTTGCAGAAGAGCCACCCAAGCATTTACCTCGCGGCTGATAGCCTTTGCGCCCATTCAAACCGGCTTGCGGTACGGTTTCGAGCGCCCAGTTATTCATTTTGGTCGGCATGATGACTACTGCGCCGACTGGTGTATTGACCATCCAGCTATTACCGCCGCCACCTGCTTCAAGAAGACATAGTGATAAACTCGGATCTTCGGTCAACCGTCCTGCCAGTACACTGCCTGCAGAACCACCCCCAATGACAATGTAGTCGTATTCAGCATCACGTGATGCTGCAGTAGTTGTGTTATTCGTGTTGTTCATATCACTCTATCCATAGAGGGTTCAGTACCCTTGATTATATTGAAAAGCCACGTCAAAAAGAGCGTTTGTGGTGCTTTTTGTTGGCTTATTTGCGAGTTTCATCATCAACCTGAGTATGTGTGAAATCTTGTCCTTGAATCATACCGATCCGTTATTTAAAAAGGCGAAGTTTTTCAATCTCTTTTTAATACAAAAAAGAAAGGTTGTGTCATACCAATCAGATCCATCATACCCAAGAGTGTATTGTCATCGACCTTACGAAAGACGTCGTGAATAGGGTGTCCGTTATAGATCATGGTGGCAGAGACTTTGCCACGAAATTCGGTCATACGCAGGTGGGCTTTTGGCTTTTGTGTTTTTAAGAGCGGCATCAGCGCCGAGAAGAAGCGCCCGGCCAGAGCCGATTTAGGAGCAGGGAAGTTTGAGGTGAGGAGCCATAACGGAATACGCTCAGGATTGATGCATATAATTTGGTCATTACCGTTTTTAAACAGCATGGGGTCGACTTGGTCATTGTCGTGAAATTCCTTGCCATACCAGCCATAGGCTTCTAGTAAACCATCCATACGATGCTGAGTTGGGAAACCAGAACCATACCAGCGGCCCAGCATAAAATCCAGATCAACGGGATCTAGTGAGTCATAGAGTGCTAGTGCTTGCTCCGTTGTCGTTCCTGCTTGCAAAGATTCAAAGGTATTCATCGAAAGACTCTATGGTGTTGCACAGGGGTAAGGATCCATACAACAAAATAGAGATAAAGACCCCACTGATCTATGGCAAGAAGAGACATTGAGATCGGGAAAATCAGTCACTCAGGCATAAGAGTGACTGATGGTTGCAAGAACTGGATGCCATTGCGCTTGCATTGTCTGATAGAGTTTTTGTTGATGATCAAAAATGGTTAGCCCTTGGCCCGCAAGCTGTGGATAGGCGCTACGCTCGGTGATCCATGCGATGGGATCTTGGCCCAGTAACTTAAAGAATTCTTGTAGTTGTTTGTTAGTTGCAGATTGCGCTCGAACACGATTGGCCAATAGGTGAATTTGGACTTTTCCTTTACGCACGCGTTTGATGTCGTCGATATTCTTTAAAAAACGCTGAGTACTGTCAATATCAAAGAATGATGGCTGGATTGGCGTAATGATCGCATGACTTTCTGCGATTAACTGCTCAGCATGGTCGCCATTCAATGCACCGGGCGCATCAATGATGAGCCAATCTGTACGCTTGGGCACTTCACCGATCGTTTTTTCATTACGCCAGTCTAGGCTAATAATCGGATGAGCACTTTCAGGTCGGCGTTTCAGCCATTGAAGTGAGGATTTTTGTGGATCGGCATCTGCTAGTGCGACTTTCTCTCCACGTGCAGCCAGCGCAGAGGCCAGCGTGATTGCGGTCATGGTCTTACCACAGCCGCCTTTTTGGTTTGCGATTAAAATTGTCTTCATCTATGCATCCATTCAAGTGCTTTGAGAGCATGGCAAAGACTGAGCATAACAAAGTTTGGCTTAAGCGTAATGGCTGTTTTGTCAATTTATACGCAGGGTTTTTGTATAAAAAAATCAGACAACCGTTTAAACGCGTTGTCTGATCTTTGGGCAAACTACTTTTAGTAGAGGATTAGTCTAAGTAGTAGGTTGCAAGAGGCGGGAAGCCATTAAATTCAACAGATGAGTACGAGTTGGTGTAGGCACCTGTGGTCAACCAGTAGATTTTGTCACCGACAGCCAGATTCAATGGCAATTGGTAGTCGACGTTTTCATACATGATGTCGGTTGAGTCACAGGTTGGGCCTGCGAGCACAACGCCGCCTTCTTTCTCTTTGTCTTCCATTTTTGGCGTGTAGATTGGGTATTTAATTGATTCACCCAGTGTTTCGATCAAGCCTTGGAAGAGACCAACATCGAGGTAAACCCAACGCTTCAAGTCAGTACGTGATTTGCGAGAGATCAACACCACCTCAGAAACGAGTACGCCTGACTCACCCACGAGTGAACGACCTGGTTCAAGAATGATTTCTGGCACTTCATCGCCATGGTCATCATGCAGATAACGCGCAATCTCTTCAGCATAAGTCTGAATCGGGTTAACTTCAGAAATATAGTTGGCTGGGAAACCACCGCCCATGTTGATCATTTTCAGGGTGACGTTTTCTTCGTACTTCATCCAGTCAAACATGTATTTAACTTTAGACAGTGCAGCATCCCAAACCGCGATGTCTTTTTGCTGACTGCCGACATGGAATGAAATACCGTAAGGAATCAGGCCGAGCAGTTTGGCTTGAACCAACAGGTCGAGCGCCATGTCTGGGTGACAGCCGAATTTACGGGAAAGTGGCCATTCCGCAGTTTCGCCGCCTTCAACCAGAATCCGTACGAATACTTTAGAGCCCGGTGCATTGTCCGCGATGCTTTGCAAATCGTTTTTTGAGTCGGTGACGAACAAGCGCACGCCTTTTTCATAGGCATACTTTACATGCGCTGCTTTCTTAATGGTGTTGCCATAAGAAATGCGATCAGGGGTCACGCCGCACTCAAGGACGCGGTTCAATTCAAAAATTGAGGCGATATCAAAACTTGAACCGAGCTCATTCAGCAATTTAACAACGGGCGCACCTGGGTTTGCCTTCAATGCGTAGTGAACTTTTGCATTCGGGAAACAGGTTGTGAGCTCTTTGTACTTTTGACGAATGATTTCCAAGTCGACCACCAGAAAAGGCGTTTCTTTACCTTGGGAAAACTCTTGAATTTTGGTCCACTCGGCGGGGGAGCAATAGTTATTCAGGTTCATGGTGGATCAACTCAATAAAATGAAAAAATAGTCCTGAGGATGGCTCAGAAACACCTTTTTGCTGCTCGTTTGCTATGGTGTAAATAGCACCGTTTTGCAGGTCTTGCTAAGTCCGCCAAAGATATAGTTATAGACGATGAGATTCAAGCATAACTGCATGTCAATTTGCTAAAAAATCGACAATCTAAAACATTAATTGACGAACAGCGCACAAATCCCGTTGATCGGGGTTCGTGCTACTATTTTTAGGTCAGTTTAATGTAGGAATGTGACAGGTGTTGTTACTTCGGTCACATTAGTCGGGTGCAGCCAGGCGACGGGCTTCTAAGTTGGCCGCTTCGAGCTGTTCAGGATGAGTCAACGTCAGTTTGAGATCCTGCAGCAAGCCATTTTCTAAGCTATACACCCAGCCATGAACTTCAAGCTTTTGTCCACGGGCCCATGCATCTTCAACAATCGTAGTTTGCCCGACACTCAAGACTTGTTCACGGACGTTGAGTTCGCAAAGTCGAGATACACGCTCAGATTCAGGCAATGCAGCCAGCACTTCTGCGTATTTGCGTGCAGTGTCTTGAATATGTTGCAGCCAATTATCGATGAGACCCAGACGGGTATTGGCGAGTGCAGCCTGAATACCACCGCAGCCATAATGTCCCACGATGATAATGTGCTCCACCTTCAAAACATCCACTGCAAATTGTAAGACGGATAGGCAGTTGAAGTCGGTACAAATCACCTGATTTGCAACATTGCGATGAACAAACATTTCACCGGGTGCCAGTCCCACGAGTTCAGTGGCAGGGACGCGGCTATCGGAGCAGCCAATCCACAAATATTTTGGGGTTTGCTGATTGACCAGACGACTAAAGAATTCGGGATCACGGGAGACAGTTTCTTTTGCCCAAGCTCGGTTACTGTCAAATAAGTTATCTAAAGGCATGACAACTAAAACTCAATAAATGAAAAGGCTGAATTAAATGAATCTGATGGATGACGACCGTCTCTATAATACGAGATTTTAGTCATTAATGACCATTAAGATTGTGAGCCATTGGGCGATGTTACATCGCTAATTTCCACACGGGGTTCATATTGCTTGAGATCATCGGCATGCAGCGCTGCAAAGAGACGTATCAATTTGCGTTCACTATACATGGCTGTGTAGATTTGAAAGATAAACCCAGCCAATAATGCAATAAATGCCCAAAACAAGAGCCCACCTAAAGCTGCAAGTTGTGCCATCTCGTTACTAGGCATCTTGCCTACTTGTACTTGATTCGCCAATAAGGAAGGATCGAGGTACAAAGGTTTTTGCTGATACAGCCAATAACAAGCCACTGCTAGAAATACCCAAAACAACCAACCCACCATGTTCCAAACTTTAATCTGACGCATCCGCAGACGGATATAGGCTTCTCTTTGGCGTGCAAGTTTCTCTTTGGGGTCTGTCATTACAGCATCGCGTTCCATCATCGATCTTCCTTATAAACGGATAGGCTATTGTTTTTAAGCGTATATGTTGATCATACACGACTCTAAATGACAACGTAACCGTTCTATCGGATGGATTACCGGCAAGGCCAGATTACCGCACACGCACTTTTTCACGTTCACGTTTGACCAGTTTGTCTTTGATACGTTGGCGCTTAAGCGGAGACAGGTAATCTACAAACAGTTTACCGCTTAAATGATCCATTTCATGTTGGATACATACGGCAAGTAGACCATCCGCATCAATCTTTACAGCTTTACCGTCAAGGTCGAGGGCTTCAATGCGGATACGGGCAGGGCGGTTTACACTATCCGTATATTCCGGTACTGATAAACAACCTTCTTCATAAGGGACCAGTTCTTCAGTCAGCGGTGTGATTTTTGCGTTGATGAAAACCATTGGTTGATCTTTGGTCTCAGAGACGTCAATGACGATCAGCTCAATGTGTTGATTCACCTGAGTCGCAGCCAAACCCACTCCCGGTGCAGCGTACATCGTCTCCAGCATGTCTGCTGCAAGTGTACGGATCTGATCCGTGACCTCAAGAATGGGCTTCGCTTTGGTCCTGAGTCTTGGGTCAGGAAAATGTAAAATCGGGAGTAGTGCCATGATGAATTGTGTTCCTCTTGCGGTGATAACGGCAAGTTAATGTGCTATCTATAATATTGCGATATTTTAGCGCTTTCCTGCGCGGGATGAAATGTACATTTTGGTGAAAACTTCGCAGAGTTTACGCGAAGGTTTGATTATGTGACGTGTCTCTCAGATGAAACGAAAAAATTCTGTGCTGATCTGCAATTAACCGTCTATGCACACTAGACTTAAGATGTATAAACGCTTATTGTAAATACTGACAGGGGACTGACAGGCAGTATAGCCTGAACGTGCGATCTATTTTATAGGGAAATGATAATGAGCGTGTTTACATCTGCATGTGCGCAGGATTCTATACAAGGTTTATCTACACAAGCTGCACCTCTTGCTGGACCAGCATCACATCACACACAAGCACTGATATCACGTTCGACTTTTATGACCAAAAGCCGACTGACAAAAATCGTCTTGGCAGTGACCTTAGGTCTTGGCATGCCAATGCTGGCTTCTGCTAAAAACAATCCAGCACCAAGCGTACGTGCGGATGCACCGGACACCTATATTGTCAAAAAAGGCGATACCCTCTGGGATATTTCTGGCAAGTATCTAAAAGATGCGTGGCGCTGGAAAGAAATCTGGGCGGTCAATCCTCAAGTGAAAAATCCACATTGGATCTATCCCGGTGATCGTTTGATTCTGTGCGTGATCAAAGGACATAAAGTAGTTGGCGTGGACATGGGTGATGGCTGTGTGGGCGTAGAGCGCCGTATGAATGGTTCACCTGAAGATAATCTGAATACTGTGAAGTTACAACCAAAGATTCATATTGATCCTTTAAATGTTGCGGTACCCGCAGTTCCCTTAAGCGCGATCAAAAGCTGGTTAATCAATGCCGATGTGGTCAGTGCCAGCACATTGAAAAAAGCACCTTATGTCTTGGCAACCAAAGACCGCCATGTGATTGCAGGCAAAGGGGATACGGTGTATGTTCGTGGTGGCAACTTGGTTGTGGGTGACAGCTATGGTATCTACCGTGCAGGCGAAGCCTATGTGGATCCAGAGACCAAAGAAATATTGGGTTACGAAGCCCGCTTAATTGCACGTGGCACCGCTACAGCGTTAAACAGTGATGTCTCAACTATTGAGCTTACGGATAGCGTTCAGCAAGAAGTCCGTGCGGATGACAAAGTTTTACCTGAAGCTGTAAGTAATGAGCCTGGCGTTTTCTATCCGACCAATTCAGAGAATATTGCACCTGGACGCTTGATCCGCGTATTGGATGGTATCGATACGGCAGCAGTGAACAGCACCATTGCACTGAATCGCGGTGAGCGTGAGGGCGTAGCAGTAGGCCAAGTGTTTGCAATCTACCGTCGCGGTGCATTGGTCCAAGATTCGCACGATGGTCAGCTCGTCCGTTTACCGAGTGAGCGTGCCGGTCTGGCGATGGTTTTCCGCACTTTTGCTAAGTTGAGCTATGCAATTGTGCTCGAATCGAATGGCACAATTAAGACTGGCGATGAGCTGCGTCCACCTGTATCGACAGGGGACTAAGTGAGTCACAAGACTGATTAGAAACTTGAGCGTTGTAGACTTCTGCCTCGGCAAAGTTTACAACAACTGCACTTTACGGAAAACAAACTTATTTCTACGCACAACCTCTCAAATTTTCAGACGGAAATCCATTTCTCACATACATCCCAAAGCTGGCTCTATGAGCTGGCTTTGTGGTATGTGGTTAATCATTCTATCGTGACTTGGCGTGGTCTCATCGCCCATTTCAACTCGGCTGAACAAGCATTGGCTGCATCTGCCGGTGATTGGAAGGTGCTTTCAGTCCATGCCTCGCATTTAAAGCGCTTATCTGATTGGAAGGTTAACGGTGCGATTCGTCAGCAATATCATCAGACCATTCGAGCCATAGAACAGGGTGACTTTCATTTGCTTTATGAGAAAATGCCTGAATACCCGAAGCTCTTGGCAACAATTACTGATCCTCCTCCATTTTTATTTTACCAAGGCAATATTGGTTGCTTAAACCAACCCCAATTGGCGCTGGTGGGTACGCGTAAGCCATCACCTTCTGCACGCAAGATTGCATTTGATTTTGCGCGTGAGCTTGCACAGTCTGGGATTTGGATTACAAGTGGTCTGGCGCATGGGGTTGATGCGGATTGTCATCGCGGTGCACTAGCGGCTGGCGGCGGTAGAACGATTGCAGTATTGGGGACAGGGATTGATCTTTGTTATCCTTCTGCGCACCAGTCGCTCTTCAATCAGATTGTGGCTGAGGGCGGGTTAATCCTTTCTGAATTTACGCCAAAAACAGAACCACTGGCACACCATTTCCCGAGGCGTAATCGCATCGTCAGTGGACTCTCGCTTGGGGTACTGGTTGTGGAGGCTGCATTAAAAAGTGGTTCCCTGATCACGGCAAGACTGGCAGCTGAACAGGGACGTGATGTTTTAGTCATTCCTGGTCATATTGCTAATGAACAAGCTGCTGGCTGTCATCAATTGATTCGTGATGGTGCACGGCTGGTGACGAGTGTGGCTGATATTTTGGAAGATTTAAATCTATCGCGAAATCCACTGTTATCGAGCTCGCTTGAGTCGGCTGTAGCGCAACCCGTAGAACCTGCTCAACCACTCGATGCTCATTTACAACCGCTGATGGCTCATTTAGATTGGCAGGGTCAAAGTATCGATAGTTTAGTGGACAGCTCAGGGATTGATGTTGCGACCCTGTCAGGCTTTCTGATGGAACTTGAGCTGATGGGGCAAGTCGTCCAAGTCAATGGTCTTTATCAACGGTGCCGAGTATGACGAATCATTCTGCAATCACTTCTGTATCTGCTATCGCATCCGCCGTGTCTGCTTTAGAGCAAGGGGAAGTCATTGCTTATCCCACAGAATCTGTATGGGGCTTAGGCTGTGATCCGTGGAATGAAGCTGCTGTGCAGGCGCTTCTGAAGTTAAAGGATCGACCAGTTAGCAAAGGGTTGATCCTTGTCGCTGCAGACGAAGCTCAAGTGAATCCTTTTTTGGAGAAACTCACGGGTGAGCAGCGTAAAGTCGTGATCGAAAGCTGGCTTGACCCGACATCCCGTGCCACGACATGGCTGGTGCCGTTAACTGATGACGTGCCGATCTGGATCAGCGGTGCGCATGATCGTGTGGCGGTTCGTGTGACGCGCCATGTTCAAACCCGAGATTTGTGCCGTGCATTTGGTCGCCCGATTGTTTCGACCAGCGCTAATCCGAGTGGTGAGCCTTCGGCTTTGGATTCAGCCATGGTTGAGCAGTATTTTAATCAACTCGTTTTTATTTTGGATGGTCAAACAGATGGAGCGACCCAGCCGAGCTTGATTCGTGATGCGATTACGGGCGAGGTATTGCGTGCTTAAGTCTTTACTGCTGAGCTTAATCTCAACACGATGTCCAACGCATTATAAAAAAACACCTACAGTCTGCGGTTGAAAGTGAGTCATGCTCTAGCACCAGCTTATGCCATCGTGAGTATGGAGTAAGCTTGTTGAAAATGGATTTTTTGACGTAAGAAGTAAAAAAATAGGACAGTGTTATGACGCATCCCTACGATGACTTTCCCAAGACCCCTGCTAATTTTGTGGCACTTTCTCCTTTGAGTTTTTTACCTCGCGCTGCGCGGGTTTATGCGGATCAAGCGGCTATCGTCTATGGTGACCGGCGTATCACATGGGCTGCCACTTACCAACGCTGTCGTCAGTTTGCAAGTCAGTTGGCTGCCCGAGGAGTTGGGCATAATGATACGGTTTCATGCTTGCTTCCCAATGTGCCCGCCATGTTGGAGCTGCACTTTGCGGTCCCTATGACGGGTGCCGTCTTAAATACCATCAATACCCGTTTGGATAGTCAAACTGTCGCGTTTATTTTAGAGCATGCTGATAGCAAAGTACTCCTAGTCGACCCTGAGTTTGCGGAACTGGCCTTGGATGCACTTAAGTTGATTGAGCGGGAAATTTGGGTGATCAATGTTGCAGATCCTGCGGTTGCTATTTCAGGACCGATAGACGCTGATTCCGATGAATACGAAGCGCTGGTTGAACATGGTGATCCTGAGTTCGTATGGCAACTGCCTGAGGATGAGTGGCATGCCATCAGCCTTAACTATACCTCGGGTACAACGGGTAACCCCAAAGGGGTCGTCTCACATCATCGCGGCGCTTACTTGAACGCAGTCGGAAATATTGTGGCATGGAGTATGCCTGCACGTGCGGTGTTTCTCTGGACGTTGCCACTGTTTCATTGCAATGGCTGGTGCTTTCCATGGAGCATTGCTGCGAATGGTGGCACAAGTATCTGCTTGCGCAAGGTTGACCCTGTCTTGATTTTTAAACTGATTAAAGCACATCAGGTCGGCTATTTTTGCGGTGCGCCGACCGTGCACACGATGCTGATCAATACGCGTCCTGAAGATCGAGTCTACATCGATCATCCTGTAGAGGCGATGATTGCCGGAGCTGCGCCTCCAGCAGCGATTATTGCTGGCATGCGAGAACTTGGGTTCGGGATTACGCATACCTACGGTTTGACTGAAACCTATGGTCCATCCGCACTCTGCGCTGCACAGCCGGGCTGGGACGATCTGTCTATTGCCGAGCAAGCGGATAAACATGGTAGGCAGGGATTCAATTCACCACTTCAGGAGGCGATGACTGTTTTAGATCCACAGACCTTGCACCCTGTGCCAGTCGATGGGGAAACCATGGGCGAAATCATGTTTCGAGGTAATCTGGTCATGAAAGGTTACTTGAAGAATCCAGCAGCCACGGCAGAGGCATTCTCTGGTGGATGGTTCCATTCTGGGGATTTAGCGGTCTGTCAGCCGGATGGCTATGCCAAGATTAAAGATCGTGCAAAAGACGTGATCATTTCAGGTGGTGAGAATATCTCGTCACTTGAAGTCGAAGAAGCCTTGTATCGTCATCCGGCGGTACTGGCAGCAGCGGTGGTAGCGATGGACGATGAAAAGTGGGGCGAAGTTCCTTGTGCCTTTATTGAGTTGAAGCAAGGAAGTTCGTTGAGTGTCGATGCGATCCGCGAGCATTGTTACGCACATCTCGCACGCTTTAAGGTGCCGAAGCGGTATGAGTTTGGAGAGATTCCAAAAACATCAACGGGGAAACTACAGAAATTTATTTTACGTGATCGACTCAAGCAAAAAGTTTAAATGCTTGAGTCCGTCATTTTAAAAATAATAAAATCAGTTTATAAGGTGATGATCGTTTTTAAGCCCAGTACAAATACATTTTTATTATCTGCAAGACCGCCGGGGTTTATAACGTATTGTAAATTAGGTCTAAATGCGACGGAATGAAGCGGCGCCCAGCTATAAAAGAACTCGGTTGCATATTCATAACCCCGTCCTACATCTGCGCCTGTATTCAGATGAGTCGTATTATATTCTTGCTGATATGCGGTTTGTCGGCCATTAATATGCGTTGCACCCAGTGCAAGGCCCACCATATCATCTACTCGATTAAATGGTGCTTTATATTCCATTCCCAGCGCAATCTGATGATCATTTGCAGAGGTCTCACGATCTGCCGCTGTAGCGTTCAAAAATACCGTTGCACCTTCGCTATCTGATTTTCCCGTCACTTGCTGGGCAAAATTAATATAGGCACCTGAGCGACTGTCGCGCTGTGATGCGTCACCGCCATACAATCCAAGCGGTTGACCTGCTTGATTGAGGTAAAGATCGGGACCGCCAGCATTGTTGTACCAAAAGCCTAGTTTATAGCTACCGGAAAGCTGATTCACTTTAGGCAACCAGCCAAACTCCAAAGGAATAAGGGCCCCTTTAGTCCCATCGGGATTATCCAGTTTCCAGCCATCTTTCACCGCGTAGTCATCACGGGCATAAGTGGGATTGACTTGATACACGCCGAGTTGAATATAAGTATCTGGTGTCGTTTTGATCTTCAGACGTGAGCCCCATTGGCTGACGGGCCAGTTGAGCCAATAGCTGCCAACGATATTACCGGGCTGTGAACCACAAAAAGTGAGGTTTTGAAAATCACACGAGAAGTTGGCGAAATCCTCTCCCACAGTCACACGACCGATCTTCCATTGTACCAGCCCATCCATAAAATCTTGGTTAAACCAAAACTGAGTCAGACGCCATGTCTGCCCGCGGCCATAGACTTCCTGCACTTGTTGTAGCGTGCCAAGATCGGCATCACTGCTTAAGTTGCGGCCATTACGATGCGAATAGGTGAGTTGAAATGTCCCGCCATTCCAGCCCAATAATCGGTTGAGATCAAGCGTCGTACCTATGGCAAACTGGTCGGTATAGCGGGTGTCATGCTGTTTGCCTCCGCTGAAATTATGGGCAACTTCGCTGGTGTAACCGAGGTTGAATTGAACACCTTGATCGGCGAGATGCGATCGATATCCACCCCAATCACCTAATAAATAAGGACGATTCTGAATGTCATCTGCAAGCTTGACATCCTGTGCATGGGCTGCGGTTGTAAAGAGCCCCACGATGGTCGCCAGAACAGTGAAGGATGATTTCATGGCCGACTCCAATACTTCAAATGGATGGATTGCGATGTTTGATTGAAATTCTTATACGCGTGATTATGCTTGTTCAGATTATTAATATCATAATAAGTAGTGATTGTGGCGATATTATTGAGCATTAATGTTCTTAATAGGAATGGTTATCATTGTGCTGTTTAATTTGTATTTTTCATATTTAATTTATTACAAAGCTTTTGTAGATTCTGATTATCTTTTATGGTTATTTGTAAGTGGAGATTTTGTTCAACGGTTCTCAAACATAACAAGCTAATCGCCATTGTGAAAAAGGATGCCCAGATGAAAAAAAACGATGCTTCTGGAGACGCAGAAAACACTCACGACATTGCCCCCTCATCCCTTGAACCGAAGCTAAATCGACGACAGTGGTTACAAGCGACATTACTGCTTGTTGTGGGTGGCTTATCGGGTTCGGTGACCCTCCAGTCTCTCGCGGAGTCCACCAATACCGACGGATTGAGTGCATTTATGACCCTCTCCAAAGCGCTAACGGAACGGCAACAGCTTGATCCGGAAGTCGGTCAGCGCTTTCTCACTGCATTTACGCAAAACAACCTCAGCTTTCAAAGCCAACTACAGCCGCTAAGTGCTGCACTTGCTGGCGGTACGCTTGATGCCGCTCAACAAGAGCTTGCATTGCAAATATTGGAAGCATGGTATCTGGGTACAGTCAATAAACAAGTGATTACCTACGAGCAAGCCCTGATGTTCACCGTTGCAAGCGACATACTGGTGATTCGCAGCTATTGCCTGAACAAGCCCGGCTTTTGGGCTGAAAAACCAGCCACACGGAGTGTCTAATCATGAGTGATACTTTACAAGCGGATGTGGTCGTGATCGGCTCTGGTGTGGGTGGTTCCTTGGTCGCGCACAGGCTGGCACAAGCGGGGAAGTCTGTGATCTTACTTGAAGCAGGACCGCGTGTGCCGCGCTGGCAGACAGTCGAGCGATTCCGCAATCAACCCAATAAATATGATAATACCCAGTGTTACCCCTCACACGCTGCAGCACCTCATCCTGAATATGACCCACCCAACAACTACCTGATTCAAAAAGGCCCAGATCCGTTTTATCAGCAGTACTTAAGGATTGTTGGTGGCACGACATGGCATTGGGCCGGTTCTGCTTGGCGTTTTCTACCGAATGATTTTAAAGAAAAGAGTGTTTATGGCGTCGGGCGCGATTGGCCGATTCAATATGAAGATATCGAGCCGTATTATTATCAAGCCGAAGTTGAATTGGGTGTATGGGGACGTCAGGACTATGACTATGGTTCCCCCCGCTCAAAGCCTTATCCAATGGCGCCTTTACCGCTGTCGTACAATGAAAAAACGGCGATGGATATTTTAAATAGCCATGATCCTGCCTATAACATTGTGGTGGAACCGGTCGCACGGAATAGCCGACCTTATGACGGGCGCCCGACATGCTGTGGTAATAATAACTGTATGCCGATCTGTCCGATTGGAGCGATGTACAGCGGTATCGTTCATGCTGAAAAAGCTGAGCAAGCAGGTGCGAAGTTGATCGCAGAAGCGGTAGTTTATAAGCTTGAAGTGGGTGCGAAGAATAAGATTGTCGCGGCGCTGTATAAAGACCCACAAGGCGGCGAGCATCGTGTCGAAGGCAAATATTTTGTAGTTGCTGCCAATGGTATTGAAACCCCGAAACTCCTTTTGATTTCTACCAGCCATGACTTCCCCAATGGTGTGGCGAACAGCTCGGATATGGTCGGGCGTAACTTGATGGATCATCCGGGGACTGGTGTTTCATTCTATGCGAATCAGGAGCTCTGGCCGGGGCGAGGCCCGCAAGAGATGACTTCTTTGATCGGATATCGTGACGGTGCTTTTCGTGCGCAAGAGTCCGCCAAGAAGATTCATATGTCCAATATGAATAGGATTCAACAGGAGGCGCAATTTGCCTTTGAGCAAGGCAAACTATTGAAACCTGTAGAGCTAGATGCCCGCATCCGTGATCGTGCAGCGCGGTTTGTAGAGTTTGATGCCTTTCACGAAATCCTGCCCAATCCTGCCAACCGACTGGTGCCGAGTAAGACTGAGAAGGACGCGCTCGGAATTCCGCGCCCAGAAATTTATTACCAGATTGATGATTACGTCAAAAAAGGCGCGGCAAAAACCCGTGAGTTTTATGCGACGGCGGCCAAAGTGATGGGAGGTACCGAAGTCAAATTTAATGATGAATTTCAGCCGAATAATCACATCACTGGCGCGACCATCATGGGCAGTGATCCTAAAGATTCTGTGGTGGATGGACAGTGCCGTACTCATGATCATCCCAATCTGTTTATTTCCAGTAGCTCGACCATGGCGAGTGTCGGGACGGTGAATGTCACCTTGACGATCGCGGCACTTGCTATCCGTATTGCTGATACCATCAAGCAGGAGGTCTGATCATGAAGAAAATTCTGACTTATGTCTTTTTCTTGGTCATTCTGGCGTTGGTGGTGATTGGCGTGGTGCTACTCACTGCCAAAGCCAGTCCGCTGACAGGCGACGTTCCCAATGATTCTGCCTTGGTTCAACGCGGGGCCTACTTGGCTGTGGCGGGCGACTGTGTGGCTTGTCATAGCACGGCGAAAGGCCAGCCCTTTGCGGGTGGTTTGAAGATGCCGATTCCCATGCTCGGCAATATTTACTCCAGTAATATCACCCCTGATCCAAAAACGGGGATTGGCAACTGGACTCTGGCTGAGTTTGATCGCGCTTTGCGCTATGGGGTGGGTAAGGATGGTAAACGTCTTTATCCTGCGATGCCGTATGCATCGTACGCCAAGATCACTGATGATGATGCTAAAGCACTATATGCCTACTTTAAATACGGTGTGCCAGCGGTCAATCAGGATATTCCGAAGAGTACGATTCCTTGGCCGTTTAGCATTCGCTGGCCTGTACAGTTCTGGAACGTATTATTTGCGCCGACCAAATCCTATGAGGTTAAAACCAACCAAAGCCCAGAGTGGAATCGGGGTGCGTATCTGGTTCAAGGTTTAGCACACTGCGGAACTTGTCATACGCCGCGCGGCCTATTCATGCAAGAAAAAGCCATGGATGAGACAGGGCACGACTTTCTCGCCGGTTCAATCCTTGCGGGTTGGGATGCGCCCAATATCACTGCGGATACCAATGCTGGCATTGGAGGCTGGACACATTCACAGCTGACCCAATACCTGCAAACGGGGAGTGTCCCGAATATCGCTCAAGCAGGCGGCCCGATGGGAGAAGCTGTCGAGCATAGTTTCTCTAAACTGTCAGATGCCGATATTGCTGCGATTGCAACTTATATCCATAGTGTTCCCGCTATAGGGGATGGCAGTACTCGGCCACGCTATGCATGGGGGATTGCTAGTAAAGATGACGTCGCGCTTCGCGGTGTGGCTTTGAAAGTCGTGAGTGATCCTGCCAGTATTTATTTGGGTGCTTGTGCCAGTTGCCATCAAGCGAATGGTTTGGGATCAGTCGATCATTATTATCCATCACTGGTACATAACTCGACTGTCGGTGCATCTAATCCGAATAACTTGATTCAGATCATCTTGCATGGTTTGCAGCGTAAGACCAATACTCAAGATGATATCGGTATGCCGGCCTTTAAAAATGATTTGTCCGATGCGCAGATTGCATCGTTGACCAATTATCTGACTAAGCAATTTGGGAATCCCAATGCAAAACAGGCGACGGAAAAAGATGTGAAGAAGCTGAGAAGCTTGGAATAAAAATCTGGCATAGTGTTTAATGAAAAAGCCCAATCTTATGATTGGGCTTTTTTAAATCTACAGTTTACTGACGCATTGGTACGGAGGATTAAATTTTACCATCCAATAATGCACGGAAATCTTTCGCCATTTTGACAGTCGCTTGATAGGCGGCTTTATTGATTGATGTGATATTGATAAAGCCATGTCCCTGACCCTCAACACGATGGGCGACACAGTGAGAGCCAGCTTCGTTCAATCTGACCGCGTACATTTCACCCTCATCACGTAAGGTGTCGAGTTCAGCAGTAACCAATAGTGCAGGAGCAAGCCCTGCTAGATTACCCGCCATTGGGGTAACCAGCGCATCTTTTAAACTATACTTACTGTTTCTGAGGTAAGACTCTTTTGCATTATCCATATCGGTGCGGGATAGGAATAGACCTGAACCATAAGTGTCATGGCTTGGATAGTGGTGGAGCAAGTCCACCACAGGGTAAATCAGGAGCTGAGCAGCAGGTGCATAAGGTTTGCCTACGGTTTCCTGATTGACGACGGTTGAAATGTTTCCGCCTGCACTGTCACCGCCTACGCCGATTTTCTTGGCATCGACACCTAATTCTTTGGCGTGTTCATAAGCCCATTTTAAAGCATCCACACAGTCTTCAATCGCGGCTGGGGCTGGGTGTTCTGGTGCCAATCGATAGTCGATGCTCAAGACATGGACATTCGCTTCCTTGCAGAACAAACGACAAGGTTCATCATGGGTATCAATATCACCGACAACAAAACCACCGCCGTGAAAAAATACCAAGAGCGGTAGTGGAGAAGTATTTTTGCCAGCAGGGATATAGTGGCGAACCTTTAACTCACCGCTACGGCTTGGAATCGTGAAGTCTTTGGTGCTGCCAACTGGTGTCGGTGTGCCAATGATAGAGGCCATTTCTTTACGGAAGTGTCGGCGGCTCTTTTCTGGGTTATGACCAATCAAGTCGGCATTGTTGATTAAGTTACGTACGGCAAGAAGCATCTGTAGATGTGAATCGAGGGTCGGGTGCTGGTTATCAAAACCTAAGACTTTTGCCAGTGCACGTTGACTAAATGCTGGCAATCGCGCGGTCAGTCGAGCGGTGGTGCCCTGTAATTTTTCCGCACGCGCGATAACTTGATTGATTAGTTTTGCCACTTTGCTCTCCCGCAATTTTGGGTGGTGTGCATTGCTCACCGAAATTGAATTTTTCAAACATAAAGCGGCGCTATATTGCGCTTGATCGATAGGTTTTGACAAACAATTTGCACGCTGTAGTCAGTTTTCGTTCGTTTTTAGGGTAAAAATTGATGATTTATGGATTATTTGCCTTGAATTATACGTATCAAACCCAACCCATTTGACATGATTTCATATCACACCGTGCGGTCGGCACTTCGCACCGCACGCTTACGTTGTTTTTATTATTTTAGTTTTTTATTCAAGAGGTTTGTTATGTCTCAGTCACAAACTCCCGAAAGCACAGTAGATGTTGATGTTGCAGCAGAACAAGCTGCAGTTGAAGATACAAATGTTCAGCAAGATCCTGAAGTACTGCTTGCCAAGATTGCTGAACTTGAAGCGCAGGTTAAAGATGTACAGGCACGTGCCAATGCCGATATGTATAACTTTCAGAAGCGTGTTGAACGTGAAACCGATAATGCCAAGAAATATGCATTAGAGAAATTTGCTGGCAGCTTGCTGGATGTCGTGGATAACCTAGAGCGTGCTATCGCTGCTGCGCCTGCAGATAGTAATCAAGGGTTATTGGACGGCGTGCAACTGACGCATAAAGCGTTGTTAACCACCCTTGAAAAACACCATATCAGCGTCATTGATCCAGCAGGTCAAGCATTCAATGCTGATCAGCATCAAGCCGTGGGTATTGATCCAAATGCGCCAGAAGGCCAAGTCGGAAATGTATTGCAAAAAGGCTATAGCTTGTCGGGTCGATTACTTCGCCCTGCGATGGTCACTGTAGGTCAGTAAGGTTTTAGGCGTTGATTAACGTCAGTTTTTGCTAGAGAAGTGTGACAGGTCGTATGAGTTTAAGTTTTTAAAGTTAATCAATTTTTTAATAATATTTATTGATTAGCCTTGAAAAACAACGCAAGAGACGCATATTCAATAGCACATGCAGCGCTGCTGCCAAACAAATGAATTTAACAATGGTTTAGCTAGGCTAACTATTGTTAACCAAACAATTTTAGAGAAGGAGCAATAACGTGGGTAGAATTATTGGTATTGACTTAGGTACAACCAACTCATGTGTCGCTGTGATGGAAGGCGACAAAGTAAAAGTTATTGATAACGTTGAAGGCGCACGTACAACGCCATCGATCGTTGCATACAAAGATTCAGAAATTCTGGTGGGTCAAAGCGCAAAACGCCAAGCGGTCACCAACCCAAAAAATACCTTGTTCGCGATCAAACGTTTGATCGGTCGTCGTTATAGCGATGACGTGGTTCAAAAAGATATCGGCATGGTGCCATACAAAATCGTGCAAGCTGAAAACGGCGACGCATGGGTAGATGTCAATGGTAAAAAATTGGCACCTCAACAAGTTTCTGCTGAAATCTTGAAAAAGATGAAGAAAACTGCAGAAGAATACTTAGGCGAGCCAGTGACTGAAGCGGTGATTACCGTTCCAGCATACTTCAACGATGCACAGCGCCAAGCAACTAAAGACGCAGGTCTGATTGCGGGTCTAGATGTTAAACGTATTATCAACGAACCAACTGCTGCAGCACTTGCATTCGGTATGGACAAGCGTGAAGGCGACCGTAAAATCGCGATTTATGACTTGGGTGGTGGTACTTTTGACGTATCGATTATTGAGATTGCTGATGTTGATGGCGATCAACAGTTTGAAGTATTGGCAACCAACGGTGATACATTCCTCGGTGGTGAAGACTTTGACTTACGTCTGATCGACTTCTTGGTTGATACTTTCAAAACTGAACAAGGTGTGAATCTGAAAAATGATCCACTCGCATTGCAACGTCTGAAAGAAGCAGCTGAGAAAGCCAAGATCGAACTCTCTTCAGCACAAAGCACTGAAGTGAACTTGCCTTACATCACTGCTGATGCAACCGGTCCAAAACACTTGGTCGTGACCATCACCCGTGCAAAATTGGAAGGTCTGGTTGAAGATCTGATCGCACGTACCATTGAGCCATGTAAGATTGCATTGAAAGATGCTGGCTTGACTGCAAACGACATCGCTGACGTGATTTTGGTTGGTGGTCAAACCCGTATGCCGAAAGTGATCGACAAAGTTAAAGAGTTCTTCGGCAAAGAGCCACGTAAAGACGTGAACCCCGATGAAGCCGTGGCAATTGGTGCTGCAATTCAAGGTGCGGTTCTGTCAGGCGACAAGAAAGACGTGTTGCTTCTTGACGTGACCCCATTGACCCTGGGTATCGAAACCATGGGCGGTGTGTTGACCCCGATCATTGAAAAGAACACCATGATTCCAACCAAGAAATCACAAGTGTTCTCGACTGCGGATGACAACCAGCCTGCAGTAACCATTCAAGTTTACCAAGGTGAACGTAAAATGGCTGCGCAGAACAAGTCACTCGGCCGTTTCGATCTGACCGACATTCCACCAGCACCACGTGGTCTGCCACAAATCGAAGTGACCTTCGACATCGATGCGAACGGTATCTTGAACGTGTCGGCAAAAGATAAAGGTACTGGCAAAGCGCAAAGTATCCAGATCAAAGCCAACTCAGGTTTGTCGGATGAAGAAATCCAACAAATGATTCGTGATGCTGAAGCGAATGCAGAAGAAGACAAGAAATTTGTTGATCTGGCTGCAGCGCGTAACGAAGCGGATCAACTCGTTCACGGCACTCAAAAAGCAGTGAAAGACTTGGGCGACAAAGTTACCGAAGATGAGAAAAAAGCCATCGATGCGGCTATCGATGAACTAGAAACAGCGACCAAAGACAATGATATCGATGCGATCAAAGCGAAAATCGAAGCACTGTCTGCAGTCTCTATGCCATTGATGCAACGTGTGTATCAAGAAGCTGAAGCAGCTCAGCCACAAGGTGGCGAAGCGCCTGCAGGACATGCGCATGATGACGGCGTTGTGGATGCAGAGTTCACCGAAGTGAAAGAAGATAAGAAGTAATTCTTAAGTTCTTTAACTGAAATAAAAAAAACGCTCCGTGAGGGGCGTTTTTTTTATGGTAGAGAATACTGATTAAATATTCATGTGTTTTCATAGGACTTATACAAAGCTGTAATTTGAACAGACTATAATGCCGACCAAACAGTAAAACTTAAAATGATTAGAAGTCCTGCATGCAAAAAATATCCACCCTCAATCGCAAAACGCTGATGTTTCCACTGGCGATTGTACTCTTTGAGTTTTGTACATATATCGCCAATGACATGATCCAACCCGGCATGATTGCCGTGATTAGGGAATATCACGCTGGTGTTGAGTGGGTGGCGCGTTCACTTACGGCTTATCTGATCGGCGGCACGTTGATTACTTGGCTACTGGGTCCTTTGTCTGATCGGATAGGACGTCGTCCTGTGATGATCTTTGGTGCTGCCGTTTTTGCGCTTTCCTTATTGCTTATTCTGTTCTCGTGGAATATCGAAACGTTTATGTTGTGGCGCATCGTGCAGGGCATGGGGCTGTGCTATATCTTGGCAGTGGGCTACGCCGCCATTCAGGAAGGCTTTGAAGAAAAGGCTGCTGTGAAAGTCATGGCGATGATGGCAAACGTTGCACTACTGGCACCGCTGGTAGGACCTGTATTAGGTGCGGCCGTGGTATCGGTCTGGTCATGGCAAGTCAGCTTTGTGCTTATAGCTGTAGTCGTTGTACTGAGCGTTATCGCGCTCTATTTTCATATGCCGGAAACCATGATCGTGGATAAGACTAAACCGGCGTCTCCAATTTCCTTTAAAGCGATTTGGACTGACTATCGTACGCTCTTGGCCGAGCCTGCCTTTGTCAAAGCAGCAGCCTGTATGTCGCTGTTTGGCGTACCGCTCATCGTTTGGATCGGGCTGTCACCCGTCATCCTGATCAAAGATGCAGGCATGACACCAATGGAGTACGGTCTGTGCCAAATCCCCGTGATTGGGGCACTGGTGGTGGGTAATGTGCTGCTGATGAAAGTCACGGATCGTTGGCCGATTGCACGTCCCGTGCAGTGGTCCCCTTATTTCGTGGCGTTGGGATTGGTATTGACTGCGCCTGTGTTTGTCTTTCCTGAACATGCAGCATGGTTTATTACGCTCGGTATGACTTGTTTCGCGTTTGCACAGGGCTTTGCCTTTGCTGTGGTGTATCGCTTTGTCATGACGTCATCACCGCAAGGAGCGGGTGTCATGGGGGCTGCCGTGGGCATGGTCTTGATGGCGGGTTATGCGCTCGAGCTTGAGCTTGCGGCATGGTTGTACTACCGCTATGCGGGACAAGGGCTGTTTGTGATGCTACTGATCTTCTGCATATTTTTCTTTATCTTGTTGCCGGGCGTGATCAAGCGGGCGGTACTGCAACGTGAACCAACGGATATTACGCATTAAGCGAAGACGAATTATCTTGACTTCGTGGGGTATTGCTTCTAATGTTCGCCCCGAGTCCTTGAGCCGACTCGTATATTCTAATTCTGCGGGCTTTATTTTATAGAGTCATCAGGCGAGGATCTTGGCTGGGGTGGGAAACCGCTACACCTAGACGTTAGAATGCCAAAAGCCGAACAGCAATGTTCGGCTTTTGTGCATCTGGCGATTGGATTTGGGTTTGGCGCTAGTTGGGCTCAAGTCCGGAGCGATCCATCTTGCCTTGTTGTTTAAAGTAGTTAAAGATGATGTTAACGGCAGGGTTGGACCAGCCATTGATGGTCGCAAAGTCACGATCCAGAGTCGCATGATGGATGTCGTGCATGGTGGGGGTCATGAGGAGTGTAGTCTTACGCATGGCATGGATGATCCATGGATTATCATCACGATGCAGCGTACCATGGAAATACTGCGTCAAAATCATCCCCAGCAACAAGACATCCAAGCCCACCAACAACCAACTGGGTAATGTCCATAACGAGCAGACGATATTGAGTAGTACCGACAATGGGAAGACAAAGACCATAATCGAGGTGGTTTGATAGATAAAGCTACGACGACCGAGTGCCAGTGGGCGAGGATGATGGTTTTTGAAGTCAAAGACGACGCGTTCAAAGAAGCTGATACGGGCCATCGCAGCGCGGCGCATTGAGAGGTATTCTTCGGACTCCCGCGAACCTTCATAAAAAAATAACTGACCGAGTCCGACATTTTCCGTACAAGGACGATAATCCATATACATATGGATTACCCCCGATAAGGCATCTGCCAGATACCATGCGATTAGAGCTGCGGGGATGATCTTCCAGTCAAACGACATAAAGCCCAGCCACGCAAAATTGAGCGCAACACTGCTGAAAAAGATAACAAAAGCGATGCGTCTTAACATGGCTTTACAGCTCTGATGTAAAAAGGTCTATGAGGTGCAATGCTAAAAGTACGTTGGTACTTATGGTGGCTTATATCGCCACTTCTTGTTTTAGTATAAACGAATAAAGCCGAACAGAGTGTTCGGCTTTATTCAGTTTTTAGTGCTTTTATTGAGCAAATATTACGAAGACAGTTTTTTTGCTTTCGCTTTTTTCGAGGCACTCAGGCGCGCTTGGAGTTTGGTAACCGTACCAAATACCTTTTGATAGCCTTGTGGCATGATACGTTGCATCAGATCAAGGATTTTTGCATCGTTACCAATGAGCAAGCGACGTTGATTATGACGTACGGCATTCAGGATTTGACGTGCTGCTTCTTCTGGAAGGATACGCAGCATTTTGTCAAAGTCTTTGATGCTCTTTTGCGCATTCATACCGAGGGTGCTCAAGCTGTCGCTCATGCGTGCCGATTTTGCGATGTTGGTGCGGATACCACCAGGGTGTACACAGGTCGAGCTTACACCAAGTTTTTGCATGTCCAATTCTTGGCGTAAGGATTCGGTAAAGCCGCGAACCGCGAATTTACTGGCGTTGTATGCACTTTGCGTTGGCTGTGCTGTGAGACCGAAGAGGCTAGAGATATTGATAATATGACCATCCCCACTTTGTTTCAGTAGTGGTAAGAATTCTTTGGTGCCGTAAACCACGCCCCAGAAGTTGATGTCCATCATCCACTCGAGGTCTTTATAGCTCATGCCTTCCACAGTGCTGCCCATGGCAACGCCTGCATTATTGAAGATGAGGTTAACTTGACCGTGTTTTGCAACGGTTTCTTTCGCCCAAGCAGCAACTTGTGCCTGATCTGACACATCAACTTTTTGTGTGGTAACATTGATTTTAAATGGCTTAACCAATTCTACAGTAGCGGCAAGACCTGCTTCGCTGACATCAGACAGGGAGAGGTTACACCCTTCTTTTGCGAGAAGAACCGCCAGTTGTTGTCCAATACCTGAGCCTGCGCCGGTAATGGCGGCAACTTTGCCTTTAAAGTTTTTCATAGCTTAAAATCCTGTCTGTATTGATTCTTAAGTTTAGTATGCGGCGGTTATTATCGCTGGTCGCCACTATAAGTTTGACAACTACTATTGTCAATATGAATATTTGTTGTTTGCATTGGCGTGATACAATTAAAAAATGATGTCTAACATCAAACCCATTTTAATAGGACTACTTTACCGATAGAAGGTGCGGGCATGAGTCATTCTGCTGCAGAAAATGAGCAAACCACTGTGACAGATTTATCCACGGAAGCTAAAGAGGCTAATGCCGCGGCAACGACGACCAAGCGTCGCAGTTTTAAAGGCATGAGCTTGGAAGAGCGTCAGGCAGAACGCCGTGAGCGTTTAATGGAAGCGGGGCTGCAAGCTTATGGCACGCAAGGCTTCTTCTCGGTGACTGTGCGTGATATTTGCATCGAAGCCAAGCTGACCGAGCGCTATTTCTATGAGTCCTTCAAAAACAGCGAAGCGCTCTTTGATGCGATTTATATGCGTCTCATTGAGGAGTTGCAGCAGCGCATCATGACAGCGGTCATGCAAGCAGCACCAGACCCACGCATGATGATTCAGTTGGGATTAACCGCATTCTTTCAATTGCTGCGTGATGAGCAACGTGTGACGCGGATTTTGTTCATTGATGCAATTCTGGTTCATGAGAATGATGGCGCCAGTATCTATAAAGCGGTGAAACGTTTTGATGTCATGACGCAGTCGTTTATTGCCCTGATGGTACCGCGTGCTCAAGAGTATATGGCACTCGTATCATTGATCTCGACGGGACTGACTGGCTATGTGTCTCACCTTGCAACACGCTGGGCGATTGGTGGATTCAAAGAACCGATGGATGATGTGCTGAATGCCTGCATGGTGATCTATGAGGCGCTGTTGCTCAGCATCGAACAGTCCGGTAAAAATGCCACCGACTTCTGGAAGATGCAAAAGCAAACCAGCTATAAGGCGAAGTCATAATCAGCCGAGCTTATTCCATACAGCGCTGACTGAGTTCCCCCAGTTGCTTTAACGCGTGTTCAATCTGTGGTGTCCATAAGTCACCACAATTGATACGCAAGTGATGATCGAATCGCTCACTGGTTGAGAATAAACAGCCGGGCATGGTGAAAATGCCTGCGGCCAAAGCCAAATCAAACAGCTTCAAGGTATTACAGGGCTTGGGTAGCTCGACCCAGAGCAGGTATCCCCCGCGTGGACGAGAGAGGCATGTTCCTCTAGGGAAGTAGCGCTCTATCGCTTCAGAGACGCGGCGAATCTGCAACTGGAACGCTTCACGGAGATGACGTAAATGATGGTCATAACCGCCTGTTTCCATAAAGCGCGCAAGGGCAATTTGATAGAGTGATGTGGTGGCAACACTACTGGTAAATTTCAGATGAGTAATTTCCTGTTGCCAACGTCCTGCAGCAACCCAGCCGATACGAAAACCGGGGGCAATCGTCTTCGTGAATGAACTACACAGCATGACGTTGCCAGTTTTATCCCATGCTTTGAGCGGTCTTGGCCGATGATGCTCGAAGTACAACTCACCGTAAATGTCATCCTCAATGATGGGAATCCTCCGTTCCTCCATTAATTCCGCAACATATTGCTTATCACTATCGGACATCACGCTACTCAGCGGATTTTGAATCGTTGGCATGATGATCAGCGCTTTGACTTGTCCTTTAAGTCGAGTCGCTAGTTCCAGTGCGTCAACTGAAATGCCATCTCGTGCACTCGTTGGGATTTCAAGCGCCTTGAGCCCCAAACTTTCAATAATTTGTAAGATGCCAAAATAAATCGGTGACTCAACAGCAACGGTATCTCCGCGTTGGGTCACTGCTCGCAAGCACAGATTGAGCGCTTCCATGGCACCCACGGTCACAATAATCTCTTCAGGTTTGAGCAATACGGAATAATGCGCATAGCGTCTGATGATCTGGGTGCGTAATTCAGGATGCCCCATACTCATGTCGTAATTGCCGATTGCTTCAAGCATAGTCCGGTTATTGGCGGTCAATAACTTGCGCAAGCGGCTGACAGGAAATAGCACATGATTGGGCGAAGCGGCGCCGAGCTGCACAAGATTCGGACGGCTGGCCGCACTGATCACGCGCATGATGGTTTTACTCAACGCTACTTCGCTGGCCGCTTCGGTTACCGTCGTATTCCGTGGTTCTTTTAAGAGGAGCGATTTGGCTCGAACGTAGTAGCCTGATTTTGGACGCGCTTCGATTAATCCTAAGTTTTCTAGATAGCGTAGCGCCGTCAATGCGGTCACTGGACTGGATTGCTCTTGCTCCGCCAGCATGCGTACCGAAGGCAAGCGGCTACCACTGGGAAAGGCTCCCTGTTCAATCAGTTGCTGTAAACGTGCCGCCAGTTGCCGGTAGCGTGGTGTCGCATCCTCTAAATCCGTCGCGGTCTCACCCAGATTAAACGTAGCGGGGAGGGGGATTGGAGACGGTTTATTAAATGCGTTCATCACAATTGCTCTGGTTTAAGTTCAGGATGAAATACAGTAGTCACCTTGAGGGACAGTAACAGATATATCATTTTTATAACTGTACTAGGTACAAAAAAAATTATCTATATCTGTTTCTATTGTTTTGTAAATTAGACAATAGCGTCTTCAATACAATAAGGAGTGACGATGATGCAGCACGCATTAAGTCAGCAGCCAATCCGCATCGAAAACGGTCAATATCAGTCTATCCAGTGTGTAGATGGTACGGTGTGGCTAACCTGTGCAAACGATGACCATGATTACTTCCTGACTGCAGGTGAGTCTTTTAATTTGAGTCGCTGTGAAGGCGTGGTGCTTTCTGGTATCGAAAAAAATACTGTTGCTAACTTGCAAGACTTGGCTGTGATTCCCGAGTACGCTATTGTCTAACTATCTGGTTCATCTATGAAAGAGCTTCACCCTGTCATGTCCATCCTTAAAGATTTTTCTGTTTCAACGGTCGCAGCAGGATTTGTAACCGTACTCGTTGGCTTTACCAGTTCAGCGGTCATTATTTTTCAGGCGGCACAGGCACTAGGAGCCAGTCCCGCTGAAATTGCGTCGTGGATTTGGGCACTGGGCATCGGCATTGGCGTGACCTCCTTTGGCTTATCGCTGTACTACAAGATGCCGGTTGTGACCGCCTGGTCTACGCCGGGTGCAGCACTCCTGATTAGTAGTGCCAGTGGACTGAGTATGGCTGAAGCTATCGGTGGTTTTTTGATTTCAGCAGGTCTGATTATTCTGACTGGGTTTTCGGGACTCTTTGAACGTACCATGCGCAAAATTCCCATTTCAATTGCGTCAGCGATGCTCGCCGGAATCTTGATTAAATTCGGCATGAATGTCTTTGTTGCAATGACATCGCAATTCGTGATGGTGTTTGGCATGTTCTTGGTCTATTTGTTTGCCAGACGTTTTCAGCCGCGCTATGCCGTTATGCTGACTTTACTCGTCGGTGTCATTTATGCAGGCTTTGCCAATCTACTGACTTTTAATGTCGTGCAATTTCAGTTCGCATCGCCGATTTGGATCATGCCCGTATTTAGTATGCAATCATTGGCGATCGGATTACCTTTATTTATCGTGACCATGACCTCACAGAATATTCCTGGCGTGTCGGTACTGCGTGCTTCTGGCTATCATGCGCCAATTTCACCAATCATGGGCTGGATTGGGATTGTGAATGCTGTGCTAGCACCTCTAGGGGCTTTTGCGTTGAATCTGGCAGCAATTACCGCTGCAATCTGTACGGGGCGTGAAGCTCATGAAGATTCGCATAAGCGCTATACCGCAGCGCTTTCTGCTGGAATCCTGTATGTTTTGATTGGTATCTTTGGGGCAACGATTACCTCGTTATTTCTCGCGTTTCCTCATGAGTTGATCTTGGCGATTGCAGGTCTTGCGCTATTTGGTACGGTTGCCAATGGTCTTGCGACGGCATTGCATCAAGAGGCAGAGCGTGAAGCGGCACTGATTACGTTTCTTGTGACCGCATCAGGTATAACTCTATGGGGAATTGGTGCTGCATTTTGGGGGTTATTGGCGGGAATTATTGCGCTGGTGATTAGTCGTTATCGCAAAGTGATCCAGATTGCTTAGAAAAGATGTGTCTTGATATGGTTCACTGGGCAGATAATGGAAATAAGTCCTAGAAATTTAAATAATTTAATAATTTGATTTAGATCAAGTTTGATGTCAAATTGCAATGAAATTGGAGTTTTTGCTCTAATTGACATTGACTATTGTCAACTTTGTGGCTATGTTAGCGGCTCGTTTTTAAATAGATAGATTTCGGGTGACTCATGAGCCAGCAGCATTTTGACATTTTAATCGTAGGCGCGGGCATTTCGGGGATTGGCGTTGCGTGTCATTTATCACGCGAATGTCCAAAAAAGAGTATTGCCATTTTGGAACGCCGTCAAGCGATTGGCGGAACTTGGGACTTGTTCCGATACCCAGGTATTCGCTCAGACTCTGATATGTCGACCTTTGGTTATCATTTTAAACCATGGACAGAATCTAAAGTTTTGGCTGATGGCGAATCAATCCGTAACTACGTCAATGAAACTGCTGAAGAGTACGGCATTAAAAAGAAAGTTCACTTTGGTCGTCATGTTAAGCAAGCCTCTTGGTCTTCTAAGCAAAAGCTGTGGACCCTAACGGTTCATAATGAAGCGACGAACAAAAACGAGAAGTGGACTGCGAATTTCTTGCTCGGTTGTACAGGCTACTATAACTACGACGCGGGTTATAGCCCAGAGTTCCCAGATCAAGATAAATTCAAGGGTCAGCTCATTCATCCTCAGCATTGGCCAGAAAACCTTGATTACACCGGTAAGCGTGTCGTGATCATTGGTAGTGGTGCCACCGCCATTACTCTGGTGCCTTCTATGGCCGGTACTGCTGGACATGTGACCATGCTTCAGCGTTCGCCGACTTATATCGCTGCAGTCCCATCGATCGATTTTGCATATGATGCGATGAAAAAAGTATTGCCATCAAAAGTCGCCTTTGGTTTGACCCGTGCACGTAATATCGGATTACAACGTGCGATCTATCGTTTGTCACAAAAGAATCCAAAAGCAGTACGTCGCTTATTGCTTGCTGCAGTTAAGCACCAAGTCGGGAAAGACGTTGACATGCGTCATTTCTCACCAAGTTATAATCCTTGGGATGAGCGCTTGTGTGTGGTTCCAGACGGTGACTTGTTCAAGGTCCTTAAAAATGGCTCTGCCAGCATCGAAACGGATCATATTGAACGTTTCACAGAAACCGGTATTTTACTGAAATCAGGCAAAACGCTGGAAGCAGATATCATCGTCTCTGCAACAGGTTTGAATGTGCAGATGCTCGGTGGTACTGAGGTGATTGTGGATGGTGAAAAACTAAATCCGAATGATCATTTGATGTATCAAAGCATTATGGTTGAGGGTGTACCCAATGCTGCCTTGATCGTTGGTTATACCAATGCATCGTGGACATTGAAAGTGGATATCGCCGCTGAATATCTGTGCCGTCTGATCAACTTTATGGACAAGAAAGACTATAAAGAAGTGGTTGCACGTGATCTCGTCGGTTACAAAACCGAAGATACCGTGATGGGTAGTATCCATGCGGGCTATATCCGCCGTGCCGCAAGCACGTTGCCACGTCAGGGTTCACAAGCACCGTGGATTGTTTTGAACAATTATCTGGCTGACCGTGTGACGCTACGGAAGAGCACGTTTGAAGACGGTATCTTGAGCTTCGATGGTCGCGTGCCAAAAGCAAAGAAAGGTCTGTTTAAATTCTTGGGTAAATAATCCCTCACTGTAGAGATAAAAAAACAGCACCAATAGGTGCTGTTTTTTATGGATTAGAGTCAAAACAGCTGTGATTAGGCTTTCGTGTCAGGCTTTGGCGCTGTAGCAATTTTGACGCTATCACCTGCAGCGAGGCCATCAGGTGGATTGCTGATCACGCGATCAGTTGCTGCAAGTCCTGATCCCACCACAATGAATTTGCCGGCATCACGAGCAATGGTGATGGTCTTAAACACAACATGGTTATTCTGATCAACCGTGGCAACACGTAGACCATTTTTATCAAAGAGCAAAGCGCTAGAAGGCACTTGCAGACGTGCCGCAGCTGGTGTGCTGTGCTGATCAATACTCGCATTGACGAAACCACCGGGGAGCAATAAGCCATCTGTATTATTGACTTCAAACTGCACCAACGTCGTTCCCGCATTGGCATTCACAGATTGCGAGAAGGCACTGACTTTTGCTGTGAAGGTCTGACCTTGATGGGTCGGCGTGGTCAATGTCGCTTCAGTGCCTACCTTGATTCCTGCAACGTCGCTTTGCGGGACATTCACCGAGACACGAAGTTTACGGGTATCAGAAATTTCAAATAAGGGTAAACCATTGCTGCTTGAACCATTGGCATTGATCAAGGCACCGATGTCGGTATTCCGTGCAGTCACAATGCCATCAAAGGGTGCCGTGATGTATTTAAATTTTTGCAAGGTTTGCAGACGATCAACATTTGCTTGTGCTGATTTAAGCTGCGCCAATTGTGCTGCAAGCGCACTGTTTTTCTCATCCACTTCTTGCGGAGAGGTGGCATCTGCAGGCAATGCTTTCCAGCGGCTCGCAGTTGCTTTGGCAAGGGTCAGCGCGGCTTGCGTATTGGCCATATCGGCTTTGGCCTGTGCAAGCTGTTGATCAAGATCCGGTGTTTCAATCTCAGCAATCACTTGTCCGGCTTTGACATGATCACCGATATCGACTTTCCAACTTTTCAGGTAGCCACTGGCACGTGCATAAATCTGTGCTTGAGAGTAGGCCGAAAGTTGACCAGGCAGATCCAGCGTTGCTTTGGACTGACTGTCGGCGGGTACTGTGATCGATACGGTTGGAATCGTTTGGGCTTCGGTCCAGTCTTTTAACTGTGTGCTACTTGATGCACGAGAGACCAAGCCAATGGCGACGACGAGCGCCAGCACAATTCCTGCACCTGCGCCAACAACCCCGAGTTTTTTCGATGAAATTTGTGGGATGCCCTGTGGTGATTGTTCAGACATGAGATTCTCCTTGGGTAGGAATAGCGTTGCTATCGTCGTCTTTCGACGCATTATGAGGCTTTCCGTGTTTGTCTTTACCGTGGTTGCGATGCACGAGACTGAACACGACGGGTACAAAGAGTAGGGTAGCGATAGTGGCGAAAAAGAGACCGCCAATTACGGCTCGCCCGAGGGGTGCATTTTGCTCACCGCCTTCACCGAGGCCCAACGCCATGGGCGCCATACCGATCATCATGGCCAGTGCGGTCATTAGGACCGGGCGGAAACGGACGAATCCAGCTTCAAGCGCGGCCTTGATCGGATCACCAATCTCGGCGAGTCGTTCACGGGCAAAGCTGATGACCAGAACACTGTTTGCAGTTGCGACCCCCATACACATGATTGCTCCCGTCAGTGCTGGCACAGAAAGCGTGGTATGGGTGGCAAAGAGCATCCACACAATCCCCGCAAGAGCAGCAGGCAGAGCCGTGATGATGACAAAAGGGTCGCTCCATGACTGGAAATTCACCACGATTAAAAGGTAGATCAGTACGATGGCACCAAGCAAGCCGAAAAGTAGTCCCGAGAAGGCACTATTCATGGTTTGAACCTGACCCAATAGGTAGACATTGGCGCCTTTCGGAAGCTCTTTTTTCGTGGCATCAACAACCTTTTGAATGTCAGCAGCGACCGCACCCAGATCACGCCCTTGTGTCGTGGCATAGATCTGCACTAAAGGCTGAATGTCATATTGAGAAACCACGGCATTACTGCTTGTTCGTTCAATGTCAGCCACACTACCCAGCACTTGTGGTGACGTATTAGCAGATGGACTACTTGAGGTAATGGGCAGGCTCTTCAGACTGTTTAAGGTATCAATCTGATATTGTGGGGTTTGAATCACAATCGGATACTGCACGCCATTTTGCGGATTCAACCAGAATGTCGGTGCCACCTGACTTGAGCCTGCGAGATTGACGACCAAGCTATTCGTGACATCTTTTTCTGTCAGTCCGACCAATTGCGCACGAGTACGATCCACGTTGATATTCAGCGAGGGGTTTTTCTGTGATTGCTGAATACGCACGTCGGCTATGCCTGGAATATGCTTGAGTTTTGCAAGCAAATTATTGGCGTAAACAAAGTTCGCATCCAATTTCGGACCACGAATTTGTAAATTAATCGGGGCCGGAGCACCAAAGTTTAGAATTTGGCTGATGATATCGGCAGGCACAAACGAGAAGGTCACGCCGGGATAAAGCCGAGGTAATTCTTCACGTAGCTTCTGAATGTAGTTGGCGGTTGGCTGGTGTTTCTCATTCAGAGCAATCTGAATGTCACCGTCTGAAGATCCAATGATCCCCGTATTGTTATAGACCATATTGATCCCAGATACAGGGAAACCAATGTTATCTGTCATCGTCTCCAGCTCTTTAGCGGGGATAATTTGACGGATGGTCTTTTGGATTTGTGCAAACTGACTTGCGCCATCTTCAACACGGGTACCGACGGGTAAACGTGCATGGATTAGAATTTGTCCTGAGTCCACTGTGGGGAAGAAGTTCCTGCCTAAGAAGGGGACGAGCAGGAAAGACGCCAGTACAAAGACCATAAAGCCAGTGATAAAGAGTCTGTAGTTACGCAGAGCCAAAGCCAATAAGCCATGATAAACATCACGCACGGCTTCAAAGCGTTTCTCAAAGTTGCGCTGAAAGCGAACTAAAGGGTTCTTGCTGCGTGGTAGGGTTAAGCCATGGCCGTGTTCATCAGTATAGGGTTCATGCGGTTTGAGCAGGTACTTTGCCATCGTAGGAACGAGGGTTCGCGACAGAATGAATGAACAGATCATTGCAAACATGACAGACTCAGCCATCGGCACAAACAAGAAGCGTGCGACCCCATCCAAGAAAAACATCGGCACAAACACGATACATATACAAAGGAGTGAAACAAAAGCGGGTGTTACGATCTGCGCAGCACCATCCAAGATGGCCTCTTCGGTTTGCTTACCCTGTTCAAGATGCCAGTTGATATTTTCAATGGTGACCGTCGCATCATCCACCAAAATGCCGACTGCAAGGGCCAGTCCGCCCAAAGTCATGATATTGAGCGTTTCACCGACTGTCGCCAAAAGAATTAGTGCGCCCAGAATCGAAAGCGGAATAGAGGTCGCAATAATCAGCGTAGAGCGCCAGCTTCCCAAGAACAATAAGATCATGAGACTGGTCAGGAGTGCTGCAATCGCCCCTTCGAGTACCACGCCGCTAATAGCACCACGCACAAACACAGACTGGTCACCAACGAGCGCGATCTTGAGATTCTCGGGGACGATGCTTTTAAGTGCGATGACTTGTTGCTTCACGCCATCGATCACCGCGAGAGTTGATGCTGAACCATTTTTCAGTACCGACATCAATACTGAGCGCCCGCCATCGACATGCACAATATTAGTTTGCGGCGGATTACCATCTCGTACATTGGCCACATCACGCATATAGACCATTGCGCCATTGACGTTTTTGATCGGCAGATTGGCGAGTCCTTCCAGTTCTGACGGCGCGTTATTGAGCTGAACAGCATATTCCAAACTATCGATTTTTTGGGTACCAACAGGAGTGATGAGGTTCTGTGCAGCCAGTGCATTGGCGACATCTTGCCCAGAAAGTCCACGCGCTTGTAGGGCTTTAGGGTCGAGGTCAATCTGCACTTGGCGTGTTTTACCACCAAAGGGGTAGGGTACAGATGCCCCAGCGATCGTGACGAGCTTGGTGCGGACTGTGTTTAACCCCAAATCCCCCAGATTTTGCTCAGTCAATCCAACGCCAGAAAGCGCTAACTGGATAATCGGTACGGTTGAGGCACTGTAGTTGATCACGAGCGGTGGTGTTGTGCCCGCTGGCATTTGCTTGACGATCGTTTGTGAAATTGCAGTGACCTGCGCATTAGCAGTTTGGATATTCACATTGGGTTGGAAGAAAATTTTGACGATCCCCGTGCCTGTATAGGAGTTCGCTTCGATATGCTCGATGTCATTTACGGTTGTAGTGAGCACGCGTTGATATGGCAACAGAATGCGCCCGCTCATTTGATCTGGAGGCAGACCGGTATAGTTCCATACCACTGCAATAACAGGAATTTTAATATCAGGAAAGATATCCGTCGGTGTGCGTACGGCAACCAGTGGACCGATGATCAGAAGAAGAATGGCCAATACAACGAAGGTGTAAGGCCGGTGGAGTGCGATACGAACAATTCCGAGCATAAAAGAAGACTCCAGCACAGCGGGATATGTAAAGCAAAAAATCGGTCCTTGAGCAGAACAACGACATTGAGGTAAAGCAATGACTGGCTGATCAGATCCTTCTGAAATCACCCTATGGCGCAAAAAGTCCAATGGATTTCAAACACGGTTTTAGCGATGTTTAAAACGTTGCTGTACGTTGCAATTGCCCAAGTTCGGCGCGTTTTTTCAACATGTCGATAGTGGCAGCAATGGCGCGATTAAACGGCGCAGTATCTCTTGAGACTCGGGCTAAGACATAACCACCTTGTATAACGGAGGCAATCATGTCTGCTGTAGCGATGGGGTCTAAATTCTGATCAAACTCACCGCTTTCGATACCCGTGCTAAGGATATGAGCCAGTTGCACACGTACAAATTCAAATAAATCGGTTAACGGCTTGCGTAATTCGGGGCTGGCAATCACGTCAGGATCTTGAACGAGTCGCCCCGCTTGGCAACCGCGCATTGCATCGCGTGGGGCATGTAGATAAGCGCTAATCCGTTCAATGGCGGTCCCCTGACTTGCAAAGCGCGATTCAGCAACATGCATCAGCTCTTCAACATTCCGTTCTATAGCGGCAAGCGCCAGCTCAGGTTTCCCTTTGAAATGATGGTACATACTGCCCTGACCGACGCCAGAACGTGCTTGGATCGCGCTTGGGCTCGTTCCGATATAACCACGACTCCAGAGCAATTCTCTTGTACTGGCAATGAGGCGCTCGCGGGAATCACCTTCTTTACTATTCAAATCTGGTTTTGCGGGGTGATCAGATACAGTGGATTTCATCAAAAAATACTCTAGCATACATACTAGTAGGTACAATATCACGAATTAGCCATATTACAAAAAATCACAAAAGCGCTTAGTTATGGACCAAATAGATTAGCTATCAACTTGATTCAAGGGGATATAGCGCCAAAAATTCTTCGTAAGACTAGAGGATTTAAGGGGTCTTTTAAACTCCTCAATCTTTCACCCTTGCTGTGCAAATTTGCACAAGCAAGGATCAGTCTATCTATTACGCTTTTGATTTTGCGCGATGCATATTGGGTAAGAAGATTGCGAGTAAGCCAATGAAGGGCAAGAACGCACACAGACGATAGACGTATTCAATGCCGTAAAGATCTGCAAACTTACCCAGTACCGCTGCGCTGATCCCACCCATACCAAAGGCAAAGCCAAAGAACAGTCCTGAGACCAGTCCAACTTTATTCGGCATCAGTTCTTGGGCATAGACAATGATGGCAGGGAAAGCAGAAGCCAGCGTAAATCCGATAATCACACTCAAGACCCCTGTCCACATCAGGTCTGCATAAGGCAGCATCATGGTGAAGGGCGCAACGCCAAGGATAGAGACCCAAATAACCTGCTTACGCCCAATCCGATCCCCGATTGGTCCCCCTAGAATGGTTCCAGCAGCAACCGCCCCTAAGAACACAAACAGATAGATCTGAGCGTTTTGAACGGATAAATGAAACTTCTCAATTAAGTAGAAGGTGTAGTAACTGGTTAAGCTGCTTAAGTAGAAGTATTTAGAAAATACCAAGAACATCAACGTGGTCATGGCAATCACAACGGTGCGTTTAGGCAGCGCCGATACAGGGGCAATCGCCTTTGGCTTGGAGGCAAGCACGCGTTGTTTTTCTTTGTACCAATCGCCAATTTTCCACAAGATAGCAATACCGGTAAGTGCAGCAAACGCAAACCAGCCGACACTGCTTTGTCCATGTGGAACGACTAACAGAGCCGCTAAGAGTGGACCGACCGCACTGCCGACATTACCACCGACCTGAAAGATCGACTGTGCAAGGCCATGCTGGCCACCCGATGCTAGACGTGCAACGCGCGAAGACTCTGGGTGGAAAATCGAAGATCCCGTTCCCATAAAAACCGCCGCAACCAACAACATGGCAAAGTTCTGGGCAAAGGCCAAGAGCAGAATCCCGGTCATGGTGGAGGTCATTCCGAATGCCAGAGAATACGGCTTTGGATGTTTATCCGTATAGGCACCCACTATTGGCTGCAGCAAGGATGCGGTAATCTGATAGGTGAAGGTTACCAGACCAATTTGGGCAAAGCTGAGATGAAATGAACCCTTCAAAATGGGATAAATCGCAAGCAGTAAGGATTGCAACATATCATTGAGAAAGTGGGTGAAACTGATTGCGCCCAGTACGCGAAAACCCGTCTGATTGGCGGTTTGGGGCTGACTCTGTGCGGTGTTCATCATGTTCATAAACATCTCAATAGCTTTAAACAAGGCAGTAATGGATTCGTGATTGAATCATACGCGGCCTGTCTTCGCCATTCTTGAGAGAATATGGCTATATATATCGAGAAAGTGACATGGTTTTATGCAGGAATATAACGTGATTCCCCATGATCAAATTCGTGTTCTGCATGCGGTAGTTAGATTGTGGATTTTTTAAGGTTTGGAAGCCTGAGTGCAAATAACCCAAGTATGGGGAGAAATGAGCAGAGTGAGTAGACATAAATAATGCCGCAATGATCAGCGAGTTCGCCTAAAAGCGCGGCACTGACCCCCCCCATACCAAACGCGAGCCCATACATGACGCCAAGTACTGCACCCGTTTTATTGGGGATCAATTCTTGAGCAAAAGCAATAATTGTCGGGAATGCGCAGGAGATAGTAAAACCGATGATGACACTTAAAATACCTGTCCAAAACAGACTTGCATAAGGCAGCATCAAGGTAAAGGGACCTGCGCCTAAGATCGATAAACAAATAAGATTTTTTCGGCCAATTTTATCGCCGAGAGGTCCACCACAGAGGATGCCAATGGCGACTGCAAACAAAAAGGCAAACAAATAGACCTGTGAGAGTGCAACAGGGATCTGAAATTTTGCCATGAGATAGAAGGTATAATAACTGGTGAAGCTACTGATATAAAAGAACTTTGAAAAAATCATTAACACGAGAATGAATAGTCCGATTTGTACCGAACGTTTAGGCAATCCCGATACTTTGTTAATGTCAGGCGTTTTGGCAGTATTTAAGAGTAGTGTTTCTTTATACCATGATCCAGCTTTGAGCAGGAGCGGTATAATCAGCACCGCTATGAGCCCGAACCATATGAGACTGAATTGACCATGGCTGACAATAATCGCTGCGGCAAGCAAAGGGCCTATTGCGGTACCAATATTACCGCCGACTTGGAACACAGAGTGAGCCAGACCTTGTCTTTTTCCAGAAGCTAACGAGGAGGCATGGGCGGCGATTGGATGTAGAATTGATGAGCCCATCGCCATCAATACAGCCGCAATAATCAACAATCCATAGCTAGTGGCAGTAGATAAGACATAGATCCCGATAATCGTAATCGCTAGACCAAACGCCATGGCATATTGCTTGGGGTGCTTATCGGTATAGATGCCGACCAGAGGTTGCAGCAATGAAGTCGTCATTTGGTGAATGAGCGTTAACCACCCCATTTGTGCAAAGCTTAAATGGAAGGTTCCCTTCAAAACAGGATAGATCGCCAATAATAGGGATTGCAGAATGTCATTGATAAAGTGAGCTGTACAGACCACACCAAGGATTTGAAAGTGAATGCCTTTGTGCGTATTAGATACGGTAGGTACACCGTCAACAACTTTCATAGAATCTCAATCAGTAGCATCGGATTAATCAGAAATATCCGTTAGACTTAATTTTAGGAATCCATGCCAGCAATAAAGATATTACTTTATTTATACATAAAATCGAACTACTGGTTACAAAACTATTGGATGTTTGGAGTCATTAGTGATCAATGAGCGATATAAATTATTTCATCAAAGCAGTCTGCCGGTCACTGCGATGGCTATGGATTATCCCCATGGCTACATGACTCACCGTCATCATCATCCCCATGCACAGCTCATTCATGCTGTGCGTGGTGTGATGTTGATCGGAACTGATCAGGGGCAATGGATTGTGCCACCTTCTCGAGGGGTATGGATGCCTCCGCATGTAGAGCATTGGGTACGCATGATTGGTGAGGTTCATATGCGGACCGCATATATCCGTCCAGATGCAGCACCGGACTTGTTCACTGCATGTAAAGTGGTGGGGATATCGCCTTTGCTACGCGAGCTATTGTTGAGCGCGATTGATGTGTCTTTACCCTATGAGCCAGATTCTCGTGCTGGGCATCTCATGCGGTTATTGCTTGATGAGATTAAAGATGTTCAATCGCTGACGCTTCAATTGCCTAATCCTCATGATGCACGGCTGAAAGTCATTACCACGGCGCTGACCTTAAATCCCGATGATGCGACTACAGTGGAAATCTGGGCGGAACGTTTGCATATCACGCCAAAGACTATTCATCGCTTGTTCAGCAAAGAAACCGGAATGACCTTTGGGCAATGGCGTCAGCAAATCCGTCTGCTTGCGGCACTAGAGCGCTTAGCGCAAGGAGAGAAAGTGCTGACAGTGGCTTTAGGGCTGGGTTATAGCAGTCAGAGTGCTTTTGCGGCGATGTTTAAGCGGCAATTTGGCATGCCGCCCAGTCAGTTCTTTGATTAACAGCATACCCACGAGATCATTTATTTGAAGCTTTGAGGCGGATATGAATGAGATGGGTGGCTGCTGTTGCCCGGACATGATCGGTACGCTGCTGAAAGTAACGAGCATCCTGTTCACTCCCGGACAGGTCTTCCAATACTTCATAGCCCATCAAGTCCAAAGTCTGGTGCAGCATTTCAGGAATAAACTGTCCGATCAAAGGTTCACTCATGGAGTCGGTGAAATGCGATAGCGCGTAGCTTCCTAATCTTTCAAAGCCTTTGAGGCGTTGGTAGGGGATTGAGTAATCAAACACTACCTCACTACCTACTGCAGCAAATTCGGCGATAGCTTTGAGGGTATTGAGCGTTGTCTGTGGTTCTAGGTAGTGTGTCGTTCCTAGCCAAGAAAAAAATCCAATCTGTTCGCGCTTATATGTGCTTCGATCTAAAGCATGTGCAATCGACTCCTGTTCGAAGTTAATCGGCACAAACTCGACATTATTAGGAATAACACCCAGCCGTGCCAATTGGGATTTCTTCCCAGCTTGCGTATCAGGGTGGTCAACCTCAAAAACTTGAAGTTCAGGGAAGTCATGTCCCCTGCGTAGCACAAAAGAATCCAAGCCCGCACCGACGAGGACAAACTGCTTTACACCGTCTTTAATCGCGAGTTCCAGTTGATCTTCGGCATAGCGTGCACGTCCAACGACTTGTCCAATTAGAAGGCCGACGGGGTTTAAGCGGCGAGGTAAAGTGAAACGGTGCAAGAGTGGGTGGCGAATAATTCTTTGCCAGCCTGAGCTTGTGAGCGCGAGTGCATAAGGATCAGAGAATAAGGGCTCTTTGGCATATAGGGTATGGCTAGCGCGCAAAGCGGCGGCCCCATCGGCTGTTCGACTGCGTTGTCCTGCTTTCATCGCGATACTCTCTTATCATCATTTGGCTGTTTGTGAATAGGCAACTGATGTTTGAAATATCAATTGCTTAATTGCTGCTTTGTTTTACAGGAGGGATTGCACGTTGTACAGTGCATCTTGCAACAAAAAAAGGTGTCAGTTGATCCAATCTGCAAATGGATATCGCTGCGAATAGCGTTATGGTTAGATCTTCCAGTTCAGTCAAGAATCCATAGCCCAGACCATTTCATACCGTCAATACTTTTAATTTCGGCAAATATTTATGAATACACGCATTACGGCATTACTCAATATTCGCTATCCCATTATTCTGCCTGGAATGAGCTGGATTTCAACACCAGAGCTAGTCGCTGCAGTAAGTAACGCGGGAGGCTTGGGCATTTTGGCCTTGGGCTCATTGTCCGTTGAAGAAACGCGACAAGCCATACAGCGAGTGCGCGAGCTGACTGACAAGCCTTTTGGAGTGAACTGTGCATTACTGATGCCCGGTGCGACGGATAATGCCAAAGTTGCGCTTGAACTAAAGGTACCTGTGATTAATTTTTCATTAGGGAAGGGCGATTGGCTTATTGAGCGCTGTCATGCATATGGGGGGAAAGTAATTGCGACCGTGACCACGGCCAAGCATGCTTTAGCGGCAGAGGCGCAAGGGGTCGATGCGTTATTGGTGACAGGGCACGAAGCCGCTGCTCATGGTGGAGCTGTGAGTACATTAGTACTCATTCCTGCATTAGCTGATCAGATCAAGATTCCGCTGATTGGCTGTGGTGGTTTTGCCGATCATCGTGGTTTACTGGCTGCTCTGGCTTTAGGGGCCGATGCGATTGCCATGGGTTCCCGTTTTGCAACCTGTCAGGAAAGTCCTTTGCATGCGGTGACCAAACAAGCTGTGCTGGAGCGAGATCAGCATGACACGATTTATTCCCCACACTTTGATGGTCTACCCGCACGCTATATGCAGACTTCGACTGCTGAGCGCCTGACCAAGAGTCCGATGCCCTTTGTCATGACGGCATGGCAAGCTTGCCGAGCAGCGCTGCAATTAAATATTTCTTTATGGAAAATCTTTGCGGGGTTAATCATGCAGCCTAAGCAGATTCACTTACTGGCATGCTTTGGCGCTGCGGTACCTCGGTTAAAGGCCGCCACACAGCAAGGCAATCTTAACCAAGGTATGCAGTTTATTGGGCAGTCACAAGGTTTGATTCATGATATGCCTACGGTAAGTACCTTGATCGAACGAACAGTGTCCGATGCACGGGCAGGGTGGGAGGCCATAGGGCGCCTGAATCTATAATTGTTTAAAAACTTTATTAAACGATTAAAAAAGTTTTTAAATGAGCCGCAATCTGTGGGTATAACTGTTGCGGCAATTTGGGCGCCAATTTACGCAACATCCGTTTAAAGAGCGCACGTACTAGAGCGATCACCCCATCGAGTGTCTTATTCACGATGAAGTTAAATTTCATCAGATTTCTAGGTTCGATCACCAGTGGGATCAGCGCTTCGTCAATGACGCGAATCAACATTTCTATTGCATCGTTAAAATCCGTTGCGCTGCCATCCTCAAGTGTAGCGACGACTTGTCTAATTTCTTTGGCTAAACTGGGCGTCAAGTTGAATGCCATAAACGGTTGTTTCGAGCCGTTGATATCTAATTGATGCATCAATTGATAAAAATGCTTAATCACAGGTGGTAGGCGGTCTTTCGCAATAAACGCTGCAATCCAGCGTAAATAATGGCGGGCTTTTTCTTTAATCTCATCCAAAATACGATGCGCTTCGTTTAAGTCTTTGGAGTCATGGTGACGCTGAATCTCATTAATCAAACCCACAAAGCAGGTATCAATCAGATCACAATAGGCTTCGATTAACAGCTCAATGCCTAACAGCTTATCAGCATCAGTCACCTCAGTTCTTGAAGATTGATACAGAACTTCAAGCTCCAAGGGAATCCGGGCTTGGAGTGCACTAGCAAAAAATGGTGGGGCAATAGTCATAGAGGCTCTGTAGTCGCTCGTTTAGGGGGAGATCATTGTTGCTTAAAACTTATGAGGTTTTGTCATAGATTGCAGTCATTTGCTCATTGCCACTGGGAAATAAGCGTTCCCGCCATGCTTTAGTTAAGGCTGTCGTATCACGATCATTAGGATGAAAGGTGGGAGAGAAATAGGCCTTATAGGCCGGCGTGATGCTACGAACAATACTGCCTAAACGTTTCATGGCAATGGCATTCTTACGCACATTAAAGCGGGCATTCTTGTCTTTGAGTGAAATCATGACGGTCATCATCAAGATACGAGCAATGAAAATACGGGTAATAATTTTCATCATCCGTAGCCGAGTTTCTTCATCATGATAGACGTGCTGGTAGACATCAAAAGCAACGGCCTTGTGCTCGGTTTCTTCAAGGGCGTGCCAAAACCACATCGGGCGCACAATTGGATCTAAATCATCAAATTCTTCGGGGTGGGTCAGCATATGCTCGCCCAGAATTGCAGTTAAATGTTCAAAGCCGCAAGTCATGGCTAAAAGGTGCTTCTTGGGGATTTTTTCTTTGGCCTGTTTAATCTGGTTAAAGATCTCTTTCTGATATTTTTGAGTTTTTACGCCAAGGTTTTTTTGCACATAAGTGTTAAATGCTTCATGCACATTGCCATGAATCGCTTCTTGTCCGATAAATGCGGAGACTTCTTTTTGTAAGATTGGATCGGTAATCCGATCGCGAACCGCACGCACACTATGGACAAACATGCGTTCGCCTTCAGGGAATGTGAGTGATAGTACGGAAAGATAATGGGTCAAAAAGGGATTTTTGCTGAAATAGTATTTTTTGAGTCCATCGAAAGAAAACTTTTGATGTCTGACAGTAATATCATGCACGACAGTATTCACGACCAGATCCTCCTTGTGCATCGGTAAGATGCGTATGCTTTATCATACATAAAGATTGACATAATGCGTTGTCAGGATGTATCAAAAACACATGTCACTTTTGCCAGTCTCTTCTTGGCGAGCATGTAATGGAAAACATAAAGCCGAGTCATAGACTCGGCTTTATGTTCGTAGGCTTCGTATTTGTTGCGCTAGTAAGTAGGACTCACTTAGTGCGGCGGCAATGCCTGTGCCCCAGCAGGCTTAGCTGAGATCAACTCTACTTCAAAAATTAATGTTGAATCGGGACCCACTTTCGGACCTGCACCGGCTTCACCATAAGCAATGGCTGAAGGGATAAAGAACTTGTACTTCGCGCCCGGTGTCATGAGTTTGAGTCCTTCAGAGAAACCAGGAATCACACTGCCGACAGGGAATGTGGCGGGTTCATGACGTGCATATGAGCTATCGAACTCTGTGCCATCGATCAATGAGCCACGATAGTTGATCGTGACTTCATCATTCGCGGTCGGATGAGCGCCAGTACCTTCTTTTTCAACGAGATATTGCAAACCACTAGCGGTGACTTTCACCCCCGGCTTTTTGGCGTTGTCAGCGAGGAAAGCAGTACCATCGGCTTTATTTTTTTCAGATTTCTTTTGCTGATCGGCAACTTGTTCTTGTGAAATTTGCTGCATTACTTTGGTGAAGATCGCTTGCTTGGCCGCTTCATCCAGTTTTTGTGGCTTACCATTAAACGCATCATCAATCCCAGCATTGAGGGCATTCAGATCAATATGGGTTTTGGTTGCAGTCATTTTTTCGCCCAACTGGGTTCCGACGGCATAGCTGAATTTTGCGTTGTCGGTATCTAGAGTTGCTGGCTTCTTGTCATTACAGGCCGTCAGAAATAGGGCAGTGGTCAGTGTGGTTAGAGCAATGATTTTCTTTTGCATTATGGATCTCATAGCATAGTTAAGCGTGGCGCCGTCTTGAGTAGACAGTGGCGTGCGTAGTCGGAATAGTGATTTAAAACGACGGGGTGCGATCTTGATTTTGTCGTTCAGGAGTGACACAGCAAGGATGCATGAAGCATGGCTTGATGAGTCTGCTGCTACTTGTATCGCATGGGCGTATTCCTTAAGTCCGTACGATTAAACGTGCAAGACATATAGTCGTGTACTTCAGCCTATTGAGTATAGAGAGGATTTGTGTCAAAACTAATAAAGGCTTGTTGCTGCTGTGCGATTACATGTAAAAAAAGCCCCCACGATCAGTGGGGGCTTTAGGGTGTTTTCAATTCTTTATGTATTTTAAAATTCATTGGCGGAGAGGGAGGGATTCGAACCCTCGGTAGGGGCGAACCCTACGCCGAATTTCGAGTCCGGTACATTCAACCACTCTGCCACCTCTCCGACGGCGTGCATTCTATGCTGCCAAATGCACAAACACAAGACTATTCCCATGCAGGCGATTTGAATAGTCTAGGAAAACAAAGTATGACTCTACGGCTTAGATGCCGCTTAAATCAACACCGATACGCTGTGCAACTTCTTCATAGGCTTCAACAACATCGCCTAGACCTTGGCGAAAGCGATCTTTGTCGAGTTTCTTCTTACTGTCTTTGTCCCACAGGCGGCAACCATCAGGACTGAATTCATCGCCCAATACGATCTGACCATGGAACACGCCAAATTCAAGTTTGAAGTCGACCAGCATCATGTTGCCTTGATCAAACAGTGCTTTGAGTACGTCATTGACTTGGTAGGTCAGTTCTTTCATCTTGGCAAGTTGTTCTGCAGTCGCCCAGCCCAAAGTAATGGCTACAGACTCATTAACAATTGGATCACCCAAAGAGTCATCTTTATAGAACAATTCGAACGTTGGTGGGGTGAGTACGCGGCCTTCTTCGATGCCAAGACGACGGCAAAGGCTGCCCGCTGCATAGTTACGAATGACGCACTCGACGGGGATCATGTCCAAGCGTTTTACCAGAACTTCATCTGGTGTTAGCAGCTTTTCAAAATGAGTCGGAATTCCTGCATCCGCAAGCTTTTGCATAATAAATGCATTAAACAGGTTATTGACACGGCCTTTGCGTGCAAGTTGTTCAACACGTTTGCCATCAAAGGCTGACGTGTCATCACGAAACACCAAAATCAAGCGATCAGCGTCAGCTGATTCATAGACGGATTTGGCTTTCCCTGTGTACAGTAGTGCTTGTTTTTGCATGAATCATGATCCAATAGAAGCGGGTTTTAATAAGTAGTGTAACGGTATTTTAAATCAAAGAAACAAATCGAACATTCATTTTCCGACCAGTTTCAATTGATCTACTGAGCTGGAGGATTATCCTGCCCAGTTTTGAGTGATTTTGTCCAGAAGATCTGTGGCAATTGCTTTGTCAGCTAGAGAGTCATCTGGTTTTTGCAGTGTTACGGTCGTGGTATTACCAATCCGACCCAAACGTAATTGATAGGTAGTATTGTCGATCACAACATCAAAACGATTTGCAGCGGTATTCCGGTTCGCAACATTCACATTCGCCACACTCAGGGTGCGGTTCATGACGTCCCAGATTTTGGGTGCATCACCCTCAATCTTTAGAATCGGGAAGCCATTACCATCGACAACCAAGACGGGTGCAGAAGGTGCACCGACGCCGAGTTGATCTGGTGGGATGCTGCTTGGGTCTAGAGGCTGTGGCTTCGGTAATGCAAAACGATTTCCTTTCGCATTGCTCAGTACTAGCTTCTCTGATGCTGCATTTTCTGGAATCACAGGAACTGGGTAGAGTGGGGCAATTTGTCTGGTTTGAATGGCTGCAGGAACTTGGATAGGTGGAATGCTATGTGCACTTTTGTAATCCATAGATCCATTGCTGACACTGAGGCGGCTACAACCTGCACAGGCGATGGCAACCATACCTGATACAGTGAGTAGCTTTGCGAAGCGATTCGACTTGTTATTCAAACCTAGACCACGTTGCAGCATAATAGCGTCTCTCATATATATGTGGGGTTGATCGCTCCATCTAGGGCTCGATCAAACTGCAATCCTAGCGAGACAAAACGCCAGATTCAAGCAGTGCTGCGTGAACGCGAGGCTGAAATTCATTTGCCAGAACAGTCAGTGGTAGGCGTACTCCCAGCGGAATTTTACCCATGTCAGTGAGTGCCCATTTGACAGGAATTGGGTTAGATTCACAGAATAAAATCTGATGAAGAATGGCAATTTGAGCATTCAACTGTTCTGCAAGAGCGGCGTTACCTGTCAATGCAGCGCTACAAATTTCGTGCATGATGCGTGGCGCGACATTGGCGGTCACAGAGACATTGCCTTTTGCACCCAAGCCAATTAAGCGCCAAGCTGTTGCATCATCACCAGAAAATACATCAATGCCGCCATTGGGAAGTGCTTTCAAACGAGTAATGAGATCTTGTCCACGCACTAAATCACCAGTAGCATCTTTGATTGCAAAGATGCCATCAACTTCAGCCAAGCGAATTGCTGTATCGTTGTGCATGTCAACGCCCGTACGACCAGGAACATTGTAAAGCATTTGTGGTAAATCAACGGCTTCAGCGATAGTGCGATAATGCTGATAGAGGCCTTCTTGTGTAGGTTTGTTGTAATAAGGCGTGACGAGGAGGGCGGCATCTGCACCTAATTTTTTTGCAGTCTGGGTCAGCTCAATTGCTTCACGTGTTGAGTTCGCGCCGGTACCTGCAATAATCGCAATACGACCTGCAGCAACTTTAATCACATGCTCAATCACACTGGCGTGTTCGACGACATCTAGTGTTGCCGACTCACCAGTTGTGCCTACTGCGACGATGCCATCCGTTCCTTCGGCAATATGCCATTCAACCAAACGTGTCAGTGAGTCAAAGTCGAGCGATCCGTCTTCGTGCATCGGTGTAACAATGGCGACAATTGAGCCTTGGATTTGTGATGTATTACCTTGCGATGACATGTCACCACTCCTGCATTTTGACAATTAAAACGGATTTGTAGCCCCATCGGTTTTATGCGGTGGATAACAGCCTAATTTTATTAAGCTGCGATATCACACGATATAACGATGATCTATCTTGTTTAGCGAGTGATGTCAGTGATGGTCATCACGACACGATATGACCCGAGGGGTCTATTCGCAATCAGGTACGGGATTATACGCAATTTTTAAAAATAGTTTTTAATTAAAAATGACGTAATAAAACAAAAAAAGCCAGAACATGAGTCTGGCTTTTTTTGATGAATCATTTTTTTGAGTTGTCATTAGAATCTATCAATCTAACAGCAAAACAATAAATTACATAATTTGGAGCGGGAAAAGAGACTCGAACTCTCGACCCCAACCTTGGCAAGGTTGTGCTCTACCAACTGAGCTATTCCCGCGAAGTGTGGCTATTCTAGCGATTAATCAGGCGGTGTCAAGAAAAGTTAACATTTGCTTGCGCTAATGTTTCAAAAAATGATCAGCATAGGGTTGGGTTGCATGTATTTTAAGCAAAAGCCATTCAGTCCTTTAGTTCCATGATTTTAAACATACTGTTTGATTGATGTTCCAAGACATTCCGCGTGTGGTTTGCTTTGCTGTAGAATCGCGGCATTGCTCTATAGAAAATTCAACGCCTCATAGATGTCGATTAAATTTTTCAATCCAATGTGGTTCTTCGGAGAGATAGATGTTGTTGCGACCAACAAAATTTTTGCTGCCCAAAGTAAAGTATTCAAAACATCATACGCTTTTGCATATGGCCTTAGCGCTGAGCTTAGTGGGTTTAACTGGCTGTGCAAGCACAACACAGATCGGAGCAACAGGTGTAGATCGGCGCCAGTTTATGCTGGTCTCTAGTGATGAAATTAATGCCGCTTCAAGTCAACAGTACCAGCAAGTCATTGCTCAGGCGCGTCAAAAAGGTGTACTGGATACCAATGCTTCGCAGGTTGTCCGTCTGCGAAATATCGCTAATCGATTGATAGCCCAGACACCACGTTTCCGTCCGGATGTTAAAAATTGGCAATGGGAAGTTCACCTTATAAATAGTGATCAACTGAATGCGAGCTGTATGCCCGGTGGAAAAATTCTGTTTTATACCGGCATTATTAACCGCCTGAATCTGACGGATGATGAAATTGCGGCGATCATGGGGCATGAAATGTCACATGCACTGCGCGAACACGGACGAGAGCAGGCCTCGCGAGATATGGCGCAAGGTTTAGGTTTGGGTATTCTGGCTGCTGCTGTAGGCTTGTCTGATGGCGCAACGCAAGCAGTGGGAATGGCGGCGCAGGTGGGGTTAGATTTACCGCATAGCCGTGAACAAGAAGCGGAAGCGGACACTTTAGGCTTAGAGTTGATGGCGCGTGCAGGGTATAATCCTCAAAGCGCATTATCGCTGTGGCAAAAAATGGGCGCGGCAAGTACCAGTGCTCCGCCAAAATTCCTAAGCACCCACCCTCCGACAGCAGAGCGCTATGCGCATATCCAGGCCTTGTTGCCGCGTGTTATGCCTTTATATCAAGCTACATTAAATTCAGGACGCCGTTATGGTTGATGTCATCGATGCACCCGTGCAGCAATTATTAAAAGAGCGTATGGGAACGCTTACGCCAATAGTCCTTGAAATCGTTAATGAGTCGCAGGGTCATGGCGGTTATTACCCTGGTAAAGAAAGTCACTTTAAGTTGACCATCGTCAGTCCTGTGTTTGATGGGCTACGTGCAGTACAACGTCATCAAAAAGTCTATGCCGCAGCTGGAGATCTATTATCGGTTGGCAAGATTCATGCTTTAGCCATTCATGCCTATGCGCCTGATGAGTGGCAAGGACAGTCTGTAGATAGTCCGAATTGTGCTCACAATTAAACATTTAAATAAAGGATTCATAAGTCCTTAAATAATCATGTTATAACACCCATGTTTCACACGGGATGTGATTGCTGTCGTTCAATCATTCGCGATGTGAGGAGGACTTTGAAGTGCTGATCAAAATTATTCATATGACTGCCGCATCGCTGACTATATTGTTGTTTCTGATACAGGCGGCGTTGCTCCTTAAACGACGCAGTATCGCAGGTCGTGCACAGGCTGATGCGGTGACCAAAGTCACGGGTCTTGGAAAACTCATCAAGATACTTGGACATGTGACATGGACGGTTTTAATTATTACTGGGCTATGGCTGCTTTCACAACTTCCGTCATTTTATCCGCATTGGTTACTGGTCAAAATTGCAGTCTTTGTACTCGCGATTATTTTTTCTGTACTTGCTTTTCGGGCTAAAAGCTCTGCCAAGATGCAGAATCTGGGTTTGGTGGGGGCGGCAATTTGCTATGGTTTGATTATTTATCTCGTGGTGATGAAGCCGTGGGGATATGTGCTTACTAGCGGTATTAATCAACCTATAGCAGGCAGTGTGAGCACTGAAGTCCAGTCGACTCATTAAATATTCGTTGTTTTGATCTCTTATGTATTTGTAATTTCTCATTTATGCGGTATCTGTCAGGGAGTGTGTGATGCGTCGGGTGATCTTTAATCAAAAAGGTGGGGTGGGTAAGTCGAGTATTACCGTCAATCTGGCTGCGATTGCCGCTGCAAGGGGTAAACGTACACTCGTGATTGATCTTGATCCACAGTGTAATTCCAGCCAGTATTTACTGGGTGAGAAGGCAACCCATGGTCAAAACAACCCTGTTTTAGAACCGAATATTGGTAACTTCTTCGAAGAAATTTTATCTGCGACACCCAATAAAGGATTGATGGGTGGCTTAGGTAATCTGCTTAAACAGAAAGAAAAAGGGCTCGATGCTTTTATTCATCCTTCTAATTTTGAACGGTTATTGGTTATTCCAGCGAGCCCTGAGCTCGGTGCTATGGAGCATGCGCTGCAGAGTAAGCATAAAATTTTTAAGCTACGTGATGCACTTCGTGCGCTCGATGGCCAGTTTGATGAAGTCTTCATCGATACCCCGCCAGCATTTAACTTTTTTACGTTGTCTGCATTGATTGCTGTTGAGCGTGTGGTGATCCCTTTTGACTGTGACGTATTTTCAAGCCGTGCGCTCATGACCTTGCTTGAGAATGTTGCGGAGTCACAAAGTGATCATAACGCGAGCCTTGAAGTAGAAGGCATTGTGGTTAATCAGTACCAAAGTCGTGCGTCATTGCCTCAGCAAGTTGTGCAAGAGCTAAAAGATCAAGGATTACCAGTGTTTGCGAGTATGTTACCCAGTTCGGTGATTATGAAAGAGTCTCATCAGAAAAACCAACCACTCATTCATTTGGTACCCGATCACAAACTGACGTTGGCATTCAATCAGTTATATGATGAAATGGTGACACGGTAGACATTATTGAGAAGGGATGACGGACGATGAGCCAATCTATTAATAAACGCACTAGGGGCGTGATCGCTGTAGCGATAGGCTGTGCCGTCATAGCCATAACCGGCTGTGAAACAGGACCTGTTCGACCGCTTTATGTATCTCCAACCAACTATCAGTCGATGAACTGTAATCAACTCAATGCTGAATATATCCGTATCGATACCTACTTGCGAAACGGCGTTGAAGTGCCTAAGAGCATCTGGTCTGGATTTAATTTTGGCTTAGGTGCTTTTGGTGGTGGGCGTTATGGCTGGGGATGGAGTCCAAGTGTTTCTTACAGCGCAGGCCAATCGTCTTCAAGTCCACGTACTGTCTATGCTCAGCTTTTGGGTCAGCGAGATGCAATTGCTCAGCAAGCAACATTTAAAGGTTGTCCAATTATATTGCGTCCACCGACACCGCCAGTTTCTTAATATTTAATAGGGGTGGCAGCAGGGACGATTGCGATGACTGATTTAAATTTTATGGATGCTATGCATGTCTGAATTTAGTGAAAAAGTAGGTGGTTTGATTGAAGCGAAGCAATGGAATGCAGCGCTGGATGAAATCCAGATCGCCTTAGATCAAAACGCTTCTTCGGCTGAACATTGGGTCATGCAGAGTCGCGTTTTTTTAGAAATGAAGCGTCTCAGCTACGCATTGTCATCCGTACAGCATGCACTCAGTTTGTCACCAAATTTCGCTCCCGCTCATTATCAAATGGCGTATGTGCTTCGTGCCCAAGGTCAAGTGGCAGATGCAATCGTTAGCTATGCCCGCGCATTTAATCTCCATCCTGTATTGGGAGACTCTTTGGGCTGGTGTCATGCGATGGTACTTATTTTTGCTCAGTATCAATTTGCAATGCCGATCGCTGAATTTTGGAGTCGACAACGACCCGATGAGGCAGGAGCTTGGTTTCTACTTGGAAGTTGTCGTTTGGCGCTGCGATTGGATGCTACAGAAGCATTGCTTAAAGCTTGGGCGTTAGATCCAAGCATATTGGATTTACCGAATAATCTTGGCGGCGCGTATTTGATGAAAGGGGACTTGGTTCAGGCTCAACATTGGTTGAATCTAGCTCTTGAGCGTCAGGCAGATGATGAAAACACATTGTCTAATCTTGCTTTGCTTGATAAGTTGAAAAAAAAGCAGTGGGCAGGCCAAGAAAACTGAGTAGGTTCACTTCCGAATTTTGAAATATTTTTTTAATAATATCAATAAAAAGCGCACCTGATCGGTGCGTTTTTTTTTGCATAAATTTTGATCTTTTGAGACCGACTATATGAAATCTAATATAAAAAATAGATAAAGAAAAATTATTTCTAATACGTTGGTGTTATGTAACATTAGTTTTTTGGTATTAAATATATATAAATCAATAAATTAAATATATTGTCGTTGTTTAAGACCGTTGGTCAGATGTCCAATATGTCATATTGACTGTAAGTTCGTCGTATGGAATTATGCCAAACTGTGAAATGAGTCTCTTTTTGTTGTTATTTGCCGAAATTTGAGAAGTTTGATTGTTTGTTTTTTGTAGTTTTTTATTTTTGGAAATGAGCCAGAGTTGAGTTTAAACCGAGCCCAATTTTACTTATCCATTTTTGCTTTATTTTTTTAATTTTGCCTTGGTCGCGATCCGACCTTATGACTTTTTTGTGGATTTTTTCTTATGAATAAGATTTATCGTGTTATTTGGAGCAAGGCGCATAATACATGGGTTGCAGTTTCCGAAATTACAAAGGCTCAAGGAAAGAGTAGCCATTCCTCAGTAGGTAGCATTAGTCGCGTAGAAGGTGGACAACAAGAACAAAGCCACACTTCAAGTGGACTTTTAAAAAGATCATTGATTGCGGTTGCTGTGAGCGTGGTATTCCTGCAGGGGAATTCGGCTTTTGCGAATTACGCCATCGGGGATAATAATGTTGGTAGTTCTGGGAATGTGACTACAAACGGAACAGGTGCGATTGCAATTGGTAATGGTACTAATGGTGTCACGACATCAGGGAATACAACAAAAGTTGCTGGAGCTTTTGTAGATAGTAATACGATTGCGATTGGTGGAAATGCCACTGCATTTGGTTCAGGCGCTGGCGGTAATGGTTCATCTGGTTTCAACCAAGCTTTTGGTCAAGATTCCCATGCTGGCGCAAATGGTGCAATTGCGATGGGTTCAGGTGCACATGCTGGTGCGACAGGGTATGGTAGTGGTGCTAGCATTACTTATATCAAAGCTGCGCAAGGTGCTACAGCAATTGGTAACGATACTTTTGCGAATGGTTTATCTTCCGTAGCAATTGGGGGGGGTAACAATGCTGGTAATAGTAATGAGGGAACAGCAACCAGTGCTAGTTCAGCACAAGGTCTCGCAGATCGTTCAATTGCGATTGGTCGTAATGCATACGTAGGGGCAACTGCAACTAACGGCGTAGCGGTCGGTACTGGAACTCAGGCCACAACAGGTGGTCTGGCATTAGGTGGATATTCTGGGGCTGCCGAGACATCTTCTGCAACCACTCTCGGTGCTCAAGCATTAGGTACAGACTCTATTGCTTTGGGTGGCAAATCAATTGTTAATGCTGGAGCTACAGCAGGTATTGCTGCAGGTCTGGGTGCAACCGTTGCTGCCTCATCTTTAAATTCAGTGGCGCTGGGTAGTTCTTCAACTGCGAGTGGAAATGGTGCTGTCGCACTCGGTAATGCGACAGTTTCGGGTGCTGCTGGTACCAACCAAACTGTTGCAATTGGATCTGTAGCTAAAGCAACTGGAGACCAATCAACAGCAATCGGTAATGATGTCGTTGCTTCAGGTAACTCTTCCGTTGCTATTGGTGGTGATGATTTAGACAAAATCGCAGGAACCGCAGCTGCAACGACATATAATACCCTGACAGGCGATACCATCACTGCAGGTACTTATGCTTCAACGACATCCGGCAATGGTTCTGTAGCAGTTGGTGTTCAATCTGTTGCTACTGGTGATTTGGCGACTTCATTCGGTACTCGCTCTAAAGCAACTGGCGTCGCTTCTGTTGCTCTGGGTGTTGGTTCGGCAGCCTCGCAGGATAATGCTGTTGCGTTAGGTGCGGGATCTACTACAGCCACTAATGCTACTAAAGAAACAAGCGCAACCATCAATGGAGTCACATACTCTGGCTTTACTGGTGGATCTGCAATTGGTAATGGTGACCAAGTTTCTGTAGGTAAAGCGGGTTTTGAACGTCAAATTAAAAACGTTGCACCTGGAGCGATCAATGCAACAAGCACGGATGCGATTAATGGAAGTCAGCTATTCGCTACTACAACTGCCCTAAGCTCCTCTGTTTCAGCAGTGTCGAGTGGTTTGAGTACGACAACTAGCTCAGTCTCTAGTGTATCTTCAGGCTTAAGCAACGTTTCTACTGGTCTGAGTAATACCAACAGTTCCGTATCTGCAATCAGCAGTGGCTTGAGCAATGTGTCGACAGGCTTAAGTAATACGAATACTTCTGTATCTACCATTTCTTCAGGTCTTAGTAATGTCTCTACCGGTCTGAGTAATACGAATACATCTGTATCCAGTGTTTCTAGTGGTTTGAGCCGTGTTTCAACAGGTTTAAGCAATACTACAAGTGCAGTATCTTCAGTATCTTCAGGCTTGAGCAACACGAATAGCTCTGTATCCGCAATCAGCAGTGGTTTGAGTAGCGTATCTACAGGACTCAGTAATACAACGAGCGCGGTATCAAGTGTTTCTAGTGGCTTGAGCACAACAACCAGTTCAGTATCGAGTGTGTCTTCTGGCCTGAGCAATGTCTCAACGGGCTTAAGCAATACCACGAGCGCAGTCTCTTCAGTATCAAGCGGCTTAAGCAACACGAACAGTTCAGTGTCTGCAATCAGCAGTGGTCTGAGCAACACCAATACTTCGGTATCGAGTGTTTCTAGCGGTTTGAGCAATGTCTCAACGGGCTTAAGCAACACCACCAGTGCTGTCTCTTCAGTATCCAGCGGCTTAAGCAACACGAACAGTTCAGTGTCTGCAATCAGTAGTGGCTTGAGCAACACCAATACTTCGGTATCCAGTGTTTCAAGTGGCTTGAGCAATGTCTCAACGGGCTTAAGCAATACGACCAGTGCGGTATCTTCAGTATCAAGCGGCTTAAGCAACACCAACAGTTCAGTGTCTGCAATCTCCAGTGGCCTAAGCAACACCAATACCTCGGTATCCAGTGTTTCTAGCGGTCTGAGCAACGTCTCAACGGGTTTAAGCAATACGACTAGTGCTGTCTCTTCAGTATCCAGTGGCTTGAGCAACACCAACAGTTCAGTGTCTGCAATCAGCAGTGGTTTGAGCAACACCAATACCTCGGTATCCAGTGTTTCTAGCGGTCTGAGCAACGTCTCAACGGGCTTAAGCAATACCACAAGTGCTGTCTCTTCAGTATCAAGCGGCTTAAGCAATACCAACAGTTCAGTGTCTGCAATCAGCAGTGGTTTGAGCAACACCAATACTTCGGTATCGAGTGTTTCTAGCGGTTTGAGCAATGTCTCAACGGGCTTAAGCAATACCACAAGTGCTGTCTCTTCAGTATCCAGTGGCTTAAGCAACACCAATAGTTCAGTGTCTGCAATCTCAAGTGGTTTGAGCAACACCAATACCTCGGTATCCAGTGTTTCTAGCGGTCTGAGCAATGTCTCAACGGGCTTAAGCAATACCACAAGTGCTGTCTCTTCAGTATCCAGTGGCTTAAGCAACACCAATAGTTCAGTGTCTGCAATCTCAAGTGGTTTGAGCAACACCAATACCTCGGTATCCAGTGTTTCTAGCGGTCTGAGCAACGTCTCAACGGGCTTAAGCAACACCACCAGTGCTGTCTCTTCAGTATCCAGTGGCTTGAGCAATACCAACAGTTCGGTATCTGCAATCAGCAGCGGCCTGAGCAACACCAATACTTCGGTATCCAGTGTTTCTAGCGGTCTGAGCAATGTCTCAACTGGCTTAAGCAACACGACCAGTGCTGTCTCTTCAGTATCCAGTGGCTTAAGCAACACCAATAGTTCAGTGTCTGCAATCTCAAGTGGTTTGAGCAACACCAATACCTCGGTATCCAGTGTTTCTAGCGGTCTGAGCAACGTCTCAACGGGCTTAAGCAATACCACAAGTGCTGTCTCTTCAGTCTCTAGTGGCTTGAGCAACACGAACAGCTCAGTGTCTGCAATCAGCAGCGGCTTGAGCAACACCAATACTTCGGTATCGAGTGTGTCTTCTGGTCTGAGCAATGTCTCAACGGGCTTAAGCAATACGACCAGTGCGGTATCTTCAGTATCAAGCGGCTTAAGCAACACCAACAGTTCAGTGTCTGCAATCTCCAGTGGCCTAAGCAACACCAATACCTCGGTATCCAGTGTTTCTAGCGGTCTGAGCAACGTCTCAACGGGTTTAAGCAATACGACTAGTGCTGTCTCTTCAGTATCCAGTGGCTTGAGCAACACCAACAGTTCAGTGTCTGCAATCAGCAGTGGTTTGAGCAACACCAATACTTCGGTATCGAGTGTTTCTAGCGGTTTGAGCAATGTCTCAACGGGCTTAAGCAATACCACAAGTGCTGTCTCTTCAGTATCAAGCGGCTTAAGCAACACCAATAGTTCAGTGTCTGCAATCTCAAGTGGTTTGAGCAACACCAATACCTCGGTATCCAGTGTTTCTAGCGGTCTGAGCAACGTCTCAACGGGCTTAAGCAACACAACCAGTGCTGTCTCTTCAGTCTCTAGTGGCTTGAGCAACACGAACAGCTCAGTGTCTGCAATCAGCAGCGGCTTGAGCAACACCAATACTTCGGTATCGAGTGTGTCTTCTGGTCTGAGCAATGTCTCAACGGGCTTAAGCAATACGACCAGTGCAGTGTCTTCAGTCTCTTCAGGCTTAAGCAATACCAATAGTTCAGTGTCTGCAATCAGCAGTGGATTAAGTGGAGTTGGGAGTGCGGTGTCTTCAGTCTCTTCAGGCTTAAGCAATACCAACAGTTCAGTGTCTGCAATCAGCAGCGGCCTAAGCAACACCAATACTTCGGTATCCAGTGTTTCTAGCGGTCTGAGCAATGTTTCAACGGGTCTAAGCAATACCACCAGCGCTGTCTCTTCAGTATCCAGTGGCTTGAGCAACACCAACAGCTCAGTGTCTGCAATCAGCAGCGGCTTGAGCAACACCAATACCTCGGTATCCAGTGTTTCTAGCGGTCTGAGCAATGTTTCAACGGGTCTAAGCAACACAACCAGTGCAGTGTCTTCAGTATCCAGTGGCTTAAGCAACACCAACAGTTCAGTGTCTGCAATCAGCAGCGGCTTGAGCAACACCAATACCTCGGTATCCAGTGTTTCTAGCGGTCTGAGCAATGTTTCAACTGGTCTAAGCAACACAACCAGTGCAGTGTCTTCAGTATCCAGTGGCTTGAGCAATACCAACAGTTCGGTATCTGCAATCAGCAGCGGCCTGAGCAACACCAATACTTCGGTATCCAGTGTTTCTAGCGGTTTGAGCAATGTCTCAACGGGCTTAAGCAATACCAACAGTTCAGTGTCTGCAATCAGCAGTGGTTTGAGCAACACCAATACTTCGGTATCCAGTGTTTCTAGTGGCTTGAGCAATACCACAAGCGCTGTCTCTTCAGTCTCTAGTGGCTTGAGCAACACGAACAGCTCAGTGTCTGCAATCTCAAGTGGTTTGAGCAACACCAATACCTCGGTATCCAGTGTTTCTAGCGGTCTGAGCAACGTCTCAACGGGCTTAAGCAATACGACCAGTGCAGTGTCTTCAGTCTCTTCAGGCTTAAGCAACACGAACAGTTCAGTGTCTGCAATCAGCAGCGGCCTAAGCAACACTAATACTTCGGTATCGAGTGTTTCTAGCGGTTTGAGCAATGTCTCAACGGGCTTAAGCAATACCACAAGTGCTGTCTCTTCAGTATCAAGTGGCTTAAGCAACACAAATAGTTCAGTGTCTGCAATCAGCAGTGGATTAAGTGGAGTTGGGAGTGCGGTGTCTTCAGTCTCTTCAGGCTTGAGCAATACCAACAGTTCAGTGTCTGCAATCAGCAGTGGCTTGAGCAACACCAATACTTCGGTATCGAGTGTTTCTAGCGGTTTGAGCAACGTCTCAACTGGTCTAAGCAACACAACCAGTGCGGTGTCTTCAGTCTCTTCAGGCTTAAGTAACACGAACAGTTCTGTATCTGCAATCAGCAGTGGTCTGTCAGATACCACAAGTGCTGTATCAAGCGTGTCTTCAGGCTTAAGCAACACGAACAGCTCAGTCTCTGCGATCAGCAGCGGTCTGTCAGATACCACCAGTGCGGTGTCTTCAGTCTCTAGTGGCTTAAGCAATACCACCAGCGCAGTGTCTTCAGTATCCAGTGGCTTGAGCAACACCAACAGTTCAGTGTCTGCAATCAGCAGCGGCCTAAGCAACACTAATACTTCGGTATCGAGTGTTTCTAGCGGTCTGAGCAACGTCTCAACGGGCTTAAGCAACACCACCAGCGCTGTCTCTTCAGTCTCTAGTGGCTTGAGCAACACGAATAGTTCAGTGTCTGCAATCTCTAGTGGTTTGAGCGATACGACAAGTGCTGTATCAAGCGTGTCTTCAGGCTTAAGCAACACCAACAGCTCAGTCTCTGCGATCAGCAGCGGTCTGTCAGACACCACCAGTGCTGTCTCTTCAGTCTCTAGTGGCTTAAGCAACACGAACAGCTCAGTGTCTGCAATTAGCAGTGGTCTGTCAGACACCACCAGTGCGGTATCTTCAGTCTCTAGTGGCTTAAGCAACACCAACAGTTCAGTGTCTGCAATCAGTAGTGGCTTGTCAGATACGACAAGTGCTGTATCAAGCGTGTCTTCAGGCTTGAGCAATACCAACAGCTCTGTATCTGCGATCTCAAGTGGTTTGAGCGATACGACAAGTGCTGTATCAAGCGTGTCTTCAGGCTTGAGCAATACCAACAGCTCTGTATCTGCGATCTCAAGTGGTTTGAGCGATACGACAAGTGCAGTGTCTTCAGTCTCTAGTGGCTTAAGCAACACGAACAGTTCAGTGTCTGCGATCTCTAGTGGTTTGAGCGATACGACAAGTGCGGTATCTTCAGTCTCTAGTGGCTTAAGCAACACCAACAGCTCAGTCTCTGCGATCAGCAGCGGTCTGTCAGATACCACCAGTGCGGTGTCTTCAGTATCGAGCGGCCTGAGCAACACGAATAGCTCTGTATCTGCGATCAGCAGTGGTCTGTCAGACACCACCAGTGCGGTATCTTCAGTCTCTTCAGGCTTGAGCAACACCAACAGTTCAGTGTCTGCAATTAGCAGTGGTCTGTCAGATACGACAAGTGCTGTATCAAGCGTATCTTCAGGCTTGAGCAACACGAATAGTTCAGTGTCTGCAATCTCTAGTGGTTTGAGCGATACGACAAGTGCTGTATCAAGCGTGTCTTCAGGCTTGAGCAATACCAACAGCTCTGTATCTGCGATCTCAAGTGGTTTGAGCGATACGACAAGTGCAGTGTCTTCAGTCTCTAGTGGCTTAAGCAACACGAACAGTTCAGTGTCTGCGATCTCTAGTGGTTTGAGCGATACGACAAGTGCGGTATCTTCAGTCTCTAGTGGCTTAAGCAACACCAACAGCTCAGTCTCTGCGATCAGCAGCGGTCTGTCAGATACCACCAGTGCGGTGTCTTCAGTATCGAGCGGCCTGAGCAACACGAATAGCTCTGTATCTGCGATCAGCAGTGGTCTGTCAGATACCACCAGTGCGGTATCAAGCGTGTCTTCAGGCTTGAGCAATACCAACAGCTCTGTATCTGCAATTAGCAGTGGTCTGTCAGACACCACCAGTGCGGTATCTTCAGTCTCTAGTGGCTTAAGCAACACGAACAGTTCAGTGTCTGCAATTAGCAGTGGTCTGTCAGATATCACAAGTGCGGTGTCTTCAGTCTCTTCAGGCTTGAGCAACACCAACAGTTCAGTGTCTGCAATTAGCAGTGGTCTGTCAGATACCACCAGTGCGGTATCAAGCGTATCTTCAGGCTTGAGCAACACGAATAGTTCAGTGTCTGCAATCTCTAGTGGTTTGAGCGATACGACAAGTGCTGTATCAAGCGTGTCTTCAGGCTTGAGCAACACGAATAGTTCAGTGTCTGCGATCTCTAGTGGTTTGAGCGATACGACAAGTGCGGTATCAAGCGTGTCTTCAGGCTTGAGCAATACCAACAGCTCTGTATCTGCAATTAGCAGTGGTCTGTCAGACACCACCAGTGCGGTATCTTCAGTCTCTAGTGGCTTAAGCAACACCAACAGTTCAGTGTCTGCAATCAGTAGTGGCTTGTCAGATACGACAAGTGCTGTATCAAGCGTGTCTTCAGGCTTGAGCAACACGAACAGCTCAGTCTCTGCGATCAGCAGCGGTCTGTCAGATACCACCAGTGCGGTGTCTTCAGTATCGAGCGGCCTGAGCAACACGAATAGCTCTGTATCTGCGATCTCTAGTGGTTTGAGCGATACGACAAGTGCTGTATCAAGCGTGTCTTCAGGCTTGAGCAATACCAACAGCTCTGTATCTGCAATTAGCAGTGGTCTGTCAGACACCACCAGTGCGGTATCTTCAGTCTCTAGCGGCTTAAGCAACACCAACAGTTCAGTGTCTGCAATCAGTAGTGGCTTGTCAGATACGACAAGTGCTGTATCAAGCGTATCTTCAGGCTTGAGCAACACGAATAGTTCAGTGTCTGCAATCTCTAGTGGTTTGAGCGATACGACAAGTGCTGTATCAAGCGTGTCTTCAGGCTTAAGCAACACCAACAGCTCAGTCTCTGCGATCAGCAGCGGTCTGTCAGACACCACCAGTGCGGTATCTTCAGTATCGAGTGGCTTAAGCAACACGAACAGTTCAGTGTCTGCAATTAGCAGTGGTCTGTCAGATATCACAAGTGCGGTGTCTTCAGTCTCTTCAGGCTTGAGCAACACGAACAGTTCAGTGTCTGCAATTAGCAGTGGTCTGTCAGATATCACAAGTGCGGTGTCTTCAGTCTCTTCAGGCTTGAGCAACACCAACAGTTCAGTGTCTGCAATTAGCAGTGGTCTGTCAGATACCACCAGTGCGGTATCAAGCGTATCTTCAGGCTTGAGCAACACGAATAGTTCAGTGTCTGCAATCTCTAGTGGTTTGAGCGATACGACAAGTGCTGTATCAAGCGTGTCTTCAGGCTTGAGCAATACCAACAGCTCTGTATCTGCAATTAGCAGTGGTCTGTCAGACACCACCAGTGCGGTATCTTCAGTCTCTAGTGGCTTAAGCAACACCAACAGTTCAGTGTCTGCAATCAGTAGTGGCTTGTCAGATACGACAAGTGCTGTATCAAGCGTGTCTTCAGGCTTGAGCAACACGAACAGCTCTGTATCTGCGATCTCAAGTGGTTTGAGCGATACGACAAGTGCTGTATCAAGCGTGTCTTCAGGCTTGAGTAACACGAACAGCTCTGTATCTGCAATTAGCAGTGGCTTGTCAGATACCACCAGTGCTGTATCAAGCGTATCTTCAGGCTTAAGCAACACGAATAGCTCTGTATCTGCAATCAGCAGTGGCTTGTCAGATACCACCAGTGCTGTATCAAGCGTGTCTTCAGGCTTGAGTAACACCAACAGCTCTGTATCATCGATCTCTAGTGGCTTGTCAGATACCTCAAGTGCGGTATCTTCAGTCTCTAGTGGCTTAAGCAACACGAACAGTTCAGTGTCTGCAATCAGCAGCGGCTTGTCAGATACCACCAGTGCGGTGTCTTCAGTCTCTAGTGGCTTAAGCAACACGAACAGTTCAGTGTCTGCAATCAGCAGTGGCTTGTCAGATACCACCAGTGCAGTGTCTTCAGTCTCTAGCGGCTTAAGCAACACGAATAGTTCAGTGTCTGCAATCTCTAGTGGTTTGAGCGATACCACAAGTGCTGTATCAAGCGTGTCTTCAGGCTTGAGCAACACGAACAGCTCTGTATCTGCGATCTCAAGTGGTTTGAGCGATACGACAAGTGCTGTATCAAGCGTGTCTTCAGGCTTGAGCAACACGAACAGCTCTGTATCTGCAATTAGCAGTGGCTTGTCAGATACCACCAGTGCTGTATCAAGCGTATCTTCAGGCTTAAGCAACACGAATAGCTCTGTATCTGCAATCAGCAGTGGCTTGTCAGATACCACCAGTGCAGTGTCTTCAGTCTCTAGCGGCTTAAGCAACACGAACAGTTCAGTGTCTGCAATCTCTAGTGGTTTGAGCGATACCACAAGTGCTGTATCAAGCGTGTCTTCAGGCTTGAGCAACACGAACAGCTCTGTATCTGCGATCTCAAGTGGTTTGAGCGATACGACAAGTGCTGTATCAAGCGTGTCTTCAGGCTTGAGCAACACGAACAGCTCTGTATCTGCAATTAGCAGTGGCTTGTCAGATACCACCAGTGCTGTATCAAGCGTATCTTCAGGCTTAAGCAACACGAATAGCTCTGTATCTGCAATCAGCAGTGGCTTGTCAGATACCACCAGTGCTGTATCAAGCGTGTCTTCAGGCTTGAGTAACACCAACAGCTCTGTATCATCGATCTCTAGTGGCTTGTCAGATACCTCAAGTGCGGTATCTTCAGTCTCTAGCGGCTTGAGCAACACGAACAGTTCAGTGTCTGCAATCAGCAGTGGCTTGTCAGATACCACCAGTGCGGTGTCTTCAGTCTCTAGTGGCTTAAGCAACACGAACAGTTCAGTGTCTGCAATCAGCAGTGGCTTGTCAGATACCACCAGTGCGGTGTCTTCAGTCTCTAGTGGCTTAAGCAACACGAACAGTTCAGTGTCTGCAATCAGCAGTGGCTTGTCAGATACCACCAGTGCAGTGTCTTCAGTCTCTAGCGGCTTAAGCAACACGAACAGTTCAGTGTCATCGATCTCTAGTGGCTTGTCAGATACTTCAAGTGCGGTGTCTTCAGTCTCTAGCGGCTTGAGCAACACGAACAGTTCAGTGTCATCGATCTCTAGTGGCTTGTCAGATACTTCAAGTGCAGTGTCTTCAGTATCGAGCGGATTGAGCAACACGAACAGCTCTGTATCGTCGATTTCTAGTGGCTTGTCAGATACCTCAAGTGCGGTGTCTTCAGTCTCTAGCGGCTTGAGCAATACCAACAGTTCAGTGTCATCGATCAGCAGTGGTCTGTCAGATACGACAAGTGCGGTGTCTTCAGTCTCTAGCGGCTTGAGCAATACCAACAGTTCAGTGTCATCGATCAGCAGTGGCTTGTCAGATACCTCAAGTGCGGTGTCTTCAGTCTCTAGCGGCTTGAGCAACACGAACAGTTCAGTGTCATCGATCTCTAGTGGCTTGTCAGATACCTCAAGTGCGGTATCAAGCGTGTCTTCAGGCTTGAGCAACACGAACAGTTCTGTATCGTCGATTTCTAGTGGTCTGTCAGATACCTCAAGTGCAGTGTCTTCAGTCTCTAGCGGCTTGAGCAACACGAACAGTTCAGTGTCGTCGATCAGCAGTGGCTTGTCAGATACCTCAAGTGCGGTATCAAGCGTGTCTTCAGGCTTGAGCAACACGAACAGTTCTGTATCGTCGATCTCTAGTGGTCTGTCAGATACCTCAAGTGCGGTGTCTTCAGTCTCTAGCGGCTTGAGTAACACGAACAGTTCTGTATCGTCGATCTCTAGTGGTCTGTCAGATACCTCAAGTGCAGTGTCTTCAGTATCGAGCGGCTTGAGCAATACCAACAGCTCTGTATCGTCGATTTCTAGTGGCTTGTCAGATACCTCAAGTGCGGTGTCTTCAGTCTCTAGCGGCTTGAGCAATACCAACAGTTCCGTGTCATCGATCAGCAGTGGCTTGTCAGATACCTCAAGTGCGGTGTCTTCAGTCTCTAGCGGCTTGAGCAACACGAACAGTTCAGTGTCATCGATCTCTAGTGGCTTATCAGATACCTCAAGTGCAGTGTCTTCAGTATCGAGCGGATTGAGCAACACGAATAGCTCTGTATCGTCTGTATCCAGTGGTTTGAGTAATGTTTCTACTGGCCTCAGCAATACAAACAGTGCGGTATCATCAATTTCTAGCGGATTGAGTAATACCAATAGCGCGGTGTCATCAATCTCTAGTGGTTTAAGTAATACCAATAGTGCGGTATCTTCAGTATCGAGTGGCTTAAGCAACACAAACAGTTCAGTGTCTTCAGTCTCTAGTGGCTTGAGCAATACGAATAGTGCGGTGTCGTCAATCTCTAGTGGAATGAGTAATACCAATACTTCAGTATCGAACATTAGTAGTGCGCTAAGTAATACCAATACTGCGGTATCGAGCATCAGTAGTGGCTTGAGCAATACCAATACATCGGTATCATCGATCAGCAGTGGCTTGAGCAATACCAATACCTCGGTATCGTCGATCAGTAGTAGCCTCAGCAACTTGGCCGGTAGTATTGTTAACTCTTCAAGCTCTATCTCGGCAATATCGAGTGGCTTGAGCAATACCAATATATCGGTATCGTCAATTAGCAGTGGATTGAGCAGTACCAATACCTCGGTCTCGTCGATCAGCAGCGGATTGAGTGCAACGAATGTTTCGGTATCTTCTATCAGCACTGGTTTGAACACCGTTATTAATACCGGTACCAAGTACTACCAAGCGAACTCAACAGGTGAAGGTGCTAAAGCGGTCGGTACAGATAGCATCGCGGCTGGTCCTAATTCAGTGGCTACAGGTGATCGTTCAGTTGCTTTGGGTGCAAACTCAAAAGCAATCGGAAATGATTCTGTTGCGTTGGGTGCAGGCTCTGTTGCAGACCGTGCAAATACGGTATCTGTTGGTTCGGTCGGTAATGAGCGTCAGATCACGAACGTTGCACCAGGCACCAGAGGAACTGATGCGGTTAACCTCAATCAATTGAACTCGGTTCAGAATTCTTTGAATAACCGTATCGATGACTTGAATAATGTCGCATCGCGCGGTATCGCATCTGCGACTGCCTTGACTCAAATCCCTGAGATGAATGAACATCAACGGATGAACGTCGGGCTGGGTGTTGGACATTTCAATGGTGTTGATGCCGTTGCAGTGGGTGCGAAGTTCAAGGTTGGTGATAATGCTCGCGTTAATATCGGTGCGGGTATATCCGGCGGTGTCGCAACCTACGGTGCTGGTGTTGGCTTCGGTTGGTAATCTAATCTGAATGAAAAAAGCGCATGTTGATCATGCGCTTTTTTATTTTCAGTACTGCTTCGCCTCAAAGATCAAATGGATATTGATTAATGATAATCTCATGATTATTTGGGTGAATGTATGTACATGAAAATCATGAGTCGATTAGAATGTGATGATAGTCTCAAAATCAGTGATGGACTTGATGTCCATGAGTGGGTAAAACGAGAATCTATATAACAAAGATTTAAAAATGGATTAAAGCATTATGAAACTCAGAGGATCGAAATGCATAAGCGGTTAACAGTCGGAATTACTTTCTTTGTCAGCACACGAGTCTCTGATATCTGGTCAAATGGTGCAGTACAAAATATCATTTTTCTCTATCTACTCATCCAGAAGATGCCAAGTGTGGCAGAAGTCTTGTTGGTGAATGGTGGTGATGGTGATGTCATTCCGGAAGGTTTGTTACTCGATGATATTCCACTTAAAGTCTATAAGATTGAGGAAGTCGTATCACGGCTAGATGTGCTGATAGATGGTAATGCTCAGATGCGCGCTGAGGATATGCAAGCTGTGCAAGCGCACGGCGGTAAGATCGTGAATTATCTTATCGGTAATGACTTTGTGATTGATATGGAGCGTTGTTTGTTTGATCGACCCACAGGCACATTATTCAATGGTTTCAAATTTGATGCTGTCTGGACGCTTCCTCATCATGAAAGAACCTGCCGGTCATACTTTGAAGTCATGCATCGTTGCTCCGTGAGCGTTGTTCCCTATATTTGGTCACCGATGTTTTTGAAAAAAGGGATTGATAGTTTGGCGAATCCTACGTCATTTTTTTATCAACCTACACCCGGCCCAAAACGCATCGCAATCTTTGAACCCAATTTAAATGTCGTGAAAACTTGCCATTACCCATTGCTCGTTTGTGAAGCTGCGTATCGTATTGAACCCGAACTATTCAAAGCCGTATATGTGACTAACACCTCGCACATGAAGGATAATCAGACTTTTCAGCATTTTATCGGCACAATGGATGTTGCAATGGATAAGGTGGCGACTATTGAGGATCGTTTCAAAACCCCTTATTTTTTGAGTGAGCATACTGAAATTATCGTTTCTCATCAGTGGGAAAATCAGCTGAATAATCTTTATTTAGATGTGCTGTATGGCGGATATCCTCTGGTTCATAACTCTAAAATGCTCAAGTGCGGTTACTACTATGAGCCATTTAATGCCAAAGCGGGTGCTGAAGTCCTCTTGGACGTGATGCATAACCATGACAGCCGAATCGAAGAATATAATGCAAAGACAAGCGCTTATCTAGAAACTGTTCAACTAGACTACCCAGACAATATAAGCCAGTATGAACAAGCGTTATGGGATTTGTTTAGTGATAGCACAAGTACATAGTTAGTTATTGGGTCTTTAGATTTGTTCACGAGTAGTAGCGTGAAATTATTAATATAGGTTGAATGACATTGAGCGAGCAAAAAAAATTAGTCGTCGGCATTACCTTTTATGTCAGCCAGACCAATACCAATATTTGGGCGACTGGTGCGATTCAAAATGTAATCTATCTTTATCTCATGATGCAGAATATCCCGTCGGTCGCAGAGGTCATACTCATCAACGGCGGGGATAGCGATGTGCTGTCTTCTACACTTATGCTTGATGGTGTGGATATCAAAATCGCACGTTTACCTGAAGTGATGGATCGATTGGATGTGCTGATTGAAGGGGGCGCACAGGTTGATCGCGATAGTATTGTTGAACTGCATAAGCGCGGGGCAAAAGTAGTTGCGTACCGTATGGGTAATGATTTTGTGATTGATATGGAGCGCGTTATCTTCAAACAATCCCCAGGTTATTTATTTCAGCGTGTTGGTTTTGATGAGGTGTGGACTATTCCGCAACATGAAAAGACCTGCCGATCTTATTGGGAGGTGATGGAGCGCTGTGCAGTTAAAGTCTTACCTCATATATGGTCACCATTGTTTATCGATAAAACAATTGCGGAATTGCCGTCGAACTTAACTTTTGGCTATCAAAAGAGTATCACTACGCCATCAACCCCCAAAAAGATCGCCATCTTAGAGCCGAATGTGAATGTGGTGAAGACCTGCCACTATCCACTTTTGGTTTGTGAGGCCGCTTACCGTCAAGATCCTTCAGTATTTAAAGCGATCTATGTTACGAATACCTCGCACATTAAAGATCATGTGACGTTTCAGCATTTTATCGGCACGATGGATGTGGGTTTGAATGGCATTGCAACTGTGGAAGATCGCTATAACACGCCTTTTTTCCTCGCTGCGCATGCCAATGTTGTGGTTTCCCATCAATGGGAAAATGAGCTGAATTATTTATATTACGACGTGCTCTATGGTGGATATCCACTGATTCATAATTCTACGATGCTGAAGTGCGGCTATTATTTTGAAGCGTTTGATGCCGAGGCGGGTGCAACCGTTTTGCTGGATGTGTTACGTCATCACGACAGCCGAGCGGAAGAATACAAAGCCCAAGCTCAAGAATTCCTTAAAACCGTTCATGTCGATTACCCCGAGAATATTCGACAATATGAACAAGCCTTGCTTAATCTTTTTGCCGATTAAAATCATGATCTGCCGCATGAAAAGGAACACTGCACTTGGATTCTCATAAAGGATTAACCATTGGCTTAACGGTCTTTATCGGTTCTGCTAACACCAGCATCTGGTCTAATGGCGCGATTCAGAATTTTGTTTTCCTTTATCTATTGCTCAATAAGATTTCGTTGGTGCAAGAAGTCATTTTTATTAATGGCGGTGATAGTGATCAGCTATCCTCACTGATGCTTGATGGTTTACAGATTCGAATTGCACGTTTGCATGAAGTCGTCGATCAACTGGATGTGCTCATTGAAGGGGGGGCACAGCTCGATTGGCAAACCATTCAAAATTTCCGAGCCAGAGGCGGTAAAGTTGTGAATTACCAAGTCGGTAATAGCTTTATCATGGATCAAGAAACGGTATTGTTTAACCGAACTGCGACACGGGTTTTTGATGGTTCAATCTTTGATGAAGTATGGACTATTCCGCAACATGAAAAGACCTGTCGATCGTATTGGCAAATCATGCATCGCTGTCCAGTTCATGTCCTTCCACATATCTGGTCGCCGATTTTTTTGGATAAGACGATTGCCAATATCCCCAATGGTGGGCATTTCGGCTATCAGCCTCGGGATGGGAAAAAGCGAATTACTATTTTTGAACCAAACTTGAATGTGGTCAAAACCTATCATTACCCTTTATTGGTTTGTGAAGCCGCCTATCGCCGTGATCCTCGTCAGATTCAAGCGGTCTATGTCACCAATACTGCACACATCAGCAAAGACGAGACCTTCCAGAACTTTATGATCAATACCGATCTGGGTGCAAATGGCGTGGCATCCATCGAAGACCGTTTTCCGATCGCGCATTTTTTGGCATTGCATACGGATATCGTGGTCACCCACCAATGGGAGAATGAGCTGAATTATCTGTATTACGACGTTCTCTATGGTGGGTATCCTTTAATTCATAACTCACCCGCTTTAAAGTGTGGTTATTACTACGAATCATTTAATACCAAATCTGGTGCAGATGTATTGCTCGATGTTTTAGCGCATCACGATCAAAGAATCGAGGAATACAAACAAGAGACGCAGGCTTGGCTTGAGACTGTACAAGTCGGCTATATACCTAATATTTTGGCATATGAAAATGCGCTTAGAAGGGTATGCGCTTTGTAGTGAGTTTAATCACCACAGAGTATGCGCCGTTTCAAAATTGGAAAGACAAAGATTCAAATGGACGATATCAGTATGAAGCTACACTTAGCCTGCGGTGCCAATATATTGTCTGGCTGGACAAATGTGGATTTGGAACCTCAAGAGGCGAGTGTCATTCAGCATGATTTAACAGAGCCTCTGCCTTTTCCCGATGAAACATTCGATTTTATTTACTCTGAGCACTTTATTGAATGTATTGCTAAAGACGCAGCCTATGCGTTTATTGCGCAGTGTTTTTTGAAGCTCAAAGCTGGGGGAACGATTCGTATCAGTACGCCGAGTTTAGAGCGATTGGTCAGGCAATTTGAGTATGAAAGAATGGATAGCTGGCGCAGTGTCAGTTGGATACCTTCTAATCGTGCTGATTTGATCAATCAAGGCATGACCGCTTGGGGTCACAAATATCTCTATAATTGGCAAGCACTCGAAACGTTATTTCGCCATCTTGGTTTCATCAGTATTACCCGCAAGTCTTGGGGAAGCAGTGATTTAGGTGTTTTTAATGGCATTGAATCGCGTCCAAATAACGGTGAAATTATTCTTGAGGCGACCAAACCCACATCCGCACAGCTCACTACCAAGCGTCCAAAAGTTTCCGTGGTTATCCCTTCATATAATCATTGTGATTATGTTGCAGCAGCAATCAATAGTGTCTTAAATCAGACTTTTCAAGATTTTGAGATAGTTGTCACGGATGATGGCTCTTCTGATGGAACTCCAGATATCGTTGCGACCTTTACTGATCCACGGATCAAGCTTAAGCGTTTTGAAAAAAATAAAGGTGCATGCTGGGCAACAAATGATGCCATCCGCCGTGCACAAGGGGATTACATTGCCGTACTTAATTCTGATGATGAGTTCTTACCAGAAAAACTCCAGAAGCAAGTCGCTTTACTTGATAGCCATCCAGAATTTGGTGCTGTTTTTGCCTATCCTGAAATTATGGATGAAGAGGGCAATGTTCTGTCTGTTGAGGGGCAGCAAAAACATGCGGGGATCTTTAACGAGAGTAATAAACCACAAGCACAGTGGTTATCTCGTCTTTTGCAAACCAATTGCCTGTGCCATCCGACTGTGCTTATTCGCCGTACATGCTATGACGCAGTTGGTTTATATAGTCCGAATCTCAGATCACTGCCTGATTATGAAATGTGGGTGAGGGTATTGCTGCACACCAACATCTACATCATCCAAGAGCCTTTAATCAGGATGCGGATATTTGCGGCAGGTGGAAATGAGAGTGGTCAACGCCCTGATCAATTCCGAAGAATGTATTGGGAGCATATCCCTATTATCAAGCGTTTATTAGCCGCACCTCATGATTTGTGGCGCGAGATGCTGAGCCAGTTTATGGATGTCTCTGAGCTACCACAAATTGAGAATTATCAGAGGGAGTTTGAGTTCGCAGCGCTTTGTACCAAGATTAATGGCTTATCGCATTTGATGGCGGCGATGCAGGTCATCAGCGCGATTAATGATGATTCAGAAGAGGCGGTGATTCCAATTTGTCGCATCTATAACGAACTCGCGGCACATTTAGAGTTCAGCATCACGCCTCATAAGGCATTGTGGCCACTGCGAGTATAAATGCCATGAATTCAAAAAATAATACCTATGTTACTCAACCTTTCTTACCGGATTTGCAGGAGTTTATTCCCTACCTGGAGCAGATTTGGGATAACAAAATATTGACCAATGCCGGGCCCTTTCACCAGCAATTGGAGGAAGAGCTTTGCAAGTATTTAGGTGTTAAGCACATTTCTTTATTTTGTAATGGCACGCTTGCATTGGTTACGGCGTTACAAAGTTTGCGCATTACGGGTGAAGTGATTACGACGCCCTATTCATTTGTCGCAACCGCGCATTCACTGCTTTGGAATGGAATCAAACCGGTTTTTGTGGATATTGATCCTAAGACCATGAATCTTGATCCGGCAAAGATTGAAGCCGCAATTACCCCATCTACAACAGCGATTTTGCCCGTGCATTGTTATGGGCATCCTTGTGATGTGCAGGCTATTGAGAAGATCGCCGATACCTATAATTTGCGTGTTATTTATGATGCAGCGCATGCTTTTGGGGTGAATGATACCCACGGCAGTATTTTGAATTATGGTGATTTATCCGTACTGAGTTTTCATGCGACCAAAGTGTTCAATACCTTTGAAGGTGGCGCAATTGTTTGTCATGATGCAAAGACCAAACAGCGTATCGATCACCTCAAGAACTTTGGTTTTGTCGATGAGGTCACGGTGGTGGCACCGGGTATCAATGGCAAGATGAGTGAAATCAACGCGGCATTTGGTCTATTGCAGCTTAAACATATGGATCATGTGTTCAATCAACGTCAAGCCATTGATGCTTTTTATCGTGAACATTTACGCGATGTCAAATGCATTGAGTGTGTCAGCCGCACATGTGAGACCAAAGCCAATTTCTCATACTTTCCGATTATTGTGGGTTCGGATTATGGACTTGGGCGTGATGAACTCTACGCCAAGCTAAAAGAGCACCATATCTTTGCACGCCGATACTTTTACCCGCTCATTTCTGATTTTCCGATGTATCGTGGATTACCTTCAGCGCATCGAGATAATTTACCCAATGCCAGTTATATTTCTTCAAAGGTCATTTGTTTACCGATATTTCCAGATTTGGCTTTAGAAGAGTGTAAGCGGATTGTTGATATCATTCGGATGAGTGCGTGATTCACCATAAGAAAGGATCAGAAGCTATGCGACTATATGGAATTGTTGGAGCTGGTGGGTTTGGTCGAGAGGTTTTGCCTGTTGCCGAGAGTATGCTGAAAGCCACTGATCCTGTACCCGATTTTGAGATTGTGTTTGTGGTCGAATATGGCCAATCGCAATCGATCAACGGACATCGGGTATTGCTCTTGGATGAGTTCTTAGCCTCTGATGCTGAAAAGTATTTTAACATTGCTATTGCCGATGCTGTAGTCAGAGAGCGAATTGCTGAGCAAATGATCGCTCATGGCATTGCACCCTTTAGCATTCAAGCGTTGAACAGCATGAGTCTGAGTTCAAATCAGATCGGCGAGGGGGCAATTTTATGTCCATTTACGTTGGTCACGGCGAATGCCACCATCGGTCGTTTCTTTCATGCCAATATCTATTCTTATATCGCGCATGATTGTCAGATTGGCAACTTTGTGACTTTTGCGCCCAATGTGCATTGTAATGGTCATGTGATTGTTGAAGATTATGCCTATATCGGAACGGGTGCGATTTTAAAACAAGGAAGTGCTGAAAATCCGTTGGTCATAGGTCGTGGTGCTATCGTCGGGATGGGCGCAGTCGTGACCAAAAGCGTTGCACCCTATACGACCGTCGTGGGTAATCCTGCAAAGCCGTTGGTCAAGCATTGATAGCTCGATTGTGAAATTTACTGGGTAGGGTGTTTGATTTTTATTTCTGAAATGTCATAGGGGAAGCACATGTATTTGTGGGAGTCACATTTAGATATTAGCCATAATCCCAGTGAACATGATCGCTACACCGATCAAGCGCGTTCGAATTTGGTTGATATGTTTTCCTCACCGCGAAAATTTGTTTTGGAAATCGGATGTTCAACAGGTGCGACAGGTCGCTACTGTAAAGAGAAGTTCCCGGATGCAGTGTACTGGGGGATTGAGCCGAATCAGGATGCGGCAAAAATTGCCAGTACACGGGTCGATCATGTATTGGTTGGACTCTCCGATGATTTTGTCTTATCTGAGCAGGGCGTTGGGCTTGGGCAGATCGATGGCGTCATATTGGCGGACGTCATTGAACACATGTATAACCCTTGGAAAGCCTTGGCCAGTTTAAAGCCTTATCTTGCGAGTAATGCCGAGATTGTCACCAGTATTCCGAATGTGCGTAGCATCTGGCTTTTAAATGAGATTGCTTCCGGCCGATTCACTTATCTGGATCAAGGCTTACTGGATATTACCCATATACGTTTTTTCACCTGGAAAGAAATCGTCGATATGATGCAGCAATGTGGCTATCAAATTGATTTTTTGACTTATGGTGTAGATGAGCGGTTATGGGCGACATACCAGAATTATAAAAATATATTGCCCAGCACTGTTGAGTATGAAAATGTGGCAGTTAAACAAGTCAAAGATGAAAATGATCTACTCGAACTCTGCAGCCTGCAATATTATTCAAGAGCCATACTCATTCCTTAATCATAATAATATCGACCCCGTTGAAAGATTTGATCTAAATGCGCGACTGGATTTGGATCATTTTTCTCGACGATGTACTGTTTAGACAGCTTAATACGCAAGCTGGTAATCGCATTTGGAGTTCGAGAAAGTTCAGGCAATTCCATCTGTTGTTCGGTATGCAGAGAAATGCCAAATGACTCCATGATATGCACCAGATTATCGACATTCAGCTTAAACTTTTTACCTGCGACATCAAATTGGTATTGCTCTAAGAAAGCAAAACTCTGTTCGTTGAAAGCGCGCTTGGTCTTAGGGTCACGCCAAGCTTGAACCGCCAAATAATAGGGCACGTTGATATCAATGGTCCCTCCTTCAGCAAGCATATACCCGCAGTTTTTAAGTGCAATAATTAAGTCATCCACGGACTGAAGTACCTGATCGGCATGAATCGTATCGAAGTAACTTTCAGGCAACTTAATATTGCCAAAACGCCAACTGTGATATTGCTGTGAGAAATCGATGTCTTTGCCAATATTAAGTGTTAAATCACTACGAACATTGGGGTCATGATCGATATTGAACACATCAAAAGACCAGCGTGTTCCTGAGCCTAAACGCAGTTGCTTCGGGAGAAGGGGGCTTGGTTTGACAATTTGTATTGGGTGTTCAGCTTGTGCGAGGTAACGCTCCATGGCTTGGCCAACTATCGGTGCTCCTGCGCGTTTTTTGAAGATGTCATAACCTTGTTTCTCATACTGCAAACGGAGTTCTGGATTTGCGACCACGCTGACACAGAAGTCGACCAACTGATCATAAGGGCAATGTAAAACAGCGTCTTTAAGATCATCATCAATCTCACTATAGCTATTGAGTTCTGTGACGACGACTTTGTGGTTTGCTAGTGGTAGAGCTGCACGTACGATTTCAAAAATATGGTATTGGTCATAGTTAGTCATATTCAGAATAACTTTAGAGCGCGCAATCAAGCGGTCTAAATCGCTATATGCTGCTGATGATCCGAATTCATTGACATGGACTTTAAGCCCTCGTGCTATCAACTGATCCACGATATGTTGACGCCTAGGACTTAAATAGCCATAGAAGTAAACGTCAATGTCCTGTTCCACCGTTGTGGGGATTCGTTCTAGCACTGGCATATAAGTGACGGGAACATACTCGACTTGATCAATACCCGCTGCTTGTAAGCGCGCTATATTTCCTGCTGCATAATCCCAAACGGGATTGTTTTTCATGAGATTAAAGTAGGAGGGAAACATGCAAGGACCGGTTGGAAAAGCAGGCTCCAAATTGCGAACGATGATTCGATCAATGGGACGGTCTAAACGTAAAGACTTTTGTAGATCGTGTCCGAGATTAAAACCGCAGAATAGAATATTGATGGCATCTGGATCGATAGTACATGGCTCAAAATGAACATGGTTAAAACCATAATCCTTGAGTGCATGATAAAAGGTAAGCATCTCATCGGTTATAAAGTGCGGGTTGAAGTAACTGGTTAGATGTATTTTTTGCTCACGCATGTCCGTAAATTCCTATAGCCGCAAACCGCGATGTGTCGCGCTCAATAATAATTTTGATTCATTAGCTCATAAACTTATGGATAGGGAGCAGCTTAATTTCATCTATCGTCAGAGCACGTTTACGTAAAACAATACTTAAAGCATCCACAGCTCTCGGTATTTTAAGCACGACATCCCAATTATGATTGTGTTCTTGAAGCGCTTTGAATCCAACGTCATTGGTGCAGATAAAGCTTTGGCTAATGGCTTCGAAACGATGGGTTTGCCAACCATATTGCCACCAGTTATTCAGTAGCTTACCCCATGTATGTTCGTTAAAAGTCCGTTTGGTATCCGCTAAGCCCCATGCACCATAGGAGAGGTCATGCGGTACTTCCAGCTCAAGGGTGCCATCTTCATCTAAAAGCTCTAAACAGTTTGTCAGCGCTTGGGTGATATGATTCACGCATTGAAAAACATCTTTAGCGACAATCTTATTGAAATAACCTCGCATGAGGCTGATTTGACCAAATCGCCATGAGGTCAATGGTAAATCGAAAGGCAACGGATAACTGATATCAAGCGTGAGATCCGGTGAGAAATCAGCTCTTGCATCAATATTACACATGTCAAAACGCCAACGAAGACCCGCGCCAATTTGCAAGGTCTTGGGCAGGGCTGCTAATGTGGGGATCGTTTCTTTGATTTCTCGTTGAGTCAGATAGTTTTCTATAGCAGGACGTAAGATCTCTGCAGCTTGACGCTTGGAGAAAGTTTCAAAACCTCTTTCTTCCAGTGCTTTACGGCGGTCATGATCCTGAACCAGTTGCCAGCAGAGCTCTGGAAGCTCATCCAGTGATCCTGAGAGTATAGCGTTCTTGATATCGGGTTCAATATCGGTATGCGGAGAAAGCTCTGAAACAACCGCTTTATGATTGGCCAGTAAGTACGAAACACGAACGATCTCGAAAATCCCAACGGTTTCATAGTAATGGATGTTGAGAACGACTTTTGCACGGCCTATATATTCGGCACGTTTATCACCTAAAAATTGTCCTGTTTCGGTACTCATAACCGTGAGTCCACGGGCTCGAATCGCATCTAAGGTTTTTTTTCTTCTTGGGCTGATGCTGCCATAGAACAGCACATCAATATCTTGTTCGATCACAGGTTCTTCATCGTCATGCTGCGTGGCATTGAGCAAACGATGGGTTGTGGGTGAGATTTCAGTCATTTCTGGACAGTAGCCCAACTGGACATGCTGAATGTTGTAGACGCCTGCCTGTTGCAGCGCTTGAATATTCTTGAGGTTATAGTCCCAGACTTGAGTATTTAAGAATTGACGGAAATAGGCCAAATCAAACCAGGGAACTTCGGGAGAGACTTGCTCCATGTTATAAATAATAATGTCTTTCGCTTGAGCGGATAGTGTTGTCCAATTGGATGCACCTGCACCGAAGACGATATTGATGGCATCGGGGTCGATATATTCATCAATCCATGTGGCGGTATAGCCTAAAGATTTTATCCCGTAATAACAGAACATCATGCATTCGCGAAAGGCACCACCTGCGCCTAGTGCAGTCACATTAAACTTGATGGATGTCATCTTGTTGATTCAGCCTCGCCAGCAAAGGAGTTTTATTTGAGAGTGTTCAATAAAATCCAATCATAGCGAAGAATAATCCTAATGTATTCAGGTTTAAGCAATTAATCGTGATCTACTTCACTATGTATCAAGTTAATGCGTTTGTTTTTGGGGTTAGGGCTGGTCATTTTTGAAGGGTAGATAGGAAGTGTTACGCTCACCTCAAGCCCACCTTCATGATGATTGTGAACATTGACCGTGCCGCCATGAAGACCTGCAATACGTTTCACAATCGCAAGTCCTAGCCCACTGCCTTGAGTGGTTCTGGCGCTCTCACCACGGACAAACGGCTCAGTCAGGCTGTTCAAATCATCCAGTTGGATGCCGTCTCCGCAATCGCGAATGGTCAATGTCAGTTGAGTGGGCAGTAATGTTGCCGAAATATAAATCGGTTCCCGACCATAACGCAGCGCGTTATTGACAATATTACCCACCATGCGTTTGATGGAGAGAGGTCGTATGGAGATCTTCGGCAGAATCTGTGGCTGATAGAGAATGTTTGATGACTTATATTGAATCACGATCTCTTGCAAGATTTGGTTGATATCTGCAAGTTGGGTTTCTTCATCTGATCCATCACGCATGTAGGAAATAAATTGCGCCAGAATTTCATCCATATCTGCAATGTCATACACCATACCTTCGCGTAAGTCTTCGTCGGGCATCAATTCTGCGGTCAGTCGCATTCGGGTCAGTGGGGTACGCAGGTCATGTGAAATCCCTGCGAGCATAATTGTTCGATCATGCGCAGCTTGTTCAAGAGAGCTAATCATCTGATTAAATGCAGTATTCACTTGGCGAATTTCTACTGGACCTGAGTCGACGCGTAGCTTGGGCGTCTCTCCAGTAATCGTATAGCGCCGTGCTGAAGTCTGCAGCAAAGCCAACGGTCGATTAAGTTGGCGTACAAGAATCAGAATAATGATTGACGTCAGTAACGGAATTCCGAGCAGCCAGCCAATAATCAGCGCGGCATCGTATTGCGCATAAAACAGTAAAGGCTCACGGATCCAGACATTGCCTAGGGAAGGGAAGTGAATCCATAACTGAGGTGTTGGCTTAAATCCAAAAAAAACGCTGACGGGTTCTTTGAGTTCTGTAGACAGTTCTTTGCTAAGCTCACTGGTAAAGAAATTGGCCAGTGGATTGGTACGTTGACTTGGAAACTCAGCAGGATCGCGAACAAATTCAACACCTACACGCTCAAGAATCCATTCGTGAATATCCAGCGCGAAAGGGTCGATCAGGACTTGTTGTTCCGCTTCACGAATGAGCTCAAGATTAATAGCAAGATAGTGCGCATGCTGGCGAATTTCAGGTAAATATAGCGTGCGCCAGAAGAACGCTAGCGACATAAATAAGCTAAACAAGCCAACGAAGGAGACTAATAGTGTGGTTCTTACGGCTGTTGAATTTGGTTTTAACTTTTTTAAGAAACGATCAATCTGCTTAGACAACAATAACCAGCGTTGTCTAAGACTGATCGTCACGCGTATGGGCTTAGGTTGTTCACTATTCACATAAAATCCAGAGAGTTAGACTTGCATAGCCGATGGAATCCTTATTCGGCACCATCGGGTACAAATACATAGCCGACACCCCATACGGTTTGGATATAGCGTGCACGTGCGGGATTTTCTTCAATCAAACGTCGCAGTCGCGAGACCTGTACGTCAATGGACCGCTCCATTGCACCCCACTCACGTCCACGCGCAAGGTTCATCAGCTTATCGCGTGTTAAGGGTTCCCGTGGATGCTGTACGAGTGCCTTCAATACGGCAAATTCACCGGTCGTGAGCGTGACGACTTCGCCGTTGCGGGTGAGTGAGCGTGTAGATAAATCCAAAGACCATGAGCCAAAGTTAATGACAGTCATCAGTTGGCTAGGGGCGCCGGGCACTTCGCGGACTTGGCGGCGCAGAACTGCACGGATGCGTGCTAAAAGTTCATTTGGGTTAAAGGGTTTGGGCAAATAGTCATCTGCGCCAGCCTCAAGACCTGCAATACGGTCAGAGTCACTACCGCGTGCAGTGAGCATGACGATAGGCGTGTTGATATTATTGCTGCGCAAACGCTTACAGATGCTGACGCCATCTTCAATGGGCAGCATAAAGTCTAATACAATCAGTGAAAATAATTCACGTTGCATGAGACGATCCATTTGCGGTGCGTCATGGGCAGTGCGAACGACAAATCCCTTGTCTTCGAGAAAGCGCTGTAGCAATGCACGTAGACGAGCGTCATCATCCACCACCAAAATACGCTCACCGGTTGTGGTGCCGCGGGGTGCTTCATCAGCAGGTACTACTAAACTCATAAACTTTCTCCCTAGTCGGTCGATATGGTTTTGCTGTTTTTCATCCATTATCCGAATTTCTTAGTCATTTCATTTGTAATCTGTGTATTAAAAACAGTCTTCAATGTTTTTTCGGCAGATGTTGCGTAAACAGCACATCATTCTAAAGAATCTTACAAATAAAATAATGTATAGCTTACATTGGGTAATATAAACAACTAATTCAATGCCTAAATGTCTATAGATACTAAATCCATACAGCACAGACGTCCACAACTCGTTGTATGAATTAAATGAATTTATGTATGCAACGGGTAGGCACTTAGCAGTTGGCACCGTATAATCGGTGCTTTATTTTCTTTCGGAACACCGCTGTATGACTGCGCCCGATAACTTGCTTGATGAAAACCAAGCACCTGATGTGACCCAAAACGTGAGTGTAGAGCCTGCACTTGAGCCTATTGCAGAGCAATCTACACCGACTGAAGCGATTCAAGAAGTTGCTGCGACCGCAGTGCCTGAAGAAGCGCAAGTGACTGATGCAGTAACGCCTGTAACAGAAGCACCAATCGCACGCTCTGAAAAAGTGCTAACAGTGACAACGACTGCGACCGAGCCTGCACCTAAACTCCGTTTAAAATCAGATGCTGAGTTGATTGCTCAGATTGCAGGTGAACTCAGTGTACGTCCTGAGCAAGTCACTGCTGCGGTAGCTTTGCTGGATGAAGGGTCTACCGTACCGTTCATTGCACGTTATCGTAAAGAAGCTCATGGTTTAGATGATGCCCAGCTTCGTGAACTTGAATTACGTTTGACTTACTTGCGTGAACTGGATGAGCGTCGTAGTAAAATTATCGAGTCAATTCGTGGTCAAGGTAAGCTGACCGAAGCTTTACATGCGCGCTTGAATCAAGCAGACAGTAAAAATGCGCTTGAAGATTTGTATCTTCCATATCGTCCAAAGCGTACCAGCAAGGCTCAATTGGCTAAAGATGCAGGTTTAGAGCCGATAGCATTACGTGTATTGAATGAAGAGATAGAGCCAGCCAAAGCGCTTGAAGGCTTTAGTCATGAGAGCTATCCAGATTTAGACAGCCAGCTTGATGCGATTGGTCATATTCTGGTGGACGTCTGGGCGGCTGACCTTGAGTTGATGGAAAATTTACGTCGTCGTTTTGGTGCCGAAGCGCAAATCGTCAGCCGTTTGGCGGGCGAAGAAAAACGTGAAGTCGGTAAAAAATTCCGTGATTACTTTGAAGCTCAAGAATCATTGGCCAAGATTGCTTCACATCGTTTACTCGCATTATTGCGCGGTCGTCAAGAAAACGTATTGACACTCAAAGTTGATGGTACCAATGAGTCCCATGTACAAACCATCAAAGATAAGTTCAATGTGGGTAGCGCCCAGCCTGAAAGTCGTCAATCGTTCTTAGCACAAACTGCCGAATTATTGTGGCTCGGTAAGCTGCGCCCACACTTCGAGCATTCGCTACTGACCGAAAAACGTTTGGCTGCTGAAGCTGAAGCGGTGAGTGTATTTGCTGAAAATATGCGTCATCTCTTATTGTCTGCTCCTGCAGGCGGTAAAGTGACATTGGGCATGGATCCGGGTATCCGTACTGGCGTTAAACTTGCGGTCATTAATGCCTCGGGTGATGTGCTAGCACACTCCGTGATCTATCCGTTTGCCCCGCGTAATGAGCGTGATGCATCCTTGGCAACTTTAGATAGCCTGTGCCGTGAGCACGGTGTTGAACTCATAGCCATTGGCAATGGAACTGCAAGCCGTGAAACCGACGCATTGGTTCATGACTTCCTTAAAGCACAGCCTGACCTTTCGATCACCAAAGTGGTCGTGAGTGAAGCCGGTGCATCGGTTTACTCAGCAAGTGAACTTGCGACTGCAGAATTGCCTGATTTGGATGTGTCGATTCGCGGTGCGGTATCTATTGCTCGTCGTCTACAAGATCCGCTCGCTGAATTGGTGAAGATTGATCCTAAATCCATTGGGGTCGGTCAATATCAGCATGACGTGAATCAGCCGACATTGGCGCGTCGTCTAGACGCTGTTGTTGAAGATAGCGTGAATGCGGTGGGTGTTGATGTGAATACTGCATCACCAGCCCTGTTATCGCGTATTGCGGGTTTGAATAAAAATATTGCCCAGCAAATTGCAGACTATCGCCGTGAAAACGGTGCGTTTGCCAGTCGTGATGATCTGAAAAAAGTTCCACGTTTGGGTGCTAAAACCTTTGAACAAGCCGCAGGTTTCTTGCGCGTGGTCAATGGGGCACAACCACTGGATTCTTCAGCGGTGCATCCGGAAGCCTATCCGTTGGTGGGCAAAATTTTGGGCAACCTGAAACGCTCATTGGCGGACGTACTCGGTAAAGCGGGTGCCCTTGACGGCTTTGATCCAGCTACTGTTGTGGATGATAAGTTTGGTCTACCGACCGTCCAAGATGTGATCCGTGAGCTTGAAAAACCCGGTCGCGACCCACGTCCAGAGTTTAAAACGGTTAAATTCCGTGATGACGTGAATGAAGTTAAAGATTTGGTTGATGGCATGATTCTGGAAGGTGTGATCACCAACGTTACCAACTTCGGCGCGTTCGTGGATATCGGGGTTCATCAAGATGGTCTCGTCCACATTTCCGAGCTTTCTGATCAATATGTGGATGATCCTCATAAGTTTGCTAAACCGGGTCAAATCGTGACGGTACGGGTGATGGGGACTGATGGCGAACGTAAACGTATTAGCTTGAGCTTGCGTCTGACACCGACTGAGCGTCCTGCCAAGGCTGAACGTCCAGAGCGCAACGAGCGCCCAGCGCGTAAACCTGAAGATCGTCCTGTACGTGCAGAGGGCGCTGAAAAACGGGGAGATCGTCAGGATCGCCCACGTTCAGACCGTCCTCGTTCAGATAAACCACGTGATGAGCGTCCGCGTCAGGAACGTCCAGCACGTGAGGAAAAACCGAAAGAAGAAAAGATTGGTTCATTCGGTGCTTTACTGGCGCAAGCGGGGATCAAGGGCTCAAAATAATGAGCCTTTGATGTCGTAAAAAAAACCTGCTTTTCATGCACATGAAAAGCAGGTTTTTTATTGGGGGCTACCATAGAAGCCGTTTGCTATTACCAGTGCTCACCCGGACGAATTAGTGTGAATGCACGTTGTACCAAGGTAGGTTTTTCATTGACGGGTGGTGCATTTTTGCCAAGGGATGCTGCCGAGCTTGGGAACATCCGATAAGCAACGGACAGGATTGAATCGTTGACCTTCGGTGCAATCGCATAACTGAGTGCACCCAATGAACCTGCTGGCGTTGCAATACTCTTCGCTTTGCGAATCAGTGCTTTGCCAACCAGATCTGCGGCTTGGTCTGGAGTCAGGGTCGGCAGGTGATCGTACATTTTGGTCGGTGCGATCATCGGTGTGCGTACGAGCGGCATATAGATGGTCGACAAGTGAATATTTTTGCCTTTGACTTCGGAAGCAAGACAGCGGCTGAATGCATCAAGTGCTGCTTTACTGGCAACATAAGCAGAAAAACGCGGTGTATTGGTGAGTACACCGATTGAGCTGATATTAACCACATGACCACGTTTGCGTTCAATCATGGTAGGCAGAAGCGCAAGGATGAACTTCACCGCACCAAAGTAGTTAAGTTGCATGGTGCGTTCGAAGTCGTGGAAACGATCAACGGATTCAGAGACCGCACGGCGGATCGAGCGTCCTGCATTATTGATCAGAATATCAATAGCGCCTTCATCGGCAAGAATTTGTTTAGCGGTTACATCGACAGCATCCATATCGTTCAAGTCACAAGGATAAACTGCAGCGCTCCCTCCAGCGGCTTCAATCTCTGCTTTGACTTCCTCAAGAGTTTCGCGTGTGCGCGATACCAGAATAACATGGGCGCCTGCTTGGGCGAGTAGGTGGGAAACTTTAAGGCCGATGCCGCTGGATGCGCCAGTGACGACGGCTTTTTTGCCTTTAACCGCATTACGCAGTGCAGTTTGATTTAACTTGGTCATTTTCGATTTCCTCGAGTATTTTTGTAAAGTTTATTAATGATTGCTCTCGCTTAAAATTGATTGTTTTAGGCGTGAAATTAATTTAACAACTTTTGAAAAAAATAAATAGACCAGTCGTCGGATATTAAATATTTTTAAAAAATAAATATTATTTATTTACAGTAATTTACCTATAATAGTTAAATATATGTTGTTTATTTTTTAATCGAGTCTTTGCTCTATTTTATATTAGAATAAATGCTCTAGGTATATTGGATTATTTGCTCTAGAGTTTTAGATTAATTACTCTAGTTATATTAGGTTAATTACTCTATTTTTTGAAATAAATTAAACCACCCACTGATAGAGTCTTTGCTCTTATCTACAGATGTGCTTGATGCTGATCGAGCAGCTACTTCTATCTAATCATTGCCATGGAGAATGGACGGGGTGGCTATTCTTTTAGGCGTTTTTAATGTTGTATCTGATGGAGACGGAAAGTTAAAAAATGCTGTCGTTGATTCAACGCGAGTATCGGCAAAACGGCTATACTAGCATCCATGAAATTTGCGCTTGTTTTAAGTGCTCATAAAAAATTTGATTTAATGTTCGTTCTGAATCTTTAACTCGATTTTTATTAATACATTTTTAATCCTTTGTTTTTCGTTAAATGTTGGTCTAATCGGAGAAATGCCGCGTGGCACAGTATATTTACACGATGAATCGTGTGTCGAAGATCGTTCCGCCCAAGCGAGAGATCCTCAAAGACATTTCATTGTCTTTCTTCCCCGGCGCCAAAATTGGCGTGTTGGGTCTTAATGGTTCAGGTAAATCCACTTTACTGAAAATCATGGCTGGTATTGATAAAGATTTCCAAGGCGAAGCGCGTGCGCAACCTGGTATCAAAATCGGTTACCTTGAACAAGAACCACCTCTGGACCCGACTAAAGATGTGCGTGGTAATGTGGAAGATGGTGTACGTGAAGCATTAGATGCACTTGAGCGCTTGGATCAAGTATTTGCTGAATACGCTGATCCCGATGCGGATTTCGATAAGCTTGCTGCAGAGCAGGGCAAGCTTGAAGCGATCATCCAAGCGTGGGATGCGCACAACCTTAACAATCAACTTGAGCAAGCTGCCGATGCACTGCGCTTGCCACCATGGGATGCCGATGTCTCACTGTTATCCGGTGGTGAGAAACGCCGTGTAGCGCTGTGTCGTTTGCTATTGTCCAAGCCTGATATGTTGCTCCTGGATGAGCCGACCAACCATTTGGACGCAGAGTCCGTGGCTTGGCTTGAGCAATTCTTAAAAGGCTTCCCAGGTACGATCGTGGCCATTACCCATGATCGCTATTTCTTGGATAATGTCGCAGAGTGGATTCTGGAGCTTGACCGTGGACATGGGATTCCATACCAAGGTAACTACAGCACATGGCTTGAGCAAAAAAATGCGCGCCTAGAAATTGAAGGCAAGCAAGAAGAGTCCTTTGCTAAAGCGTTGAAAAAAGAGCTGGAGTGGGTCCGTAAAAATACCAAAGGTCAGCAAGCCAAATCCAAAGCGCGTATGGAGCGTTTTGAAGAGCTCAACTCTAAAGAGTTCCAAAAGCGTAATGAAACCTCTGAAATTTACATTCCACCTGGCGAGCGCTTGGGGAATATCGTTTGTGAAGTGGAAGACATCAGTAAGTCTTTTGATGGTCGTCTGCTTTATGAACATCTGTCATTTAACGTTCCACCGACTGCGATTGTCGGCATCGTTGGGCCAAACGGTGCAGGTAAAACCACACTGTTCCGCATGATGACTGGAGAGCAGGTGCCAGATACGGGTTCCGTGCGTCTTGGCGATTCGGTTAAAGTGGCGTACGTCGGTCAGTTGCGGGATGAACTGGATGACAAAAAGACGGTTTGGGAAGAGATTTCTCAAGGGCTCGATATCCTGAAGATTGGCGAATACGAAATTCCTTCACGGGCATATATCGGTCGCTTTAACTTTAAGGGGTCTGATCAGCAGAAGCGTGTAGGTGAGCTGTCTGGTGGTGAGCGTAACCGCTTGAAACTGGCTAAGGTCCTGCAAAAAGGTGCCAACGTGATCCTGCTCGATGAACCATCGAACGATCTGGACGTTGAAACCTTACGTGCACTGGAAGACGCGATTTTGGTCTTCCCGGGCTGTGTTATGGTCGTTTCGCATGATCGCTGGTTCCTCGATCGTATCGCAACCCACATCTTGGCATTTGAAGCAGAAGGTCCAGAGTGGTACGACGGTAACTATACCGAATACGAAGCCTATCGTAAGGCGAAGTACGGTAAAGATGCCGGTCCAAAACGTACCAAGTTTAAGAAGATTGGTGGTTAATTAAAAAAAAGCGCTTCGAATGAAGCGCTTTTTTTTGCCTGTTGTCTATGGTCGATTTCGCCCATAGGCATCATGACTCGATACCCATTCATTGGACACAATCGCGGAAGCTAAAGACAACTCGCCGCAGAGCACGGTTGCAGCGATAATTTCTGCCAGTTTGTAAGCTTTGCCCGTACCATAACAATCCATCGACTCCAGACACTCTCGCTGTGTCGGTAGCCCCGTGCCACCGCCATAGGTCGCGACAATTAATGATGGAATGGTGGCAGACATATAGTAATCACCATTTTCCATCAGTTCGGTATACACAAAACCTGCGCTGGATTCGGCAACATTGGCAATATCCTGTCCACAAGCTAAGAACACTGCCGCAACGCCATTGGCAAAATGCGCGCCATTGCTGACTGCTCCTGCCATAAATGCACCTAAGTTCGACAGTCCGCGTTGTTTGGACAATGCTTGTGCAGAGCAATGCATAATTGGCTCAAGCAAACCTGCTGGAATAGTGATTTCTGCGACGACGCGTTTACCGCGGCTATGCAAGTTATTGACGACGGAATGCTTCTTGTCGGTATCGAAGTTAGCGGCAAGAGTGAAGTGCTCAAGGTCGGCAGGCTTTTGCGCCAATATCCATTGACATGCTGCATGGGTTGCTTTGGAAACCATGTTCTGTCCTGCGGCATCGCCAGTGGTCATATTGAAGCGTAGCCAGCGCATCTTACTCGCTGCATATTGCTCAATATCCCGCAGTTTACCACTCTGAGTTGTTGTCTCTGCCGCAGCTTTAATCTCGTCAAAATGCGCTGTGACCCAAAGTCCAAAATCACGCGCTGCTCGGGCATTTTTAAAGACAAATACGGGTGCGCGTTGCATGGCATCATCAATGACTGTGGTGGTAATGCCACCCGCAGCTCGCGTAAGCGCCATGCCGCGACTATAACTGGCAACTAGCGTCCCTTCGGTTGTCGCCATCGGTACATAAAATTCACCTTGAGCGTGTTCACCGTTAACCAGCAAAGGACCCGCAAAGCCCATAGGCACTTGCACGATACCGCTAAAACCTTCGATATTACCGGGCAAGGCTGCTGGTGGGATGGAGAACTGACCTGTATGAAAGAGTGAGTGCCCACTGTGTTTCTCGACGATCGCACGTCGTTCGGCAGCCATCTCTGTTGTGTAATCGTTGGTTTTATTGCGCGGTAATTTTTCGAGTGTCATCACATATCCTTATTTTGTGGTTTTGTATATCTGGGGTGAAGTTATAACACCCCTTCATGTCGATGCATCATGACGGAATCTTTATGTATTCCATGCGCTAAAGCCAAAAATAGCGTATCACAGCCTCGTCTACAGTGAATTCACGACCGCGTTGATTATTTGTTTGATGACGATTCTATGGCCGTAGGCGGAGTAGATGTAGCAACCGCAGTATGTATTGCATCAATCACAGCCTGTGGCTGCTCATGGGGGATATCATGGTTACTGTCGACCCAGATTTGCTGGCTACCTGGATATAGCTTTGGCAGATCCCAGCGCATCGCATTCCAGTCATTGGCAAGCGCTGAATGATCTTTAAGCGCTTTTGCAGCATTGAGAATGATGACAGGCTTGCCTGTGACAGTGGGGAGAGCAAGCATTTTCCGACCCGTACTGAACATGCCGAGATACTCTTCTTTGGTCGTTGGCGATGCTAACCAATCAAACATTAAACGAAAGACAAGCGGGTAGTGCTCAATAGAACCATTGCCCTCGACTTGCTTCGGGTGGGCAGAATCAACTAGAACCAGGGCTTGGACTTCTTCGGGGTAACGGCGAGCAAAGTATTGCATGTAAAACCCACCCATCGAATGACCCACTAGAATATAAGGCGGTGTGTACCCTTGCTGAAGGAGCAGCAAGCGTAACTCGTCAATGATGTGATCACCATCGCGCGGGGACTGCGTGGTGACACTTTTTCCATGTCCCGGACGATTATAGGTCAGGGCACTATATTCTTTTGAAATAGTTGGAAAAACATCTGACCATTCATCAATCGTTCCAGCAATACCACTTTCAAAAACGATTACGGGCTGACCATGATGGGTTGCAACGTATTCAACTTGTCGTTGATCGAGTTGTGTGACGGTCTTGTTGGGAAGGCTTGCACAACCCGTTAAGAAAATTGCATAACAGTAGAAGAGAGTCAGTGCGAAACGGTGCCAGATGCCTTTCGGATTGATTTGAGCATTCACAGGATTAGACCAAATGAAAGAGTGGGGATGTAGATCATCTTAGCAAAATAAGATGAGCATTGATTTCATCTGCTGTATTTCTTAAGTAATGAGTATGATCCAGAGTGAGGTGTGTTCGAGGTGTTTTAGACAATATTGCTGCAAAGCATGGTTTGTCAAAATGAATAAATGATGATTTATTTTTATACAAATTTATATATAGTAGTGCGAGTGTCCATGGTAGTTTCATTTATCTGCGCGTTCGATCGGTTTAAAAGTGAAGTGTGTAAACTTGTCTCAAAAAAAATTAAACAAATAAAGTCTTCTTCAATCAAGTTGTCCTAACTTAACCCAATTCTGTCCTTTATTAACCTATTTGAGACCCTTCAAACCAGTCATAGTAATTGTCGGTAAATTTTTTTTGGGTTTCATAGGAACTGCATATCGATAGACAAAGCGATGATCAATAATTAAGGAATAAAATGACGAGTACCGCTACTGACCTCAAAAGTATATTTTATCCGTCATTTATCACTGTCATCCTTATGAATGAGCTTGCCCAACTTGGAGTCGATACTCAGGAGGTGCTCAGGGTTAGTGGTATTGATGAGAGAGACTTAATTAGCCCTGCACCCAGAGTGACCTATAAACAGTTACAGCGTTTCATCCATCATGCAACAAAATCTCTAGATCCTTCTGCCGCTTTTCATGCAGGCTTATCTGTGCAGATCACAGATTTTGGCATGTGGGGGTTTGGACTGCTCAGTAGCGAATCTTATCGAGATGCCATCAGGTTTGGATGTAAATATCAGTTATTACTTGGACCTCTTGCTGAGGTGGAGTTTAGTGAGATTGACCACATTGCGATGTGGACCTATCGGTCTATTCTTGATTTCAATAAGCAAGACCGCGAGCATTTGTTTTCGATAGAGTTTCATTTAAGTAAACTATTAGCGGTTTTACGGATTGCATTTGGACCTGATATTGCACTTAAACAGGTGACATTAACGTACGATGAGCCTGCACATGCGGCGTTATACCGTCAGGTTTTTGGTTGTCCGATTTTATTCAACCAGCCGACCAATACACTGAGTATGAGTGCTAAGCACCTAGATCGTTTATTGATGACCGCTAATCCGATTACTAAGCAGATTGTTATTGATTATTGTAATAATGAGCTCGTTAAAATTTATGCGGATATTGGTATCGAGGCACATATTCGTAAGTTATTGATGACCCAGACTGAGCGTTTCCCTGATATTGATGAAATCGCTGCAAGCTTGGCCATGCATCCCCGTACGCTTAGAAGGAAGCTTGGGCTTGCAGGAACCTCATATCGGAAAATTTTAACGGATATGCGGAAGTATCTCGCGATTAAATACCTCATTGAAACGGATTTAACACATAGCGAAATTGCGATTAAACTGAGTTTTAGTGATAGTGCCAGTTTTCGTAAGGCATTCAAGCGGTGGACCAATAAGCAGCCAAGTGCTTATCGTCGACATATTATTGAGGGGTGAGTTCAGAGATGGATCAAGGAAATTCGAACGATGACTTCGACACCTGGGATGATTATTACCGAATCGCTGTGGATCATTTCAAAAAACATGGTCAATTGAAGGTTTTACCCGACTCTGTACTTGGCCCATGGCTCGCTTCGCAATTTGCCCGGACTGATTTCAATGTGGATGAAATTAATAAATTGCGTGAGATTCGTTTTTTTGATGCACAAGAAGCCTTTCAATTTGAAGAAATCATTAAACAAAAAATGATTGGAGAGAATTGGACGGAGTCTGATGATGAGTTCTTACTGGATCATCAGGATTTTACGATTTTAAAGCTGGCTCAAGTACTGAATAAACCGACCTCTATGGTTCGTTCACGACGTCGACAGTTAGGCATTTTGCGGACCATTCGTCGTAGTTAAAGATCGTCTTTACCGCATATATTATTTATTCTAGAGCAAAAAAAATCCCCGATGCCGCTTTGGCATCGGGGATTTTTTTAACAAGGGAGGTTTAGCGTCCAACCGACTTCAAGTAGGCGGCACGTGCAGCAACGCCGGTATTGGTAAAGTCAGTAAAGACACCGTCTATACCTGCTTTAAAGTAAACCTGATATTCAGCAATTGGATCCCCTTTAAACACGCCTGCCAGATACTTGGCTTCATTACGGAACGTGAAGCTGTGAACAAACAGACCGGCTTGGTGCGCGTTTTCAATCACGCCTGTAGAAGTCAACGTATTCACATCAGCCAATGTACTGCCTGCTTTCCATGGGGATACGGTCCATTTCATGAGTTCAGGTTTCCAAGGACCAATACCATCGGCATAGGTTTTGATTTCAGCAAGACCTGATGGGGTGAGCATGGCGGCAAAGGTTCGCGAGTCGCCATTGATTGTCCAGCTATAAGGACGGGCACTGACAAAGGTATCCGAGTCATTGGTAATGAAATTCACTTCACCAGTCTGATAGTTCACGCTATTGCCATCAATCAGCTGTACGGCTTTGGTTTTAAGGCCGATGCTGCGTAAGTATTTTAAGCTGGCGGGGTCAAAGCTTTGCACGTAGATTGCGGCATCTTTACTATTCAAGTTATTGTCAGTAATTGCTTTTAAAATAGCATCTTCAAAAGGATGTTTTGTGCCTTTGATATCGCAACCGTTAGCAATCGCTTGCGCATTATTCCAGTAAGGGTTTTTGCTCTCTGGGTAGACCGAAATGGTTCGTCCGAGTGCTTGGCTCTTGGCTTTTGCAATGTCGATCAGGTTTTGAAAGCTAATCGGTGGATACTTGCCATTAAGGTCGGCAGGGCGTTGGTCGCGTGCATCATATGTGGTGCCACCAATCCACTGTGTGAGTTCCGCCATGGTGAAGTCGGTGATTGACCAATCATTGGTATGATCTTCGCCATCTACGATTAAGGATTTCAATACGGATTTTGGATCTTTCGGATCGGTGAGGTCACTTAGGTATTGTGCCGGACCATTTGCAGGAATCGCAGGATAGGTCACATTGACCAATACACCCGGAACGGTACGTTTACGTGCAGCAACAACTGGATTGGTTTTGGCGACGTCCGCAATATTGGTGTTATCACTGAGCCAGGGGTTATGACGTGCAACTAATACACAGTCTTTAGTCAAATGAAGATCGGTTTCTAGAGAGTCTCCACCCGCATCCGCGGCTTTCTCATAGGCGATGCTGGTTTCTTCTGGGTAGAGTCCGGGTAGACCGCGATGGCTAATGATGAGCGGGGTCTGGCCTCCAAGTGTAGGAAGGGCGGCGTCTTGTGCATCATCTTTATTACCACAAGCGGCTAGCGAGGCGACTAGACTTGTGACTACGATGATTTTTAAACGACTGTGCAGTGTTGATGGGCGCATGCGCTTTATTCCAAATCAAGAAATTGATAAGGCTTGAATCTAGCGTGTGAACGTGTCAGTTACGTGAAATGAGGCCTAGGTTTCCTACCGTTTGATCATAAGCTCCCTACCATTCGATAAAAGCATATCTATTCTGTCGTACTTGGGTTCCAAAAGGCCTGCTTCACATAAGGCTTTTCAACCAAACGTGCGGTAATCCGATCAAGGACTTCAGATTTAGCAGAGGTGGAAAGCAGTGTGGCCGTGATTTCCACTTCATGTTCATTAAAGGATTCGACATCCAGATGTGCCAAGGGGTATTCCGCGTGATCCAGTAGATGCTCTAGTGTGACCATGGCATGTTTTTGCTCATCGTTTGCAACAATCACATGGAGTTGATAGGTGACCTCACTGGTTTCATCATTGATCGGCGTACGATTGATGGTGTTCACTACGGGGCGCAGCAAGGTATTGGCAGCAAGAACGAAGATTGCGGCGAGTAAGGCGTTGACGATGAGATCAGCTCCTGCACAGGCTCCCACTGCCGCAGATCCCCAAAGCGTTGCTGCCGTATTGAGCCCACGGACATTCAAGCCTTCTTTCATAATCGTGCCGGCACCTAAGAAGCCAACACCTGAGACTACGTATGCCGTGACTTGGGTCGCACCGATATTGCCGTTTAAGTGTGATGCGAGATCAACAAACGATGCTGCCGCGACCGCAACCAGCGCATTGGTCCGTAGGCCGGCCGTGCGCTGACGATATTGACGTTCGAAGCCAATGACTGAACCCAGTATAAATGCGGTGGTCAGACTGACAAAAGAATCGAGAGAGTCTGCAGAATTTAGATTTTGCCACGCTTGCAGCATGTGAGCTCTCCCTCTTTACAAGGTGTTAGTGATATTTATGAGCGGATTATTTTTCTATCACATCATCGATTTGAGTTGTTTTATCTTACGAATACAAGATAAGAAGTGAAGATAACTTATCTTGTATGTCATGTTGATGACGAGCCAATCCTTAGGCTTGTTTTAACAGCGGACCCAGAAACTGCCCAGTGAAAGAACGTTTGACTTTCGCCACCTGTTCAGGCGTTCCTTCAGCGATGATTTCACCGCCACCTGAACCACCTTCAGGGCCTAAGTCCACAATCCAATCGGCGGTTTTGACCACGTCGAGATTATGCTCAATCACCACAATCGTATTACCCTTGTCGCGAAGGTGATGCAGAATCTCAAGAAGCTTGGCTATATCATGGAAGTGTAGACCTGTGGTCGGCTCGTCCAAAATATACAACGTCTGCCCTGTATCGCGTTTCGCCAGTTCGCGGGCCAGTTTGACACGCTGGGCTTCACCACCTGAAAGTGTAGTTGCTGCCTGCCCAAGACGAATATAGCCCAAACCCACTTGAATGAGGGTTTCCAATTTGCGCGAGATTGTTGGAATCGCATCAAAGAAGACTGCAGCATCTTCAACCGTCATATCGAGGATATCACTGATATTGCGCCCCTTATAGGCGACTTCCAACGTTTCCCGGTTATAACGTTTGCCATGACAGACATCGCAAGGCACATACATATCCGGCAGGAAATGCATCGCAACTTTCAGAACGCCATCACCTTCACAGGCCTCACAACGCCCGCCTTTAACATTGAAGGAAAAGCGTCCAGGCATATAGCCGCGGGCTTTGGATTCCGGTGTTTGCGCCAGTAGTTCACGAATAGGGGTGAATAAACCCGTATACGTTGCGGGGTTACTGCGCGGTGTGCGTCCAATTGGGCTTTGATCAATATCCACAACTTTGTCGAGATATTGCAGACCATCCATCGACACGTGCTTTTCAGCAGTGAGGGTTGTTGCACCATTCAACTGCGTGGATGCCAGTGGTAGCAAGGTGCGATTGATCAATGTTGATTTGCCCGAGCCAGATACGCCGGTGACGCAGGTCATGAGACCAATCGGTAGTTTTAAGGTCACATCTTGCAAGTTATGACCTGTTGCACCGGTCAGGGTTAGCATTTTCTCTGGATCGGGTTTATTGCGGACTTTAGGGACAGCAATTTTTTTCTTGCCCGAGAGATATTGTCCTGTCAGTGAGTTTTCGTTGGCGACAATATCGGCCATTGTCCCTTCTGCAATGATCTGTCCACCATGAACCCCAGCACCAGGACCAATATCTATCACGTGATCGGCCGCCCGAATAGCATCTTCATCATGCTCAACCACCAGTACGGTATTCCCTAAATCTCGCAGGCGCACTAACGTGCCAAGTAGGCGATCATTATCGCGCTGATGCAGTCCAATAGACGGTTCATCAAGTACATACATCACACCCATCAAACCTGCACCAATTTGCGAGGCGAGACGAATCCGTTGTGCTTCACCGCCGGAGAGCGTATCGGCTGAGCGAGCCAAACTTAAGTAGTTAAGCCCGACACTGACTAGAAACTGTAAACGCTCACGAATTTCTTTAAAAATCTTATCTGCAATCTCACCTTTGGCACCGGATAGTTCCAAGCCTTGATAGTACTGTTCAGCGGCACCAATCGACTTTTGTACGATTTCGGGCAAGGTGACATCCGCGACTTTGACATGACGTGCTATTTCGTTCAGGCGGGAACCGTGACAAACATCACAAGGCGCATTCGATAAATATTGCGCCAATTCATCACGGACCAGATTACTTTCGGTTTCTTTATAGCGGCGCTCAAGGTAGGGCAGTACGCCTTCAAAGACCATGGTGCGCTTTTGGCTACGACCCCGTTCATCGGTGTAGTGAAAGTCGATTTTATCTCGTCCTGAACCATTTAAAATAATGGCATGCTGTTTTTCATCAAGGTTTTGCCATGCCGCATCCATGTCAATCTGATAATGCTCGGCCACAGTATTGAGCATTCTGAAATAATACGGACGCTGTTTATCCCAGCCGCGTATAGCGCCTTGGTTCATAGAGAGTTCAGCGTTATTAATCAGTTTTTCTGCGGCAAAGTGACTACGGTGACCTAAGCCATCACAGACGGGGCATGCGCCAGCGGGATTATTAAATGAGAATAAGCGGGGTTCGAGGTCGCCAACAGCGCGATCACAGACGGGGCAGCTATGGCGGGCAGAGAACGTTTGATCCGGCTGGTTTTCGTCCATCCAGCTTAGTAGTGCCAAACCGTCACCTAAACGCAGTGTTGTTTCAAAGGATTCAGCTAAGCGATTGCCTAAGTCATCGCGCACTTTGAAACGATCAATCACCACTTCAATGGTATGTTTCTTCTTTTTATCAAGATCGGTCACATCATCTAGGTCGATCAAGACACCGTCCACGCGTGCGCGTACGAAGCCTTGTGCGCGGAGTTGTTCAAACAACAATGCATGTTCACCCTTACGATCTCGGACGACTGGGGCCATGAGCATCAGCGCTGTGCCTTCAGGCATGGCTTTGACGGTATCAACCATTTGACTGACGGTTTGGGCGACCATCGGCAGGTTGTGTTCTGGACAGTAAGGCGTGCCAACTCGGGCATAGAGTAAGCGCAGATAGTCGTAAATTTCGGTGATGGTGCCGACCGTTGAGCGTGGATTATGGCTCGTTGATTTCTGCTCGATGGCAATGGCAGGTGATAAGCCTTCAATGCTATCCACTTCGGGCTTATCCATTTGCGATAAGAACTGGCGGGCATAAGCCGAAAGACTTTCAACATATCGCCGTTGACCTTCGGCATAAAGGGTGTCAAAAGCAAGTGATGATTTCCCGGAGCCTGAAAGTCCGGTAATGACGACGAATTTATCACGTGGAATATCAAGAGAAATGTTCTTCAGATTATGCGTGCGTGCGCCGCGAATGCGGATATAACTTTGACTCATTATCGATTACTCGGAAAAAGCGGAGCTTGGAGACTTGAACGTTCAAAAGATCAGTTTTGATCCATTTGTTCAAATCAACCCTGCAAAAAAACATCATTGATTTTGGATATCCCAATTGTGACTCAAAACAACCGCAATGTGCATAAGATTACGTGAATAGATGTGATCATAGATGAAAGGTTTCTTCAGTATTCATCCTCTTAAATTGTAAACAATTTTATATCCTATCGATGATTTTAGTGAAGAAATAGAATTGTGAAGAGGCAGTAGGAATTAAGTCCAAGTCGCTAGGATGTCAAAATTTAAGCAAAAGGAAAAATTTATAAAATGGGCTGATATCTTTATCAGACAACGTGAAGGCAGGTGGTTGTGAACTTTAAATCACTCATCCTGAGCCGATTAGAAGTAGTATTTTTGAGGCAACTGGTTTACAGTTTAGCGATTCAAAAAGTGAAGACTTAGGCTTAAGGGAAAAACTATGCGCGGCGTTAATAAGGTTATTTTAGTCGGTACACTCGGTCGAGATCCGGAAACCAAAACATTTCCAAGTGGCGGTTCAGTTACGCAATTTTCGATTGCGACCAGTGAAAGCTGGAAAGATAAAAATACAGGTGAACCACGTGAAGAAACGGAGTGGCACCGTATCGTTTTGAATAATCGTTTGGGTGAAGTGGCTCAGCAATACCTCAAAAAAGGTAGTAAGGTTTATATTGAAGGTAGCTTACGGACTCGTAAATGGACAGATAAAGAAGGTGTAGAGCGTTATTCAACAGAAGTGCGTGGTGACTCTATGCAAATGCTCGATAGTAAGGGGCAGAGCAATTCCAGTGGTCAGAATGATTACGAGCCTTATGCAGCAGCACCGCAAAATAATCAAGCTAAATCTTCTTCAAATAATGCACCTGTGCAAAGTAGCTACTCTGCAGGTGATTTAGATGATGATTTGCCGTTCTAATATCGATAAGGCGTTTATCGTATATCTGGATGTTGTGTCTGTATGCTTTTGGAACCCATAGTTCGAAGTATATAGAACCAAAAAGCCCGCTCTAAACGGCAAAGATTAGAGCGGGCTTTTTTTTTGTCAGGAGATCTCTTTTTTATGTGATTGCGTAAACAAGTATGCTTATATCTTCGCCATTCAAGTTGGTCGTCGATTTATATAGAGACGAATACTTCTCCAGATATGAGAAGTTCTACCTAATTGTTTCCATCTAAACATCAGTATCTATCCGTTCATGCTGCTGATCTGCATTGTTATTGACATACTCTGGTATGTTAATCGTCCTCGCCATTTATCCTCATATTTAATGGTTCAATTTTTTGTATTTAATTGTGATGAAGTTGGTGAAATTAATAGACAGACTAGTCTGTATTAATATAAATAATTTAAGATAATCTGATTGTTAAAAAAAGTATTAATTAACTCAATTTATACGGATAAGGGTTTTAATCATATTTGTTGCTCAGACGTTTGTATTACAGCGCGTATGTCTATGCTGTCAAGGCGTGCTTAAGATTCAAGCCGTGCATCTGTGCATCTAGGTGTAATATGGTTTTGCTTAGATGCTTTATACTCATCGCGTTTTATTAATAGACTTAATTCATCTCTGAGGGGGAAGATGTGAAATTATGGAGAAGTTCTCCATAATTTCCCTCGTAAATAAGATGTTCTGTCAGCGGAGTGTATAAATGGAAATTATAATATAGATTTATTTTTAGCCTTTTGATATTATGCGTCAGGAGATTTTTTTGGTCTCGATATATATTCGTTATAATTAAACAAATAGATCAAAAGAATCAAATGATTTTATTGGCTGTTTTAAGAGATGGGGAAATGTTATGAGTACTGATTTAAGTCAATTATCGGTTGCGGAACTTGAGCGAGTCATTAATCAGGCCAAAAGCTTGGTTGAAGTAAAGCAAGTTGATGCCATTAAAAATGGTTATGCACAAATTGAAGCAATCGCAGCAAGTTTAAATATGACGCTGGATGAGTTGGTTGAAGCGGGGCGTACCCGTGGATCGCGCCGTACGTCTACAGTGCGTAAGCCAGTAGAAGCACGTTATCGCAATCCACAAAATCCTGCAGAAGCATGGACGGGTCGCGGTAAACCGCCACGCTGGCTTGCAGCGAAAATTAATGCGGGTGCCAAGAAAGAAGACTTCTTAATCTAAGAATCCTGTTTGCACCTCTATGATGTCTAAAAAAAACGCCCGATCTTTCGGGTGTTTTTTTGCCTGTAGGTTTATAAAAAGATCAGATAAGGATATGGTGACCAATCTAAATGGATTGATTTGTTGTTTTAATGAGCGATTTGCTGTTGTAGTTTAGTGTTGATCGGCAACTGATAGGCAAATCTTACTGTCGCGGGGATTTTGTTTGTCATAATTATTGCGCATAATCAGGGATTATTTTGAATTCATATTGGATGAGTGGTTTGTGACTCGAGTTGCGCAAATAGGGAAGAAAAATAGGCCGAGCTGGCGTTGGTGGATTCTGGCGGCAGTGCTGTTGTCATTTTTTATCATGCTGCAATTACCCGCAGCATGGATTTTAGCGCGCGCATTACCCAATAACCCTTATCTTGATAATGTGAGCGGGAACATTTGGCGGGGTCAAGGGGATTGGCATTATCAAAATGTGCAAGGCGTTGTGTCTTGGCAAGTTCGCCCGTGGATGTTTCTGTTATTACGTCTGAGTGCTGATGTCGATATTAAAACAGGCGATACACATCTTCATGGGATATTGACCCGAAGTTCGAAACGTTTGCAAGTCGATGAGCTCAGTGGTCGTATTGAGTCTGATACGTTACAAGCCCTAATGCCTTGGCAGTGGCCAGCAAGCCCAATCATTTTTAAAGACATCGCCTTTGTTCAGCAAGATATGAAAGGATTTTCTTCGGTCCAAGGTGAGCTTAACTGGGGCGGTGGATTAATTGGCTACCCTTATGAAGGCCATACTGAACGCGCTACATTACCTCCGCTGCGTGGCGTGTTAAATGACGATCACGATCGTTTGCATCTTGCGATGACGAATGGGCAAAAGGAGCGGATGGGTGATCTCTATCTATCTACAAACAGCGCTACTCAGAAAGACATGATGCTGGATGTCCAACTCACACAGCGTTTATTGCTCAATGTTGCGGGCTACCATGGACAAGCAGGATTGGATACGGCGGTGATTTCAACACGGCAGCCTTTAGCAGCATTGGGGGCCGCACAATGATCAAACGTTTTGTCAAGCATCGTCCATCTTTTGCGCGTCCGCGATTTGATCTTACAAAAACTGATTCGATTGCTCCGTGGATATTGTTTATCTTGGTGAGCTGGTTATGTTGGCAATTGGCCAGTTTATTCTGGCTCATGCTCAACCCCCCAACAGCACCCGTGGCGCGTATGGTTGCATTAGGGGGGAATGCGTCTGCCAATATTCCAAATATCATTGGCTTTAAATTATTTGCAGAAAATAGTGTCAGTACCGATGTACAGTCCAATGTGCCCATGCATTTAGAGGGCGTATTTGTTGCACAGCCCGCCAGCCAGTCTGCCGCGGTGATTAATGTCAATAATGTCTCTACTCGCTATCGCGTTGGGCAGCAAATTGATGGTACGAATTATCAGCTCGCTGCGGTTAGTTGGAATGTGGTCTCACTGCAATTGAGTGATGGTTCGATGCAACAGCTCAAGTTTGGTGATGCCAATGCTTCAGGAATCAGTAATGATCCCGTGCAGCCCAATCAAGGGATTGTTGCTGTTGTACCTCCGCCAGCAGCTGCCCCACGTGCTGGGATGAACCCTGCTCAGCAAGCGCAGGCTGCGCTTGGTGATGCAGTCCGCCAGTTAAAAGAAAATCCAAATGGCTATATTGGTCAGATGGGTCTGGTTGCCGCGGGTGCAGGGAAAGGGTATGAGGTGACCAATAATGTGCCTCCAAATATCCGCTCGCAATTGGGTTTGCGTACTGGGGATAAAATTATCTCGGTTAATGGACAACCTGTTGGTAATCCTGCGACTGATGCGCAGTTGGTGCAGCAAGTTCAGCAGAGCCATTCGGCGCAAGTGCAAATTCAGCGTGGTGATCAGACATTAACGATTCAACAAAGTTTTTAATGATTGATTTTGTTTTACGAGCGAAATGAGTGAAATCGTTTTAAATCTACAGAATTTTAGAGTTTTAGATAAGTAATATGAACAAGCCAACCATCCCTACAGTCATGGATTCACACGATATGAAGCCAAAGCAACACCTTACTCATCGCCCGCTGTTTTGGCTTGCGGTTCCATTGCTGACATCACTGGCTTTTCCCGCTTTCGGTCAGACTTGGAAGATTAATTTACTCAATGCCGATATCAATGCGTTTGTGTCTGAGGTTGCAGATATTACCGGCAAGAACTTTGCGGTTGATCCTCGTGTCAAAGGCAATGTAACGGTGATTTCCAATAAAGAACTCAATAAACAGCAGGTTTATGAGCTCTTTGAAGGGGTGTTGAACGTTAATGGTGTCGTAGCTATTCCTTCAGGGAACACCATTAAACTGGTTCCTGATGTCAATGCAAAGCAATCGGGTGTCCCTTTCGACTTTAGAAATAGAGCACGTGGCGATGGTGTCGTGACGCGAGTGATTTGGCTGGATAACACCAATCCCAATGATCTCGTTCCTGCTTTACGCCCATTGCTGTCACAGTTTGCTCATCTGGCTGCAGTGCCGGGAACTAATGCGCTAATCGTGTCTGATCGAGCACAAAGTATTGATCAGTTGGCGGAGTTGGTGAGAAGTCTGGATGGTGGCGCGGATGATCAGATGGATATCATTCAACTCAAAGAAACCAGTGTGGATGATATTGTTGGTCAGATTGAAGCCTTGACTTCAACATCCCCTTCCAAAGATCCTCGGGGGTCACGTTTACGTTTAATTGCCGACAGTAAAAATAATCGCTTGTTGGTTAAAGGTAATGAGAAGGCACGTAATCGCATCAAGAATATGGTTGCTCAATTGGATGTTGCCAGTGATCGCTTAGGCGGTCTGCGTGTCTTCCGTTTGAAGAATGCCAGTGCGAAATCCATGGCGGATATCCTGCAGGGGATTGTGACCGGAAGCAGTAATGGAAGTCGCAGTAGCTCAGGCTCTTCTGGCTCAAACTATTCTGGTAGTTCGACGAGTAGTCTGGGGAGTGGTACCAGTGCGAGTGGATCGACAACCGGTTCAACAGGAACAAGTAGTTCAGGGTCGAATAGTACCGCACAATCCAGTGTGTTCTCGGCCAATGGTATCAGTATCATTGCTAATGAAGAGCTGAATTCTATTGTGGTGAAAGCAGATCCATCGATGATGCGGGAGATTGCAAGCACCATTGAGCAACTTGATGTTCGTCGTGCACAGGTTTTGATTCAAGCCGCTATTGTCGAAGTGTCGGGAACAAATGCGCAACAGCTAGGTGTTCAATGGGCGCTGGGTAATGCATCGACTGGTGTGGGGTTGGTGAACTTTGGTACGGCGGGAACGGGAACAAGTCTAGCCAACATAGCAACGGCGATTGCGAGTAAGACGTATACTGGCATTAATCCGGCAGGTGCCTTGATTGGTTTGGGAACCAGTAAAACAAATAGCAAAGGCGAAACCAGTTTTTATGGTGCTGTGTTAAATGCCCTTAACTCCACAACAAGTAATAATCTAATTTCGGTGCCTTCCGTGATGGCGCTGGATAATGTGAAAGCCGAAATGGTGGTAGGGCAAAACGTCCCATTTATTACCGGAACGCAGGCGAGTACGACAGCTGGTGTCGCCCCTTTTAATTCAATTGAGCGGAAAGATGTTGGTACGACGCTGAAGGTCACGCCGCATATTGGCGAAGGTGGCACGATCCGCTTAGATGTCGAGCAGGAAGTCTCTTCAATCGCAGCGGCAAGTTCCATTGGTGCTACAACCTCGGATCTGGTGACCAACAAGCGTTCGGTGAAAACAACGGTATTGGCTGATGATGGGCAAACCATTGTACTCGGCGGCATGATGCAGGATGATAATACTCAGCAAATGGATATGGTGCCTGGATTAGGTCGCTTGCCACTGATTGGCGGTTTGTTTCGTTCTAAGGCCAATTCAACCACAAAAAATAACTTGCTGATTTTCTTACAGCCGACCATCCTTAGAGACGGCAGTAATGTGGAAGCGATTAGTCAAGATCGTTATGAGCGGACTAGGATTTTACAGTTACAGTTGGATCCTAAAGGGCAGTTCACACGTTTACCCGCAAACGTGAATGACATTTATGCGAGTGCTGTGACCAACATTACTCCGTCATTTAGAGCAGCGTTGAATAATAATTTAGGACGAGATAAGCCTGCCGCTGTCGTTCCAAATGAATCACAGAATACCAAGCCATCCAGTACTGTTCCGGTGACCCCTGCAGCTTTGCCGGAGAAGACACCACCGACACAAACTCAGCCCTGATTAAGTGGGCTGATTTGCGAACTGCGAACTGTGAGATGGAAATGATCATCCAAGAGGGAGAGTTTCAATGTCACAATCCACTGTGGAAAAAGGGGTATCTGTAGCAAGCTTTGACCATATTCAGGCGATCTTTTTTGATCTGGATGGAACGCTTGTTGATTCTGCCGCTGATATTTTGCGTGCTGTGAACTTTGCACTTTATGATATTGGTGTTGATCCTGTTACCAATGTGCAGGTGCGGCTGTGGGTTGGCCGTGGGGCAGGACGCCTCATTCAATGTGTTCGTGAGTATCGCGGTATTGCACCAGAACGTCATGAAGAACTCCTGGCTTCCTTCATGAAGCATTATCAGGCAGATGTTTGTGTGGACAGTACGGTGTACGCGGGTGTCCGTGAATTTCTGACCTGGTGCCAGCAGCATAAAATCCATGTTGCTTGTATTACCAATAAGCCTTATCAACCTGCGTTAAAGCTACTCAAAGCGCTTAATCTACTCGAATATTTTTCCTTGGTTCTAGGGGGTGATAGTTTGGAGCATCGCAAACCTCATCCAGCGCCTTTATTGCATGCGTTATCTCATTATGGTTTAAAGCCTGAACATGCACTCATGATTGGTGATTCGCGTAATGATGTGGAGTCTGCGCGCGCTGCTTCGATCCGCAGTATTGCGGTCAGCTATGGGTATAATCATGGTGAACCCATTGCTGCCAGTGAGCCTGATTTGCTGCTTGATTCATTGGCAGAATTGTTATAGATTTAGTTTTGATTTCAAAAAATGACCGCACCATTGACTAACAGTATTGTATTAGAGGACATCATGATTCTTTCAGCAGGCGGATTTCGCTGGCGTCGCTAATCATTTGCTCATACCTAATGAGTTCTTATAGCGCTACCTTGCGTTGATTTTTTCAAACCCCTGATTTGAGTTGAATTAAAAATGATGAGCCTTTCCGAGTTTCAACGGCTGGTTGCAGCTGGTTATCGCCATATTCCCGTATTTCACCAACGCTTAGCTGATACAGATACCCCTGTATCAGTTTTTGCACGTTTGCGCGCCAATGGCGACGATCAAACTGCCCGGTACTTGTTTGAGTCTGTACAGGGCGGAGAGCGTTGGGGTCGCTATTCTATTATCGGTTTAGGTAGTGGTACGACCCTGCAATATCGCCAAGGTGAAATGCGTATTCAAAAACCTGATCAAGCACTTGAGGTTACTGAATGTCAGGATCCTTTTGCTTATATCCGCAAGTTTCAGGCCAGTTTTAATTTACCACCGGCGAGCGAAACCCCAGCATTACCGAATTTTACCGGTGGTCTAGTGGGTTATTTTGCTTATGATTCTGTGCGCTATATAGAACCGCGCTTGAAGAATGTGCCAGCACAGGATCCGATCAATCTACCGGATATTTGGTTGATGGTTTCAGATACGGTGATTGTGTTTGATAGCCTACGCGATACTTTGTCACTGATCACTCATGCGGACAGCAGTGAGCCTGATGCCTATCAAAACGCTATTGCGCGATTGGAGGCATTGGAGGTGCTACTGGCTGCACCACTAGATCTTACGGCAAAGCCACATACTGCACCTGTTTTTGTATCGCATACAGGCGATGAAAAATTCCAGCATGATGTAGCGCGAATACAGGAATATATTAAAGCTGGCGATGTGATGCAGGTTGTGCCGAGTCAGCGTATGACCAGTGACTTTGATGGCGATGCGTTATCGGTGTATCGCGCGCTACGGCATCTGAATCCGTCGCCTTATATGTTCTTAGTGGATGGTGTCACGTTGCCTGATAGCAAGAGTGTGGCAAAACCCTTTCAGTTGGTGGGCTCTTCGCCGGAAATCTTGACGCGTTTGGAAAATGGAATCGTGACAGTGCGTCCGCTTGCTGGGACGAGACCGCGCGGTAAGACCCCAGAGGAAGAAGCGGATCTTGAAGCGAATCTTTTGGCGGATGGTAAGGAAATCGCTGAACATTTGATGCTGATTGATTTAGGTCGTAATGATGTGGGGCGTGTGAGTCAAATTGGCCAAGTCAAAGTCACCGAGCGGATGAGTATCGAGAAGTATTCACACGTGATGCATATCGTGTCGAATGTGGAAGGGAAGGTGCGCCCAGAGCTGGATGCTTTAGACGTGTTTAAAGCCACGTTTCCGGCGGGAACCCTATCGGGAGCACCGAAGATTCGTGCAATGGAGATTATTGACGAATTAGAACCCGTCAAGCGTGGCGTGTTCGGTGGGGCGGTGGGCTATTTAGGATGGCATGGAGAGATGGATACCGCCATCGCGATTCGTACAGCGGTCATCACTGATGGACAAGTTCATGTGCAGGCTGGCGCAGGGGTGGTTGCGGACTCAATTCCAGTTAGTGAATGGAATGAAACGCTTATTAAAGCTCGCGCAGTGATCAGAGCGGTTGAATTATCGGCAAACGGACTGGTTTTTTAGTTTTTTTGAAAAAACGGGGTTGTAAGATTAAAACTCTCTGCTACAATGCACGCCGCTTCGATGCAGTTATTGATGTGTACTTTTAGCCGGTATAGCTCAGCTGGTAGAGCAACTGACTTGTAATCAGTAGGTCCCGAGTTCGATTCTTGGTGCCGGCACCATATTTAAGACATGTTTGATGATGATGTTGATGTGAAATAAACTGATGTTAATCAGGATTTGTTTGAAGTTTTTAAATGGGTAAACAAATGTTGATAATGTGGGTTTGATGTAGGTGAGGTTCCCGAGCGGTCAAAGGGATCAGACTGTAACTCTGACGCGAAAGCTTCGAAGGTTCGAATCCTTCCCTCACCACCATATTTGATGTAGATAGTTTAGATGTAAGTTACCAGTTGTGCGGGAGTAGCTCAGTTGGTAGAGCGTCAGCCTTCCAAGCTGAATGTCGCGAGTTCGACCCTCGTCTCCCGCTCCATATTTTGTAGATTTGTGATTAGGTTGTTTGCGGTTTGTTGATCTGGATCTGCTGTTTTAATAGATTTAGTGTTCTGCTGCATAATAGCTGTTTTGTCGCATTTAGCGGTTGCGCTCTTATAGCTCAGTGGTAGAGCACTCCCTTGGTAAGGGAGAGGTCTCCAGTTCAAATCTGGATAAGAGCTCCATTATTTGTTGGTTGTACTGATGAGTAGTGAGTTTGTTGAATATTGTTGTAACGGGCAGGCCTAGTGCCTGCTTATTGTTTTGTGTGAAAGATTTGTGTTGTTAGATTGAAGATTTGATGTTTGTTGGGTGGTAACTTGCAGTTGGCAATCATGCCAGTCTTGCAACAAATTTTCTAAATAAGCCGGATAGTTGACATCCGACGTGAACGAGGGAGACTCTCATGGCAAAGGCCAAGTTTGAACGTAACAAGCCGCACGTTAACGTCGGCACCATCGGTCACGTTGACCATGGTAAAACCACTCTGACTGCTGCTATCAGCTTGAACTGTGCAAAAGCTTACGGCGGTGACGTCAAAGCATTGAGCGAAATCGACTCAGCACCAGAAGAAAAAGCACGTGGTATTACCATTAATACTGCACACGTAGAATATGACAGCCCAATCCGTCACTACGCACACGTTGACTGCCCAGGCCACGCTGACTATGTTAAAAACATGATCACTGGTGCTGCTCAGATGGACGGCGCGATTCTTGTATGTTCAGCAACTGATGGTCCAATGCCACAAACTCGTGAACACATCCTGTTGTCACGCCAAGTTGGTGTGCCATACATCGTTGTATTCTTGAACAAGTGTGACATGGTAGACGACGAAGAGTTGCTTGAACTCGTTGAAATGGAAGTGCGTGACCTGTTGTCTAAATACGACTTCCCAGGTGATGACACCCCAATCATCCGTGGTTCAGCACTCGAAGCGTTGAACGGTGGTGAAGGTCCTTACGGCGTTGCATCAGTTCTTAAACTGGTTGAAACTCTGGACAGCTACATCCCAGAACCAGAACGCGCAATCGACAAATCATTCCTGTTGCCAATCGAAGACGTATTCTCGATCTCTGGTCGCGGTACCGTTGTAACCGGTCGCGTAGAGTCAGGTATCATCAAAGTTGGTGAAGAAATTGAAATCGTTGGTATCAAAGACACCGTAAAAACGACCTGTACTGGTGTTGAAATGTTCCGTAAATTGCTCGACGAAGGTCGTGCAGGCGAGAACTGTGGTGTATTGCTCCGTGGTACCAAGCGTGAAGACGTACAACGTGGTCAAGTATTGGCGAAACCAGGTTCAATCAAACCACATACCAAATTTGAAGCAGAAGTTTATGTTCTGTCTAAAGATGAAGGTGGTCGTCATACACCGTTCCTGAAAGGCTATCGTCCACAGTTCTACTTCCGTACAACGGACGTAACTGGTGCAATCAGCTTGCCAGACGGCGTAGAAATGGTTATGCCAGGTGACAACATCCAAATGACAGTAGAACTGATTCACCCAATCGCGATGGACCCAGGTCTACGTTTCGCGATCCGTGAAGGTGGTCGTACTGTTGGTGCGGGTGTAGTTGCTAACGTTCTTGCTTAATCTCTTGTAGGTTGAGTTAATATCAGAAGTTTAATTAAACTTCTGATATTGCAGTAGTAAATTTGGAAAGTGTTCTGTAGAATGCTTTCCAATTGCAGGGCCAGTAGTTCAATTGGTAGAGCACCGGTCTCCAAAACCGGGTGTTGGGAGTTCGAGTCTCTCCTGGCCCGCCATATTTGTTTTAAGATATAGATAGTGTTTTTTTAAACATGGTTTTAAACTTGGTTGAAGACGTGGTTTACCTGAAGGAATAGGGTAGTTGCTTGAACCAAATGTTTTGGTATGAAACAATTTTTAAAAGAATACCTGTAGCCTCTCCATTTAGCTCATATTCACTTCCTTGTATATCTTTGGTTTAACCCAATGAGCCACTCAAAATATGAATACTGATCCGCAAAATCAATCAACGACTGATAAGTCGAATGTCGGCAAATCGATCAATAGCTCAATTAATAATTTGGGTGGTGCTTTGTCGCCAGCTGATGTTGTTAAGTCGCGTTCAGCCATTGATCCTATTTTTTGGTTGCTTGCGATTGTCTTGTTGATTGGTGCGACGATTGTGCCGCAATACCTGCCTGCCTATTGGGCGCCAGCTGCTAGTGTCTGGGTACGCGTAGGTGTGATTGTAGGTATGGTTGTGGTGGCATTGGTTTTGCTGTATACCACTTCACAGGGTAAGGGTTTTGTGACCTTGCTGAAAGATTCCCGTGTTGAGTTGGGTCGTATTAGTTGGCCAACCAAGAATGATACATTGCATACCACATGGATTGTTTTGGTCGTTGTGGTGGTCATGGCGATTATTCTGTGGTTGTTGGATATGTTTTTTGGCTGGGCAATCAAATTAATCATTGGATAAAATGATTCTTTGGCTGGGTTTAACGTCTATTTTGTAAAGTCAGTTTATTAAAGAATCAACGGATAAAAGCTATGAAACGTTGGTATATCGTACATGCCTATTCAGGCTATGAAAAGCAAGTAATGCGTTCACTTAAAGATCGTATTGCGCGTAGTGATTTGCTGGAAAGCTTCGGTGAAGTGCTTGTGCCGACTGAAGAAGTTGTAGAAATGAAAGACGGCAAGAAGCGTAAGAGTGAGCGTAAGTTCTTTCCTGGTTACGTGCTTGTTGAAATGGAAATGACCGAAGCGACTTGGCACACTGTAAAAGAGACGCCAAAAGTATTGGGCTTTATCGGTGGTACGCCAGAAAAGCCAGCGCCGATAACGCAAAAAGAAGCTGACAAGATTCTTAGTCGTATTCAACAGCAAGGTGAAACTGCTCCGAAACCGAAGACGATGTTTGAGCCCGGTGAAGAGTTGTTGGTTATCGATGGTCCGTTTGTGGATTTCAAAGGTGTCATTGAGAAAGTGGACTATGATAAGTCTAAAGTGACCTTGACCATCAACGTGTTTAATCGTCCAACCCAAGTTGAGCTTGAGTTTAAGCAAGTTGAAAAAACTGACTAATTGAGATTTTATTTTTAGTCTGCTTGTAGAGTTTAGTTGTTTTTCGTGTATAATTTGCCACCCGTCTTTTTTGAAAAGTCTGGTGGCTTTTTCATTTTAGTGTGTTTTTCTTAAAGTGATCGAGTAAAGAATTTATAGTTGTAAGCCAAAAGGGGAGCCGCAAGGCGTTCGTACCCATATGAGGAGTTTCTAATGGCGAAGAAGATCGACGGATATATCAAGCTGCAAGTTGCGGCTGGTAAAGCAAATCCATCACCACCTATCGGTCCTGCATTGGGTCAACGTGGTGTAAACATTATGGCATTCTGTAAAGAATTCAATGCTGCAACACAAAAGATGGAAGTTGGCATGCCAATTCCAGTAACGATTACTGTTTATTCTGACAAGTCGTTTACTTTCATCATGGCATCGCCACCTGCGACTTACTTCTTGAAAAAAACCATGAACCTGACTAGCGGTTCAGCGCGTCCTAATACTCAAAAAGTCGGTACCATTACCCGTGCTCAGTTAGAAGAAATCGCTAAAGCGAAAGAAGCGAATCTGACTGCTGCTGATTTGGATGCGGCTGTTCGTACGATTGCAGGTTCTGCACGTTCGATGGGTCTGAATGTGGAAGGAGTGGTTTAACATGGCAACATTAACTAAGCGTCAAAAAGCTATCGCTGAAAAAGTAGAAGCCAATAAAGTTTACGATTTGGATTCTGCAGTTGCTATTTTGAATAGCCTTCCAGCGGCTAAATTCAAAGAGTCATTGGACGTTGCAATCAACCTTGGTGTTGATCCACGTAAATCAGACCAAATCGTTCGCGGTGCAACTGTATTGCCAGCGGGTACCGGTAAAACCGTACGTGTTGCAGTATTTGCTCAAGGTGCGGCTGCTGAAGCGGCTAAAGCTGAAGGTGCAGACATCGTTGGTATGGATGATCTCGCAGAAAGCATCCAAGCGGGTAACCTTGACTTTGATGTCGTGATTGCTGCTCCAGACGCGATGCGTGTGGTTGGTAAACTCGGTACGATCTTGGGTCCACGTGGTTTGATGCCTAACCCGAAAGTCGGTACGGTTACCCCTGATGTGGGTACTGCTGTTAAGAATGCTAAGTCTGGTCAAGCGCGCTATCGCGTTGACAAAGGCGGTATCATTCACGCAGCTGTAGGCCAAGTTGGCTTTGAAGCTGCTGCGATTCGTCAAAACGTTGAAGCGTTGGTTTCTGATCTGAAGCGTGCAAAACCTGCAACTTCTAAAGGGATCTACATCAAGAAAATCACTTTGTCATCGACCATGGGTCCTGGCTTAACGATTGATGTTGCTTCTGTTTCTGCATAATTATTTGCGTTGTTAATCCGATTTTGCTGAATGATTTGAAAAAGTCATTCGGCGAGTAAAAATCTTGATTGCCCTGGTTTATTTATAAGTAGGGGCAGGTTGAGTGGGCTTTGAAGTGGTTGGATATGTTCTGCATTCTAATCGGCGTCAAAGACCGTAGGCGAAAAATGCGTTCTTGAATGCACTTTTCTTAATGAGTCCTACGTAGACGCGGTGGTGTAAATCTTAGGGTTTAGACTTTCCGCGTGTAGATTGGCTGTCAATCTTTGGATTGATAGCTGGTATGCAAATCATGGTGATGAACATTGTGTTCATCTATACACGAAGGAGGTTACAGTGACTCTAAGACTAGAGGACAAAAAAGAGATCGTCGCCGCAGTGAGTGAAGCTGCGTCTGGTGCATTCTCTGCTGTGGTCGCCGATTATCGTGGCTTAACCGTAGGTCAGATGACTGTTCTACGTTCTAAAGCCCGTCAGCAAGGTGTATACCTGCGCGTTATTCGTAACACGCTGGCACGTCGTGCACTGGAAGGAACACCATTCGCTGTTTTGAATGAAACTCTGACTGGTCCATCGATCATTGCTTTGTCAACTTCTGAAGACGACATGGGCGCTGCTGCTCGTTTGTTGAAAGACTTTGCAAAAGACAATGCCAAGCTGGTCATTAAATCGGCTGCATTTGACGGCAAGCTTTATGCTGCTGATCAAATCGACGTATTGGCAAATCTGCCGAATCTGCACACCGCTCTTACGATGCTGGCGTCGGTTCTGCAAGCGCCTGTTTCCAAGTTTGCTCGTTTACTTACAGCACTCAAAGACAAACAGGACGAACAAGCTGCTTAATTGCATCTTGCCTCACCCACCTATACACATTTTGGAGCTTTACTCATGGCACTGTCAAAAGAAGACATCCTGAACGCCGTTGGCGAATTATCAGTTGTTGAATTGGTTGAACTTATTTCTGCATTCGAAGAAAAATTCAACGTTTCTGCTGCTGCTGTTGCAGTTGCTGGTCCTGCTGCTGGTGCAGGCGCGGCTGCTGCTGAAGAACAAACCGAATTCAACGTCATTCTGACTAGCTTCGGCGCAAACAAAGTTGCAGTTATTAAAATCGTTCGCGAAGTAACTGGCCTTGGCTTGAAAGAAGCTAAAGACCTCGTTGAAGGCGCACCGCAACCGCTGAAAGAAGGCGTGAGCAAAGACGACGCTGAAGCGCTTAAAAAGAAAGTCGAAGAAGCTGGTGCAACTGTCGAAATCAAATAAGACTGAAGAAGCTGTTTGCTTGCAAATGGCTGCTTAATCTTAAAGATCTCGATAAAGTACTAGATTCTAGAAAAAGACTTTATTTAGTTTCAAAAAAAAGGTGGACAAGCGCTTGCGTTTGTGCGCCTTTTTTTATTATACTATGCGGCTCTTGTTTTTGTGGTCGTTTGCGTGTATTGCGCAATGGTGAGGTCATGATAGTTGTACAAGAGATCAATTTTCACAGTGCAGCGCGTCCATTTATCGTAATGGTCTGCTCTTTTAAGGATAGTTTTCAATGGGGTTTTTATTGATGAGGTGTCCGTAGAGTTAAGTCGCGAAAAAGAATTTTTAAATCTGCATTGTTGTCGTTTTATGAGTAAAAAGTTTCATTCAAAAATGTAGATTTAAACGTTCTTCCATGAACGAGTTTATGCATTCCAGTTTCTTGAATTGGAGTGTTTTGCTCGTTTGTGGTTTTGTCGTTTTCGTTGTCTTGGTTCTAGGGTGGTCTAAGTAAAGGACTTTTTAGAATCGACGTATGTGGTAAATGAATGGAAGTCCTGTTGCAACTTGATTTAACAGCAGGTTTTCAAAGTTCATGTGGTTTCGCTGTTCTGCATGATTTTCTACATAGCGATGTGTGGTTATGCAGATTGAAACAGTTCTATTTTGCCCTCCATGCAAAGTCTCATCTTTGTAGGTCTAAAGGGTAGGGTATTTCTGTTCAGATTAAGTTGTAGAGTTTTTTGGTTTTAAGTTTTTGATTGAATGCTTTTGTCTTTTGTTTTATGAAGCGAGCATTATCTTGCACCTACTTTTTTGAGGACTTCCAATGGCATACTCCTATACCGAAAAGAAACGGATTCGCAAGAACTTCGGCAAATTGCCCAATGTGATGGAAGTGCCATACCTGCTTTCCATCCAAGTTGATTCTTATCGCGCTTTTTTACAAGATGGTAAAACTGCGAAGCAACGCGAAGACTTCGGTCTGCAAGCGGCTTTCCGTTCGGTGTTTCCTATCGTCAGTTACTCGGGTAATGCTGCACTTGAGTTTGTTGAATATCATTTAGGTAAGCCTGAGTTTGACGTACGCGAATGTATTTTGCGTGGTTCAACGTATGCTGCACCAATGCGCGTCAAAATTCGTTTGATCATTTATGACCGTGAAACCAAATCGATTAAAGACGTACGCGAGCAAGAAGTGTACATGGGCGAAATGCCACTGATGACCGATAACGGGACATTCGTGATCAACGGTACTGAGCGTGTGATCGTGAGTCAGTTACATCGTTCACCCGGTGTGTTCTTTGACCATGACAAGGGTAAAACCCACAGCTCAGGTAAAGTACTGTATTCCGCACGTATCATTCCTTACCGTGGCTCATGGTTGGACTTTGAGTTTGATGCGAAGGATTTGGTTTTCGTTCGTATCGACCGTCGTCGTAAGCTCCTTGCTACGATTATGCTGCGTGCATTGAACTACACCACTGAACAAATTCTCGATATGTACTACGAGAAAGTGCCTGTCTATTTGGCAGACGGTGGTTATCAGATCGATTTGATTCCAGAACGTCTACGCGGCGAAATGGCTCAGTTTGACATCGTTGGTAAAGGCAACAAAATCATCGTCGAACAAGGCAAACGTATCAACGCACGCCATGTTCGTCAAATGGAAGAAGCTGGCCTGACCAAGCTGCCAGTTCCTGATGAATACTTGTATGGCCGTATTCTGGCACACAACGTTTACAACAAAGCGGGCGATCTGATCGTTGAAGCAAACACTGTTTTGGTTCATGAAGTACTCGTAAAGCTGGTTGAAGCAGGTGTTGTAGAGTTCAACATGCTGTTCACCAACGACATCGACCGTGGATCATTCGTTGCGGATACTTTACGCGCAGATACGACTCGCAACCGTGAAGAAGCTTTGGTCGAAATCTACAAAGTCATGCGTCCGGGTGAGCCACCAACTAAAGATGCGGCAGAGAACCTGTTTAACAACCTGTTCTTCAGCTCAGAACGTTATGATTTGTCACCTGTCGGCCGTATGAAGTTCAACCGTCGTTTAGGTCGTCCATACGAAGTGGGTACTGATCAAGCCACCCGTGAAATCGAAGGCATCTTGTCCAACGAAGACGTGGTTGACGTGCTGAAAATGCTGGTTGATATCCGCAACGGTAAAGGCGAAGTGGATGACATCGATCACTTGGGTAACCGTCGTGTACGCTCTGTCGGTGAAATGACTGAAAACCAATTCCGTGTTGGTTTGGTCCGTGTTGAACGTGCAGTTAAAGAACGTCTGAACCAAGCTGAAACTGAAGGTTTGTCGCCACAAGACTTGATCAATGCTAAGCCAGTGGCTGCAGCGATCAAAGAGTTCTTTGGTTCAAGCCAATTGTCACAATTCATGGATCAAAACAATCCATTGTCAGAAATCACGCACAAACGTCGTGTTTCTGCACTTGGACCTGGTGGTTTGACTCGTGAGCGCGCTGGCTTTGAAGTTCGCGACGTTCATCAAACCCATTATGGTCGTGTTTGTCCAATTGAAACCCCTGAAGGTCCAAACATTGGTTTGATCAACAGCTTGGCGGTTTATGCAAAAGCCAATGAGTTCGGTTTCTTGGAAACACCATATCGCCGTGTTGAAAATGGTGTGGTAACTGACCATATCGAATATCTGTCAGCGATTGAAGAAACCGATACCGTGATTGCACAAGCTGACTCACCACTGAACAAGAAAGGTGAGTTGACGGATGACCTCGTGTCCGTTCGTCATCATGGCGAATTCATTCGTATGACCCCAGAGAAGGTCACCCACATGGACGTTTCACCACGTCAGGTGGTTTCGGTAGCCGCCTCGCTCATTCCGTTCCTTGAGCATGACGACGCGAACCGTGCATTGATGGGTTCAAACATGCAACGTCAGGCGGTGCCTACACTGCGTTCTGACAAGCCACTCGTGGGTACAGGCATGGAGCGTCACGTTGCACGTGACTCTGGTGTGTGTGTGGTTGCTGGTCGTGGTGGTGTGATTGACTACGTTGATGCGAGCCGTATCGTTGTGCGTGTGCATGAGTCTGAAATGCATGCAGGTGAGGCTGGTGTTGATATTTACAACTTGATCAAATACACCCGTTCTAACCAGAACACCTGTATTAACCAAGATGCAATTGTGAATCGTGGTGATGTTGTGGCACGTGGCGACATCCTCGCAGATGGTCCTTCAACGGATCTCGGTGAGCTTGCGCTCGGTCAAAACATGCGCGTGGCATTTATGCCATGGAATGGTTATAACTTCGAAGACTCGATCTTGCTGTCTGAGCGTGTTGTACAAGAAGATCGTTTCACATCGATCCATATCCAAGAATTGTCATGTGTTGCACGTGATACCAAATTGGGTACTGAAGAAATCACTGGCGACATTCCAAACGTTGGCGAAGCCGCGTTGTCAAAACTGGATGCTGCCGGGATTGTTTATATCGGTGCTGAAGTGAGCGCAGGCGACATTCTGGTCGGTAAGGTTACGCCTAAAGGTGAAACCCAGCTGACCCCAGAAGAAAAACTGCTGCGTGCGATTTTCGGTGAAAAAGCTGCGGACGTGAAAGACTCTTCCTTGCGCGTACCATCAGGTACTAAGGGAACAGTTATCGACGTTCAAGTCTTTACTCGCGATGGCCTTGAAAAAGACGAACGTGCGATTGCTATTGATAAAGCAGAACTGGATGCATACCGCAAAGACTTGAAAGAAGAGTTCCGTACTTTCGAAGAAGCGGCGCGTAATCGTGTTGAACGCTTGTTGAATGGTCAGAAAGTCAATGGCGGTGGCGGTATCAAGCGTGGTGTGGTGCTGGATGAAGAAACCATCAATGGTTTAGAAACAGCGCAACTGCTTGAGATCCAACCGGCTGATGATGATATTGCAGCGCGTTTAAGCCAAATCCAAGAATACTTGAAAGAGAAAGATCTTGAGATTGAAGCGAAATTCGTTGAGAAAAAACGCAAAATCAACCAAGGCGATGAGCTGGCTCATGGCGTGTTGAAAGTGGTTAAGGTTTACTTGGCTGTCAAACGTCGCATCCAACCGGGTGACAAGATGGCGGGTCGTCATGGTAACAAGGGTGTGGTTTCGGTCATTATGCCTGTCGAAGACATGCCATATGACATCAACGGTGAACCTGTTGATATCGTTCTGAACCCGCTTGGTGTTCCATCTCGTATGAACGTGGGTCAGATTCTTGAAACCCATATGGGCTGGGCCGCCAAAGGCTTGGGTCAAAAGATTGATCGCATGTTGCAAGAACAGCGGAAAGTTGCTGATCTGCGTAAATTCATGGATCAAATCTACAATCAAGTCGGTGGTGAGCAAGAAGAACTGGCGAGCTTGTCTGATGATGAAGTCTTGGCATTGGCTAAAAACTTACGTGGCGGTGTTCCTATCGCAACGCCAGTATTTGATGGTGCAGAAGAAAGTCAAATCAAACAATTGTTGACCTTGGCTGACTTGTCAGAAACCGGTAAGCAAGTACTGTTTGATGGACGTACAGGTGACCAGTTTGATCGTCCTGTGACCGTTGGTTATATGTACATGCTCAAACTCAATCACTTGGTTGACGACAAAATGCATGCGCGTTCAACCGGTTCGTATTCACTGGTTACACAGCAACCGCTCGGTGGTAAAGCGCAGTTCGGTGGTCAGCGTTTCGGGGAGATGGAAGTGTGGGCACTGGAAGCATACGGTGCAACTTATACCTTGCAAGAAATGCTCACTGTGAAGTCAGACGATGTCGAAGGTCGTACTCGTATCTACAAAAACATCGTGGATGGCAATCACTACATGGATCCGGGCATGCCTGAGTCCTTCAACGTGTTGACCAAAGAGATTCGTTCTTTGGGTATTAATATTGAGTTAAAAGGCGAAGATTAAGCCTTTTCCAAAGCCGTAAATCGATGTTGATGTCGGTTTACGGTTGTTTAAGATCAATGAGTTGACTGGAAAAGTGTGAAATTTTCGCGAAGCTTGCTTGCTATAGTTGTGACAAGTGGGCTTAGCGCATTAGACAGTATACAAATGACCCCTTCCGAGTGAACACACCTCGGACAACGGAGAAATGACTTGAAAGACTTACTCGATATTATGCGTAAAAAGCCGGGTTCGGATGAAGTTCTAGCGAACTTTGACCGTATTCGGATTGGTCTTGCTTCACCAGAAATGATTAAGTCATGGTCACACGGTGAAGTGAAGAAGCCAGAAACCATTAACTATCGTACGTTCAAACCAGAACGTGATGGTTTGTTCTGTGCAAAAATCTTTGGACCGATCAAAGATTACGAATGCTTGTGTGGTAAATACAAGCGTATGAAATATAAAGGCGTGATCTGCGAAAAATGCGGCGTTGAAGTAACGACAGCAAAAGTTCGTCGTGAGCGCATGGGTCATATTGACCTTGCATCACCAGTTGCGCATATCTGGTTCTTAAAATCACTGCCAAGCCGTATTGGTTTGTTGCTTGATATGACTTTGCGTGATATCGAACGCGTTCTTTATTTCGAAAGTTATGTTGTGACTGATCCAGGCATGACACCTTTTGAAAAATTCCAATTGCTTGGCGATGAAGAATATTTCAATGCGCTGGAAGAGCATGGCGATGAGTTCACTGCAAAAATGGGTGCTGAAGCGATTCAGGACTTATTGCGTGACATCGACTTGGAATCAGAAATTGCACGCTTGCGTGAAGAAATTCCAAATACGACATCAGAAACCAAGCTGAAAAAATCTTCAAAGCGCTTGAAATTGATGGAAGCATTCCGCGATTCAAACAACAAGCCTGAATGGATGGTCATGACCATTCTGCCAGTTTTGCCGCCTGATTTGCGCCCATTGGTTCCACTAGAAGGCGGTCGTTTTGCGACTTCTGACTTGAACGATTTGTATCGTCGCGTCATTAACCGTAACAATCGCTTGAAGCGTTTGCTTGAATTGTCTGCTCCAGACATTATTGTGCGTAACGAAAAACGGATGTTGCAAGAAGCAGTTGATGCGCTACTTGATAACGGTCGTCGTGGTCGTGCGATTACGGGTAGCAACAAGCGTCCGCTGAAATCTTTGGCTGATATGATCAAAGGTAAACAAGGTCGTTTCCGTCAGAACTTGCTCGGTAAGCGTGTGGATTACTCGGGTCGTTCAGTGATTGTGGTTGGACCAACGCTACGTCTGCATCAATGCGGTCTGCCGAAAAAAATGGCATTGGAACTGTTCAAGCCGTTTATTTTTGCAAAACTGCAATCTTCAGGCATGGCAACAACCATCAAAGCTGCGAAGAAAATGGTTGAACGCGAAACCCCAGAAGTGTGGGACGTTCTTGCGCACGTAATTCGTGAACATCCAGTCATGTTGAACCGCGCGCCAACGCTTCACCGTTTGGGTCTGCAAGCGTTTGAACCGACACTGATTGAAGGTAAAGCGATCCAGTTGCATCCGCTCGTTTGTACCGCGTTTAACGCCGACTTCGACGGTGACCAAATGGCGGTTCACGTGCCGTTGACTATCGAAGCACAGCTAGAAGCGCGTGCCTTGATGATGTCAACCAACAACATCTTGTCTCCAGCGAACGGTGAACCAATCATCGTACCGTCACAGGACGTTGTGTTGGGTCTGTACTACATCAGCCGTGACACGATCAATGCACCTGGCGAAGGCATGGTGTTTGCCGATACGCAAGAAGTGGATCGTGCTTTGGCAACCAAATTCGTGACAGTACACAGTCGCATTAAAGTGCGTGTGAACCAGACCGTATTTGATGAAAATGGCGAAAAAGTAACAACCACATTCTTGGTTGATACCACACCAGGTCGTTGCTTGCTTTGGAAAATCTTGCCAGAAGGGATGACCTTCGACCAAGTCAACCAAGTCATGACCAAAAAGAACGTATCTAAACTGATCAACTCGGTTTACCGTACTTTGGGCTTGAAAGCGACCGTATTGTTTGCTGACCAATTGATGTACCTCGGATTTGCGCAAGCAACTCACTCTGGTGTATCTGTCGGTATGGAAGACATGCTGATTCCGCCAAACAAAGAAGAGATTATTGGTAAAGCGGATACTGAAGTTCGCGAAATCGAAAATCAATTTGAGCAAGGCTTCGTAACAGCTGGTGAACGCTATAACAAAGTGGTCGACATCTGGTCACGTACCAACGAACAAGTTGCGAAAGCGATGATGGACAACCTGTCTACTGAAGTCGTCATCAATAAGAAAGGCGATGAAGAAAGACAGAAATCGTTCAACTCGATTTACATCATGTCCGACTCTGGTGCGCGTGGATCTGCAGCGCAGATTCGTCAGCTTGCCGGTATGCGTGGTTTGATGGCTAAACCATCAGGTGAAATCATTGAAACGCCTATTAAGGCGAACTTCCGTGAAGGTCTGACCGTTCTGCAGTACTTTATTTCGACACACGGTGCGCGTAAAGGTTTGGCGGATACGGCGCTGAAAACTGCGAACTCTGGTTACTTGACCCGTCGTTTGGTTGACGTGGCACAAGATTTGGTGATCACTGAGCCAGATTGTGGCACCGATGACGGTATTTACATCACGCCCTTGATTCAAGGTGGTGACGTGATCGAGCCACTACGTGACCGTGTATTGGGTCGTGTGGTTGCTGTTGACTTGTTGACACCGGGTAGCGATGAAGTGCTGGCTCCTGCTGGTACGCTGCTGGATGAGAAGTGGGTTGATACCTTAGAAGTTGCTGGTGTGGATGAAGTTAAAGTTCGCTCAGTGATTAGCTGCCGTACACGCTTTGGTGTCTGTGCGAAGTGTTATGGTCGCGATCTAGCACGCGGTCACTTGGTAAATGCGGGTGAGTCTGTGGGTGTTATGGCTGCACAGTCGATCGGTGAGCCAGGTACTCAGTTGACCATGCGTACGTTCCACGTGGGTGGTGCCGCAAGCCGAGCTTCTGCGGTCAGCAGCATTCAAGTGCGTAACAAAGGGACGATTCGTTTCCACAACATCAAAACCGTAAATCACCATAAAGGTCATTTGGTTGCCGTATCACGTTCTGCTGAAATTGGTGTGGCGGATGATATCGGTCGTGAGCGTGAGCGTTATCGCTTGCCATACGGTGCGTCGATCAGTGTACAAGATGGACAAGCTGTTGAAGCAGGTCAGATCATTGTGAACTGGGATCCGCATACACATCCACTGATCACCGAAGTTGCGGGTCGTGTTAAGTTCGTTCAAATCACCGAAGGTGTGACTGCAACGACCAAAACCGAGGATGCAACGGGGATGTCTTCTATTGAGATTCTTCAAGCGAAAGACCGCCCAGCATCAGGTAAGGAACTGCGTCCTTCGGTCGCATTGTTTGATTCAAACGATCAACCGCTGATGGTTGAGGGAACGGATCAACAAGTTCAATACTTCTTGCCAGCACAAACCGTTCTTACAGTGCGTGATGGTGATGTGATCGGTGTTGGTGATGTGATTGGTCGTGTACCACAAGAATCATCACGTACTCGTGATATTACCGGTGGTCTGCCACGTGTGGCCGACTTGTTTGAAGCGCGTAAACCAAAAGAGTTTGCGATTCTGGCTGAAGTTAGCGGCGTGATCACTTTCGGTAAAGAAACCAAAGGTAAGAATCGCTTGCTGATCACTCCAGAAGACGGCAGTGAAGTGCATGAAGAGTTGATTCCAAAATGGCGTCAAATCAACGTGTTCGAAGGTGAGCATGTAGAAAAAGGTGAAGTGATCAGTGATGGTCCACAGAACCCGCATGACATTCTGCGTCTGAAAGGCGAAGAGCAATTGGCGACTTATATTGTCAACGAAGTGCAAGACGTTTATCGCTTACAGGGCGTTAAGATCAACGATAAGCACATCGAAGTTATTATTCGTCAGATGCTGCGTAAAGTGGACATCATCGAAGGCGGTGACTCATCGTTCATCAAAGGCGAACAAGCAGAATACGCGCGCGTCTCTGAAGAAAATGAAGCATTGCTGGCCCAAGGTAAGTTCCCAGCACGTTTTGAGCGTATCCTGATGGGTATCACCAAAGCATCGTTGTCAACTGACTCGTTCATTTCTGCAGCGTCTTTCCAAGAAACAACTCGTGTTCTGACCGAAGCTGCAGTAACGGGTAAAGAAGATGATCTGCGTGGCTTGAAAGAAAACGTGGTTGTAGGTCGTTTGATTCCTGCAGGTACGGGTCTGGCCTATCACTTGGCACGCCGTCAGCAAGAAGCTTTGGAAGCTGAAGTTGAGCTATCAACATTAGCAACCGACTTCTCTGAAGTGGATCAAGCATTCAGTCAGGCATTGAACGAAGAGCAAATCTAACAACTTCGATGAAGTCCTTAGATCCGCAATTCAAATAAAAAAGAGGCTCATTTGAGCCTCTTTTTTTATGGATGTTCTTTACGTTTAGAGGCTAGTCTGTGCGGGTTTAAGTCAAGCTTTAAAATTGACCTGTTATAATGATCCTTATTAACGTATTTAAAATTCAATACCCCTCGGACTCACTATGTCGAAATATGCTATTCGTGTGATGCAGGCACAAGACGTCTCTGCAGTCGCAGCGATTGAGCAACAAGTGGAATATCATCCATGGACAGCGAACCAGTTTCATGAAAGTTTAAACGCGGGCCAACGCTGCACGGTGATTACAGATGGTCAGCAGGTGGTGGGTTTTTGTATTTTACAACCCGTTCTTGATGAGGCTAATTTACTGTTGATGGCGATTGATCCAGCCCTGCAAGGGCAGGGACTGGGCTATCTATTGCTTGAAGAGTCTATTGAACGCTTGGGCGAAGGGTGCGTCATGATCTTTCTTGAAGTGCGGCAAAGCAATCAAGCGGCCATTGGTTTATATCAAAAGGCGGGATTTCATCAAATGGGTATACGCAAAAATTATTATCTCGCCGATCGTGCTCACTTTGCCAGTGGCAAAGAAGATGCAGTCTTGATGGCTTTAACGCGGGGTAATCCTTTTGCTTAATCGCTTGATGTCTAGCGCAGGCGTTTATAATCCTGAATACTTTCATCCCGCGACAATCGTTTGACGAGAATATCCATTTCAGTCACCGTCATCGGACGGGAAATACGTTGCCAGCGTCCATCCAATAGCACTTCTATGGGTAGGAAGTTGGATTTATAGCGCATTTTTTCAGATTGCGGCACCCAATAACCCAAGTAAACATAGGGAAGGCGATTGGCTCGTGCCCATTCAATTTGCTGCATGATGGCAAAGGTACCGAGGCTACGCTTGTTTTCATCCGGATCATAGAAGGTGTAAACCGCTGAGATACCATCATCTAGAGGGTCGCAGGTTGCCACGACCATCAGGCGATCATTCAGCCAGAATTCAATAAAGAAGCTATTAGCGCCTCCTGTGACCAAGAATTTCTCAAATTGCTCACGTGTCGGCGGGAACATATCGCCATCTGCATGGCGCTCAATGATATAGCGTGCGTAAAGACGATAGTGAATATCGGTTGCATGTCGGGTTGAACGGATCGCCATGCGCAGATCTTTATTGCGATTAATGGCGCGACGTTGACTACTATCTGGTTGAAACTCTTCGGCAGGAATACGCGATGACAAGCACTGACGACAATGATGGCATTCCGGTTTGTAAATAAAATCGCCGCTGCGACGGAATCCTTGACGTGAAAGTTCAGAGAGTGTTGATAAATCAAGATCACGAACGGGATCAATAAAAACCATGCGTGCAGCACGGTCATCCAAATAGCTACACGGATGAGGCGGTGTGATGTAAAACCGAATGTTTTTCATGTTAGACATGAGGCGACATACTCCGGTGCCATTTGAATAAAATTTGAAAATAATGTGAGGTTATTGCTCATCATTCCAAAACGTTTGGATCCTTTACTTAATCAAGCCCGAAAAAAGTTCCGGGGTCAACAGTTCGGCGCAGTTAAAGTGACGATTCTGTAACAAATGCCAATCTGGGGCAGATTCAGCGAGCACTTGTTTTAATTGATGCAAAAATTGTGCACGTGGTAGTGTGGTTGCGCCAAGACTCATCAGGTGATCGTTTGGCAGTTGGCAGTCCACAAAGGGGAAGTTAGATGCCGCACAGAGTTTCATCAAAAAGGTGAAGGCCATTTTTGAGACATCAGTGCGGAGGCTAAACATCGATTCGCCAAAGAATGCCTGTCCAATTTGGACACCATACAATCCACCCACTAACGTTGTATCACCTTGCTCAGTTTGCTCCCAGACCTCCACACTATGTGCTAAGCCTGCAGCATGTAGTCCACAATAGCCGGTGATGATCTCTTCATTGATCCATGTCCCTTCGGCATAAGCACGAACCCCTGCGCAAGCACGCATGACTGCTGCAAAACTATGGTCGAGGGTGAGGGTGTATCGGTTCTTTTTAAGCGCGCGAATCAGTGTTTTTGAGGGCTTGAATGTATGGGGGATGATGATGCAGCGCGGTTCCGGACTCCACCAGCAAATGGGGTCATCTTCATTAAACCAAGGGAAAATACCCGCTTGATACGCAGCAAGAATCGTTTCAGGTGCCAGATCTGCCCCAACCGCGACCAAACCTTCGCCTTCTGGGTCAGCCTGAGTAGGATCGGGGAATTGCCAAAGACTCGGCGGTAATTGAGTGGACTGCATCACACACACTCATGGCGATGCAGTAGGGGCGAGCTTGTAGTCATTAAAGGCAATTACAGACCATCTAAGAAACGTTCTGCATCAAGCGCGGCCATACAGCCTGAACCTGCTGATGTGATTGCCTGACGGTAGATATGGTCAGCGACGTCACCAGCGGCAAATACACCAGGGATACTGGTCTGAGTCGCATTACCTTGGGTACCGCTTTTCACGACCAAGTAGCCATTGTGCAGCTCCAGTTGGCCTTCAAACAAACCGGTATTGGGTTTGTGACCAATCGCGATAAATACACCTTGTACATTAACATCTTGAGCGCTGCCATCCGTTGTACTCTTGATGCGTACGCCGGTCACACCCGCATCATTACCAAGGACTTCATCGACTTGATTGTTCCAAAGAATAGAAATTTTGCCTTCTTTTTCACGTTCAAATAAATGGTCTTGCAAGATCTTCTCAGATTTAACCTTGTCACGGCGATGAACCAAAGTGACATGGCTGGCAATGTTCGCCAAGTAGAGCGCTTCTTCCACCGCAGTATTACCACCACCAACAACCATGACAGGTTGATCTTTATAGAAAAAACCATCACAGGTTGCACAGGCACTAACCCCACGACCAGCAAATGCTTGCTCAGATTCAAGTCCCAAGTATTGCGCTGTTGCACCAGTCGCGATAATCAGCGCGTCACAGGTGAACTCCTCCATATCCCCAGTCAGGCGAAATGGGCGCTGGGAAAGATCAACCGAGTTGATATGGTCATAGACGATCTCTGTGCCGTAACGCTCAGCATGTTCCTGCATACGCTCCATCAGCGCATTGCCTGTTAAACCATGCGGGTCACCTGGCCAGTTGTCCACTTCATTGGTAGTCGTTAACTGTCCGCCAATTTGTAAACCGGCAACCAAAACTGGTTTTAGATTAGCGCGTGCAGCATACACGGCTGCACTATAGCCTGCAGGTCCTGAGCCTAAAATGAGTAAGCGGACATGACGTGTTTTGACGGCGGTGTTCATTAGAATCATCCTAAAGTGTGTTGAATATGGTGCATCATCATTTATGTCGATTATACGGTAGCTTGAGTGTTCTTTTAGTCAAGATTGACAGGATGTAACCAGAAAGTTTCAATCGCTCAAAAGAACAGCATCATCGTGCATGACACGATGTATATCAGCAGCGTTTAGCAAAATGGGTTGTCCATAAGTGATTCATAAAAGCAAGATGCAATCCTACACTTATCAATGGGGTGTTTTGCAATTTTTCCAGCATGGAAATAATGATATTCATGATCGGAAAAATCTATCGTGGGTTAGATTCTATCGTACCCTCTTGCTGGGTCATACGTTGTCGTTCAATGCGTTTCAACTGGATAATATCATTTGCAAACTGTTTTGCCGCTTGCTCACGCTTGGTTTTGAGTGAGGTAACATTGGTTGTGGACTGAGCGAGTAGCTGTCGATTATTGTCAAGCTGGGATTTGATGTTTACAGGAATCGGTTTGTTATTCCGCTCATAACCCGCTGCTAGGGATATACTGCTGTTGAGAGCGGTAGTGAGCTCCTGGCTTTGCTGTTCTCCGCGTTTAATTTGATTATCTATTTCGCTGAGTTCTCGGTCCCGTTGCAGTACTGCACGGTCTGATGAGGTGTAAGTTTCTACTAAGTGACGATCGGCGATTTGTTTTTCGATCGCCTGCTCACGTTGTGCCTTCTGCTGATCATAGCGCTGCGTTGAAAAAGGCGGGACGTGCCTGATGATCTGCATATGACTATCCAATACATCGTAGCCATGTGACATATGTTGTTCGCTGACAGAGGAGCTTAGCGTTGGAATCCCATTGTCATAATAGCGATACCAGCGATTCGGTGTGGTTGTGGCAGCTAGTGCCGTAATAGAAGAGAGTGTTAGCCCACATAGCACGCATGACGTCAGCAATCTTTTGTCCATAACTGACGGTAATTGTAATATTTGTGCCAAACCTTGCACAGAATGCTGAGAATGCCTTTTCAACAAACTGAATATATTGAAAAAGAATTTTCGAGCAAAAAATACGGTTGGCATACAATGTGCTTTTGTTCTGGGGCTATAGGTGGTGGGCATGTGCCGAGCTCTCGTCCTGAAGTAATATCATAAATCGCAATTCCTTTGCGAGTAGATGCAATTATGCAGCCAAACTTTAAATTATGGTATGACTAAAAATAAGGGCATGTTTATGATTTAGGTAAGAATCGCAGTAAAAGTTATGGTGGGGTGGGTGAGAATAGGTCGTAGGTGAAAATAAAAATAACTTAAACACTGGTTTAGTCTCTCTGAACGTTTTATGCTACACAAAATAATACTCTTAATCGCCCATAATCCGTCAGGAATGGCGATTTAGTGAGTACTAGTTTGCAACTTCGTACTATCAGGAAGATGACTAAAATGGAAGAAAGTTTTGATGGACTGAAAGTGATGGTGATTGACGATTCCAAAACGATTCGTCGAACAGCTGAAACTCTTTTACAAAAAGCAGGATGCACGGTTCATACCGCTGTCGACGGATTCGATGCCTTGGCGAAAATCGCCGATACACGCCCCGATATTATCTTTGTCGATATCATGATGCCGCGTTTAGATGGCTATCAGGCTTGCGCTTTAATCAAAAACAACCCCGCGTATCAAAAAACACCTGTCATCATGCTATCTTCAAAAGATGGATTGTTTGATAAGGCTAAAGGACGTATCGTTGGTGCGGATGATTATTTAACCAAGCCATTCAGCAAGGAAGAGCTGTTTAGTGCAATTCGTCAGCACGTCGTTGCAGGCGTCGCATAAAAAACATTTAAGGGTGGTGTGATGGCAAAGATTTTAGTGGTAGATGATTCCCCAACGGAGACGTTTCGTTTTCGTGAAATGTTGCAGCGCAATGGTCATGATGTACTTGAGGCAACAAATGGTGCTGATGGCGTGGCACTGACACTTGCTGAAAAACCAGATCTTGTACTGATGGATGTGGTCATGCCGGGCATGAATGGATTTCAGGCGACGCGGCAAATTTCTCGCGGTGTGGAAACCAGCCATATTCCTGTCGTGATTGTCAGTACCAAAGATCAGGAAACGGATCGTGTTTGGGGAAGACGTCAGGGGGCGAAGGATTATTTAACCAAGCCAGTGGATGAGGCGATGTTAATTCAAGTGATAGATGGGTTGTTACCTCGATAAAGAAGAGTTTTCTATAGGGATGTTATTGATCATCGCTCGTATAGCGTTGGTGGATCATTAGGATGATTAAATATGGCTGCTAAAGGATTTATTCAGCTCCTACGTCTTTCAGAAAAAGGCCGTCGTCGTATTCAACAAGATCAAGAAAGCCAATCAGACCGCTGGTCTGGGGTTGCGTTCATGCTTGCAGGTCAACGATTTGTCGCACCTCTGGGAGAGGTGGCCGAAGTTCTTCGTGTACCCGATTATTCACCTGTTCATGGTGTACAGCGCTGGTTACTCGGTCTTGCTAATGTACGTGGTCGTTTACTGCCTTTGACCGATCTGGCTAGTTTCACAGGGGTGACGGCTCGCGATAGTCTACAGAGTAAAGTTATGGTCATCGATCATGGTGATTTATTCAGTGGCTTAATCGTCGATGAAGTACTTGGTATTCAACATTTTAGTAAAGCATCTTATGAGACTGAAGTGACTGATGTCGCAGCAGGCGTTTCGCCGTATGTGCAAGGTGGTTTTTTTCGTACTGGGCAGCATTGGCATGTATTTATGCTCAGTCGATTAGCAGCAGACCCGCGATTTTTAAGTGCGAGTTTGTAGTGTGTTCTGCACATGAGATAAAGATTTGATCCTTTGTTATTGTTGGTTTTGGTTGTTTGGGGTTTGTCAGCCTAAGTATTTAGACTGTAATGAAATTTTCGTCGTCGATCATACGAATGCAAGTTCGTAGCGGCGCTCTAGCGTTCACGTCGGTTGAGTCATGGATATAAACTCAATGCGATAAATATGGAGTAGTGACAATGAGTTTTCGTCGTTCGAATGTAAGTACTAATGTCAAAAAGAAAATAAATACGAATGCTTTGAGTCATCAAGCCTCAACAGCGAAGCAACGTTTGACTCAGTATATTGATCAGATTGCAGGGTCTTTTGGTGATGCGAAAAAGGTCAAGCCTTTATTGCTACTCGCTATTTTAGCCCTAATTCTGTTTTTGTTTTCGCTCATCTACTTAGCATATACCGTTCCCAAAAGTAACAAAATGGTTCGAGATGTGGGTGAGTTACGCGTGCTCTCTGAGCAGATTTCAAAGAATGCGAGTGAGGCTTCCACGGGAAGTTCGGATGAGGCATTTAAGCGTCTTGCAATATCTAAAAAGAAATTCCATGATCGTTTGGAAAGCTTAATTTCTAATTATGGATCCAGCAATGATGATATGAAAGCTGTGCTGGCTGCATGGAAAGGCACAGAGCTTGGGGTTAATGATATTCTGACAAATCAGGATCTCGTGAACAATTTGCATGATGTCGGTGTACAAACTCGTGATGTAGTGCCGCTCATTCAAACCAATTACAACACGATCACAGATCAGATGGTGAAGTCGGGTGCACCTGCGAGTCAGGTTGTTTTTGCGCGTAATCAAGTTCTATTATCTGAACGTATTCTGAAATCGATTACGGTGGTCTTGTCTGGTGATACGACGGCAATTTCGTCCGCATCAGGATTCTCAGATGATGCGCAAACCTTTGGTAAAGTGCTGCAAGGTCAGTTAAAAGGGGATGCCAGTTTAGGCATTCAAGCTATTACTGATCCGACCGCACGAACTGCACTTGCCGCCGTTGAAAAATCGTATACCGATGTATTGAACCCTTCTGCAGTAAAAATGTTTATCAGTTCGCCACAAATTACTCAGGTCCGTGATTCAGCAAAAAATCTATACGCAGCATCGGCGGATCTTCTAAAACGTCTCGATACTTTGTCGGGATCTGTGCAAACGAAATATCCGACTATTCTTCCGAGTGCTTTGATGTTATTAGGTTTGATTGGGCTTGGTTATGCGTTGATCAAAATGTTTATGATGCGTGGTCGAATCGATCAGGAACGCGCGATGGCTGATGCGCAAAAAGAAGCAGAACGTGCGCGTAGCATTCAAGCCGAAAGTGAGCGTAATCAGACTGCGATTTTACGTTTGCTCGATGAGTTGGGTGATCTTGCGGATGGTGACTTGACTGCAAACGCTACAGTTTCTGAAGACTTTACTGGGGCGATCGCGGATTCGGTTAATTTTGCGATCGACCAGTTGCGTTTGCTGGTTTCGGCGATTAATACCACCGCTCTGCAAGTTGCGGGCTCTTCACAAGATACCCAGCAAACCGCGATGCAGTTGGCGGAAGCTTCTGAACATCAAGCGCAAGAAATTGCGGGCGCGTCGGCCGCGGTGAATGAAATTGCGGTTTCTATTGATCAGGTTTCTGCCAATGCGATTGAATCAGCTGCCGTTGCTGAACGTTCCGTGGAGATTGCTGTGAATGGTGGGGATGTTGTTCAGCGTTCAATCGAAGGTATGAATATCATCCGTGACCAGATTCAAGAAACTGCGAAACGTATTAAACGTCTGGGTGAATCTTCACAGGAAATCGGTGACATCGTTTCGTTGATTAACGACATTGCGGATCAAACCAACATTTTGGCGTTGAATGCAGCGATTCAGGCTTCGATGGCCGGTGAAGCCGGTCGTGGTTTTGCGGTGGTTGCGGATGAGGTTCAGCGTCTTGCTGAGCGTTCAGCTGGTGCAACCAAACAGATCGAAGGTTTGGTTAAAGCCATTCAAAGTGATACCAATGAAGCGGTTATCTCCATGGAGCAAACAACCTCTGAGGTCGTGCGTGGAGCGGGTCTTGCACAAGACGCGGGAATTGCACTCGATGATGTTCAGAAGGTTTCCAGAACGTTGGCTGACTTGATTCAAAATATTTCGTCAGCAGCGCGCCAACAGGCAGCTTCTGCAGGCCATATTTCGAACACCATGAATGTCATTCAAGAAATTACGACACAAACAACTGCAGGGACCATGGCGACCGCACGTTCAGTGGGTAACTTGGCTGAAATGGCAGCAAATCTACGTGAGTCCGTATCAGGCTTTAAATTGCCTGATGAACTGACTGTGCATTGATGCTTGGATGGCTTAACTTGTGAAAACAATGATGACGCCAGCATTGACCAACCTCAGCATTCAGCCCAGCCATGCTGCGGGATCTGCTCGAGAAAAGTTTGATGATGAGCAATATGCACTCTGGCGCTCATTGATTGAGTCACGGATAGGCATGGTTCTGCCTGATATTCAACGAGGTTTGTTTGAGCTGCGTGTTGGGGATCGTATGCGGATTTGCGATCTCAGTTCAGCATCCTACTATCAGTATGTTCAAACCAGTGCGGTAGAGTGGCAGCGTTTGGTCGAAGATTTAGTCGTGCATGAGACGGCTTTCTTTCGCCATTTACCTTCATTTGAACTTCTTGAGCAGAGGCTACCTTTGTTTAAGGGGGTTGTCCATATTTGGAGTGTTGGCTGTGCGACAGGCGAGGAAACATGGTCACTCGCGATGCTTGCCGAGGCACATGTCACTCAGGGCTATAGTGTGATGGCAAGTGACATCAGTGATGCAGCACTCGCGACAGCACAAGTGGGGCGTTACTCATGGCGTAAGTCAGAACGCATCCCCCTGCTTTATCGTCAATTTTGTGTTGCGTTACCTGAGTCGACACAGGCATCGGTCGCGCATTTATTTGCACTTACACGGCAAGATTGGCAAGTGAGCGATGTACTGCGAGAACATGTCTTTTTTCATCGCCTTAATTTGATGGACAGTGGGCAAGTACCTTTTCGGCGCTTGCAGGTTATTTTTTGCCAGAATGTTTTGATTTATTTTCGTCAATTTGATCGTCGAGATATTTTGGATGCGTTGGTGCAACGTTTAGAGATTGGTGGGCTGCTGGTACTTGGGCCTGGGGAGATGGCGGATTGGGATCATCCAGCCATGATGAGAATTAAACATGCAGGGACGTTGGCATATGAACGAATTAAATAAGGATATCAGCATGATGTATGCTGGCATGGGGTTTGGGCGAATTCTCTTGATGGCTTTGCAAACGATAATACTCAATATGCAATCGATTTTTTATAGAACTTGTACTGAGAAAAATTATATAAAACAAAGATTAAAATCAATGTTTAATGTGACTAATATTATTCATCATCTATCCAATTCTCATGAAGCTTTCTGCGACTATGTATTGGATTTGGTGTTATTAGCGGCGAATCGCATCAAGAGCAAAACATTATGAGTCTTCAGCAGCCTTATATCGCCCTCGACTGGGTTAAAGATGCACTTGATGAAACGTTAGCTCAAGTGCAATTTACGTTACGCGATACTACGCCTCAGGCATTAATCGATGCATTCAATGGTCTACATCAAGTCAGTGGCACACTACACATGGCTCAATTGGATGACACCTTATTATTATCTGAGACTCTGGAAAGGGCGCTGGATAACGCCATATCGGGTCGGATCTCATTTTTAAGCATTCAATCTGTCGTGAATGAATCGGTTGCGCTGCTAATCGAAGAGCTTGACTACTTACAACGGACGAAGAGCAGTCGCAATGTTGCGCTGTTTGCTCAAGTCGATAGCATCAATAAACAGTTGATTCATAGTTCGGCTGATGCGGTGTCAGTTGTCAATCACGCTAAATTTAAGCCTGATTTTTCTCTGTTGGATGAGCAGTTTGTTGTTCAGCCACAAAGTCTGGAAATTCAAACGAAATTGACACAAGCCTATCAGCACTTCCTCAGTCTATGGTTGGCTGGGGATCAGTCAGCCCCTGTCTTACAAGGGCTGGCTCGTGTCGCAGGCTTACTTCAACAAGGGGCGCAAACTAAACAACAAGCTGCATTATGGCAAGTCGCTGATGTCTTCCATCAGGCGATTGTTGCTCGGCAACTGCAGGATAATGATGAACTGCGATCATTGCTTATTCGACTAGAGCGGTCACTTGTTCCACTTGACCGTACCCATCCTGAAGATGAAGAGCTGCTCTTAGGTGATTTGCTGCAAGCGCTTGATCCAAAGCAGGTAAGTGATCCACGCGTGCAACAGTTACGTCAGTTCTATGGTATGGAGTTACCTGCGGATCAGGGAACTTCTCACTTGTTGTTGGATTCTGCACTCAGACAGGTCATGAATGCCCGTGAAGGCTTATCTGTTAATCGAGACACCGCTGCTATTGCACTTCGCGAATCTATTCGCTTACTTCATGTCTCGGGTTGGAACAGTCTTGCACTTGATGCGCAGGCTCAATTGGATGCTTTACTGACTAAATATCTACATGATGAGGCAGTGATCAAGGGTCTTGCACTTGACCTCACCGCGTTTGCTGATCAATTACAGCGCACGATTGATTTGACCGTGCTGTCCAGTCCGGTTTCGGATGAGAGTCTGGTGGAGAATGCTCGCCATGCTGCAGTCCGTGAGTCACGTGCTGCTCTTGAAAAAACCAAGTCTGCACTCGCCATCTATCATCAGAGCCGCGGTGATGTTGAAGCGTTAGAATCGGTGCCAGAATTGCTTGGTCTGGTTCGTGGGGCATTTGAAATACTGGGACTATCCCGTGCAGCAAATTTATTGTCTGCGTCGGTTTCTGCGATACAAACCACTGTCTTGGTTGCGGGTTACAAACCGCATTGGAAGCAAGTAGATTTGTTGGCGGAGCTGGTTTCTTCCATTGAGTATTATCTGGACCAACTCGCAGGACATTATCAAGATGAAAGTATTCTTGATGTGGCTGAGAAAACCTTGGCAGAGTTTAAGCAGCCTCAAGGTCAGGCTGAGCCCGTACCCGTCGGTGGTGCAAAGTTGTATCACGATGAAACGACGCTTGCGATGCTAGGTTTTGTCGAAGAGCAAGGCGATACGCTCTTTAATCCAGAATTAGAAAACGGATCAACTTCCGATACTCAGAAAAATGTTGTTCTTGAAGACATCAGTGCTGCAGCGAGCCATCTTGCTGCGGTGTCTAGTGGTCAGGATTTTGGCCTTGATGATATTCATGCCGAAGCGACCCATGAAGATATCGTTCCTCCAAATCCTTATAAAGATGATTTTGGTCAGGATGATGAAATCCGCAGCATTTTTATTGAAGAAGCCCATGAAGTATTGGATAGCATTGCAGTCCATTATCCTAAATGGAAGCTGGATTTTAAAAATGAAACCGCCCTTAAAGAAGTGCGCCGTGCATTTCATACCCTTAAAGGGTCAGGGCGCATGGTTGGAGCGCGTACGGTTGGCGAGTTGGCGTGGTCTATCGAGAATTTGCTGAATCGGATTATGGAAGGCAGCATTGAGCCTTCGAATCAAGCGACCCTATTGATTGATGATGTGTATAAAACCATCCCCGTTTTGGTGACCAGTTATACGAATAAGCGTTTGAATAGTGCTGAAATCATTCATCATGTTTTAGGTGCGATACAAACTGCTGAGGCGCTGACGCAGCGTCAAGTGCCAAGTCAAGGACAAAGCACAGCGATTGTAGCTGATGACGATGAGTTCTTATTGGATGAGAGCCTAACTACAGAAGAATCTTTGTCAGAAGATCAGTCTAAAGAGAATACGCCAGCCATTCAAGCACCCGCCGCTGAACCTCAAAATGTAGTATCCAAGTCGAGTGCAGGTTTTAAGAAAGAAGCGTTGCCGTTGGCCTTGTTGAATAGCCATGCCCCGCAGGTGATCCCAAACGATGATCTGGTCAGTTATTTTGGGGATGATGATGCCGTTCGTGAAATTTTCTTAGAAGAGGCTGAGGAAGTTCTGCAGGAGATTGCCGAGCAATTTCCTTTATGGGCCGTCAATTTTGATAATCAATCGGCACTTGAAATTATCCGTCGTAGCTTTCATACCCTGAAAGGCTCGGGTCGTATGGTTGGTGCTCATGTGATTGGGGAGTTGTCTTGGTCCATAGAGCGTCTCTTGAATGCCATCCGAGAGCATACCGTCACCGCGAATCAAAGTATGGTACAGCTATTGGGCGAAGTGATTGCTCTGATTCCTGACCTGGTTAAAGACTTCTCTGCACAGCGTGCACCGAGTATCAACGTTCTGCCCATTGTTCAGGCGGCTTGGCTCTTACGTGATGGCCACGCCTTAAGTTCAGGGCAAGTTCAATCAGCAGTTTTAAATGCGGTTGATCAATCGGCAGATGAGCTGGATGATGATACTGCGACGAATACTGACTTTGATCAAATGGCTGCCTTGTTAAGTGACTCTGAAGCCCTGTCGGAAGCACCCTCACAAGCTCAACATGCACAAGTGGCTCAATCAGCTATTGTGCCAGAAGAGATTTCTATTGATGAGTTAGATCCGCAATTGTTAGAGATATTTGTCGGAGAGGCCGAAGGCTACCTGCACGATATTCAGCAGTTTGCGATGCAAGCGATGAGTGCACATTCTGATCAAGTCATGGTAAGCGATGTATTGCTGCGTGCATTACACACGCTTCGTGGTAGTGCGGGAATGACTGGAATTGAATCAATTTATCAACTTGCGCATGTGATGGAACATGAGTGCAAGCGTTTGATGCGCGAGCATCTGCCGATAAATGATGATCATATTGATGCATTAATCGAACTGGTTCGTTTGACCAATACACAGTTGTCGATGCTGAAATCTGCTCATATGCCTGAGCTTGATGCAACGGGCTTAGCCTTTATCGATCATGTTGAATCGATGAGTCCTCAAAAGGATCACGCTGGGGAGGCGAGCCCTGTCTTCACCGGTCTAGTCACAGAACTGATGGATATCGGGATCGATGAGGTACTGGATGCTGAGTGGACGCTAAAGGATCATTTTTCAAAGCCCGATACGCTCACCTATATTGCGATTATGAATGAGCAGTTAGAGCATTTGGCTTCAGCAGTGGTACACGTGCCCATTGCCCCTTTGAACGACTTAGTGATCGAGCTGTACCAGACCTACAAACATCTAAAAGCTCATCCTGCGATTGTTGATGCTGCACCTCCGGCATTGATTGATGATTTGCTTTCTGCGCATGGAACTCTGACACGCATGTTTGACTCTCTTGCAGCAAGTCAAGAGGTGCAATCAGAGTCTGATGTGCTTGATGTACTTCGTGATTGGCAACGAAAAGTGGAAGTACCTGCAGACGCGATCAAACCGCAATATCTGCCTAAAGTATCTGAGCCGACTCCGATCGTTGAAGCGCCTACAGAGGTGCCGTCTGTTACTGCGGTGGAGTCTCAGCCTAACGTCGCTGCCACTTTAGAGTATCCCGTTGATCAAGAGAACGATGCGGAGTTGCTTGAAATTTTCATGGAAGAGGCTGAGGAGCTTATTCAAGAAATTGATGAAAGCTTCTCCTTATGGGCTGCTAGTCCCAGTGACAGCGCCCCCCTCAAAGCATTACAGCGTCACTTGCACACCTTGAAAGGTGGCGCGCGCATGGGGCGCGTACAAAGCTTGGGCGATTATACCCATGAGCTTGAAACGGTTTATGAGCGTTTGGTTGAAGGTCGTACTCAAAGTTCGGACATCCTTGTGAAGTTCTTACGCCATGCACAAGATCAGGTGGCACAACAAGTCGACCAATTGAGTCAGCTTCAGCATTCATTTTTTACACCAACAGAAACCCGTACATTACAAGCGTATATCAAGTCTTCTAATGAGCAGGTTTTACAAGACTATTTTGATCTGTTGGAATCAATCCGTTTAGCGGGTACTCCAAAAGAAGTGATCGCGACTGATGCACCAGTCCGCAGTCTAGATGCTGAACCCGTAGTCCAAAAAGTAGCCGTATCGCACGAGCCTGCTGCTGAAAAAGAAACGCCGAAACCTGTTGAACCCACAGCGGCAAAACCCTCCATAGTTGCTTCTGTTGTCTCTGCTGTCGCATCAAAAGTGGTCTCGGTTGTTAGACCTAATCCAGAGGCAGTGCTTTCAACTAAAACTACCCCTAAAGCACCGAGTTCACCGGTTGTTACGAAGCCCGTTGATGAGGCACCACGCTTGGGTCAAATGCAGGTCCTAGCAGAAGCATGGGATGAGGGCAGTGCACCCGATCCTGAAGTTCTCGAGATTTTTCTGGATGAAGCGGCAGAAATTATTAATCAGACCAGTCTGCAATTGACTGAATGGCTTACACTTGTATCCCCAGAATCGGGTCAGACACAAGATAATCCAAAAAGTAAGTCATTGTTGAAAGAGTTACAGCGTAATCTGCATACGTTCAAGGGCGGAGCGCGGATGGCTGGTGTCACTGCACTAGGAGACTTATCCCATGAGATGGAGTTTGTTTACGAGGATCTTGCCTTAGGTAAGACGCCAGTCACTGTTGAGATTGGCCAGCTTCTGAATCAAAGTCATGACTGGTTAGCGGATTCGGTTGCGATCCTCGATCGTGGTGAACGTCCTCAAACACCACAAGTATTGATTGATGCATTACGCTTATTCCGTAAGAACCCAGCATCACTGGTGAGTACGAAGATTGAAATTCTTCAAGCCGTTGTCCATGATGTTCAGGCTGACGTAAACGCGGACGAGCCAGTTGCTTCGTTGAAAGTATCCATGACGGATCATGTTGTTACTGAACCAAAAGTGAATAGTGGTGTAGCAGCCGATTTACCGCCAATCGAAGGGGCTTTTCCAAAACTGGATACCCTAGATGTCTCCTCATCAGAAATGGTGCGTGTTTCTGCGAATCTCATGGACAAGATGATTAATCTTGTGGGTGAAAATGCCATTAACCGCGCGCGAATTGAAATGGGACTGACCGGAGTCGCTCAGATCGTTGACGAAATGGGCGCTACGATTAAGCGGATTGCTGAGCAACTGCGTCGGATGGATGGCGAGCTCGAGTCTCAGATTATCGCGCGTCACCAAGAAGATCTGGGATCGCTCTCCAGTGGCCAATATCAAGACTTTGACCCGCTTGAAATGGATCAATATTCATCTATCAATCAGTTGTCCAAGTCTTTGGCAGAGTCCGTCTCTGACTTACTTGATTTTAAAAATACCCTCGTTGAAAAAGCGCGGGATTCAGAAAGCCTACTTTTACAACAATCTCGAATTCAATCAGAGTTGCAAGAAGGCTTAATGAGTTCACGCTTGGTTCCTTTCTCACGTCTGGTCCCTCGATTGCAGCGTGTTGTACGTCAGACCGCAACTGAGCTGGGTAAGTCAGTTAATCTGGTCATCCAAAATGCTGAGGGCGAGCTGGACCGTAGTGTACTGGAGCGGATGATTGCGCCTTTGGAACACATGCTGCGTAATGCGGTTGATCATGGTCTGGAATCTGCAGATGACCGGATCAAACAGCAAAAGTCAGAGAAAGGCACTATCACCTTGTCCGTACAACGTGAAGGCAGTGAGGTGATTTTAACCTTGCAAGACGATGGTGCAGGGATTCATGTTGAGGCAGTACGTCAACGTGCGATTGAACGTGGCATCATAAATGCTTCAGCTGAATTAACTGAACATGAAATCATGCAGTTAATTTTCCATGCCGGACTCTCCACAGCCAAGCAGGTGACTCAGATTTCGGGTCGTGGTGTGGGTATGGATGTCGTGCAAAGTGAGATTCGTCAGTTGGGCGGTGTGGTGACTGTTGACTCCGTTGAAGGGCGCGGAACGACATTTACCTTACGTTTACCTTTAACCGTTGCTGTGACCGATGCACTACGTGTACGCGTTGGCGATCGTACCTTTGCCATTTCATTGTCGCAAATTGAACGTATTGTCCGCGTAAGTCCAGATGAACTGGCAAAATTCTACGGTTCTCAACAAGAGTTATTTGAATTTTCAGGTAAGCCTTATCGCTTGCGTTATTTGGGCGAGTTAATCGGTGGTCAGACATCACCCACTTTGTATGGGCAGATTCTTCCATTACCGTTATTGATTGTGAAATACGAAGGTCAGCAAGTTGCGATTCAAGTCGACCAATTAGTGGGATCACGTGAAGAGATTGTGATTAAGCCCGTTGGTTTACAACTCGCGAGTGTCAGCAGTATCTCTGGCGCGACGATTCTGGGTGATGGTTCAGTCGTTATTATTCTCGATCTTGCCGCGCTTGCGCGTATCGCAGCCAGCCAGACCCGCGTGTACACCACAACAACTCGCGAAGTGGTTGAAACGTCATTGAGCTCTTCGCAACAGAAGAAAGTCATTATGGTTGTCGATGATTCTGTGACTGTGCGTAAGGTGACAACGCGCCTGCTTGAACGCCAAGGCTATCAAGTTGTACAAGCTAAAGATGGTGTCGATGCGATGAGTAAGCTTGAGGAAGTCCATCCCGATCTGATGCTGCTTGATATTGAAATGCCGCGTATGGATGGTTTCGAAGTCGCAAATCTGGTTCGTCATAATCCACGGTTGTCTGAGCTGCCTATCATCATGATCACATCACGGACGGGTGAAAAACATCGTGAACGCGCCTTTAGTGCGGGTGTGAATGGCTATATGGGCAAACCATTCCAAGAGCAGATTTTGCTTGAAAACATCGCAGAGCTTTTGGCTGAGTCGCAGTCGGCTCATAGGACAGCATAGGTAGAGTAGTGATGATGCATGCGGATTCACCACAGCTTTTTATTGTAGCGGACAATCCGCTACAACGAATTGCTTTGGCTGATGCCATGATGCAGTGCGGCTTTGATGTACTCCATAATATTCATTCCAATCGCCTAAAGCCTGAACACTGCCATCTTCTGCCCAGTTTATGGTTATTAGATGTGGAGCATGATGATAACGTGCTAGATATGATTGGGGATGATGCACCGCTAATGATCGGGATTACCCGAGCACCTTCTCCAGTCCATCAAAAAGCCTATGCACATTGGGTTAAAACCTTAAGTGATAAAGTCATTAAGTTCTTGGGTAATGCACCGCCTTTATTGACTGAGGTTATTGAACTTGCGCCTGAGGCTGAGGTCGTACAACAAAAAAATGTTGAGTTATCACGTGAGGTCGAGCCGCAACTCGTGATCATGGAAGGGGCAGAAGACCGCCCTTCGCGTCATACCACTAGCCATGAACAGGTTCATGTACCCAGTCATCCCAAAAAACAGGGTCATGTTCATGCAACTGATGCTATAGGTGAACTGAACCATACAGGATCAACTGACTGGCAGTATGTCTGTATTTTAGCTGCCTCAATGGGCGGCCCCGAGGCAGTGAAGCGTTTTCTTGACCGCGTACCAGTTAGTGTGCCCGTGACTTTTATCCTCGTACAGCATATCGATCCTAATATGCAGTCAGTATTACCCCGAGTTTTAAGCCGTCATAATTCATGGCAGTTTGATACCGAGCAAAGTTTTACCGAACAAGGCGGGTTATTGCAACCGAGCTTATTCTTGAAGTCGGGACATGTGCTTTTAGTACCAGCCGCGCGTCAAATTGATTTTGGGGCCAATGGTGAGGTATTTGCGTTTGACGAGATTGAGTCTGATCCTGTGAAATATGAACCGTGGCCGGGTCATTATCAGCCATCCATTAACGAAGTCATGCGGCGCGCTGCAGAAGCATTTGGTTCACGGCTAATGACTATCGTCTTTAGTGGCATGGGTGATGATGGCAGTGATGCTGTCGATGATGTTCAACGCGTACATGGCGTAATCTGGGCACAAACAGCATCATCCTGTGTTTGTGCAAGCCAGCCCGATCATGTACGGGCCTCTGGCAAAGTCAGTTTTAATGGTACACCAGAAATTTTAGCTGAGCATTTACAACAGTTTATTAGTGAGCAATCCATTTCCATTGATTGAATTGGAGTGGTTTATCAAGGAAGTCGATAATGAATGAGATGAAATCCGCTGGGAGTAAATCAGCGCAACAGCAGAATTTTAATCAAACCATGAGTTTGATTACCACTTCTGGAACGCTTGAACTTTATGTGCTTGCACTTGATGACGGCATTCTCGGAGTATTACCACAATCATTGGTCTTGGACATTGTGGCGCTTAATCCAAGTGAAGCCAACGATACTTATTTTACTTGGCAGGAAAAGAAAATCCCGTTGATCTCAGTTGCAAATGCAAGACGAACACATGCACTGGTTATAGAGGGCGTGGAAGATCACTTACAGTATGCATTTGCCCTCATATCTGCACCAATTACCCGTAAAATCCGTATATCCGCGATGAAAGATATCGATAGTGTGGATAAGCATTTAGCCAACCACCCAGCTCATCATTATACCTATCAGTATGTGCAACATGAAGACCAACTTTGGATAGTGCCTGATTTAGAATTGATTGAGCGTGAGCTGAAAGAGAGTGGCTCTGTCTAATGAGTTGTTAAACTCTGTTTTGAATTTCTTTAATTGATGAATCTAAAAAGCCGAATAATGATTCGGCTTTTTTTATCTTTAAGAGACTTAGGTGAGCAGTTCAACCAAAATGCGCTCATAGATATCCGTTAAAGGTTCTAGTGACGCGACATCGACGCGTTCATCAATTTGATGGATCGTCGCATTCAATACACCCAGCTCTAAAACTTGAGCACCAGTCGGTGCAATAAAACGACCATCGCTAGTACCACCACTGGTAGACAGCTCAGTGTCAATCCTTGCGATATCGCGAATAGCCGTTTGGGCGGCGGCAACTAATTCCCCTTCTGCGGTGAGGAAAGGCAATCCTGATAGTGACCAGTTCAAGGTGTATTTTAAGCCATGCTGATCGAGAATCGCATGCGTACGGGCCTTGAGTTGCTCAGCCGTCACTTCGGTTGAAAAGCGGAAGTTAAAGACAACTTCGATATCTGCAGGAATCACATTATTGGCACCTGTGCCCGCTGCAATATTTGAAATTTGGAAGGTGGTTGCTGGAAAGAACGCATTCCCCTGATCCCAGACCTCACGGCTTAGATCTGTGATGGCAGGTGCTGCACGGTGGATGGGATTATCGGCAAGGTGAGGGTAGGCGACATGGCCTTGCTTGCCATGAATGGTCAAAATACCATTCAACGACCCGCGACGACCATTTTTAATGACATCACCCAGTGTCTTGGTACTGGATGGCTCACCAACGAGGCACCATGTAATCTTTTCTTGGCGTGCTTCAAGCGTTTCAATTACTTTGACCGTGCCATTGATTGAAGGACCTTCTTCATCGCTGGTGATCAGGAAAGCAATGGAGCCGTCGTGTGTTGGGTGTGCTTCGACAAAGCGTTCACAGGCAACGACCATCGCTGCCAATGCACTTTTCATATCCGCAGTACCGCGACCGTACAGCTGTCCATCGCGAATTTCAGGCAGGAATGGTGCAGATGACCATTTCCCTAAGTCACCTGTGGGCACAACATCGGTATGTCCTGCAAAGCAAAATAGTGGTCCAGTTGTTCCGCGTCTCGCCCATAGATTATCGACATCACCAAAACGCATTTTTTCGATATGAAAGCCAATCTTAGCAAGGCGTTCAGCCATGATGGTCTGACAGTCGGCATCGATCGGAGTGACTGAGGGACGGCGGATAAGGTCAAGGGTTAAATCTAAAGTTGCGGACATAAGTAGTTTCTTTTGTGAGGACGCTATATTTTAGTGCAAATGGGTAACATTAATCTGTGCACGAGGACTTTCTTTATTGAGCGCATGATTAGCTGTTGGGTAGTAAAAGTTTATAAAAACTAAACCGAATTTCATCGCGATACACATGATATGTGATTCATAGCGTGCCGTTTTCAGTGAAATATACCATGCTGGAAGATTCCAATTCCACCCATCACTCATGAACATCAGTTGGTCAGCGACTTTCCATGCAACAAGCGCATTAGAGTGTTCGAACCGCTCTCGCAGGTTCGTTTCAGGCACTAATTTAATAAGTCCTGTATTCAATTGTGTTTTGATAAAAGATTCGGCATTGATAAAACGATCCGATTGAATGGATATCAACACATCATATTTTGTGAGTTTAGATTCTGGTTTTAAATCTGTATATGGATCGTTTTCTAAACCGATCATCCAGTCAGCAATGTCAAGTATATAGGTTTGCTTCAACCAGGACTCAGGATCAGCTTTGCTATAGCTTCGGATTGCGTAAAGACGATACCGATGACTAAACGGCTGAGGAGAGGAAAACCTTCCTAAGCTATCAAGCATTCCAGCGGCATTAGTAAGAGTAGAAAAGAAAGATTTTTTAGAAACAATATAGCGATAGGACATAAAAGAGGCGTACCATCGTACGCACTAGAACTGTAGAGCTACATTATTCTATGCCGAGCAAAACGTCAATTTAAAAAAAATTACTCCACCACTTTAATCGTATTCCCTGCAAACCGCACGACTTGATCTGCGACAATCTTGTTGCGTTTACGCAGCTCGACTTGTCCATCAACTGTGACTCGGCCTTCGTCAATGGCATGTTTTGCTGCGGCACCACTTTCACACCAGCCTTCAATTTTTAAAAGATTGCTGAGGGTGACGTGTGAGCGTCCTTCAAGGTGAAAAGTATTCATAAAATAAGTTTTAAATTAAACGGTCTAGCTTATTTTAGAGCAGTTTCGTCAATTTATGCGAAATTATCCGCTTAAAATTGATATGGACGATATCTATAAAAAAGATCATCTAGTTCTGTTCCTACACCCCCGAGTTGTTTTATGATGTGTACTGATAGTTTGCATGATGCAAAGACGATGATGCATCTATTATCGGGCAAGGATTGTTCGAAGATATGCGATTTTTATAAAAGGAATTTTTCATGACGACTCCATTCAAGTTTTTTGCAGGTGCGGCATTGCTGACCCTCGCAACTTCCTCATATGCACAAAAAGTCTGTGTTTTTGACCCGCTCGGAACGCAAGGCGATATTTATTCGATGATGAAGGATTACGCGCTAGCTGCAAAACAGTGGGGTGCAGATATTACGTTGAAACCGTATACCGATGAGCGTATTGCCGCTGAGGATTTTAAAGCTGGGCAGTGTGACGGTGTATCAATTACGGGTGTACGTGCGCGTCAATTCAATAATTTTACCGGTTCCATAGATGCAGCAGGCGGCTTGCCAAACAATAATGCGGCAAAAGCGGTGATCTCTTTAATGGCGAGCCCTAAAGTTGCGCCCTATATGCTGAATAAAGGCTATGAAGTGGTCGGTGTTTCTACACTTGGGTCTGTTTATATTGTCGTCAATGATCGAAGTATTAATTCCCTACTGAAAGTGATGGGTAAGCGATTCGGTGTTTTAGATTATGACAAAGCTGAAGAAATTCTAGTACAAAAGGTCGGTGCCCAAGCTGTTTCTGTTGATCTGACGTCAATTGGCGGAAAATTTAACAATGGGCAAGTGGATGTGATTGCGGTTCCTGCGATGGCATTTAAACCGTTAGAACTCAGTAAAGGTATTGGCTCCAAAGGGGCGATTGTGCGTTTCCCTGTTGCACACGTGACCAGTGATATTCTGATTCGCCCTTCCAGATTTCCTGATGGCTATGGTCAAAAAAGCCGTACATGGGTTGCAGAACAGTTAGATCGCCAATTGGCAACAGTCGCTCGTGTAGAAAAAAGCATAGAGCCACGCTATTGGATGGATTTACCAGCCAATGATAAGGCGGGTTACGTTAAGATTTTGCGCGAAGCACGCTTAAGTCTTGCACGTGATGATGTTTACAACAAAAAGATGATGAGCATTTTGAAGAAAGTACGCTGTGGGCAAGAGCCGACGAATTTTGAATGTACTTTGACGGATGAATAATCCTTAAGTTATTTCAAGCGAGTCGCATAAAAAAGGCCAGATTTATTCTGGCCTTTTTGTTGAGAAGCGTGGATCAATTACCACAACCACAGTGCCACATTTAAATCGGCGTATCCATATTGGTGATTAAGCGCTTCTTTAAGTGCTTTGGTGGCGGTCTGTTTGGGTTTAAGGTTAAGTTCTTGAGCGGTCTTTTGAATCTCAAGCAGCTCATGAGATTCTAAGAACAAAATCTCATGCTTCGTCACCTTGCTGGCATGATACAGCTTGAGTAAATGTCCTCCGATCGTATCAACAGAAAGTCCTCTGTGTTCTGCAATTTGCGCGCGATCCATACCGCGATTCACCAGTTCTAGTGTTGCAGTCAACGTGTCGACTTTCTCTTGCGCAGGCTCTGGGTAACTCATCGGTTGGTCTGTAGGCGCTGAACGGACTTCACTTAAGCGATCTAGAAAACCTTGTCCATAGCGTGCAAGTTTCTGTTCACCAACCCCGCTGATCATTTTCAACTTCTCGGTGGTGTCGGGATCGAGAAGTGCCATCTCACGTAAGGTCGCATCGTTGAAGATAATATAGGGAGGAACTTTCTGAGCTTGTGCAAAGGACAGACGCAGGGCACGTAAGGCATCAAAGCGGAGCTGTGCATCAGCAGGGAGATCACTAGCTTTAGGTGATGTTCGATCTTGGCGAGAGGTTTTGACTTTCACGGCAGGCAGTTCCCGTAACCAAAGCGTCTCTTTCCCTTTGAGCAGGTCTCTAGCTTTCTCACTGCTCATCAAACCGCCAAAGCCTTCCAAGTCCGGTAACAGATAGCCTAAAGCGACGAGTTGTCTAATCACATTACGCCATGTTGCTTCGGATAAGTCTTGCCCAATACCAAAGGTAGGCAATTCATGATGTCCAAACTGTTTGACTTTGTCAGTCTCTGAGCCGAGTAGCACATCAACGAGGTGAGCCGCGCCAAAGCGATTTCCTGTGCGAATTGCGGCAGACAACACTTTTTGGGCGGCAACCGTAGCATTCCAAGTGCTGGGTGGGTTCTGACAAATATCACAATTGCCACAGGGCAGTGAACCCATTTCTCCAAAATAGGTGAGTAAGATTTGGCGACGGCAACTGGCCGTTTCACAGTAAGCCAAGAGTGCATCCAGCTTTCCTGCTTCGATACGTTTAACTTCGGGTGGCGCATCGGACATCGCCAGCATCCGGCGTACAGATACGACATCACCAAGCCCATACGCCATCCAGGCTTCAGAAGGTAATCCATCACGTCCGGCACGACCCGTTTCTTGATAATATCCTTCAAGGGATTTCGGTAAGTCTAGATGCGCGACAAAGCGCACATTGGGCTTATCAATCCCCATACCAAAAGCAACAGTTGCGCAAACAATTCTCCCTTCTTCAAGCAAGAACTCATCTTGAACCCGGATGCGTTCGGCTTGAGGTAAACCCGCATGATAGGCGAGGGCAGGAAGGTTCTTACTTTGTAAGAACTCTGCGGTTTCCTCAACGCGCTTGCGGGAAAGACAATAGACGATTCCCGCCGAACCTTCGGGCTGCTGCTGGATAAAATCGATCAGTTGTTTGCGTCCATTGTCTTTTTCAACAATGCTATAGCGAATATTGGGGCGATCAAAACTGGAGAGGAAAACAGGCGCATTTTGCAGGCTTAAGACCTGAATAATGTCTGCTCTTGTTCGCTTATCGGCAGTAGCGGTGAGGGCCATGCGCGGGATATGAGGGTAGCGTGTCGCAAGCAAGCCCAACTGCTGATATTCGGGGCGGAAATCGTGTCCCCATTGACTGACACAATGCGCTTCATCTATGGCAAATAGAGCGAGTTGCGTTTGATCAAGGCGATTTAAAAAATGTTCACTTAATAGTCGCTCTGGAGCGACATAGAGCAAATCTAGGTTGCCCTGCTGGAGAGCGGACTCAACATCTCGTTGCTCACTCATGGAGAGAGAGCTATTCAAGTACGCTGCGCGAATCCCCAGTTCCCGTAAAGTATCCACTTGATCTTTCATCAAAGCGATAAGGGGAGATACCACGATGGTAATACCTGCACGTAATAGCGCTGGAATCTGATAACACACACTTTTGCCACCGCCAGTGGGCATCAAGACTAAGGCATTTTTACCTTGCACGGCAGTTTCAATAATCTGAGCTTGTTGACCGCGAAAATGATCATAGCCAAAAGTCTGGGACAGTATCTGTAATGCGGAGGTTTGTGATGAGTGGGGCTGTGGCATAGTCGTTTATAAAGGGTCATGAGGTGCTATTTAGCGATGACTCAGTATAACGCTGATTGTCCGAGACTGAACATCTCCCAATCACGGTGTCTTAAGCATGTTGTTGATATAATCTAGTCACTTATTTTTTTGCCATAAAAAAACTCGCACTAAGGCGAGTTCTTATTATTCAAGACAACTGATTAGAGTTTGTCTTGGGTTTTTTCTGCAGAGCCAGTGACTGCTTGTCCAGCTGAAGAAACATCTTGCCCCACACCTTTCATGGTGTTACAGCCAGTTAGTAGCATAGTTGCCAAAGCAGCAGCGGCGATAACTTTAATCATTGATATTCTCCAATAAATGACACTGTAATGTGTAAATTCAGATTATAACAAGGGTTCTTATCTCACAAGTGTAGTGGCGTTGCAGCAACGTAACGCGAAGTAAGCGAATGTAATTTAGTAATCTCTTTTTTAGATGAGCAAGGATTCGATCCAAAGCTCATCGCATCAATGTTTATAAAGTGAAGTCAGGTAAGGAATTCTTCGTATGGGCAGGCGAATCATTCTTTCAATAGGGATCATCGTAAGGCTGTAATCCGTCAGATCCAATGGATAACCGAGATAAAGTCCATGTGTTAAGAAACGAGGTCTCATGTCATCACGGTTTTGAGCTTCTGGGGTGAGCCATTCACGTCGCGCAGCACGTCGCCAATTGACGTTGTCCGGTAGTTGATAGCCCCAACTGCCACGCAAATGTGCTGGATGGAGCCAGTCAAGATGGGTCTGCGTTGCTACTGAATTTAGAAGCGTATCTGGATAAAACAACCGACCTTTAAAGACTGCACGTCTTTTCTGAATCAGTAGTTTGCCTAGCCCTTCGTACTCAATTTCGTTGACGTTAAATTGTCGTTCGACCGTATGTTTGATTTTACGGCCGAAGGTATCGCGATCATTCAGCCCACGCCATTCAAATGGTTTAAGATGACCTTCACCCAAATAAAATTTGAGGCTGAGCTCCCAGTGCTCGATCTCACCAGATAATTTATTTTTAATTAAAAAATCAATTTCACCGATTGTACGTTTATGGTCTTTTAATTGAATGTTTTGTGCAAGAAGTTCGAACTCATGCCAAGAGCCAGTTTGATCTTTTAACCAGAAACTTAACAGGGCTTCAAAGCGAATACCGAGTCTTGTGCTGGGAAGATCAGAAAGGACTTGATTTAATACAGACGGGTTATCGTCAAGTTCTTGTAAACGTGGAAGATAGTTACGGTAGTGCTGTTGCCAAAAGGTGAAGTCGGGCAAGTCAATGTGCGGAGTTGGCGCAAGCAATTCTGGCCAATGTGCCAAAAGTGGTGGACTAGCAAGCGCAAATGCGAGGTCACGAACTGCGGGTTGTTTAAAATTAAGCCATTCAAAGGTCGATTGGGGCGGTTCTAAAACCGTCATATTTTGTACTCGATTGTAAATACCTACCTCACGCAGTGATCAGCTTACTCGCACAAGTTCGCAGCTTCAAGTACAATATGTCCGCTCACTACGAACCACTGCTAAAAGTGGGGCGCCTGAGACTTGATATTTTAAAAACCAATCTTTGCCCAATCTGGAGAAAAACGATGAAGCAACCCGTCCGCGTTGCCATTACTGGTGCTGCTGGTCAAATCAGCTATTCATTACTGTTCCGTATCGCATCTGGTGATATGTTGGGTAAAGATCAGCCGATCATTTTACAATTGCTTGAAATCACCCCAGCACTCGAAGCGTTAAAAGGCGTGGCGATGGAATTGGATGATTGTGCATTCCCACTGTTGGCTGGCATCGTACAAACTGATGATCCGAATGTTGCATTCAAAGATGCAGACTATGCATTGCTCGTTGGTGCACGTCCACGTGGCCCAGGTATGGAGCGTAAAGATTTGCTCGAAGCTAACGCTGCGATCTTCTCTGTACAAGGTAAAGCGATTAATGACAACGCAAGCCGTGGCATCAAAGTATTGGTTGTTGGTAACCCAGCAAACACTAACTCACTGATCGCTCAGCGCAACGCGCCAAGCATCAACCCACGTCAATTCACTGCAATGACCCGTTTGGATCATAACCGTGCAATTGCTCAACTTGCAGCGCAAACCAATGCAACTGTAAACGACGTGAAGAAAATGACCATCTGGGGTAACCACTCAGCGACTCAATATCCAGACATTTCACAAGCTACTGTTAAAGGTGCTGCTGCTGAAGGACTGGTTGAGCGTCAATGGTACGAAGGCACATTCATCCCTGTTGTTCAACAACGTGGTGCTGCAATCATCAAAGCACGTGGTGCATCTTCTGCTGCATCTGCTGCAAACGCTGCAATCGATCACATGCGTACTTGGGCTCTCGGTACTGAAGAGGGTGATTGGGTTTCTATGGGCGTATACAGCGATGGCTCATACGGCATCGAACAAGGTCTGATCTACTCATTCCCTGTAACCACCAAAGATGGTGACTGGTCAATCGTTCAAGGTTTGCCAATCTCTGACTTCTCACGCGAAAAAATGACAGCTACTGAAAAAGAGTTGGCTGAAGAGCGTGATGGCGTTAAACACTTACTCCCATAATTGCTTAGGCAATTTGGGTAAGTAAAAAGCAGACCTTCGGGTCTGTTTTTTTATGGGTCTGATAGGACAAGGATTCGAATGGCTTATGATTTAAGTGATGTTGATTTCAATATATGTGTAATACGAAGTTTTCCTTGTGATGATATTTATGGGGTGGAGTCGGTGGTTATTATTTCTTGACTATTATTTTGTGAGCTGATAGTTTATTTTTGAATAAAGTAATTATTTTTAAAAGCTATTTTACTCAAATTGGGATTTTGTCGGGGGTCTCAGCCCGACCCTATAAGATACCTTTGGCCGCGCAGAATATAGGTTGATGTTCGTCTTTGAGTTGATTTTGAATGGAGTGAGTCCGCGATGAATATCTCGATTCGGATTTTCCTATTGTTTGTAGGCGTGCTTTCCTACTCGACTGATATTTTTGGGGATGTAAAAGGGCAGGATCATTTTCCGAAGGAGTTAAGAGGTCTTGAGATAGGACATAGCTCTAAAGGTGAATTCTCAGCAGATATTCTTGATTTATTTATTACTCGGGACAATGGAACCGTATTAACTCCAGGTGAGTTTCTTCGCTTCAATGGGGATGACCCTTCTTTGGCACTCAATTTTCGTGCCCATGTCTTAAATCCTTCTTGTTCTCAATATACTGTTGAATATCAGTTATCTAATCGAAAGGGGGTATATGACAACAGCGCGACTATTGTAACTCCATGGACGGATAATTGCCCTATAGGTCCGGATTGTGATAGCGAGCATCTTCCAAATAACCCTCTAAAGCAGCGCCGCGAAGTGGCCTCAGGGGCAATTTATAACATTCGAGCGCGTGTACATTATCTGATGCACATGTACTTAAATGACAACGGGCATTGGTCTTGCTTGTCGAATGTAACCAAGGATGTAGTCACACCATGGACTGACTTCAGCCCGCACCAGCTCGGCATTCGTACCCCAGAAGATTGGACTGGGACATTTCAAACACCTCTAGATATCTCCCCTCTGAATGGTTATCAGCTTGATGATCTTACCGAAGTGAGGCTGATTCCGGATGATGTTGTTATGCGGTATGACTCCAGTCATGAGTCTCCTTACCGGGCTGAATTCAATATTCTTGCTGACCGAATTGACGACTTGGACAGGATCAGCGATGGATCTTATGCGATAAGGCTAAAAAGCACTGTTCCATGCAATCTAAAATTGGATGCACTCCGCATTGGGCAGGTTGGCAAAACCGAATGGATCCCTCTTAAAGAACAAAAGATCACGAAGGTGTTCTCTTGGGTTTTTAGTGAATTCCCTTCGGATCTACGAAGATTCTTCATTTACCATGATGGTCTTAATGCACAAATGACCCTTCATTTTACCTGCGAAGCAAACGAGCCATTTCAACTTGGGATTGATGTTATGGGACTGTCTAAGCAGGTCATGCGAGATATCTCTTTTCGGCGAAATGTGTCGGTAGGTAAAGCTCCTTAACGAATCGAGTTTATATGCTTTGCTCAACTGACTTGTGAAGAACTAGTTCCTTTCTTAATTAAGTTAAGTCTTGAAACACGCTTATTAACAATAATAAGCATAAACATCATACAAAAAATGCGTTTGAAAACGGCTTAAGGTGGCGTAGTCTCTTTAAGTAAGCTCAAAAGGCTTAAGTTTTTCTCATTCAATATCATTGCTATTAATACAAAACTGGAGATAGATAATGTCAGATAACAAAATTGATGCATTAAAAGAGCAAGCCAATACAGCGCTTGATGATGCAAAACAAAAAGCTGCTGATCTTAAAGCCGGTGGGCAAGCAAAACTTGATGAGCTTAAATCAGAAGCACAATCAACGACTCAGCAGCTAAAAAGTGATGCTCAAAACGCATTGCAACAAGCGGAAGATAAACTCGACCAACTTAAAACTGACGCATCGCAAAAGTTTGAAGACGCAAAAGTCAAAGCAGCAGAGCTTAAAGATGAAGCTGCCGCGAAGTTTGATGAATTGAAAGCCGAAGCAACTCATAAGTTGGATGATGCGAAAAAAGCAGCTACGGACCTCTTTAATAAATTAAAAGGTTAAAAACTGCGTTTCAGATGAAATGATGATTAAAAAAAACAGACCTTTAAGGTCTGTTTTTCATTGAGGCTATGGATATTGCTGTGTCGCTGTTTAGGCGTTATCTTTCACGACGATCGTTGTGGTGTCTTTGGCCACGGTAAATTGGGTTTTCTTCAGTAGGATGTTCGCAGGTAGACTACCATCGCTATTTAGCTTAGCCGTTTTATAGAAAGTCACACTCATCTGCGCACTACCTACAGTTGCGATGGCATAACCTTGCGCATCGTGATCGACATAGGCGAAGTCTGGGTTATTGAGTTTCATCGTATCATCGAATGCGGTAGGTGTTGCGAACATAGAGACAATAGCTGGGATACCGGAGTTTAGAAAGCCGGGTTTAAGATAAGTATAGAATGAACTTGAACTTACCCCAGCGGCGAGGAAGTCAACAAGTACTGGCGTGCCTTGGCCATTTTCTGCAATATTTCGGACCACGCTGGCTTGGAAGGCATGCAAGTCACCTGTAATCGCGACCACGTTTTTGATCTTGTTATCGACTAAGTAGCTCAGTAATTCTTGTTTTGCCGTAGGGTAACCATCCCAAGCATCGCAGTTAAGGACATAACGATTTTTTAATTGGGCCGGAACTTCAGCCGCCCGCAGATCAAGCCACATTCGACTTAATGCGACCTCATTGCCCCAGATTTTCCATGTTGCATCAGTATTTTTGAGAGTGTCTTTAAACCATTGTGTTTGGGCGGTTCCAAGAATTGAGGGTACACGCCCTAATGCCGTCGTTTTAGTTTGTTCAAATTGACCTAATACAGGTTGTGGCACGAAGTATCGTGTGCCCACTGAGTCATCGCCATTGACCGAATCATGACCAACAATTTTAGCAAAAGTTGCTTCATCAACGATATGATCATCCCGATATAAACGCTCATCGGTCATGACGAGGTGCATATTCTGACCAACGCGGAAATCGCGGTAAATACGGATGTTGGTAAAACCTGTGGTTGTGTCGGGTTGGAATTGAACATCTGTCCAGTCAATAGGTTGGTACTCCGCCCAAGCCTGAGTTGCATTACGACGACGTGTGGTTTCTTGTTTGTTCTCATTGGTATAGGTTTGATGATCTTGCCAGCAATCATCTGAAAATTCATGATCATCCCAGATGGCGATCATCGGGAAGTTTTGGTGGATACTTTGCAGACGCGTATCACCGCGATAGGTACGATAGAGCGTACGATAGTCATCAATGGTGTTGGCATATACACCACTCTTCGCTTTGAGGCCGCCCGATGGCAGGGTAATTGGGCCATGGGCGGCTTCAACTTGTCCAGTTTGAAATGCTGCACCTACAGTTTCATAGATGTAATCACCAACATGGATGACAAAATCGAGTTGCTCTTTGGCCAATAAAGTCAACCCTGCCCAGTGGTTGATACTCCAGTCTTGGCAGGAGAGCCACGCAAAGCGAATATCCCGTGTACTTGTGACTGGAGGTAAGGTCTTAGTCGTGCCCGTGTTACTGGAGTCTGATCCAGCAGTAAAGCGGTAGTAATAGACTTGGTCAGCGGTCAGGCCCGTGACTTTGACGCGCACGGTATTGTCATACTTTGCAAGAGCTGTGACAGGGATACTTTGCAGTGCATTCTTAAATTCGCTATCGGTGGCGATTTGCAGGCTAAGGTTAACGTCTTGAGACCCTGTTGCCGGAATACAGCGTGTCCATAGAATGACGCTGTTTGTACGCGGGTCACCACTGGCAACACCTTGCCCAAAGAGAAAACTTCCTTTAGGCGTTAGGTTGACAGGCGCATCATCACTACTGCCGCATCCGGCAATGGGAAGTGCTGAGGCAATCGTTAAAAAACCTGCTGATTGAATAACGGTGGAAATAAACGAGCGACGGCTAGTCATGAGTGGATAATCCTTTGGTAAAGTAGGGTTACCCAATGCTAAAAATATTTGTTTGCACTATGATTAAAAAAATAGGCGCTTAATGAATATGATTCATAGTTGTTGCTTAGTGACTTAAACTTCGCGACAGCGTATCCCCCAAAAATTGCACGACCATCACAATGATCACCAGCACCACAATCACTGCCAACATCATTTGTCCATCAAAGCGCTGATACCCATAGCGGTACGCCAAGTCTCCAAGCCCTCCCGCACCGATAGCGCCCGCAATTGCAGAAGAATTAATCATCGTGACGATGGTGACAGTAAAGCCTGCAACCAGACCGGGAAGCGCTTCTGGAATTAAGACATGCCAAATCACACGCGGACGGTTACTACCGAGCGATTGAGCCGCCTCAATGATGGTTGAATCCACTTCACGCAGGCTCACCTCTGCAATTCTGGCAAAGAAGGGAATGGCGGCGATGGTTAAGGGAACGACCGCTGCCCAGATCCCGTAGCTTGTCCCGACAATTAACCGCGTCAAGGGAATGAGAGCGACCATCAAAATCAAGAATGGAATGGAGCGGGTGGTATTAATCACAAAACCCAGCAGTGCATTCACTTTAGGTGCAGCGAAGATGCCCTGCCGATCTGTAGTCACTAGGATCAGCGCGAGTATTAATCCGAAGAAGAAAACGAATAATGCAGAGACTCCCACCATCACCAAGGTATCAATAGTACTTTGTAACAAAAGATCAATTTTATAGGGTGGCATGATATATGGACTCGCTTTGTTTTAAGGCTCGTGTGAGTTAGGCATTCATAAATGGAGCTTTACCATGCGGGGTGATAAAGCTTGCCAAAGTCATGATCTAAAGCGGCCTTAACCACAGGAGAGGTGCGATATATCTCAACAAACTTTTTCAAGCGACCATCATCGTTAAATTTGTCATTTACCACAAACTGAATGGCATATAAGTTACTGTTTTTAATATCATCAAATAACAGTGCCTTATTGGGATCAAAAGCCTTAGACACAACGAGGTAGTGTGGATAGCCAAAAGCCAGATCAACATCGCTGAGTGCGCGCGCCAGTTGCACGCCTTCCACTTCGACGAATTTGAATTGCTTGGGGTTGTCGGTGATGTCGTGTAAACCCGCAAGATAACCAGCATCAGGATTCAACTTAATCAGATGTCCTTGCTGTAATAACAACAATGCACGTCCTTGATTGACCGGATCATTCGGGATCGCAATGGTTGAGTGCGCAGGCAGCGCATCTAAACGGTCATATTTTTTGGAATATAAACCGACGTTCGAGACGTTGCCAATCGCATAAGGTTTTAGGTGCAGATGACCTTCTTTAATTGCGTTGGTGAGGAAGGGTTGATGCTGGAAATAGTTGGCATCGATATCACCATGTTCAAGCGTCAAGTTAGGGGTATTCCAATCGGAGAACTCAATAATTTCAACATTGAGTCCTTCCTTCTTGGCTTCTTCCGCAGCAACTTCAAATTGATGCGCAAAAGAGGAGGTAATACCAATTTTCAAGACTTGATGAGATTGATGATGAATTTTATAAAATGCAGCAGCGACAATTAAAATCACGACGACGATGACGCCATAGATAATGTTTTTTTTACGTTTTGTGCTTGGACTGGAACTGTTGGTCATAGATAACTACCCGTATTGGTTTTTCTAAGTTTTAAGTTGAATGAATATTTAGCGTGATTGAACTAAAACACGTTTTAAGTGAGCTCACGCTCTTGCGTCACAGGCAATTCATGAGCATCCTTTTTCCGCGTCCGCCAGACCCCAGCCGGATGTGGTGCATTGAGATAAGGCGCTTGAGTATTAAAGATCTTTTCTCGCCAGACTCCTGATGCGTAGGCAGTCTTATAGCGCTTGCGCTGTTGCAATTCAGGCACGACCCACTCGATAAAATCGGCATAGCTTTCTGGAGTGACAATGCGCGCAAGGTTGAAGCCATCAATGCCTGTCTGATCAACCCAATCAATCAGCTCTGCAGCCACTTGGCTTGCGGAACCGATAATCAGACGATATCGACCGCCTAATTTATGTTGTTCAAGGAGGTCTCGCGGGGTAATGGTTTCGTGTTTAAAGCGATCATTGACCGAGGCAATAGCATTGCTACTTCGGTAGGGAATGGCCTCGTCAAGGCCATATTGGGCAAAGTCGATGCCGGTGGAGCTTGAGAAGTGAGCAAGTCCGGCTTCAGGACTGGCGTAGCGCAGATACTCTTGATACTTCTCGTGCGCCTGAATTTCGGTCTCGGCCACAATGACATTGATACCCATCAGGATTTTGACGTTGTCTGGGTCGCGTCCTGTCGCCTGGACTTGAGCACGAATGGTGTCAACTTGCTGTTTGGTGATGTGTTTTTCATTACCACTGATAAAAATACATTCTGCATGTTGCGCTGCAAATGCAGTACCACGACTGGATGCGCCCGCTTGAAAGAGTAGCGGTGTGCGCTGGGGGGAGGGAGCACTTAAGTGATAACCCGCAACCTGATAGTAAGGACCTTGGTGTTTGATCTTATGGACTTTTGCTGGCTGGGCGTAAACGCGCTGGGTTTTGTTGATTAAGACCGCATCATCTTCCCAACTGGATTCCCACAGTTGATAGGCGACATCGAGAAACTCCTCGGCTTGATCATAGCGGAGGTCATGAGCGAGTAACTCTGTAAAACCCATCGCTTTGGCAGCACTATCCAAATAGCCAGTGACGATATTCCAGCCAATCCGTCCTTGCGTGAGATGGTCGAGCGTTGAGAAGCGGCGTGCAAGTAAATACGGTGATTCGTAGCTTAAATTCACCGTGACGCCAAAGCCGAGATGCTGAGTCGTCGCCGCCATGGCAGAGATCAGCAGTAAAGGATCATGGCTGGGCAACTGTATGGACTCTTTCAGTGTTAGATCAATATTGTTTTGATAGACATCATAGACGCCGACGATATCCGCGAGAAATAAGCCGTCGAACAGACCTTTTTCGAGCAATTGTGCTTGTTCTGTCCAATGCTGTATCTGGTTAAACTCTGTAGAGTGATCACGCGGATGCGTCCATAGACCATGATTGATATGCCCGACACAGTTCATGTCGAAGGCATTCATGATGATTTGTTTGGGAGTTTTTACGTCACTCATTACAATGTCCCTCGGCGCGGTGGAAGGATATTGTTGAGGTAGTAATTGCCTATCGCGTGGTACTTCCAGCGAACAGGATCGTGCAGGGTATGCACGCGGGCATTCCGCCAAAAGCGATCGAGATTATCGCTACGTTGACTGGCACGGCTGCCGCCCAGTTCAATGAGTTTGGATCCTGCGAGTAGTGACACTTCGGTACTTTGCGCGCGTGCTTCGGCGACGGCGATAGAGGCGTCTGCAATGGTCTGAATGGTTGGGTTCTGCTGGGCGATTTGCACCAGCCGCGCGGCACGATTGAGCAGGCTTTGGGTGGCGCGAACCTCAACCGACAAGTTGCCTATTTCATAGATGGTTAATGGATCCTGCTGGGCTTGCTCCACGTGTGCATCAATCCAAGCCCGTGCACGGGTACGAATAAATTCGATACTTTCATGCAAGGCGGCTTGGGCGATACCAGTATCAATCGCCGCGTGCATCAACTGGGCAAAAGGGCCGACAGTCGTTGGGCGTTCAAATGCGGTATTAAAGGGAATGATGTCAATGGCATCGACATTGACCTGATCAAAATAGACTGACCCACTGCCTGTGGTGCGTTGTCCAAATCCCGACCAGTCATCCACAATTTTGACCCCTTCCGCGCGCTGATCAACAAACACTAAGAAATCTTGACCGTGTTCATCACTGACCAATGTCGGAATGCGATGGGCGTAAAGTGCGCCCGTGCAATAAAACTTCTGACCAGTGATGGAGTAGTTCTCGCCATCAAAAACGAGGCGTGACGTGCGCAGATTTGCTGCCTTGGTATGGAATTCTGCCAAGGCATTACCAAAGCGTTGTCCTGCAAGGACCTCCGCATAGAGTTTCTTTTGCTGAGCATCGGTACCATTGACGCGCAGAACTTCCAGCGCATAAAAGTGATTCTGTGGAATCTGTCCAATTGAACCGTCTGCTGCGCTTAATAAGGCGATGACAGTGGCAAGAGTCTGTGCAGAAACTTCAGCACCACCAAAACGTTTGGGCACGGTAATGGCAAGCAGTCCAGAGTGACTAAGCAGATCGAGCTCTACATAAGGAAGAATGCGTTCAATATCCCGCTCTGCAGAACTCAAGGCAAACTGCTCAGCTAAACGAGTGGCGACTTCGATTGCTTGCTGATCATCTTTGATCACATGAACGGTGGGAAGGGCATTTTCAATTAAATGGGTCATAACAAAACCTGATTTTTTGGTGCGACCTCAATCGGTTCGATGGGCGCGAATAAATGTTCAATAACGATGATTGCGATAGTGGATGAGGTGGGTAGCTGTTTAGATCCAGACATGGCGAGCAGGCAGGTGATTGTTTAGGTAGTAGTCGCCGATGGCGTGAATCTTCCAGCGCACGGGATCGTGTAGGGTATGTACACGGGCATTACGCCAGTGTCGATCCAGATTAAATTCCGCTAATGTCGCGCGGCTGCCTGATAGCTCAAAGAGTTTTTCACTGGCAAGTAAGCAGATGTTGTTGGCAAGCACTTTTGCCTCCGCGACTGCGATTGACGCTTCGGCCGCTTGGGTTTCGGTGACTGTATCTAATAGATCAAATGCATCAAGTAGGGAGGCAGCGTCGTCCAAGACACTGATTGCGGCATTGAGTTTAAGCTTTAGGCGGCCCACCTCTGCGATGAGGTAGGGTTCAAGCGAAGCCTGATCCACTTGGGCATCCATCCATGGACGGGCTCGGGTACGAATAAAGCCAATCGTATCTTCTAATGCAGCCTCGGCAATGCCGACATCGATAGCGACTTGAATCAGTTGAGAGAATGCTCCGCGAATACTGGGAATCTGGCCCAATAACTGTTCATTAAAAATGAGCTCTTCAATCACTGGGGTGTGATCAAGCACGACAGTGCCACTGGCAGTTGTACGCTGACCAAAACCGTTCCAGTCGTCAATAATCTGCAGGCCATGCGTGCCGCGTTCAATGATAGTGAGCACGACTTCACCCGTTGCATTCATGGCTTTTATGGCAACCCAATGTGCGAAGAGAGCGCCAGTGGAATAGAATTTTTTACCTGTGACCGTATAGTGGTCTCCGTGTTGCTCAAGTTGAGTGTCAATGAGGAGTGATGTCTTGGTATTCCGTTCAGGACCACCATTGGATAGGCGCTTACCATGTAGAATCCCTGCAAAAATGAGCCGTTTTTGCTCCTCAGTTCCCATGATCTCGATACCATTGAGCAGGCTGATTTGATTTTGCGGAATTTGACCTACTGACGGATCTGCTTTGCTGATGATCCTAAAGACATCTGCAAGTGTTTTGTGGGAAACACGCGCGCCGCCATATTGTTTAGGGATTCGAATACCGCCGAGTCCAAGGGTGGTAAATTTCTCGACAGCTTTCCAAGGAAGGACTCGATTTTGGTCATTCTGCTGGGCATCAAGTTTGGCGAATTCTGCCACCTTTTGGGCGGCGTCCAGTGCTTCTTGATCCGTGGTAATGATGCGGGTTTTTAATAGTCTTGGCGCGATATCAGATTTTGGTGATAGCTCGGCATGGATGGACATAGTGGGTTACCTTGTGCATTCAAATGCTTAAATGGAATGACTTTCATGGGTAATAAAAATCATCAGTGCGTGCAAGTTTGCAAGGTGCATGCCATTTAAAAACATCAACAAAACCAAATGGTAAAATATTTGATGGTGTTTGATATTGCGTGTAATTTGGCAGAAGTGTTGAATAGGTGTTGTTCTAGCAGCAGATGGGGTGGTGGTCTGCGTGCATGTACATCTCAAATCACTCTTTCAAAACAGATTGTCAGTGAGGGGATAATGTCAAAGATCACACCCATCGGGCGTGAACTCGACTACACTACACAATTGACGTGAGTGATAATCAAGATCCTCGTCTTTAGTCCAAATTTTATGAAAAAATGGTAGTGGTTATGACATTAGTCCCCAAACAAGAACCTGTACGTCTCGCCAAGCGGGTCAGTGATTTAATGGCGTGTTCCCGCCGTGATGCGGAAACCTATATCGCAGGCGGCTGGGTTTTGGTGGATGGGCGAGTGGTCGAACAACCCAATTTTATGGTTCAAGATCAAGCGGTGACTTTGCATGAGCAAGCCAACCTAAAACCCCCTCTACCAGTCACGATCTTGCTGCATAAACCCGCGGGTTATGATTTTGGTCTAACGTATCAACTCAATACCACCAAGCGCCGAGTCAAGACCGGTAGTGATACTCAAGCAGCGGTTGCTGAAATCGATGAGGAAACCAAAGCGGATCTGATTAAATACGATGCGTTGCAGTTTTTGACATTGGAGACTCAAGAGAAAGGCGACCGCACTGGCATTCGTCCCCTACATTCCCACTTCCATAAACTGACGCCGACGTTACCGCTGGAAAGTGCTGCGAGTGGCTTGGTGATCTATACCCAAGATCGGAGTGTGGCTCGTAAGCTGATTGATGATGCGAGTCGGGTTGAGCAGGAGTTTATTGTTCAAGTCGAGGGTGTCTTGTCTGAACAAGATTTAAAGCGTTTGAATCAAGGCTTTTATCATAAAGGTGTACTGTTGCCTGCTGCTAAGGTGAGTTGGCAAAATGAAAATAATCTACGCTTTGCGCTTAAAAATGTGCAAATCGATCAGATCGAACAGATGTGCCAAGGCGTTGGGTTAAAAGTACTTGCCATGAAGCGTATTCGTATTGGGCGTATTTCCATGTCAAAACTTGCCGTCGGAGAGTGGCGCTACCTTTTAGGGTACGAGCGATTCTAAGGGCTTCTCAAACAGTTTTAACACCAAAAGCCAACTTTGAGAAATGCATTCTAAAGTTGGCTTTTCTTTGTTTTGCAGTCTTATCGCGTAAGTCTAGAAGACTATATTATTTTAATAATTGTAAAATTTTCCCTGTATTTACTTTGCTAAACAAGTATTAGCGTTGTGGTATTGAAGGTCTTTTTGAGCCTTTCTCTGCATCAATTAGCAATTTCCTTTGCATCTTCTGTCTTGATCTCTTTTAAGCAAATTCAAGCCTCCAGTTTTCTTTCTTAAGTTCGCTTTTCATCCAAGTACATTCCTTTTGTCCCTCTAAAAAAGGCTGCTAAGTAAGAAATATTAAATGCAGTGTAAAGATATGTTGATAGTGATATCGATAATCGTTATCATTTGATAATTGTCAAATTGATATGGTTCTGGTGAGGAGTTGATAGCACTTTGCTGTGTATTTGCTCGTGGCAGACCCGAGATTAGATATCTCTAACCTAGATTTCAGATCACTATTTTATCTTAACAAGGGGAGGTGCCATGCGCGCTGCACAATTATTCACGCTGACAACATTGGCTTTGGCCACATCGCCGTATGTGCAGGCTGAGGACGACATGACAGAAGCGGGTCGCGAAAAAACCTTGCAAACGATTACGGTGATTGGAACTAAAGAAACCGCTTCCAGTGCGGTGAAAGGCTATGTTGCCAAGCGGAGTAGCGCAGGGACCAAAACAGATACAGCATTACTTGAAATCCCGCAGTCGATCTCGGTGATTACCGCAGACCAAATCAAGGACCAAAATGCGCAAAGCATATCTGAAGCATTGCGCTACAGCGCTGGAGTAACTGCTGAGCCCTATGGAGTAGATAACCGTGGAGATTACTATGCTTTGCGTGGGGGAAGCTCAGGGTCAGTAGTTTTAGACGGTTTGCGCTTACCGCTGATTGGCTCATGGGGCAGTATGCATGATGAACCCTATGCTTTTCAACGTGTGGAGGTGATTCGAGGGCCATCAGCGGTGACCTACGGGCAAAATCCGCCGGGAGGTCTAGTCAATCTGGTATCCAAGCAGCCTCAAAAGACTGCCCAGCATGAAATTGTGATCCAAGGTGGTACTAATGATCATCGTCAAGTTGCAGTGGACTTTACTGGGCCTATCGATCAAGACGGCACACTGCTGTATCGGTTTGTGGGTTTGACCAATAACAGCGGCACCCAAGTCGAGTATGCCAAGGTCAGACGCGATTATATTGCGCCGTCGCTAACGTGGTTGCCTGACAGTAAAACAAAGCTGATGATTTATGGTCAATATCAAAAAGATGAAAGCGGAAACACCAATGCATTCTTGCCATGGGCGGGTACGCGCCTAGATGCGCCAGGCAGTTATCCGAAGATTTCAAGTCGTTTGTTTATCGGCGAGCCAGATTGGGACAGTTATGGCGGGCAGCGTACGCGTATAGGTTATAGCTTCGAGCGTAAGCTTAGTGATGATTGGACACTCCGCCAGAACCTGCGCCACGATAATGCCAATGGTCACTACAACACGATGTATGCCGATTGCTGTGGCTGGATGGGCCCACGCCCGAGTGATCGTACTGTCAACCGCGTGTGGTATGCGGGTCAACCGACTTCTGATGTGACTTCGGCAGATTTACAGCTCGAGGGAAAGCTGAATTTTGATCGATTAGAACATACACTGTTCTTTGGTGTTGACTCTGCACAGGAGCGGAGTACCAATCCTAGTGTGAGCGGACTTGATCCAACTCCCTTTGATTTATATGCCCCAGTCTATGGTCGCTTTGCTGAACCCGTCGCGGATTTTGGTGTGATTTCGCCGACGCGCACAACACAGTTGGGGATCAGTGTACAAGATCAAATCAAGTTTGATCATCACTGGGTCCTTGTTGCAGGTCTGCGTCATGACCATGCCAAGGTGACGGTGGATGATTCAGCGAATGCTGGGGTGGATGAGAGTGCATGGTCGAGACGCTTTGGCTTAGTGTATTTGGCCGATCATGGACTTGCACCTTATCTCAGTTATAGCCAATCGTTTGAGGCGCTAGCGGGCACCGATTTTTATGGGCAAACCTTTAAGCCCAAACGCGGTGAGCAATATGAAGCCGGCCTGAAATGGTCTCCTATCGGCAAGCCCTACATGGTGTCTGTCGCCACTTTCCAGCTTAAAGAAAAAAACCGTCTAACCACTGACCCCAATAATCCTCAAAACCAGCTCCAGCTTGGTGAAGTCACGGTGAAAGGCTTTGAGCTTGAGGGGAATGCTCGCTATCAGAATCTTGAGGTATTGGGCAGCTATACCTATACCAATGCACGAGATACCACAGGTCCTGTTAAAGGTACTCAGCTTGAATCCATTCCTAAGCATTCTGCTTCACTTTGGGCGAAATATAACTTTGCTTTAGCCGATGTTTCTGGATTTAGCGTTGGTTCAGGAGTCCGCTATCTCGGGCGAAATTGGGGGGAAGGCGCTGTGATCGATGTACCTGCGACTACTTTGGTCGATGCCCTCGTGTCTTACACGCAAGATAAATGGTCAGTTTCACTCAATGCTAAAAATCTCTTTGATAAAGAGTATGTCGCGACCTGTCTGGGTCGTGGGGATTGTTGGTTGGGCACACGCAGAAGTCTGGTGGGTTCAGTGAGCTATCACTGGTAGTCGTTCGGTTGAGTTATTGATGAGATTCGTTGAGTAATAGGAGTAGATATGCGTCTTTTAAGTTTTACCCTCACCACGCTTGCCGCGTGCGTGGCCCAGCAGCTCTATGCTGCAGATTCCGTGACGTCCGAGCAAACGCTGAATACCATTACGGTAACGGCTACACGTGAAGAAAGCACTACGGAAAAAAGTAAGTCTTATATCGTCAAGAAAAGCTCAAGTGCGACCAAGCTCGATATTTCGACTAAAGAAACGCCACAAACAATCAATGTGATTACCCGTCAGCAAATGGAAGACTTTGGCTTAAATAATGCCAAAGCTGCACTTGCAGCAACACCCGGCATCATCGTGCAAAATCAGGAAACGGATCGTACCAGCTATAGTTCGCGTGGTTCAGAAATATCTAGTTTTCAAATAGATGGTTTGGGGATGCCATACGATGGTTATAACTATCAAAATGGAGATATTGATACCTTTATCTATGATCGCGTTGAGGTTATCAAAGGCGCCAATGGTTTAACCGCTTCGCTCGGTGATCCGGGGGCGACGGTGAACTTTATTCGTAAGCGACCGACTAAAGAATTTCAAGCGTCGGCAGGCATCAGTTACGGCTCTTGGGATACTAAGCGTATAGAAGGCGATATTTCGGGCACGTTAAATGATGCGGGAACCGTCCGTGGTCGCTTAGTTGCAGCGGGTCAGCAAGGCGATTCTTATCTCGATCATTATTCATCGAAAAAGAATATTTTTTCAGGGATACTTGAGGCAGATTTGACTGACAGTACGCTCTTGACCGTAGGGCACTATGAGCAGCGTAATCAGCCGAAAGGTAATAATTGGGGTGCTTTGCCATTGCTGAATACTGATGGTCAGCAATTGAGTTATGCCCGTTCTTATAATCCCGTTCCAGAGTGGGCGAAGTGGGATAAAACTACTAAAAATAGTTTTATTGAACTCAAGCAGAAGCTGGCAGATGATTGGGTGTTGAATGCCACCTATAACTATATCAAAAGCGATGAGAACAGTGCGCTGGTCTACTACTACGGGGCGCCTGATCAAAGTGGTAAGGGCGTGTCGATACTGCCATCCGCCTATACCGATCATCAAACACAACAACTTGCTGATATTAACCTCAAAGGCAGCTTCCCTCTTTTTGGATATAGTCATGAGTTAGTCGTTGGCGCAAGCTGGTCGAAGAACAAAGAGAAGCAAGCTTCTGCTGACGCGGATAGTATTCCAGAGTTTAACTGGTATACATGGAATGGTCAGTTTGCCCAACCGCACTTTATTCCGAATAATACCGCTAGTTCGACAGCCGATTACGTACAGGAAATGAAGACAGCCTATGCCGCGACGCGCTTACATTTAAACGAAGATTTGAGGTTATTGCTGGGTGTGAATTATACCCAAGCGTCTAATGCAGGGAACAATTATGGTAGCAAGACCGACTATGATCAGTCTAAGACCATGCCTTATGTCGGGGTCACCTACAATCTCACCCCAAATTACACGGCATATGCGAGTTATAGCACGATCTTTAGACCGCAGTCTGGGCTTGATACCCATGGCAATGCGCTTGCACCTGTAGAAGGTACTGCCTATGAAGCGGGTCTGAAAGGCAGTTGGCTGAAAGATCGTTTGACTGGCTCGATAGCACTCTTTAACACCAAGCAAAACAACTATCCACTCAGAGCCTCTGACTCTGCATCCATTATCAGAAGATACAGTGTCGGGGATCTCAATACCAAGGGTTATGAAGTTGATTTAGCTGGGAAGGTAACTGAAAACATAAATCTGATATTTGGCTTTACTCAGATCAGTATGAAAGATGACACCTCAGGGGACAAAGCGCGTACCTACTTACCATCCCGAATCTTCAATGTCCTAGCGACTTATCAAATACCCGTATTACCTGCTCTAAAAGTGGGAGCAGGCCTGACATGGCAAGATAAAACCTATCAGGATATTGTCAGTACGGCCTATGTGGGCGGTGAGGCCGTACCATTCGCGGGAACGATTCGCCAGTCCAGCTATGCTTTAGTTAACGTGATGGCGAGTTATGAGGTCAATAATCATATCTCGATACAGGCAAATGGCAATAACATCACCAATAAGAAGTATTTAAACAGCTTTCCAGATGGGGAGGGCTTCTATGGTGCACCTGCCAACTACACGGTAGGGATGACCTTTAAATACTAAGGAGCATGATTTGATATCATGACTTAGACCAAAAAAAGCCCGAATTATCGGGCTTTTTTTGTGACTGCAGGGATTAGACATTGAGTTTTTGTAAGGCTTCAACGCGCTGTTCGATACTCGGATGTGAGTGGAACAAGGCCGCAATACTAAAGCTTTCTTCACGACCGGAGCTGATGGCAAAGGCCTTCATCTCAGCCGGCATCTGATCAGGGAGTTCTTGTTCCTGACGCAGGCGCAGCAGCGCATTGATCATGGCAGATTTACCCGCCAGACGTGCACCGGCTTCATCGGCACGATACTCACGTAGACGTGAGAACCACATGACGATTGCTGACGCTGCAATGCCAAGGACAATGTCCATCACAAGGCTAGTGACAAAGTAGGCAATGCCTGGGCTGTCACTTTCATTCTTGAACACGGTTCGGTCAACAAAGTTACCGATGATGCGTGCAAAGAACATCACGAAGGCGTTAACCACACCTTGTACTAGTGCCAGTGTCACCATGTCGCCATTGGCAACGTGACCAATCTCGTGAGCCAATACGGCGCGTAATTCATCCTGATTCATGCGCTCAAGTAAACCCGTCGACACTGCGACAAGTGCAGCGTTCTTATTCCAACCTGTTGCAAAAGCATTGGATTGATAGCTCGGGAAGATACCCACTTCAGGCATTTTGATGCCTGCACGCTGTGACAATTCATTCACTGTTTGCAATAACCATGCTTCCGCTTGGTTAGAAGGTTGCTCAATAATCTGTGTTTTGGTGCTCCATTTCGCTAATGGCTTAGACAGAAATAGAGAAATGGCAGAACCGACCATCCCGTATACAAAGCACAGGACCAATAGGTTGCCTAAATTTAATCCGCCCGCTGTGTGCGTAGCTCCCACGCCTAATATGGAAAGCACTATGCCGACCACAACCATCACCGCGAGGTTAGTCAATAAAAAAAGACCAATCCGCAACATGGAAAATTCCTCTTTAATAAGTCGAAGTCAGAATTGACCCGATCAATTCATAATAGCGATGAGTTAAGGGTTTTCAAGGAGAGATGCGTAAATAGAAGCAATTTGCAACGCGTTGATACAAAGCGATAGATTGATTGTTTAATGAAAAAATACATGAAGGCATTTGTACAATATTTAGAAAAGCATACAATCGAAAGCATCGGGCTTGTTCGTCGAGTCTGCTTGATTGACCAGATTTTTTAAGTAAACCGCAGGAGAGTGGACATGGATATATTAGACAGCTACACCATCGAAAATTTGTTTGCCCAATTAGGATTGGCAAACTCGCCAGAAGCGATTAGTGCGTTTATTAAGGGCCATCACTTATCTGCGGATGTACAGATTGCCGATGCGCCTTTTTGGAATGAAGGGCAGTTGCAATTTATCCAAGAATCATTGGATGAAGATGCGGATTGGGCTGAGGTTGTTGATGAGTTAAATGCATTGCTGCATGAATAATGAATTCCTCAATTCCAAAAGTTACACCATAAAAAAATCCCATCATGTGATGGGATTTTTTTTGTTTCACCAGAGCGTGTTATTTGCTACGCGCTTTAGGGTCGTTGAAGACCACAACTTCTTCTTCAAACTCAGGTTTAACATTGACAATAAAGTCCTGACGGCTTAAACCCATAAAGATGGCATAGCCCGTCGCGATATAGACCGATGAGTAGGTACCCACGACCAATCCAATGAGCAAGGCAACAGAGAACCAATACAGGCCATCACCGCCCAAGAACAACATGGCCAATGCAACCAAGGCAACAGTTGCAACGGTCATCACTGTACGACGGAAGGTCTCAGTCAAAGAGATATCAACAATCTCAATGGCACTGGCTCCACGAATCTTACGGAAGTTTTCGCGAATACGGTCAAATACCACGATCGTGTCATTCAGTGAGTAACCGATCAAGGCCAGAACTGCGGCCAAAACGGTGAGGTCAAAGGGCCAGTTGAAGACCGAGAACGCCCCTACAGTCAGTATTGTTACATGCAACAATGAAATGACCGCACCGACAGCGAACTTAAACTGAAAGCGGATCGCAACATAAGTCATCATCAGTAGTAATGACAGACCAATTGCGCCCAGTGAGTGGAGGTACAAGTCACTACCCACTTGGGAGCCGACTACATCTACTTTTTGTACGGTGGCACTGTTGTTTGGCAGTTGCACTGCTTGTTGGATATACGCTGAAACATCCGTTGGCGGTTTCTCTTGTGCAGGCATACGCACGAGCAAGTCTCGCTGTGTCCCTAAGTACTGGACCACTGGATCATGAAAACCCGCTTTGGTTAGCGCAGCTTGAACGTCTGTTTGTTGCACGGCTTGGGTATAGTTGACTTCTGCCGCAATACCGCCGGTGAAGTCGAGACCCAGATGCAGACCTTTGGTCATAATAGACCCAAGAGCGATGATCACCAGCAGCATAGACAGCAGCGCCAGCGGCTTACGGAACCGCATAAAGCGAATCACAAGCTCATCGTGCTGGTATTGCTCAATCGTTTCCGTTGGATCTGTATTGGCAGCCTGTTGATTTAATGGTGTTTGATTAGCCATGATGATTCCCCTTAAATACTGAGTTTTGTAACATGGCGACGGTTACCATAGATCAACTGAACTGCACCGCGGGTTACTGTGATCGCGGTAAAGAGCGAGCAGATAATCCCGATAGACAGGGTGACCGCAAAGCCTTTGATGGGTCCACTGCCTACAGCAAACAGAATGATCGCAACGATAAGAGTCGTGACGTGCGCATCGATAATGGTGCTAAATGCGCGATCATAACCGAGCACAATCGCAGTGATTGGCTTGGCGCCATGACGCAACTCCTCTCGTATCCGTTCACAGATCAAGACGTTGGCGTCAACCGCGATACCGATGGTTAACACGATACCCGCAATACCCGGCAAGCTGAGTGCAGCGCCAATCGCAGACATAATCGCAAGGATCATGGCCAAGTTTACAAACAGCGCAAAGTTTGCGATCAAACCGAACAGGCGGTAGAACACCAGCATAAACAGTGCAACAGCAGCAAAACCAACTTGAGTGGACAATATCCCTTTATCAATGTTGGCTTGACCCAGTGATGGACCGACCGTGCGCTCTTCGACAAAGTACATTGGCGCAGCCAAGGCACCAGAGCGGAGGAGTAGGGCAAGCTCAGCAGACTCTTGCGGGCTGCCGATGCCAGTGATTTGGAAATTTGATCCTAATACAGAGTTAACAGTCGCTTGGTTGATGACCACTTTTTCAGTGTATGGCGTACGGGTTTCAACCGACTTGCCCGTAGCAGGATCTGTGGCATAGCTGATGCGTTGTTTATTTTCAATAAACAATACCGCCATTAGTTTTCCGACTGAAGAGCGTGTAGCATCGTTCATCAGTTTACCGCCGGCATTATCCAGAGTGATATTAACGGATGGCGAGCCATTGTTATCAAAACCTGCTTGGGCATTTTGGACGCGCTCACCTGTCAGAATCCGTTGACGTTTTAATAGGGTTGGAGGGCCATCCAGTGTCTTAAACGGGAAGCTTTCGGTACCCGCTGGTACTGGACCACCGTTATAACCTGCCGCTTCGTCAGCAACCATACGGAATTCAAGATTGGCGGTACGGCCTAGAACACGTTTCGCTTCAGCGGTATCTTGCACACCTGGCAAGTCCACCACGATGCGGTTGCTACCTTGGGTTTGAACCAATGCTTCAGCCACACCCAATTCGTTAATCCGGTTACGCAGAGTCGTTAAGTTCTGACCCACCGCGTATTGGTTGATTTCCTGAATCTTGGCAGGGGTATAGGTCAGGGCATCGACGAAGCCGTCACCCACAGCCAATTGCTGGATACTAAAGTCGGGGAATTTACGACGTAAAACATTGGTCGCCGCATCACGATCCGCAGATTGGTCGAAGACGACATTAATGCCATTCGCGCTTTGTTGCACAGTGCGGAAGATCAGATTTTCACTACGCAGTTCACGGCGAATATCTGTAGCTGCTGTATCAAGGCGCTGTTCGATGGCTTTGGACATGTCGACTTCAAGCAAGAAGTGCACGCCACCGCGTAAGTCCAGACCCAATTTCATGGGCGCTGCACCAATTGAACGTAACCAGTTCGGTGTGGTTTGTGCAAGGTTCAACGCCACAACGAAATTATCACCCAGTGCGCGACGGACCACGTCTTGCGCTCTAAGTTGCTCATCGCTGGTACGTACGCGTAGTAGGGCCGTCTTGCCATCGAAGCTATCGCCATGAGAGGTGATGTTCGCTGCTTTAAGTGCAGATTCGGCTTGAGTGAGCACGCTTTGATCGATTTGCGAGCCTGCTTTAGCGCCTGTGATCTGAATCGCGGGTTCATCAGGATAAAGGTTTGGTAGCGCATACAGTGTACTAATTACCAAAACCAGTAGGATTACCACATATTTCCATGCTGGATAACGCATCTGTGCTCTTCTTTAAATATAGAGATCTTTAAACTTAGATTTTTCGCCAATAGATTCTTTGAAAAAGCTTCTTTGAAAAGTTTCTAAAACTCAAACCATGAATATGATAAAAACATGTGACGTGCCCTGTCACATGTTTTTGATCAAGCAAGAACCACGACGACATTCACTGTGTTGTGGTTTGATAGGAGATGCTGCCACCTCCCATCAGACAGAGCTTAAAGCCCTGCCAGTGTGCCTTCAGGTAATACAGCAACAATCGATGATTTTTGTACTTTGACATCAACGCCCGTACCAATCACGATGACTGCATATTCCCCTTCAACTTTTTTGATACGTCCCATGAGTCCGCCTGCAAAAACCACTTCGCTACCCACCGTCACGCTTTCAATCATGTTGCGATGTTCTTTGGTGCGTTTAGATTGTGGACGCCAGATCAGGAAGTAAAAAATAGCCACAAAGCCAACCATCATCAAAATTGATGGCAAAGCAGATTGGGGACCTGCGGCAGCTGCTGGCGCGGCGTAAGCGGAAGCAATAAACAAACTCATGATGCAAATTCCTAAAAATAAAAAATATTTTCTAATCTACGACATCTTTATAGAGGGCGAACCCTCAAGAAATGCAGCGCAATTAGATTTATAGCGCATTCATAAAAAACTAGGGTAGCAATGTACCTTTTTATCCATGACGAATCAAACCGCAGATCATCTGCTGTGTAAGATTCTATAAAGAATTCAGTAAAAGTTTTATCAAGCGAAAAAGAAGTTTCCTTAACGCGAACTGTTTCATGCAGATGGCTTACGTCATCCATGAACAGCCATAAAAAATGTCCTGATGACATGCCTAATCGGTGATTAAGCGTCCATCAGGACATCCATGAGGCTATCGTTTCGATCTTTCAAGGCTAATCCATCGGAATCAGCGCAAGTTTTTCATCAATGACAACCATTAGCCATAAGTGAGTTCGCGAACTTTACCCCTAAAGACCCAGAACGCGAAAATGGTGTAGCCAAAGATCGCAGGGATCGCAACTGCGGCGCCAATTAAAATGACATTGAGCGCTTCAGTTGAACTTGCCGCATCCCATACGGTCATTTGTCCGATCACCGCATAAGGGTACAAGCTATAGGCCAGACCGAGTGCGCCCATAACCAGTGAGCCGATCAAGAGTACAAAGGGCAACCAGCACAAATCAGCACGAACACGTGGGCTATTGAGTATCCAGCGTAGCGCGATTAATGCGGCTCCTGTCGCAAGGGGAATCGGTAGTAAACCAATAATCTGAGGCAGGGCAAACCAGCGATCACGTACCACCGTACTGACCCAAGGCGTAGCCAGTGAAATTAGGATCATACCAAGTACTACAGGAACCCATGCGATTTTTGCCCAGCGTGTGGCTTTTGCTTGTAGCTCACCTTCGGTTTTTAGCAGTAACCAGCAAGCGCCAAGCAGGGTGTAAGTCGCTGGTACAGCCAGTGCAATCGCCAATGCAAACAATGTGAATTGCCAGCCTTCAGCAAAACCAGTGACATAGCGACCTAACATCCAGCCTTGGGTTGCCGAGGCTAAACCTGAACCAATAATAAACACATAGTTCCAACCTAACTGGTGCTCAAGGCGCGCTTTGACACGAAAGTCAAAGGCTACACCGCGCATGATCAAACCGATCAGCATAAAAGCCACAGGAATATAAAGATTGCCCAGAATAATGCTGTTGGCTTTAGGGAAGGCAATCAACAAAATTCCGATTCCCAGCACCAGCCACGTTTCATTGGCATCCCAGAAGGGGCCGATGGAGGCCACCATGGTGTTGCGTTCCTCGGTATTGGCACGATGCATCAGCATTCCAACACCCAAATCAAAACCATCTAGGACCACATAAACGAACAACGCAAAACCCAGCAAGCCCATAAAAATCAGCGGAATAATTTGTGCCCAGCTCATTTTTGTTCTCCTGATGTTGAATCGATGGCTTCATTCGCGACGATCGCAATTGCTTCACCTGATTCAGCGGTGGGTTCGGCTTCGGTCTTCTTAGGATGTTCCGCCATATACTTCAGTACACCCACGTAGGAAATGATGAGTGCCAAGTAGACCACGACATACATTGTCAGGGTGAATGCAATATTGGCAGGCGGCGTGTGGGTCACAATTTCACTGAGTTTAATCAGCCCATGAACAATCCAAGGCTGACGACCAATTTCGGTGACATACCAGCCCGCAAGTGTCGCTAGCCATCCAGCAAAAGTCATACTGGCTAGACCGTAGAGGAAATAACGAGGGAATTTCAACACATCACCTTTGGTGCGGCGTAGCTGATACACCCCAAACCAGCTTGCAGCAAGCATTAGCATCCCAACTGCCACCATGATGCGAAAGCCAAAGAACAGTGGTGCAACTGGAGGATGTACCTCAAATTCATTGAGTCCTTTGAGTTCGCCATTGAGCTCATGAGTGAGAATCAGTGAGGCGCCTTTGGGAATCTCAATGGCATAGTCATTGGTTTGTGTGTCTTTATTCGGCCACGCAAATGCCAGCAGCGGAGCACCTTTCTCGGTATGCCAAATGCCTTCAATCGCAGCGATCTTTTCAGGTTGATGATGCAGCGTATTCAAACCGTGCTGATCACCAACAAAGATTTGAATAGGGATCAGAATTGCTGCCAAAATCAAGCCAGTTTTGAGTACTTTAGGTGTTGCTTCATCGGCCGTTTTTTTGATGACTTGCCAAGCGCTAAGACCGCACAATAAAAAGGCTACGGTCAGGAATGATGCAGTGACCATATGTACAAAACGGTAAGGGAAGGAGGGGTTGAAAATGACCTCAATCCAGCTGGCAACATGGTAGATGCCTTGTGGGTCAACCCAATAGCCTTGCGGTGTTTGCATCCAAGAGTTCAGAGCTAGAATCCAGAAAGCAGAAAGCGTGGTACCAAAGGCCACCATAAAGGTTGCAAAAAGATGAACTCGCTCACTCACACGATTGTGCCCGAACAGCATCACACCCAAGAAAGTTGCTTCAAGGAAGAAAGCTGTGAGCACTTCATAACCGAGCAAGGGACCTGCGATGTTACCAACGCGCTCCATATAGCCAGGCCAGTTGGTGCCGAACTGAAAGCTCATGGTAATGCCGCTGACCACACCCAAGGCGAAGGTTAGAGCGAAGACTTTAGTCCAGAAGCGATAGGCCGTCAGCCATGATTGCTCACGGGTTTTTACCCAGCGGTGACGAAAGAAGAGTAGTACCCAACATAGGGCAATGGAAATGGTGGGAAACAGAATATGAAAGCTCATATTCAGTGCAAACTGGATTCGACTCAAGATTAGAGCATCCATTACAACGTCCTCTACAAGGCTAAGAATTCATTCACAAAGTGCTATTTTCAAAGACTGCAGTTTTATTGCTTTTATATTGTTATGCAGTGTTCTCAATAGCAACTTATCGTGTCATACGTCACATGATGTAGGGTTTTACCGCTTGGTCTCAATCATACGCCTTTTAATTTCGATTTTGTGCATGCTGACTCGTTTTTTGCACAGTTTTGAGGCGAAAAGGCATGGGTAATTCCGAATTGGCTTATGCTTAAGACTGATATGGTGCATTTCCATTTAATATCTTTTCAGATTTATGTCAGCCATCTACATGTAAGTCCTTGCTGATCCATCATCTTTATACTCATGACAACGTTAATTGATCGTTAAGAGCAACATACTTCAAGCGATCTCAGCCGGTCTAATCATTTGATTGGAAGGTTTGATAATTAATAGTTATCAAGCCGTAATCATTTAAAAGAGTTTGCATAATTTCCATATTTCAATAATAATTGAAATATGGAAATTAAATCGATTGTATCGGCATTAGCCGCATTAGCCCAAGAGTCCCGTCTCACCATCTTTCGTCTTTTGGTACAGGCCGGTCCTACAGGGCTGCCTGCCGGAAAGATTAGCGAAGCAACGGGGATTGCCCCGTCATCGCTGTCCTTTCATCTGAAGGAAATGAGTCACGCCAGTATGGTGACTTCTCGTCAGGAAGGGCGATTCGTGATTTACGCAGCCAACTTTCAGACCATGAATACTCTCATCGCCTTTTTGACCGAGAACTGTTGTCAGGGAGAGCCATGTATGCCAGAGGGGCAAGCGTGTGCTGTTGGTGATGTGGACTGCGAACGTTCCAATTAATAATCGATACGATACATTCGGAGGGCAATATGTCTGATCAAACGTATAAGGTACTGGTTCTTTGTACTGGCAATTCAGCACGCAGCATCATGAGTGAAGCACTCATCAATGTTTTAGGCGCAGGCCGTTTTTTAGCCTATAGCGCGGGGAGTCAACCGAGTGGTCGCGTAAATCCTTTTGCTGTTGAGCAGGCACAATCGATTGGCTATGACACAGCGAATGTCAGAAGCAAAAGTTGGGATGAGTTTTCTCAACCAGATTCTCCAAAAATGGATATCGTGATTACCGTCTGTGATAGCGCAGCAGGGGAGTCTTGTCCACTCTGGCGCGGTAGTCCGATTAAAGTGCATTGGGGCTTTGAAGACCCATCGCATGTCGATGGCAGTGATGAAGATAAGCGCGCGGCATTTACCAAGACCTTTGCTCAGATACGCGGCAAAATTACTTTATTGGTGAACCTGCCTATCGATACTTTGAGTCATACAGAACTTGAATCGGCACTTCAGGTGATTGGCGATTTACCTGTTTAACGATCATATCTATTCACGCTTATTGAAAAACTGTTAGGAGATTTACAGTGTCGAGCTTATCCAAGGTCAGCCAGTCAATGAGCGTGTTTGAGCGTTACCTCACGGTATGGGTTTTTATCTGTATCGTTGTCGGCATAGGCTTAGGGCAATTATTTCCAAGCATCTTTCAAGCCATCGGCCATATGGAAATCGCACAGGTGAATCTACCAGTCGGTTTGCTGATCTGGATTATGATTATTCCGATGCTGATCAAAGTCGATTTTTCCGCACTGCATGAAGTTCGTCAGCATGTCAAAGGGATCGGTGTCACGCTGTTTGTGAATTGGCTGGTGAAACCGTTTTCGATGGCATTTTTAGGTTGGCTATTTATTCGCCAGATCTTCGCCCCTTATTTACCTGCTGATCAATTGGATAGTTATATTGCAGGGCTGATTTTATTGGCCGCTGCTCCATGTACAGCGATGGTGTTTGTGTGGAGTCGCCTGACCCATGGTGATCCACTCTTTACCCTGTCTCAAGTGGCGCTGAATGACAGCATCATGGTGGTGGCATTCGCCCCGTTGGTTGCACTATTACTCGGCATTTCGGCGATTACTGTACCGTGGGCGACTCTCGTTACCTCTGTTGTGCTTTATATTGTGATTCCGGTCATCATTGCCCAGTTTTTACGTAAGGCTTTGCTTGCACAGGGGCAGGCTGCGTTTGATGCGGCCATGGTAAAGATAGGTCCATGGTCGATAACAGCGTTACTTGTAACGCTTATTTTGTTATTCGCTTTTCAAGGGCAAGCAATCATCAAGCAGCCCTTGGTCATTGCACTGCTTGCCGTACCCATTTTGATTCAAGTCATATTCAATTCATCACTGGCTTATTGGCTTAATCGGGTAGTGGGAGAGAAACACAATATTGCCTGTCCATCGGCATTGATCGGGGCATCTAATTTTTTTGAATTGGCAGTAGCGGCCGCGATTAGTCTATTTGGTTTTCATTCAGGAGCAGCGCTGGCGACCGTGGTCGGCGTACTGATCGAAGTGCCAATTATGTTGCTGGTTGTGTCTGTTGTGAATCGATCTAAGGGCTGGTATGAAGGAACCTCCACTTAATTCCGTTTCATGATTCCAATCTAGACAATGTTAGTGTCTTAAAGTGCTGCACGATAATTGAGTGTTCATGGCGTCTAGATGCAATCGCCAGGCGGGCAACGGGTGCATCGCCTTCTATGTCTAAGTATTCAATGCCATGAATTTTGACTTGTGCGATAGAGCCAGGAACGATAGACACCCCGAGTCCTGCAGCGACCAACGTCACCACCGAAGAAATTTGCGGGACGACTTGTCCAATTTTGGGTTCAAACCCAACCCGTCGACACGTCATAATAATCTCATCATATAAGCTAAAACCGACTGTGCGCGGGAACATTACAAAGGGTTCATCTCGCAGTGCCGTCAGCGGCAATACGGTGTGGGTCGCAAGCGGATGTTCATGGGGCAAGACGATCTTCATTGGCTCTTCGTCGAGTAATTGAAAGTCCACACTATCCAGTTTGATCGATCCAGGGCGAATGAAAACGACATCGAGTTCTTCATTGGCAAGTTTTGTGAGGAGCTGCGAAGTATTGCTCTCGTTTAAAGAGAGATTTACTTCGGGATAGGCCTGTTGAAACGCTCGAATCGCCGTAGGGACAATGGCATTAAAAATCGCTGATGCTGAAAATCCGACTCGTAATCGTCCGGTAATCCCCCGGGCTGCGCGCTGTGCTGCACTTTTGGCACGCTCGACTTGGGTGATCACGTGAACAGCTTCTTGCAAAAAGGCCTTGCCGACTTCAGTCAGTTCAGCGCCATGCGCCAAGCGATGAAAGAGCGGCGCACCGATCTCATGCTCGAGATCTTTGATCTGCTGGCTAAGAGGTGGTTGTCCGATGCCCATCTTTGCAGCCGCGCGCGTAAAGTTCTGCTCTTCGGCGACGGCAAGAAAGTAGCGTATATGGCGTATGTCCATAGGTATATATAAAAGCAATGAAGAAGACTAGTATTATATATTAGACTGTTTGGTCAGTGAGTTTTAAAATGCGTCCATGATTTAATTTTAGAGATCATCATGCGTGCTCAAGCTGGCGTACAGCCATCTCCCGTTGCTATCAGTCCTTCCTCTTCTCAGATTAAAAAAACGCAGTCCAAAGATCATATCGGTATCGTCAAAGGATCTGCGGCATATCGTCGGATCAATATTGCCTTATTTGCCGCAGGATTCTGTACCTTTTCGTTAATGTATGGTGTGCAGGCGATCCTGCCTTTGTTTGCGCACCCTTTCCATGTCAGTGCAGCAGAGAGCGCCTTAGCATTGTCATTGACGACGGGTTTTGTTGCTTTATCTATAGTGCTGGTTGGCACAGCTTCTGAGAATTTTGGGCGTAAAGAACTGATGTCCATGTCGATGCTGGGAGCGGCAGTATTGAATCTACTGGCTGCTTTTGCACCGAACTGGCATGTTCTTCTGGTATTACGTGCACTTGAAGGCATCATGCTTGGTGGCGTGCCTGCAGTGGCGATGGCATATTTGGCTGAGGAAATTCATCCGAAAGGCTTGGGTCTTGCGATGGGGCTCTATGTCGGAGGTAATGCGATTGGCGGTATGGTCGCGCGAGTGACGACAGGTTATCTGGCCGAAGTCAGCTCATGGCGAGTCGCCATGGGGGTAATGGGCGGACTCTGCCTTGTACTGGCACTGGTTTTTAAGGCACTGCTACCTGCATCCAAAAACTTTAAACGTCAAACTGAATTCAAGATGGCATTTCATATTAATGCCTTTCGCAGCCATTTACTTCGCCCCGAGTTGGTTGTGCTATTTGCCGTCGGTTTCCTGATGATGGGAGCCTTTGTTACTGTCTATAACTATGCCGGATTCCGTTTATTGGCTTCGCCTTTTAATTTGTCAGCAACGCAAGTCGGCTTTATTTTTATGGCTTATATCTTCGGTGCCATCGCCTCATCATTAGCAGGTGAGGTTGCTGATCGGTTCGGACGCTATCCTGTGTTGATTTTGGGCATCTTGCTGACTGCTTTGGGCGTTGGACTCACGCTTTCTCATGCTTTGGTCTTGATCGTTATGGGAATCATTGTGATGACAATCGGTTTCTTTACCACCCATTCTATCGCTAGTTCTTGGGTCGGTCGTATGGCGATAGGGACTAAAGGGCATGCCACGTCATTATATTTATTGGCGTACTACATGGGTGCCAGTGTCATGGGGGCTTTTGGTGGCTGGTTCTGGGATCATGGGGCGTGGATGTCTGTGGTTGGGTTTACAGGTGTGCTACTGATATTGGCACTCATTGCAGCACTCGTGATGCGGAAGTTTACGCACGCTTCGACCATTTAGTGACTTTTTATGCCACTTATCTGTTTACCATATAAGCTATTGACAGATTCTGATGATAGGCATAATTTACGAAAGCGGTTGCTTTATCGGGTTGCAAGTTCATTTTATCGAAGGAATGGGATGTTATGAAAAAGCTATTAATCGCGACAACTGCAGTTGTTTTTGCTTTGAGTGCTGGTGCTGCAAATGCATGTCCTAAAGGTCAGCATATGGAAGGCGGCACTGGTGCACATCATAAAGGTGGGAAATGTGTGGCGAATGTTGCTCCAGCAGCTAAGCCTATGGCGATGTCTATGCCAATGGCTGCAAAAAGCTAAGTTTTATCGCATTCAAAAAGACCCGCTCTGGCGGGTTTTTTTATACAATGTGATCCTATGGTCATAAATCGACATCTTGATTTTAATTCCCCTTCTTAAGTTGGACCGCGTATGAACTCTCTGATTCGTTTCTCCATTTTATGTGCGAGTTTGGTCATGTCTGTCGTTGCAGAGGCTCGAACGATCGAGGAAGTCAAAGCGAGTGGTAAGTTAATCGTTGCGACAGAGACTGCGTACCCACCATTTACCTATACTCAAAATGGCGTGCGAACAGGGCTGGATGTTGAGCTCATGGAAGCGGTTGCCAAAAAGATGGGTGTTAAAGTTGAGTGGCAGGTCTTGTCCTTTGATGTCCTTTTGGTGGGTTTAGCACAGAATCGTTGGGATATGGCAGTATCATCAATTGGTATCACGCCAACGCGTGCCAAAGCGGTGACGTTTGCGAATCCTGAGTATTGTAGTGGTGCGGTCATTGTCTCTAAGGACCCACAGGTTAATTCTATTGCAACGCTTAAAAATAAAGTGATTGCCGTGCAGACGGGCACAACCTATTTACCCAATTTACGTGCGATTCCTAACGTGAAAGAAATTAAAAACTACCCGAAAGATGCCGATGCGATTTCTGCACTGCTGGCTGGGCGCGTGGATGCATGGGTCAGTGATCGTTTCTCTGCCAAAGCAGCGGTGAATAGCATGCCGCAAGCGGGGCTGAAAATCGGTGGCTTTGTATTGGTTGAAAAACTGGCAGCTGCTGTCAAGAAAGATAATTTGAGCCTTGCGAATGCCTATAACAAGGCTTTGGCTGAAGTCATGGCAGACGGAACCTATAAAAAGATCTCTGAAAAATACACGGCTGAGGATGTACGCTGTAAATAATCATCAAATGGTTTAAATCGTAGATATGTATACAAAGCAGATGGTCAAATTGACCATCTGCTTTTTTTCTTATCTTTTTTACAGATAGATATTGCATTAATTCTGCTTATGGCTTAATCCTTGCTTAAGCTATCCTGATTCGTCTTAATAGACCGCACCGATTCATTGAAAAAATCAGTTGGTCTGCCGAATGACTTAGGCTAAATCATGGGCTGAGTTCAATACCACATTGCGATCCAGTGTTGGCTATTTATTTAATTTTGTTAGGATTAAATCCGAAATGCGTACGATACCCCGCTTCATTTTAACCGCTCTTGCCATGAGCTGTTTACCCCTAACCGCACATGCTTTAACCCCCGAAGATTCTGCACCATTAGGTAAACTTCCTGATTGGGTACAGCCTTTATCCTACCATTTGGATTTTCGTGTCGATCCGAGTAAGCAGGATTACACTGGCACGTCATTGATTGATATTGAACTCAAACAACCAGCTGATCATATCTGGTTGCATGGTGAAGAACTCACTGTGACCCAAGCTCAGGTCGCGGCCGTAGATCAAAAAACGACACCGGCAAAAACCATCAAAGCCAAATATGCTATTGCAGCAGAGAAAGAAGGCGTGGCGGTGTTGAATTTTGGACAAATACTGCCAGCAGGTCACTATCAAGTGAAGCTGTCGTTCAAGACGAAGTTTAATCAGCAGTTGCAGGGTGTTTACAAGGTGTCTTTCCAAGGACAACCGTATGTGATGACACAAATGGAAGCGATCAGTGCCCGTTATGGTTTTCCCGGCTTTGATGAGCCGCGTTTTAAAACCCCATTTGAGTTGACCTTAACCGTACCAAAGGATCTGGTTGCAGTCGCTAATACCCAGCAAGTCAGTGAACAAAAGACGAAAGATGGCTGGCGCACTGTGAAGTTTGCACCGACCAAGCCGCTGCCGACTTATCTCGTCGCTTTTGCTGTAGGTCCATGGGATGTGACTAAAGGACCAGATATTGCGCCAACTGCATGGCGGGATCATGTGACGCCACTTCGTGGCATCTCACCGCATGGTACAGGCCCAAAAATGCAGCATGCATTGTCTGAGACACCCGCGATCGTTCATACACTGGAAGAGTATTTTGGCTTTGGTTATCCCTTCGATAAGCTGGATATCTTGGGCGCCCCCGACTTTGCCGCAGGGGCGATGGAGAATCCAGGACTAGTGACCTTCCGCGATTACTATATGTTACTCGATAAGGACTCACCAGTATCGCTGGTGCAGACCTCTTTTAATGTCAATGCACATGAAATATCACATCAATGGTTTGGTGATACGGTCACCATGCCGTGGTGGGATGACATCTGGTTGAATGAAGCTTTTGCGACTTGGATGCAGAAGAAAGTCACCCAGAAGCTCCACCCTGAATATCGTGCCGATCTTGAAGTGATTGAAGGTGCTAATGGTGCGATGCAGAGTGATAGTTTGGTCAGTGTGCGTCGTATTCGCCAACCGATCATTAATAATGGCGATATCGACAGTGCATTTGATGGGATTACCTATCAAAAAGGTGCAGCCGTGCTAAACATGTTTGAGCGTTATCTCGGCGCGGATACGTTCCGTAAGGGTATTCAAGCGCATGTGCAACAGCATCAGTTCGGTAATGCGACCGCTGATGACTTGATCGCGACACTCGCCAAAACTTCAGGTCAAGGTGAGCATTTTGTGAAAGCCATGCAGAGCTTCCTTGATCAACCGGGTGTGCCACTCGTTGAGACGAGTTTGAGTAGTAAAGATGGCAAAACCGTATTGCATGTCAAACAGCAACGTTATTTGCCATATGGTTCTACAGGCAGTGTAAAGCAACAATGGGGTATTCCTGTTTGTGTACGCTATGGTGAGCCAAGCGCTGCGCTTGCAGACAGTAAAGTCCAATGTGAGCTGCTAGAGCAACCTGAAGGTGATATCGTGCTTAAAGGCGCTACAGCTTCTTCTTGGTATATCCCTAATGCCGATGCAGCAGGCTACTATCGTTTTAGTTTAAGCAATCATGATTGGGCGCGGTTGAATGCACAAGTGACCACTTTGTCCGATGCGGAGCAGCTGGCCTATGCCGATGCCATTGATTCGGCATTCCAGCATGGTGATATTGATGCGTCAGCGGTATTGATTGCAGCTAAGCAATTGGCAACTTCAAAAACACGTGAAGTGGCTACTGCGTTGATCCCGACGTTAGTGTGGCTGAACAAGTATCTGGCAAAGACACCAGCGGAACATGCACAGATTACGGCGGTTGCACGTGATTTGTACTTGGCACGTTTGCAAGCTCTAGGCTATGAGCGTCATGACGGCGAGTCAGAAGATGTCGGTTTACTTCGTGCGACCTTGACCGATTTCTTGGCACTTGATATTAAATTGCCCGAAGTTCGCAGTGCATTACTGGCTCAAAGTGAAAAAACACTTAAACCGAATGCGAAAGGTACGCTGAATTTACAAGCGGTTAATGCTGAACTGCTTGGTGACATTTTAAGTGTGGCTGTGCAGGAGCAAGGCCGCAAAGTTTTGGATCAGCTTATTCAAGAACTAGGACGCAATGGCGATCCCGCCCAGCGTCTTTCCCTTCTTGCGGCGATAGGGGCAACCAGTCAAAAAGCTGATGCTGAAGTTGCACGTAATGTGGCGATTGACGAGCGTGTAAAAGTGGGTGAGATGCGTTATCTGCTGAATTCAAGCCGTTTGTATGGCGAGGGTCGCGCCGCGACGTGGGATTGGTTTGTGCGTAATCATGACAAAGTGCTTAAACGTACCGGTAGCCACACCAGTGGACGCATCCCCGGTTTGGTTGGCGGTAATGGCTGTTCACAAGAGGATGCCGATCAATTGACAGCGTTCTTTGAGCCGCGTGTTAAAGAGCTGGTCGGTACTGAACGCAGCTTTAAGCAGACTCGTGAAAACGCATTGCTGTGTAAAGCACTGGTGGATAAACAACCTTCGGCTGCGATCCTTAAATAAGATAAAGTCCTAAAAAGTGTTAAAAAATGGCGTGTCATGTAACACGCCATTTTTTATGCCTGTAAGAAGCTTTAGCCAGCGAATGCAGGAACTTCCATTTCACGTGCGGCATAGAAAGCTTGCACAAAGCTTTCTAATTGACCTTGTTCAATGGCACTTCGCAAGCCTTGCATCAAGGTTTGATAGTAGGCGAGGTTATGGATCGTACCGAGCATTGCACCCAGCATTTCACCCGTCTTGTCCAAATGATACAGGTAGGAGCGGGTAAAGTTCTTACAGGTATAGCAACTGCAATTTGCATCCAGTGGGCGCATATCATGACGATACTGGCTATTGCGAATCCGTACGATGCCAGTACTGATAAAATAATGACCATTACGCGCGTTACGGGTCGGCATCACGCAGTCAAACATATCGACCCCACGGCGCACTGCTTCAACGATATCTTCAGGCTTACCGACACCCATCAAGTAACGTGGTTTATCGGCAGGCAGCTTACGCGGAAGATAATCCAGAATTTTGATCATTTCTTCTTTGGGCTCGCCAACAGACAAACCACCAATGGCATAACCATCAAAGCCGATATCGGTTAAACCTTCTAAAGATTCATCACGCAGTTCAGGATACATGCCGCCTTGGACGATACCAAACAGGGCATTGGGGTTGCCTTCATGGGCGACCTTACAACGTTTGGCCCAGCGTAGAGAGAGCTGCAAAGACATCCGTGCTTGGCTGTATGTTGCCGGGTAGGGTGTACATTCATCAAAAATCATGACGATATCGGAGTTTAATGTCTTCTGAATCTCCATGGATTTTTCAGGAGACAGAAATACTTTTGAGCCATCGATCGGTGAGCGGAATGTCACGCCTTCTTCTTTGATTTTTGCACCCAAGCTAAAAACCTGAAAGCCACCAGAGTCGGTCAGAATCGGTTTATTCCACTGCATGAAATTGTGCAAACCGCCATGTTCAGCAATTACTTCCAGACCCGGACGTAAGTACAAGTGGAAGGTATTGCCCAATACGATATGCGCACCGATTTCCTCGACATCACGCGGCAGCATGCCTTTGACTGTGCCGTAAGTCCCGACAGGCATAAAAGCAGGTGTTTCTACGACGCCATGTGCCAGTGTCACGCGACCACGACGAGCCAAGCCATCCTGTGCAAGTTTTTCAAAAATTAACGGCTTGTCAGTCGCGTTTAACGCTGGCTGAGCGGGTGTTGCAGCAGTCATGGAGTTTCCTTCAATAAATAGGCTTAAAACAATTGTTTTAATGCGAATGTCGTGCAATGTATCTGCCAACTTCAATAATGAAAGTTGGCAGAGGATGATGTCTTGTTTACTAGAATTTAAGTATTTGCTCGATCAATCAGCATGGCATCGCCATAGCTGAAAAAACGATATTTTTGCGCGATTGCATGCTGATAGGCGGACATGATCTTGTCGCGTCCTGTCAGTGCAGAGACCAGCATGAGTAATGTCGACTCAGGCAAGTGAAAATTTGTCATCAAGCGATCAATAACCGCAAACTGATAACCAGGATAGATAAAGATATCAGTCTCACCTGACCATGCTTGTAATGACCCGCCATGAGCGCGTGCTGCGCTCTCTAGCGCCCGTGTAGCAGTGGTTCCAACTGCAATCACTTTTCCGCCTTGCGCTTGAGTTGCACGCACGGCATCAACGGTTTCTTGTGGCACCTCACCCCATTCCGCATGCATCACGTGGTCTTTGATGTTTTCCGTACGTACTGGCTGAAAAGTCCCTGCACCAACATGCAGTGTTACGAAGGCAGTTTTGATGCCTTTAACATGCAGACGTTCTAACAACGCTTCATCAATATGCAAGCCAGCAGTTGGCGCGGCCACACTGGCGGATTTTTCTGGATCGTGAAACACAGTTTGATATCGTGTCTCATCAGACTCTTCTGCAGGACGATTAAAGTAGGGTGGGATGGGAAGTGCACCATATTGCTCAAGCGCTTCCAGCACTGGCTGATCAAACTCAAGAATATAGAGATTGTCTTTGCGACCCTGAACCGTTGCTTTGACTTGACCCTCTGCAAGCGTCAGTACTGCGCCTGATTTAGGCGAGTTACTGGCTCGGACATGCGCCAGGCCATGGTACGTATCCGTGATTCGCTCCACCAGGACTTCGACTGCACCGCCACTAGGGCGTAAGCCATGTAGACGCGCTTTGATCACGCGGGTGTCATTGAGTACGAGTAAGTCACCAGTGTTCAGCAGGTCGGGCAAGTCGACAATCTGGCGGTCACTGATCTCTCCTTGATGGGAGAGGCACAGCAAACGTGAATCACTACGACCAGCAAGTGGGTAACGGGCAATCAGTTCATCGGGGAGGAAGTAGTGAAAATCAGCAAGTTGCATACGAAATAAGCAATCAGTTCAAGAAAGGCGCCATATGATAACAAATAATACAACTAAACCGAAGAAGGGGTTGACACAAAATTCTTTGAAGGTATGATGTGCGCCTGCAACATCATTCTTGCCGGGGTGGTGAAATTGGTAGACGCGGTGGACTCAAAATCCACTGTCAGAGATGACGTGTCGGTTCGAGTCCGACCCTCGGCACCAAGATTCAGCTTTCGAGCTTAAAGAAACCCAACATCATTATGTTGGGTTTTTTTATGGGCGATGTTTGTGAAATAATTTTTATTTATTCATTTGCTTCAGGATGGAGCCCAATAGACATTTAACTATAGTAATCTTTGAAGACTTCACCACAAATATATATACAAGCATTTTAGGATCGTGATATGAAAAGCATACTGGCTTTAGTTGCATTAAGTATTTTTTCTTTTAGCGTACTTGCGCAACCTATTCCAGATTCTGTTGTAACTAAAGAAAATTGTAATAATCTAGCTGGCTCAAGCAGCTATATGAATAATGTTTACAAGGCTTGTGGCATCGGTGGCTATGTTTTTATGAAGGATTATAGTGAGGAGTTGCGCCCACAATGTCATGTCAAATTTGGTGATGATGAAATGAATGTTAGTGAGGCAAAAGGTTTAGATTTTGCTAAATTCATGACCAGACCTGATAATCTTCAAAAACTTTGCGATCCAATTAGAGCTAATATGAAGAAGATATTGGGTGATGTCGAGTTTGAAAAGATACAAACGAATTAAATATGCATCCGATGCACCAAAGCTGCTCAATAGTTGTTTTTTATGCCCGAAATTTAAGGAATAAACACCCATCCCTCCCTGATACTCTCCTTACCAGAACTTTCAGAAAAGAAAACTTGCAATAGTGAATATTCGTAGTCTTTGATCTGACTCTGTTTGACGCGTACAGTAATCACATGTCCGCATTCGGTACAGGACGTGCTGTGTAACCGGTGATAGTCTGCCGGATACTCAAAAGACTCCGACTGCATTGAATCGCAATACTGACAGATAAACCCTAAGAATGTGCCCATGATCAGCCTACTCATTCAAAGAATATTTACCAAATGGTAAAGCAATGATTATGCCATAATTGTATTTTATTATTCCATTTGGTTGAGTGTTGTTCTTTTACCAAGATTAGAGATCATTTTTTGATTTGTTCGTTTTAGAAGGTCTCACTTTTTTAAATTGCCTTTCTAAACCGCCAGATTTGCTTTTTAGGCTCATCCGTTTGTTTAATCGTTATATCTATCAATAATGACGCATATGATCAGGGTACTAAACGAAGGTATTAACCAAGCGAGATTCTGTTCATTAAGTGGTAAATGCTGAATCAATTCAGGTAATGAATTGGGGAATCCTGCCACTTTCAGACCATCAATCACCCCGAAGATGAATGCAACGATCGTGACTGGGGTGACGACATACTGAGGCTTGTTCCAAAGCTGCCAAAAGAAGCTCAATATAATAATCACAATACTCGGTGGATAAATTGCGCTGAGAACAGGCACAGAAACTGCAATTAATTTAGTCAAACCTAAATTTGAGATAAGCAGTGAAAATAGGATTAAAACGATGACTAATAATTTATAGGGAATTTTAGTCAGTTCTGAAAAATACTCAGCGCAGGCACAGGTTAAACCAATCGCAGTCACCATACAGGCTAGAAAAATCAGCGCACTTAAAAGTAACCCGCCTAAACTGCCAAAGGCATGTTGTACATAAGCATGAAGAATAAGAGCGCCATTCGCAGCATTTGGGGCAACGTCATGGCTCAACATGCCTAGTTTAAATAAGCTGACGTAAAGTAAGGTCAGGCCTACGCCAGCAATCAAACTGGCAATGATGGCATATTTAGTAATTAGTTTTGGCTCTGAAACACCACGAGATTGAATCGCTTGCACAATAACGATACCAAAGACCAATGCGCCTAAAGTATCCATCGTTAGATAACCAGATACAAAACCTTCAGAAATGGGGTGATCCACATAAGGACCGATCGCAGGTGCAATCAGTTCCCTAGGTACAACAACTGCTGAAATTCCTAAAATAGCCAGTAAAACAATCTTTAAAGGTGCAAGGATGTGTCCCACACTATCGAGTAATTTATTGGGATAAAGTGAGATCAATGCCACTACAAAAAAATAAATGGCACTGTAAATAAGTAAGTGACTTGAAGATATTCCAAAATAGGATGAAAAACCAATCTCATAAGAGATTGTGGCCGTACGCGGTGTTGCAAATAGAGGTCCTACTGATAAGTAACAGACCACCGTAAATATGAGACTAGCCACATGCCCTAAAGGTCTGCTGATATTTTCAATTGACCCTTGGACTTTCGATAAAGCCATGATGGTAATGATGGGTAGACCTACTGCCGTAATTAGAAATCCACCTGCAGCCAGCCAAACATGCTGACCGGCTTGTTGAGCGATGATCGGTGGGAAGATAATATTGCCGGCACCAATAAAAAGCGCGAAGGTCATTAATCCTAATGCAATAATATCGCGGCGAGGCAGAGAGGTCATAAGCGACAAGTCATCATAAAAAACGCCAAATTCTAGTGGAATTGAGTCGTATTGCAAAGCTTTAAAGTCCTTCGATGATCTGCGGTATCCTGTAGTAAATTTCATGAATAAGAAAAAGGTAGACTTCTGAAGAATGATTAACTTTGCTCATCAATTTAAGGGTTAATAAATAAAAGAAATTTTTTATGTTGAGATACAACTTTTTATAGATTCGAACTTATTTTTACTTTACTCAGATTAAGAATAGGCATAAAAATAGAACCCATTGAAATATGATCAAATACAAACAGTAATTAGTCGATCCAAACTTATTTTGATCTACAACTTTGTTTCAGAAGGAACGCAACACTTATGACAACCCCATTAAGATTACAGCCCGTCATTCATAACCTCTCGAGTGAAAATGCTTTATTCATCGTGTTAGGGATTAACAGTGGTGAAACGTCTTTAGAAACTATAAAAGACTTCTGTGCGAATTTCTCCGCCTTGGCTCGCAGTCTAAATAATCGATTCCCGGATGGAAATTTTGGTGCTGTTTTAGGGTTTGGCTCTAAAGCATGGGATCAGTTGTTTCCCAATCAACCAAAGCCTAAAGAGTTGTCTGAATTTCAAGAAATCAAAGGTGAAAAGCATACAGCGGTATCCACTGAAGGTGATTTGTTCTTTCATATCCGCGCCAATAAAGTAGCGATCTGCTATGAACTGGCTTCAATCATTAATGCCAAGCTTAAAGAAGCGACTTTCTGTATTAGCGAGACCAGTGGGTTCCGATACTTTGATGGCAGAGCGATTTTGGGATTTGTTGATGGTACGGAAAATCCTGAAGCCGTGATTGCACAAGGTTATGCTTATGTCGGCAGTGAAGATGCTGAGTTTACAGGGGGGAGCTACGCGTTTATCCAAAAGTATTTGCACAATATGGATAAATGGGCAGGACTGACCACTGAGCAGCAAGAGAAAGTGATTGGAAGAAGAAAGTTTAATGATGTGGAGCTTGAAGACGATGTTAAACCATTAAATGCGCATAATGTGGTGAGCAAAGCCTTTGATGAAGACGGCAACGAGTTAAAGATTGTCAGAGGTAACATGCCGTTTTCTAATCCTGCTAAAGGGGAGTATGGGACATTTTTTATCGGCTATGCGCGTTCTTTTAAGACAACTCGACAGATGCTTGAGCATATGTTCTTGGGCAGTAAAGAGGGCTATGTCGATAGACTGCTCGACTTTAGTACGCCAATTAGCGGAACCTTATTTTTTGTGCCGACCTATGATTTTCTGGATGATCTGGAATAATTGTCGAATTAAAAAGAAGCCCACCTCAACAAGCGTGGGCAAAGACTCTTACCCCCGATGGAGAAGGTAAGCAAGTCTTATGTATACATGGGGAAAGTCAGGGACTCACTCAATCTAACCAAATGGCAAAGTAAATATAAAAGATAAACAGTAATTTGATGTGTTTGTAGTTATATTTTTCACACTGGGTCAAATCGCTGGATATAAGTCACAGAGATGACGACCTCTCGAAAAAAGAAACCCGCATAAAGCGGGTTTCTTTTAATTCGGAGCGTTAAGGATTAACTTGCACTGTTTAAGAGCTTTTCGACATCTTCAACATGTGTGGTATACGAGTTTAGGGTGCCTTGGTCGCACTCATCCCCTCTGATTGGTGTTGTGACTTGTGCGTTGGCAGGGAAAAGCTCCTCGCCATACTGCGCAACTAAACGCACGCGCACATTTTCAAGTCGCTTGTTGGTTGCATTGTATTGAGCAAAGTTCAAAATACCGCACTTACGCTGCTTTGTGAGCGCTTTGAAGTAATTGGCCACACTCATTAGATAGACTGCTTTTGAGGCAGTTTGGCTTGGTGCCGCGGGAATCGATGTTGGCGCAGCCGTAATTTTTTCCGCTTGCGCTAAAGACGTCAAAGATAAAAGGACGACAATAAGTAGCTTTTTCATTCCTTGAAAACCTAGTTATATAAAGGTTTGAGAATGCCAGAAAGTTACTGTAAAGCAAATAGATAACGGCGTATTTTTATTGACTAATCAGTCTTAAATTTTATAAACCCTTTACAAACAAGTCTGCGGATAATGAGAATAGAAAAAACAATCCGACGAACAACAGCAGTAAGACGACAAAAATAACCCAGCTATTTTTCACAACCCAACTCTATAACCTAAAATATGTGAACAGGTTATCATTTTTATACCAAATGGATAAAACAATTTAGATAAACGGTTGCCAATTTTTTATAAGAGGCTAAATGAACTGTAGGTCAAAAGCGTCAATAGGGTTGATCAAATCAGACATTGTTGTAAATGTTCTTCTTGGTAGAATCAATCTTCATTCATCAGTTTAACGAGTCTTGGGCATCATGTCAGATATCACCACACGCGTTAAAGCGAAAGCACAGCTTGCCGCTATTAAAGTCATTATGCGTGTCATGCCCGCACCTAGGCCGCTGGTGTTGGTCGGAGCTGATTCATCCTTGAAATTATGTGCAACTATCGCCCAATTAGGTGTGAAGCGTGTTCTGGTGGTGACGGATGCTGTTTTGTATAAGCTTGGCGTGATTCATCCCATCGAAACTGAATTGCAAAAGCATGGCATTAAAACCACCATTTATTCAGGCGTTACTCCTGACCCTACTTTTAGTGTGGTTGAGGCAGGGCTAGTGCTGCTTAAATCATCAGGGTGTGATAGCGTCCTTGCGATTGGTGGTGGATCTGCCATTGATGCTGCAAAAGTAATTGCATTGTCTGCATCCAATCAAAAAACACCTCAGCAATTGGTCGGCATACTCAAAGCCCGTAAAGCGTCATTGCCCTTATTTGTAATTCCGACAACTGCGGGAACTGGCTCAGAGGTATCGGCAGGGGCAGTGGTCTCAGATGATCAAACGCATCAAAAAGGCTTGGTGCTGGATACCAAGCTCGTGCCTCTTGCTACTGCCCTCGATCCCGTCATTATGCAAGGTATGCCAAAGAGCGTAACAGCAGATACAGGTCTAGACGCCTTAACCCATGCCCTTGAGGCTTGGATGAGCGAGTTTGCCTCATCCGAATCTGATTTCTATGCGGGTGCAGCAGTACGGTTGATTTTTGAGAACTTGCCCACGGCATGGGCGGATGGTCGCAATCTTGCCGCACGGGAAGCGATGGCACTTGCTTCTCATTATGCGGGCCTTGCAATGAATCAGACGGCATTGGGCTATATCCATGCTATAGCGCATCAATTGGGTGCCTACTATGGCGTTCCGCATGGTCGGGCGAATTCAATCGTCATGCCACACGTCCTTGAGTTTAACCGTCAGGCATCTGAAAAGCGTTTAGCGCTACTTGCTGAGCAGGCCGGGATCGTCATTGGTCACTTTAGCTCAGCTCAGGCGACGGATCTCTTTATTCAACGGGTCAAGAGCTTGCTGCATGAGTTAGAAATTGATACTCGTATTCCGCGTATCGACAGTAAGGATTTTCCAGCCATCATCAAAGGCGCTTTTGCTGAAGCGCATGGGATTTATGCGGTGCCTAAATACATGACTTCTCTAGATGCAGAGAAAATCCTCCATGCGTTAAAGTCATGATGATGCCATCAGTATCAACAAGGCTGTTAGGCAGAAGTACTCTAAAACAGTTCCCAGTTTGATGAGCTGGGCTTGGGTCTTGCTGGGATAGGAAAAGGAGAAGTCTGAAACTGCTCTGCGGACATCTCAAAGATCAGTTCTTGAGCCGTTCGGTGATTTGCATTGATCCAGTCTTTGCGTAAATCGGGTGGGACGATGATCAGCGAGCGTTTCTCATCTTGCGGTTTATGGAACCTTTTCATGAGAGGGTGGTGATCTGCATTGATGGTCAGCATGGAGAATGAATGCACACGGTCTAGATGATCGGACCAAAGGTCCCAGATCCCCGCCACGGTAAAGGGCTCTTGATCTTGTCGTTCAATCATATGTCGTACTGCTTTGCCGGATTCATAACAGGGTTCGAAAAAAGATTGCATTGGAATCAGTGCAAATTGGTTGTTGCGCCAAGCGCTACGATAGCTCGGTTTTGTTGCTACGGTTTCCATACGCGCATTATAGGTATGCTTGGAGAACTTCAAATCATCTGCCCACTCCGGCACTAGACCAAACACCGCTTGCCGCCATGCAAAGTGATGGTCTGATCCTGAAACCAAGATCGGGCATAGGTCACTTGGAAATGCTTCACTGACTGAATCAAAGGTGGGAGTCGGTGAGTCGAATAAAGAGAGTTGCGGAGAGCTTGGCGGTTTGTAATTAGCGCACATCGGTTTGGCTTTAGGTCTGATGCAAGGGGATAAAAAGACTTTAACGGTTCATCGAAAAAAATACAAATAACGGATGAGTATAATTTGACAATGAATATTGTCAAATGTAGTATCGGCATGACAAATTCAAAATGAGACTCACATGAAAACGTTTAAAAATAAAGTTGCGGCAATTACAGGTGCAGGCTCTGGTATGGGGCAACAGTTGGCCGTGCTACTGGCTAAAGCTGGCTGTAATGTTGCGATCAGTGATATCAATAAAACGGGTTTAGAACAGACGGTGGAACTCCTCAAACCCTATAAAGTTAAAGTCACTGTCGATGTGGTGAACACCGCTAAACAAGATGCCGTGTATGCATGGGCAGACAAAGTCAAAAAAGAACATGGCAAAGTGAATCTGATCTTTAATAACGCGGGGATCGCCATGTCTAATACAGTTGAAGGGCATAGCATAGACGACTATGAGCGCATGATGGCCGTGAATTTCTGGGGCGTGGTTTATGGTACCAAAGCATTCTTACCCTACTTAAAAGAAAGTGGTGATGGACACATCATCAATACCTCCAGTATTTTTGGGTTAACCGCACAGCCAACGCAAAGTGCCTATAACGCCAGTAAATTCGCTGTCCGTGGTTTTACCGAATCGCTTCGTCAAGAACTTGATATGGGCAAATTTGGTGTCAGTGCGACGTGTGTTCATCCGGGTGGTATCAAAACCAATATTGCTCATACTGCTGAAATGAGTGAGAACGTGGCGTCACTGGGAATCAATACCCAAAAATCAAAAGCCATGGCGGATAAAGTCATGCGCATACCCGCTTCTAAAGCTGCCCAGATTATTCTGGATGGTGTCAAAGCGGATAAGCGTCGTGTCCTGATTGGACCCGAAGCATATGCGGTGGATGGCTTACAGCGTTTATTCCCAACAGCCTATCAGCGCTTATTCACATTGGGCAGTAAATTTTCAATCTAATTAGGATTGCTGCATTGCAACTTTGATCATTTGAATTTAAAAAAAGCCCACATTGCGGTGGGCTTTTTTTCAGTATTTGTTCATAAGCTTTTCTGTTTATCTGCAAAATCCACGTTATCGTTAATCATGACTTTTTGGTCGATAATTGATAGTCTTACCATCCGCTATTTTGTTGATACACCGCATGTCTACTCAGCAACATGATGCGTTTGCCGCATTACGTCATCGTGATTTTACCTTGGTGACGATTAATCAATTTTGTATGGCTGTTGCGATTTTGATTCAGGAAATCGTGGTGGCGTATTCACTCTATAAGCTCACTCATGACCCCTTAACACTGGGGATGATTGGATTGGCAGAGGCCATTCCATTTATTCTTTTGTCGTTGTGGGGTGGTTACGTTGCAGATAAGTTTAACCGTCAGAGAGTTATGCAAATCTGTCTGGTGTTGACATTGCCCTTACCGCTGATTTTTAGTCGATTATTTACAGCGCATGAAGCGGGCATACTCAGTCAAGCCCAATTGGTTTGGTCATCTTATGGGGTGATTTTTATCCTCGGCATGGTGCAAGGATTTTATAGCCCTGCATCGCGCTCTTTGAAGCCTTTCCTTGTACCTCGTGAGATTTACACCAATGCAGCGACATGGACTACGGTGGCTTGGAATGCCGGCGTTGTATTGGGTCCTGTCAGCGCAGGTTTCTTGTACGCGGCATTTGGTCTGCATGACACCTTATATCTGGTTTTTATCTTGTTGCTTGTCTGTTCTGCGGTCTTGGTCGTGCTTAAGAAGAGAACGTTTCCAACGGTACATCACGACAGTATTTTACTCAATTTAAAAGAAGGCTTTGATTTTGTCTTTAAAACTAAAATCATTTTTTGGTCGATTTCATTGGATTTGGTCTCGGTGCTTTTTGGAGGGGCTGTCGCGTTATTGCCGATTTTTGCGGATGATATTTTGAAGGTGGGGGCGGAAGGTTTAGGACTGCTGCGCGCGGCACCTTCCGTGGGTGCATTGCTGATGATGGTAGTCTTGACGCGCTATCCACCCACGCATCATGCATGGCGCAACATGCTCCTTGCAGTTGCGGGTTTTGGCGTATTTACCTTAGTTTTTGCATTGTCCAAAGTCATGTGGTTGTCACTAACAGCACTAGCATTGATCGGTGCATTTGACAGCATCAGCGTTGTGATTCGTCAGACGATATTGCAAGTGTTCCCTCCGGAAAACTTACGTGGTCGTGTCGCGGCGGTGAATGGCATGTTTGTGTCGTCGAGTAATGAACTCGGTGCTTTTGAGTCTGGGGTGATGGCACGTCTCATGGGAACAATTCCATCTGTGATCTTTGGTGGTTCACTGACAATGATTATTCTGGCACTGACTTGGTGGCGGACACGCGACTTGCTTGCTGTCGATGTCGCTTCAGCAAAGGCACATGTAGTTAAAGACGAGGATTAATGCGCATGACCTCACCAACAGGCATGGGGTAAAAACTACCTGTTGGTGATCGGGTTATTTTGAATCAACTTCGTTAGGATAAATCGTTCGTACTTGTCCTTCAATGATAGTGATGTCTACTTCCTCTTGATCATCACCATCATTCGTGAATTCATCAATCAGTCGCTCAGCATTCCTGCCGAACAATGCGCGTAAATTTAAGTTCGCTTGCAGCACAAATAAATTCTCGCGTAATTCCGCACGATTGATTTCAACGCGACGCAGTACACGCATGACTTTTTGGTTATCCGCCAGATATTTGCCCAGATCTAAATAAAGCAGTCCGTTATGTACCGTAATAATCCCAAGCCTGCTCAGGATGTCTCCAAGTGGGTCTGTGCCTTTAAATTTGTAATATAAGACCACCATTTGGAAGGCGACTTTTTTGATTATTTTATCAAAATCAACGCGAACCACATGGGTTTCACTTTTTTGTTCAAAAACGAGTTGTTGAATGTTTCTATTGAGTTGCAGTTGAGCAAGGTAGAGATCCACATAGAGCTGAGCGCTCACACCCTTGACATTAATCGTGGCGAAAAGGCGTAGCCAACCATCATAAATTTCAGCATGAAGGTCTTGAATCTGATCAACATTATTGGTGACATAGCGCTCAATCGTATCATTGAGTAGTTTTTGAGAAAGCGGAAGTTCGCGTTCTTCCTCAAGAATGTCTTCAGCTTTCTGGTAGATGTCTTTCACACCATCAACCAGTTTCTGCAGAAAATTTAACATAATACGCTCTTCATCAATCTTGTTACTTTCCGTGGTTGATTAAACTGTATATGAATTTAGCATAACCAAGTGTCTGAAAAAGGTGAAATTGAACTCACTTAGGACGATTTTACACTTTAGGATGCATTTGTGAGTGTAGATTCAATCAGAAATCGCCTATATTAGTGCCAAATTAATTCACTCTGATTAAATCGATTCAGTAAATAGCCAATTGGAAGGGCAGATCATGGTTGAGCTGCAGTTAAAGCGTTTTTATTTATCAAAGCCAATTCAGGTCATAGGGCAGTGGTTCTCTGAACTAACATCTCAAATGATTGAAAAAAGCCGTACTGATCGTATTTTAACGATATCCATTCTCGCGGCCGTTGCTGTTCATGTCTTCTTTATTTTTGCCATTACTTTTTCTGCACCGCATGATGACCAAGCGGTGATGCAAGATATTGCGCTGGCGGTGAGTGACTCAAAAAAAGATAATCCCGATGCGGACTATCTTGCCCAAGCAAACCAAGAGGGCTCGGGTGTATTGCGCTCTGCACATCGTCTGACCAGCCCTGCACAGGTTCAAAATCAGAATCAGTCGATCCAAGCGCAAAATGTAACGATTCAGATCATCAAAGAAGAACAAGAAGAGTTAACACCTAGCGCAGCGGGAGAGCGTACCGTAACGACCGCAGCAAGCTGGAAAGCCGAGACTCAGGAAGAGAAAAATCGCCGCATGCGCAAAGCGCAAAAACAAAAAGAATCATCGTCGTCTACAGCGTCGATGATCGCTACCCTTGAAGCGCAATACGCGACGCAAAAGCAAGAATACAGTAAGATTAGTTCGATCCATACGGTTGATAGTGTTTCGACCAAAGCCGACCCAAGCGCGGTCTATCTGAACCAATTTCGCCGGAAAGTTGAAAAAATTGGTAATCATAATTATCCGATTGAAGCGCGAAATCGGGGAATCAAAGGCGATGTTCGCTTGATGGTAATTTTGGAGCGTGATGGCTCGATTCGGGCGATTCGTTTAATGCAGACTTCGGGTTACCACATTCTTGATGAAGCCGCTAAAGCTTCGGTACGAGAAGGTGCACCCTATGGCCGTTTTGATGACGCCATGAAGGGCTATAGTCAGTTGCATATTATTCGTACATGGCGTTTTTCTGATGAAAATGAGCTGGATGTTGGCACTTGATGATCAAGATATCAAGATGGGGCTACAACTCACCCATCTTGATGTCGATTGAAGTGTCTTGCTTAGCGATCTGCGTATGGGTCAGGGAAGTGCAAATGATGCATGATTTTAATTTCAAGCGCTTCCATCTCAGCAGCATCTTTTGCACTGGTTTCATGGTCATAACCCAGTAAATGTAATACGCCATGCACCACGAGGTGAGCCAGATGTTCTTTGGGGGTCTTGCCTTGTTCATCCGCCTCACTCAACACCACTGGTAGGCAGATCACCAAATCTCCCAGCGGTTTATTGGGAAGGATCAGTAAAATTTCTTTGGGTAGGTCTGAAGGAAAGGAGAGGACATTGGTGGGTTTGTCTTTTTCACGATAAGCAAAGTTTAACTGCTGGCTTTCAGGCGTATCCACAATACGAATGGCCACTTCGCATTTGCGTTTCTTCTTGATACCAACGACAGATAGCGTTTCCCAAATCCACGTTTGTAAATCTCGCTTGCGCACATGGAGCGCAGGGGATTCGCATACCCGTTGCAGTAAGATATTGAGTTTTTTATTTCGACGTTTAGAGGCACGGTCTTTCGTGCTGACGTCTTTACGTTTTGCTGTCATTAAGCGCTCGTTGCATAAAGGTGCCATCCTGCATTATGACACAGGACGGCGCCTTCGGTTCATACCACGGGCTCTTCAAGGAGCTCTTGGTATTGTGCATCGCTGGCTTTGTCATTGGCATCAATCGCAGCTTTTTGCAGCGCTAAACGCTCGCGTCGTGCAGAGATTTTTTCGCCCATTTCATTCAGGTCGTGATCTTCATAAGCCTCAACGATTTTCTGGACAAGGTAATGACGTACCACATCGCGTGAGTGGAAACGGGTGATATGAATCTCTTCGATTTTCTCAATGACCTTTAACGTATGTGCTAAACCTGACATTTGTCCGCGTGGTAAATCGACCTGAGTAATGTCGCCGGTGATCACTGCACGTGAACCAAAACCAATCCGCGTCAGGAACATTTTCATCTGCTCCGGCGTGGTGTTTTGAGCTTCGTCTAGGATCACAAATGAATGACTCAATGTGCGACCGCGCATGTAGGCGAGCGGTGCAACTTCAATCACCTGTCGCTCAATCAGCTTTGCGACTTTTTCAGAACCCAGCATGTCATACAGTGCATCGTAGAGTGGGCGTAAGTAAGGATCAATCTTTTGTGAAAGATCGCCTGGCAAGAAACCCAGTTTCTCACCCGCCTCAACGGCTGGTCGCACCAAAAGAATGCGCTGGATTTCATTACGCTCCAACATATCAACGGCGCAAGCCACAGCAAGATAGGTTTTCCCCGTTCCCGCTGGACCTATACCGAAAGAAATGTCACTTTCTAATATACGCTGTACATAGCGACGCTGATTTGCACCGCGGGGCAGAATCTTACCTTTACGGGTGTTGAGGAAAACCTCTGGATCCTCATCGTCGTCATCTTCATCGACGTGCGAAGTCCGATCCGTCTGACTGCCTTGAATCAAAAGGTGCAGGTGCTCAGGCGTTAGATTTCGGGTTTCTTCAGTTTCTTGATACAGCCGTTCGAGTAAGCTTTCCGCTCGTTCCACCGCGTCTAATTCGCCTTCAACGACGAACAAACTACCACGATGGGATATTTTGACGTTTATACGTTGTTCGATGAGTTTAAGGTGGGCGTTGTACCCACCAACCATGGCTTTGAGACGTTCTAGCGTAATGCCAGAGAATTCGACGGTACGACTGATGGATGCGACCAAGGCATTTCCTTTTACTAAATGAGTGATGAGGAAGATCACAATCATTGCATCTGGTGACATCTTTTATGATGCAACATTCATGCATGTTATAGCATGGTCAGCGCGTCTTTTTTGTGGTTTTCACGATAATATTATGCATAAAATTAGCAACGATTGGATTGACAAGGAAATATTTTTGGCGAACTGATCATTCATTATCCATTGCTAGACGGCAATCTAGATTTACTTTATCGTGCGTCTATCATGGGTTGATTTTTCAGTCGATTATTTTAAAAAAAGGGAAGCGTACAATGGCTAAAACAATTTTTATGATTCACGGCATGTGGGGTGGGGGCCATGTCTGGGATCATTACAAACCCTTCTTTGAGGCACAGGGCTATCGTGTGATAACGCCGACGTTACGCTTCCATGAAGAGCAGTATCGTACAGTTGCACCAGAAGCTTTGGGCACTGTGAGCTTGTTGGATTATGTCGCAGATTTAGAAGCGCAGATTCGCGCACTGGATGAAAAGCCGATTCTGATGGGGCACTCGATGGGTGGTTTGTTGGCTCAGATTTTGGCGAGCCGCGGATTGGCTCAGTCACTGGTGCTCCTGACCAGCGCACCACCGGCAGGTATTCTGGCGCTGCGTCCATCCTCAACCAAAACCTTCCTGTCCGTTCTCACGAAATGGGGTTTTTGGCGTAAGCCGATGCGCATTACGTTTGAAGAGGCACAGTATGGAATTTTGGAGCTTTTGTCTCCAGAAGAACAACGCGCAACTTATGACAAGTATTCTTTTGAGTCGGGTCAGGCGGCATATGAAATTGCATTCTGGATCGCTGATCGCAAGAAAGCATCTTCTGTAGACACGAATGCAGTAACATGCCCAGTTCTGGTGATCGCAGGAGGACTTGATCGTATTGTGCCTGAATCAGTCGTGCGTCATATTGCAAAGAAATATAAAGCAACCTATAAGGTCTTTGAAGATCATACCCATTCCGTCTTGCATGAGAAGGGCTGGCAGGATGTGGCAGGGTATGCGGCGGAGTGGTTGAAGGCGCATTAGTGCTATCTTTGTTGTTCTAAATATGTTGAATGTCATCTGTTTTATCTTTTAAAGGGATTAAAACTGCAACGACGCGTTGCAGTTGTCCTATCTATGTTTATGATCATTAGCGAGTATCATGCCTCATAAGCAATGAATCTATCACTATAGACGGGTTCATTTTTAGGAGATGATGATGACTAATATCGTTCAAAAAATAACATCAATCGCGCAAGTTACTGATGCGTTCAAAACTATCGAAGGCGATGGCTTTGATGTACTACGCGCAATTCCATCGCATACATCAGAGTCAGTAGGTCCCGTGATCTTTTTGGATCATTTTGGACCTATCGAATTTAAGGCTGGTGAAGCAAAAGGTGCATCCGCTCATCCTCATGCAGGGATTGAGACACTGACTCTGCTTTTAGAAGGCAGTTCTGTCCATAAGGATAGTATGGGCAATACGAGCAGTATGCGCCCAGGTGAAGTCCAATGGATGCGCGCGGGTGCGGGCATCATCCATGATGAAAGCCCTGATCCAGAGCTTCTAAAAACGGGTGGGCGAAATCATGGCGTACAACTTTGGTTTAATATGCCTAAAGGCAAAAAGCATGATGCGCCTGAGTATCAACACTACCGTGCGGATGTCATTCCAGTCTTTGTCAGCGAGGATGGAAAGAGCAAGACGCGTGTCATTGCTGGGCAAGTTGCTGGCCTGACGGGGCCAGTACGATCAAATGGTCATCCTGTTGTTGCCCATACGAGTTTTCTGGGAGAGGGGCAGTTCACGATCCCGACTCCTCAAGCCACGGAACTCGGACTTTATGTGATGACGGGTAGGGTTCAGATCGGAGACTCAGGACAACACCTTGAAGCTGGGCAAATTGCGACACTGACAGCTGGAGATGTACTCCACATCATTAATCCTGAAGGGGCTGCAGAGCTGTTATTGATCGGCGGCGATCCGCTGGATGCACCGATTGTCCGTTATGGTCCATTTGTGATGAATACTCGCTCGGAACTTGAGCAGGCATTCCGAGACTATCATGCTGGACGGATGGGTGTGATCTAAAGCGCTTGACGTTATATCCTAAACGAGGTGTATCGCTTTCATATACACCTCGTTTAATTAGATTCTGCTTTTAATCAGGGTTTATATTTCTAACCTTGAATTAACCCAATACCGCAACCAAGTCTGCCTGTACCAAATTCATACTGCGAATGCCAGTGACTTTGACCTCTACAAACTGGCCAATCAATGAGGTATCGCCAACAAATTGCACCAAACGGGTATTGTCTGCACTGGCGATCAATGCACCTTCTTCGCGATCAGATGTCTTTTCAACCAGCACCTTTAAGGTCTGACCCAGCATCGCATCGGTTTTGGCAACGGTAGAGGCCTTAATTACGGTTTTAACACGCGCCAAGCGTTCTTTTTTGACATCCTCAGGGGTGTGATCAGGCAGTTCTGCGGCTGGGGTACCCGGACGTTTTGAGTAAATAAAGCTATAAGAGTGATCGAAGTCTAAATCGCGGATGAACTGCAGTGTGTCTTCAAACTCTGCATCGCCTTCATTGGGGAAGCCTATGATAAAGTCACTGGAGAGATGAATATCTGGACGTACTGCACGTAGTTTTTTGATTTTCTCGATATAGACATCAATGGTGTGGTTGCGCTTCATCGCGGCCAAAACGGGGTTTGAACCGCTTTGTACTGGCAAATGTAGATGAGAGACCAATTGTGGTAATTCCGCATAGACATTGATGAGTTCATCGGAGAACTCAAGTGGGTGACTGGTGGTGTAGCGGATACGACCTATGCCTTCGATTTTTGCAACCAAACGCAATAAGTCAGCAAAATTACAGACACCGCCATCATGCATTTCACCGCGATAGCCATTCACATTTTGACCCAGCAGTGTTACTTCACGTACACCTTGTGACGTGAGGCTAACAATCTCAGCAATCACATCATCCAGTGGCCGAGAAACTTCTTCACCACGGGTGTATGGAACAACGCAGAAGGAGCAATATTTTGAGCAGCCTTCCATGATCGATACAAAGGCTTTGAAGCCTTCCACTTTGGGTTCAGGCAAAAAGTCAAATTTCTCGATCTCTGGGAAGGAGATATCGACCAGAGAGATTTTTTGATTGGTGGTTTTGTCTGCTTTATTAGCGTTGTGCTGATTCAGCATCTGCGGTAAACGGTGTAGTGTTTGAGGTCCAAAAACCATATCGACATAGGGTGCACGTTTTTGAATACCGTCGCCTTCTTGTGATGCGACACAACCACCCACACCGATAATCAATTCTGGATTCTGTTCTTTTAGTTTGCGCCAGCGACCCAATTCACTAAACACTTTCTCTTGCGCTTTCTCACGGATTGAGCAGGTGTTCATCAGCAGAATATCGGCTTGCGCTGGATCATCGGTCACAACATAACCATGGGAGTCACCCAATAGATCGGCCATACGACTACTGTCGTATTCGTTCATTTGGCAACCTTGGGTTTCGATATACAGACGTTTAACCGGTTTAGAGTCGTCAACAAGCAACTGCGCTGGCGAGGCGGAGTGGGTTGCTTGGAGTGTGGAAGTTGTTGGATCAAACGTCTGTACAGTCATGCGTGTTACCAAAAAATGTTGTGACCAAAAGTGCAAAAGCGCTGAAAACTTCGTAATCAGATCATAGTCTGATTCAAAAGCTAATCCGCTTGAAATAGGAAAACGAATATTTTAGCATTTTTTGAACGTTGGAATCAGAAAGATTGTTTTTTGTGCGCGAGATTCGCGAAAAATTAAAATCAATGTATTGCTGTTATTTGACCAAACATGGCTTTCCTTCATCGTTTCTCCATATTTGACTGGAAAAATGGTGCAGGGCATACAAATGTTTCGAGATGTAACAGGCTTCTACAATTTATGTGTAGTTACCCCGCGATAATCCGCTTAATCTTCAATCATGGAATCTCGCCGTCAGTTTGATTGTAGTTTGTGCGAGTCATTATCGCTCGTAGGAGTAACGAAGATGAATAAGTTAATGATTGCTAGTGTTTTACTGGTAAGTGCTGCAGTTGCACAACCTGCGCTTGCAGACTATGACACTGTCGGTTCTGCTGTTTTAGGCGGTGTAGCTGGCGCGGTGATTGGTCATGCTGTCGGTGGTCGTAATGGTGCTGCGGTCGGTGCAGCCATCGGCGGGGTGAGTGGTGCAGTTATCGCAGCGAACTCACGAGATGGCTACTATGGTCGTGACCGTGTTGTTTACCAACGTCCTGAGGTAGTTTATCAACGCCCTGAGGTGGTTTACAACCAACCTGCGCCGGTTGCGTATTACCCAGCACCAGCGTACTACCCAGTTCGTGAAGTTGCATATCCCGTCCGCCAAGTGGTCTATTACGGCGACGGCTATCGAGACCGTGGTTACTATAGAGGCTATAATCACGACAACGGTTGGCATCGTGGTTGGGATCGTGGAGATAGAGGCGATCGCGGCTGGAATCGCGGATATGACCGTTACTAAGTCATTTCTAAGTTGATTTAAGTAGCCTATAGAGATTCAGCAGCGATTTTGTAGTCGCTGTTTTTTGAGATTGGCTGGATGTACATCATATATTCGATAGCAATCGGTGCTGTGCAGACCTATTAATTCAAATATTGATTGATACGATGCGGTTTTAATGAAAAGTTGGATGGAAAATCTTATGAAAAAAATTCTAGTGACTGTGGCTTTAAGTGCAGCTGCTTTGATTGGGCAGTCTGCTTTTGCGGATGACAGCTTGCGTAATGCAGTAGCAGGCGGATTAGGCGGTGTGGCGGGTGCGGCTGTAGGCCAGCAACTGGGCGGTAAAACTGGCGGTATTATTGGCGCTGGTGTAGGTGGCGGTTTAGGTGGTGAAATGGTTGGCGGTCGTCGCTCAGCAATTGGTGGTGCCTTAGGCGGTGCTGGTGGTGCGGCGCTGGGTGGTGGTAGCCGTAATGGACAATTGATCGGTGCGGGTCTGGGCGGTGCTGGTGGTGCAACCATCGGTAATGAAATGACCAAGAGTCATAATGCCGAAGTCAATTCACGTTACGAAAACCGTCGTTCATATCGTGGATATAAGCATCATCATCGTAAACATCATCGCTGGGATGACTAATGTAGTCTACTCCTAGTGATAGCAAAAAAAGCCTCAGAATCTGAGGCTTTTTTTTATTGTAGAGGGCTATTTAAAAAAATTATTTTGCAAAAAGGTGGGTAATCCCAAATCCGAAACTATAGTTGTTGGTATCACTATTGATTTTCTGCTGGGCTAAATAAAAGTCGAGGACGGTCTTATTGCTGAGGCTATATCCCACAGACTCGAGCACTTGGATGGTTGAGTCTGTGCCACGTTGACCTGTTCCGGACAATTCAATTCCACCGCTTAATTTACCTACAATGGGATGTGATAAGCCAGCAGACCAGCCCCAGGCATTCTGTGAAACCCCTTCATCTTGATGATCACCATAGTGTGTCATATTCAAATTGATATCACTGTGAAAGCCCGAGAAGTCATTACTGACAATAAAATTAATGGTCTGATCAGCGCGGTTGCTCCCTAAATCATGGGTCGCTATCGGTAAGGTGGTACTGAACTCTTCGCCAATGTTAAAGCCTTCTGCAATCGGCTGGGCTAACTTCAACGTTAAATTACCATCGCCAAAACCTCTTGTGCGACCGCTATCTGTTTTGACTTGCGTTAAAGGATCCAAGCCTAGGGTCACTCCAATTCGATCATTGAAGGCATACTTCAAGAGTAAGGGAGAGGTTTTGGTATTTGAGCCACTGGTATTGGCATTTGCAACACCAAATTCAACTTCGAGATATCCAGGTACGGGTAGTGTGGCAGGACTACCAACACTGGGACGATAGGGATTTGCTTGCAAATCACTTTCTGCGGCAGCCAGTTGAGAGAGACCAAGAAGTAGACCTGCGCCAGAGATGCGCAATAGGCTGATATGAGTCATTGCAGAGTCCTTTTTTGTATTCCTATTTTATTTTAAGTTCAATTTTAATCTTGATGTAAAGTATTTGAATAATTAATCATTTTTATTAGGTCAAGATCGCGCGAAAAGGCATTTGTGTCGATGATATACCCAAATGACTCTCTCGGGATTATCGATTAATTCCAGAGGATTGTATTCAAGAATAATGCGATGTTTCCTTTAAAAAAGGGGAATGTTTTTAGAGTTTAAAGAAAATCGATTTTGTTTAACGATTCTTAAATATTAAGGTTTTTGTTTGAGGTAGAGTCAATAGCGAAAGCGAGGATATTTTATCAAACAATAAAACTTAAACGATTGATAACCAAAAAGGAGACTTCAATTATTGGCCTTAGGGGTAATGAAATATGGTTGCTAAACGTAGTAAACTCGATATAGGGCAAGTCCTGTACATGGGTGATTTTCTGACATCCCCACAAGATCTGTATCGTTTGATCATGCACCCGACTGGTAATCTGGTGATCTATAACCAATCAAATGGAAACGTAAAATGGAATTCGAATACCTCGGGTGATCGAAATTGGGCTGTTTTACAAAGTGATGGGAACTTTGTCGTGTATAACAGCAAAGGTGATCATGCGCTTTGGCATTCGAAGTCTGGACGAACCAATGCAGCCCCACTGATGCAGATCGTACTGCAAGATGACGGTAATCTGGTTATTTATAGTGAGGATGCGACTCCAGTGTGGAGTAGTAGTGGTGGACTGGTGAGAACAAAAAAGACAGGAGCATAAGCCCTGTCTTCTGAATTGATATCTGCTATATCTCTTTCAATGCGTTTAAATCTTCGAAGCCCAAAATATTTAATGTGCTAATTAAACGAATCAGTTAAACGGATTGGCAATCGTTTTGGTGGGTTTAATCGCTATCTCATCAGGTAGATCAGACTTTTCGAGCTGCGTCACAATGTCATTGAGCAGACTTTGTAATGTCTTTGCATATCCTAAGCCCACCTTATCTTTGGTCAGTGTAAGTGAACCGTAGAGACTAATGCGATCCGTCCGGTTTTCAGCAGTAAACTCACCTATGGTTAGAACCGAGCTTTCGTCTGCATAAGGTATAAAATCAGTCATGTTGATCCCTTTTTTTATCGGTCTTGAGATTATAGCCCATCAAGGTTTAATGCGGTTTGCTTAACCGTATTAGATAGGGTGGGCATTAAATTTATACCAATTTTACTTTCTAAATCAGCAAGTGAGATGATGCTATAAGTCCCACTGGTATCGTTGGTTGACCAGTATACGCCTGCTGCATCCTTGTTTGGAAAGTACACGACTTTATACATATGTGTGGGAATGGTAACGCCATTGCCGATGGTTTGCAGTGTGCTACCGATATAAGCACCGCCCGTAATGACATAGGCATTACCATTTCTAGTGACCGAATCGCGAGTGCGTTTTTCAAGTGTCGCCCAGATACCTTGGTTGTTCTTAGGAACCTGCGGCACGATGTTGGCTAGAGAAAAACTATCATGCTGAGCAGTGGTATCGTACATGTCGCCATTCGGGGTATTGTGACCTCGGTCATAACCACTGCCTTTATAGTCGGCAAGCGTGGAGCGGTCAGCGACAGGCAGGGCTGTTTCCTCATGAAAGCTATCAACACGAACCAGTGATGCCGCTTGCTGCACGTGTGCTTGAGTTAGGTATTCTGCAGACCATAACGGTGTTTTGGTGACTCCAGAATAGCCGATGCCAAACGCAGAGAAACAAAGGTCAGTAAAGCGGGTTGCTAATTTCTGGTTGACGAGGACAGGTTCTTGTCCACCATAATAATCCTCTAAACAGGATGCATAAGTGCCCAGAGAGGCACTGAGCAGGGCAGCAGAGAGGAGAGTTTTATACGAAACTTTAAACGTGGATGTCTTCAGTAGGGAAATCATAATTTATACCAAATGATAAAATTTATAGCATGGTATATGGCATATGTTTCTGAGGCGTGACAAGCTTTATACGGGTTCGTGAATATGACTATCCGTATTCATATATGACATCTTTTTTTTATATGCGTTGGTTGATTGGTTTTTTAAGTGATAAAAATAAAATCATATATAAATCATTAGTAGACTGTTTCTATTCAATTCGCTATCGAGCGAAGGTTTCCTGAAAATACATGAAATCATTCGCGATAGAGTCTGAATGGTGCTCAATCGTGTTTGCTTGAAACGTGATATTGACGGCTCGGTCATGAAAATACTGCCGGACAGTATTCATCGCCAAGACGGGAATAAAGTCATGGATTTTTGCATTCTCATGTAGTCCCTGCATCACCATTTCATAAGTGTCACGCACTTCATCAATGCTGACATGATTATGGTTGGCAATCTCTGTCAGAAATACATCATCAAGACCACTCATGTTCTCTCTCCAAAATGATGTCGTTATGCTTTTATAAAAAATCCAAATCACAACAAGATTGGTTCATTGGTATTTTAGTCATTGGCAGACACACAGCATTGATCTAGATCAATAGCACTGACGCTTAAAGAAATATGATCACTCCCCCCTTGTTTTAATGGGTGATCTATCTCTGCTTAACATTGACTTAGATCAATAACCCAGTTGTTCGATTTTCATATAGTGATCATGAGAAGAATAATGTTTGGAGTCAATCATGAGCAAATCCTATGTGGTGAGTTTGGCAGCTATATTGTTTCTAGTCAGTATCGCGATTGCCAATTTTGCGAGTGTCAGTATGTCGATGATCATTCACTTCTTATGTCCGGTGAGTCTGGTGATTATCATGACTGTGGGGGCGTTTTTGTATTTCTACGGAGAGGAATTTTCGATTCAGGGGGTTGTAGGGATTTTGTCAGTTGGATTTGGTTTTCTATGGTTTATGAGCCGTGAACTTTGGGAGAGCTGGGCACGCGGTGGTGATTTAGCTTGGCAGAATTTTGCAGGTCTTCGTCCACTGAAAGCGGTGCTGCCTGAACCTCTGGCTGTTCATCCCTTTGTCTTTGATCAATCTTATATTTTGCTTTGGTACGGCTTGGGTGTTGGGCTGATCATGTATGGCGGGTATTTGATGTACAGAGGATATCATCCGATGGTTCAGGTGAGCAAACTGCCTCAACCTTCAAACAGGATCAGCCAACGCACAAAGCGTCGTTCGATCTAGAATCGTAACATCTTTGCCATTTACGGCAATCACCCCAATCTCTTGAAAGTGGGTGAAGATCCGACTGACTGTCTCGAGTGCTAAACCCAAGTGATTACCGATATCTGCACGAGACATGGGTAAATAAATGTGATTTTCATTGAGTTTGCGACGTTTATGTCGGGTGGTAAAGGACAATAGTAGAGTGGCTACTTTTTCTTCTGCAGGGCGTTTACCGACCATCTGCATGATTTGATGGTCATTGCGGATTTCGGAGCTCATGAGTTTAAATAGATGATGATGCAGGCTAACATGCTTCATAGATAGCACTTCCAGCGCATCAAATGGGATGGCGCATATGGCAGTTGTACCCAGTGCGGTAGCCGTACTTTCATAGGCAGGATTTCCGATACTATCCAGACCTACGATCTCACCGGGGAGGTAAAATCCTGTAATTTGCTCTGCGCCATTTGCCGCAGTTGAGTATGTTTTGATGGCCCCAGAACGAACAGCATAAATTGCTTCAAATGGGGTGCCTTGGCGAAATAGAACACCACCGCGAGGGATGGGGCGATTACGACCAATGATATTTTCTAATTGATCTAGATCTTCATCGGCTAATGCTGGCGGGAGACAAATAGGATTAAGCGCGCAATCTGAACAATGCGCTGCGCGTGATTCACGAAGATTTAAATGTTTAATATCCATAAAGATGATCCCATTGACCTCACCAGCACTCCTTGCTGATCAGTAACCGAACCATCTTATCATTTTTATCGAATTTTATCCTTTAAATCACTTTAAATGCCCTTTCGTCAAGAAGAGCATTTAGGGGGATAGTACAGAGCGACCCGCTTTAAGGGGGGGGGATATGCGCTCAATGCGTTTTTTCAGCGTCCCGAATCAGCAAAACAGGTACCAGAGATTGTCGGATGACATTCTCTGCGACACTGCCGAGAAAAAGTCGTTTGATACCGCGTCGGCCATGCGTTCCGATAACAATCAGATCCGCTTGAAAGTCTGTCGCTGCCTTGACCAGAGCGGGAGCGATATCAAAGTCCGCAGTCGCGCCTAAATCAATTAGGCTGGTTTCCAGTTTAATGTGACCGAGATTTTCAGCATCTTTTTGGGCACCTTTGAGGATATCCTGACTGACTTTAAGGAAAGCGCCGTGCATCACCTCATAGCTATACACCATCGTCAGTGTCATATAACCGGCCAGAGGGTTCTCGACCACATTCACCGCCCTGACTTGAGCCCCCTCTTTTGCAAGCCTCAAGGCTTCATGTAGCGCTAGTTTTGAGGTTGGACTACCGTCAACAGCTACCAAGATATTTTTATACATCATAGACCTCCAAGTCTTCCGTTGGAATTGCATGGATACAGGACCAAATTTGAGGTTCGAAATAACCCTGTGCTTATTTATGATGCTACAAGTTATACATAAGTACGGTATTGACCTAGATCAAGGCTTTGAGGGAAATTTAGCGTTGCGGACGTGCCAGATAATGCGCAATTGCACTTTCAATAGTTGGGAAAAAGTGCTCCGCACCAATCAGAGTAAACAAGCCATAATCCTTGAGGCGGTCTTTGACGGGGCCTTTCATCTCGGCAAAGTTCAATTCAATATGTCGATTGTTTAGACGAGTATTCAGTGCAAGCAGCATGTCTGCGGCAGTTACATCAATATCGGTTATAGGCTCTGCGGCAATGATGATCCAATTAGTCGGTGTTTTCGCAGCCTCAATAGCTTGCTGAATATGCTCATCGAAGGTGGATTGATTGGCGAAGAAAAGTGGAGCATCCCAGCGAAATATCAGTAAACCTGTGATTTGTTCAGCCTCGGGGTGACGGCGTATATCACGATACCCTTGATTCATTACAACACCTAATACGGCATCATAAGGTCGCCATGCTCGCCAGACAAAAGCAATAAGCGCTACGCCAACGGCTAAAAAGATCCCTTGCACCACATCGATCAGCGCAACGCCCAAAAAACAAATGATCGACAACCAGAACTCACTGGGGCGTATACGATAGAGTCTTTTGAGCCCGTCAATCTCGACTAACGACAAACAGGCCGCAATCACAATTGCGGCAAGCACGGCACGTGGGACATGTTGAAGTAGAGCTGGACTAAAATAAAGTACAAGTCCGATACCGATTGCTCCAATCACATTGGTTAATTGGGTTTTGGCACCCGCAGACTCTGCAACGGGTGTCCGTGATGCACTGCTACTAACCGAGAATCCATGAAAAAGCCCAGATCCCAAATTAGCTAGACCCAAGGCAATGAGTTCTTGGTTGGGTTTAGGCTGATCCCCCAAACGCTGCGCATAAGTGCGTGACAACACGCTCATATCGGCAAAAGCGACCAGTGTGATTGCGATTGCAGCAGCAAATAGGGTTTGTATTTCTGGCATCGATAAGATTGGCCAAACAAAAGCAGGAAACCCCTGAGGTAGGCGACCTACGACCGCAATTTCTGATTGGGTTTGAGGGCTTAAAAGATTGACGAACAAGGTGGCGAGTAGCATCGCAATGAGGATGGCAGGTAGGCGCGGATAAAAGCGTTGTCCCAATTTGATGATCACAAGACAGCTACAACCAATAGCTGCGACCAACCAATGCCCCTCACCTGATACGAGCTGATCGATGAATGCAATCAACTCTTGGATCAGATTACCCCCTTCTGTTTCAAGTCCAAACAGTTTAGGCAGTTGACTAACCAACACGGTAAGCGCAATACCATTGAGGTAGCCATAGCGGATGGGTTTAGATAAGAGTTCGGTGATGAATCCTAAACGCAGCAGACCCGCGATAATACACAGCACACCTGTCATCAGAGCCAGCATGCTGGCCAGTGCGATCGCCTTGTCTGTGGAGCCGTTGGAAAGGGGCAGGATCGTAGTGGCAATCAGTCCAGCAAGTGCAGAGTCTGGTCCTAAGACCAAGATCCGACTTGGCCCAAAAAGGGCATAGATCAACAAGGTAGAGATTGTTGTGTAGAGCCCGTAAATGGCAGGTAACCCAGAAGCTTCTGCATAACTCATACCCACAGGAATAAGGATTGCTGTGAGCACTAGTCCAGCACTGACATCGGATACCAGCCATCTAGATTCGTAGCGGCGTAGCATCGATAGCCCAGGTAACCAATCTATGATTTTATCTAAGAGCAAGGATGAGATCGGTGCAGTCATCATACTGCTCCTGAGCGAAAAATAAGCATGAAGCAGCCTAGCATCATTTCGGATGATTGGTATCTGTTTACGGCATGGCCCCGAAAACTATTCTAAATCTAAACTATTTTGTAGCATCATTAGGGCTGCGAATCAGCAATACTGGTTGATTTGCACGACGAATTACTTGTTCGGCGACGCTACCAAGGAAGAGCCGTTTAATCCCACGCCGACCATGTGTGCCGATCACAATTAAATCGGCTTTCATATCATCAGCAGCCTGCAAAAGAGCGCGAGCAATATCATTATGTCCAGACTTGAAACCCAGATCGATCAGTTGCGTTTTGAGTGAAACCTGAGCGTGCTGTAACGCTAAGGTTTCGGCATTTTTTAAGATATGCTCTGCTTGTTTTGCAAATTCAGCATGTGCTTGCTCAAAGTTGAATGCCAGTGCATCTGGCGTATTGTAGCTTTGTAGCGGATTGTCGAGTACGGTGACCGCTGTGATCATGACGCCAGTTCCTGCAAACTTTAGCGCCTCGTGCAGTGCCAGATCAGATGTCGTGCTACCATCAATAGCCAGTAGAATATTCTTGTACATGATTTAGATCTCCTGAGTGAGGATCCGTGCAAACACTTATGACTTGGAATAAGTCAATCTCAAGGGTGCTAGAAAAACATTAATAAAATCGAGATAAAGACCGAGTGCGCCTAAAATCGGTTCACGATTTCGTGGTTCACAATCAGGACATACGGTGTAGTAACGTTTTTCAATTTTTGGAGTATTAAAAGCAGTCAGACTTGAAAAAATCACAATTCCAACTGATGAAATGATCAGGTCAATGGGGGGGGAGGTCACCCAGACATTGATACAACCCAATACGGAGATGCCGACAAAACTTAAGAGCAGTAAGGTCCCCATACGGGTCAAACTACGCTTGGTAAAAAAGCCGACGATACTTAAAATAAAAAATGCGGCCGCAATGGCGCAGAATGCTTTGGCAACGCTATCGCCCAGATAAATCTGAAAAATGCCAGCAAATGAGAATCCAATCAACACGGCAAACATCAAGAAATAAAACTTGGCGGTGGATATTCGGATGTGCTCAGTTTGGGTACTTAAAGTGACGACCACCACAAGTGGGATGGCAAGCAGCGTGGGTAAAATAAAAGGCTCAGTTGCAAGGGTGCGATATAAAGAGCTGCTGGCACATAAATAAGCAACTAGCCCGCTCATACATAAACCAAAGGTCATATAGCGATAAATGGCATAAAGGTATTCGGGGAACCCATCATCAAACGCTAGTCCCCAAGGCTCATCTTCTTGGTGATCGTATAGCTTCTCGTGAAGTATGTTCATCGCCGCCTCCAAATGCTTCAGCTTATCCTGCATGCTATTTAGATTACCCCTTATGAATGACGTGGTATTGACCCAGATCAAATTCAAGGCACTTTTTGATAAATGGATTAGCAAAAAAAGACATATCAATTTGTTGTTTTTTGCTGAGTGGTTTTGCTAAAGCTGTGTCCATACTTAAGAGCATTTTTAAAGCATGGTGTAAGAGAAGCCTCTTAAGATTGCGCGCTGTGTTGTCAGCGAAAGAACAGTCAAATGCGAAATCCATTTTCAGATTAAAGGAATGAGTGATGAAATTTACGGCTGAACACGAAGCGCTGCGCCGCACCGCACGACAGTTTGTTGACAAAGAAATTAATCCTCATGTGAATGACTGGGAAAATGCCGATATTTTTCCTGCCCATGAACTCTTTAAAAAAATGGGTAATCTGGGACTACTTGGCATCAATAAGCCTGTCGAGAATGGTGGTTTGGGTCTGGACTATTCTTATCAAATGGTGGTTGTTGAGGA